>JBOFQB010000098.1:0-77588 GCA_051660685.1 Thermoguttaceae bacterium | reverse complement strand
ATTAACGCAAAGATCAAGGTATTCAAGATCATGTCGCATCCGTATCGTAACCGCCGTCCAACACACCTGTTACGCACGAAATTGGTCTGTGCCATCCTCAACGCCGAAAGACCATGATAGGTTATGCAACATGTCTAATGAAAACAAGTGCCCAAAAAATCAATCTCAACAGCGGAAGTCTGCCGGAATGTCTTGCCCTGATGCGTCGATATCAAGAGAGCTGCCAAAATGTTCGTCTGGTGATTGTTGATTTTGACCATGTTGGTGCGACTTTTGAAGCACAAATTAATCGAAAAAGGCTGCAATTACTCGAGCGTCTTGGCAATATTTCGGGGCATTTTGAGACACTTAATACAGAATCATTGGGAAGGTACAGATACCCCGTTCACCAAATAAAAGCTTTTTTGTATGACGCATTGAAGGGGACTAAAAAAACAGAACGGTATTATGAGCAGTGGCAACTGGATAAAGGTTTCTTGCAGGGTGCCCTATCAGAGCGAGAAGAATTAGCACAAAATTGGGATCGCATCCAGTCGGGACAAGAACCCAATATCCCGCCGGAAAAACTAGAGGCATCTCGGCAGAGGATTCCACGCGAGAATGTCAATAATTTTCTCCAGTATTGCGAGGAAAGAAGTATTTTTGTTGTCTTTAATCTTCCACCTAAATGGCATGGTACTGAGCGAGCATACTGCGATGAGTATGAAGCCTATTTTTCCGAGTTGAATTCGCTTCCTCATTGTCTGGTGATTCGTTCGCCCAATTTTGACATCATCAATGACTCGGTGCGTGATGAGGAATGTTTTATCGATCATTTTCACATGACGGAATATGGGGCAAAGGTTTATACGAATTGGTTGGTTGACCAGATGTTGCAGTCACCAAAAGTGGCGGCTCATCTGGAGCAAAAAAAAGGTCAACAGGTTGAACAGGTTTCAAAGACCAAAGAACAGGTTGGCAGCATGTCACTCCCAACCCGGCAGTGATTGTTGAAAGTTCATTGAAATTGAATGAGCAACAGTTTAACAAACAAGGATTGTGTTTTGGTGAAACCAATCTGTAGCCGCATAGCGGCGACCCTATGGTAGCCCGGGGTGAAGGGAGCCTAAGCGACCGCAACCCCGGGTTAGGTGTAGCACAAAAAAATGAGCTGCGTAGCAGCGACCTAAATATGTCGTTTAGCCGAGGAACAACGTTCCGCGCGTATTGAAATCTCTGTACACGCGATACGTTGTATCGCGGCTAAACATTGTGGTCCTTTGTTGAACACTTTGCCCTTTTGTCTCCATGTCGTTTGTTCGGACCGTTGCTGGTGATGTTGACCCCAATCAACTCGGTATAACTCAAGCCCATGAACATACCGTTATTCTGCCCGGGAAAAGCTCCCAACTTTATCCCCCCCTCCTCCTCGATCAACCGGATAAAACCGTTCGTGAATTGATCGAATTTTACAACGCTGGAGGTCGTTCGCTCGTCGACGCTCAACCAATCGGCCCCGAACGCTCCCCTCTTCTTATGCGAATGTTGTCCCAAAAATCTGGCCTGAAAATCATCGCTACAACCGGCTTTCATCGGGAATGTTTTTATCCTGAACATCATCTCCTCTTTAACGGAACGGTTGAGGAAATCGCCAATCGGCTTGAACAGGAAATAACGATTGGCATGTTGGAAGACCGAAATCAGGAACAAACCGATGTTAAAGCGGGTCTCATCAAGTTGACAAGCGAATATCATCACATTCCACCTCTTGTTCGCAAAATCGCTGAACCGATTGCGCAGGTTCATCACAAAACGGGTGCTCCGATCATCACGCACACAGAACATGGAACCTGCCTGTTGGAGCAGATTGAGATGATGGAACAATGGAATGTTCCCGCTTCCTCGATGATTCTCTGTCATGCCGACCGCAACCCTGATCGGTTTTTACATCGTGAAGTTGCCGCAAGTGGTGCTTTTTTGGTGTATGACGGAATTGCCCGGACAAAATATGGGCCGGATTCCGTCATCATCGACCTGATTTGCGACCTTTTCGATGTGGGTTTAGGGGGTCAGCTTATGCTTGCAATGGACGTTGCGACCCGGACAACTTGGAAAGAATACGGGGGAGGTCCCGGTTTGGCCTATTTGCTGACCCGATTCATCCCGCGATTGCGAACAGCCGGTTTGACAGAGGGGCAAATTAACCAAATGCTGGTTCAAACGCCGCAA
Organism: Thermoguttaceae bacterium; assembly: GCA_051660685.1. Taxonomy (GTDB): domain Bacteria; phylum Planctomycetota; class Planctomycetia; order Pirellulales; family Thermoguttaceae; genus JAVBSX01. Next base: position 75,380 of record JBOFQB010000098.1, on the reverse strand, counting down.
AAGGCCCTTGCGTTTCGGGTATGACATCTCCCGTTGAGTCGAGGAACAATGTTCTGCGCGTTTCCCCGTTTAGCCGAGGAACAACGTTCCGCACGTATTAAAATTTTTGTACGCGCGATACGGTGTATCGCGGCTCAACTGAGACTATTACGAGCGCAACGTGAATTGGGCAACCAGTTGACCCAGACGACCAGCCTGTTGAGTCAGGTTCTTCGATTCGACCGACGTTTCTTCCGCTCCCGCCGCATTCTTCTGCGTCACGTCTTCAATCTGACGAACACCAATAGTCACCTGATTCACCCCCTCGGATTGTTCTTGATTGCTCCTCGCAATTTCATCAACCAAATCAGAAACATTACGTTGGGTTGCGACGATTTTATCAAGCACCTGACCCGTTTTTCCGGCCAATTGCGCCCCCGTTTCAATCTGCCGTGTACTCTGATCGATCAAATCCGCCGTTTCCTTCGCCGCTTTCGCACTTCGGGCTGCAAGATTACGAACTTCTTCGGCGACAACGGCAAAACCTTTACCATGTTGACCCGCCCGCGCTGCTTCAACCGCCGCATTGAGCGCGAGAAGATTCGTCTGAAACGCAATGTCATCAATCATCTTCACAACCTGCTTCACCGTCTCCGAAGTCTTCGTAATCGCTCGCATCGAATCAAGCAGTTCCTTCATCAACCCTTGCCCCTCGCCCGCAACTTCATTCGCCCCTCCAACAACCCGACTCGTATCATGCGCTGTCTCAACAACCTTTCGCATATTGTCACTCAACCCGGACATGACCGCCGAAATTTCTTCCACACTTGCTGCTGAGTGTGACGAACCGCTTGACACTTGAGTTGATGCAACCGCAATTTGACTTGCGCTTGTTTCCACAATTTGAACTGACTGACGGACCTGTCCGAGAATTGCGTTGATTCCATCAACCATCTTCTGCAAACTCAAATTCATCACGTCTTCCGGTCCTTTGACCGAAATGTTGACATTCCAACGACCGTCGGAAAGTTCCTCGGCCAAATGTTCGACCTGCCGAAATTCCTGAAGAACTTTTTCCAGACTGCGACCTACAGCGCCGATTTCGTCTTTCCGCTTCATCAGTTTTTCAGGAAAATTCGCCTGCAAATCTCCTTGTTTGACCAAACCATCGAGGAGCAATATCCCGCTTTTCAAATCTCGGACAATTCCGTGAGCGACCAGATAGGTGGAGAGGAGTGTGGTAATGATACTGATCCCGAGAACGATCCAGACGGGAACCATTGCATTGTCCAAGAGCCATTGACTTTCTTTTTGGATTCGGTCCGCTTCAGCAAGCGAAGCGGTATTGATCGCGTTCAAATCAGCCAATAATTTATCAGCAGCCGGAGTGACCACAGATCGAAAATAATCTATTGCCGAACCCGTATCATTCGGATTCCAACGTTTCTGCAATTCCGATCCCATTGTATGGACAGCGAGATGTCCCGGGGCGATTGTGGAAAACTTCTCCTGCAAACCTGAAGTCATTACTTTCACCCGCTCGGCACCATCTCCGTAATACCATTTGCCGAATTGACAGGCTTTACCGTCGGTCACAATTTTGATTTCAGCGTCGTGATTGGTCATTGCATTTTGAATCGTTCGCAACCAAGCCAAATGGGCCCGTTGCGCGTCAACGATTTCGGTTCGGAAACTGCGATAATTCGCTTCTTCTTCCATTTTGTCGCGGACAATCAGGTTGGTGTAGACGAGAATTCCGCAAGTGAGGAAAGAAAGCACGATACTGATACAACCGATACTGAAAATTTTACCGAAAAGGTTCATCTTCTGTCTCCCCGATCTATGTTCTTTGTTAGACTAATTTTTGGGTTGCGGCACTCAAATTTTTTTCGCCGTTTCCTGAAAGTTCGTTTTTTGCTGACCCGCTGAAATGAGATAGATGGTCGTCTTTAACACAGATCAGCCAATGTCAAACTGCGTAACATTGCTATTCTAGGTTATTTGTGTTGATTTACAAGAATGTTGCTGCAAAAAAGAAAGAAGTTTCACCTCCATTGCCTTTATGATCGGCATGATCCCTACCATTGATTTATTTTGACTTTTTACTGCCGTTTAACCGCAGAACAATGTTCCGCGCGTTTCCCCGTTTAGCCGAGGAACAACGTTCCGCGCGTATTGTACTGCAAACGGTTAGAAAGGGTTTGTTTGCCGATTGGAACGCGGGCATCCTGCCAGTCCGCTAACAAGTTTGGTTTTGCGTTTTGAACCGAGCCGGGTTGGACGGATATGTTTTTACCACGAAACACACAAAAGACACGAAAAACCGTATTTTGTGAGGTTTTCGTGTTTTTTGTGATTTTCGTGGTTCAAAAATGAAAAGACTCTTTTTCGCAAAACTTGTTAGCGGACTGGGCATCCCGCCCGCACATTTTTTTCTTGATGCAGGCAAGATGCCTGCGTTCCGACAAAACGTCCATTTTGGACCCGTTTGGGGTATAGACGCGAGATACGTTGTATCGCGGATGTAGGGATTGTTCCCATTATCGGGGTGAATGTTGAATTACTGACTTTTCGGAAAGGAGGATGACGAAAAAGAAGACAGTCACATGGAGGTTTCTGTGACTCACTCTTTGGGTGAAAAGTCAACAAAAACGGTAAAAGGAATTACAAACATGTCATGTCGGAACATCTTTTCGAGGACACCTGTCCTTATTCTCACGCTCATTCTGGCGTGTAGTGTGAATGTCCTTGCACTCACCTATTCGTACAATGATGCCCTCTATGACGAAATTGTGCTTGGTCAATCCTGTACACAAAAATCATGTTGGGACAAAATCTCGATGTATGGTTGGATGCAGGCGGGATTTCAGGCGAACCAATACGGGGCGGGCAATGTTTACACGACCCCGGATCATGCTGCACCTGCAAGTCGAAATCAGGCTCCCAATTCCGGGAACTCGTATCTGTTAATGACCAATCAACAGACGGATTTGAAACTCAACCAGCTTTGGTTGGGAATGGTCAAACCGCTTGATACCCGTTGTGGTTTTGATTGGGGATTTCAGGCGGATTTCATGTTTGGAACGGACGCCAAATACGGACAATCGTTTGGGGATCAGACGTTTGATAACAATTGGGGGGAAGGGGATTATTACGAAGCAATTCCGCAGTTGTTTGCCGAAGTCGGTTATGACCGTTTCAAAGTCAAAGCCGGAAAGTTCGCAACCAACTTCGTTCACGAAGTTCTCCCCGCTCCTATGAGCTTTTTTTACAGTCATGCTTTTACCTGCTATAACACGCCGCTTACGGTTTCAGGTGTTTATGGAGAATACCAGCTGAACAAACAGTTAAGTGTGGGAGCTGGTTGGACAGCAGGAGCAATGACCTCGTTTCAGAACCGATATGGTGATAATGGTTTGTTGACGAAGGTAAATTATCAAATGAGCGACAAATCGACGTTGACGTACAACTTTTTCTATCAATGGAAAGGGGGAGATGAAAATCGCAATCTGAATGAATCGTTGCACGCCCTGATTTTCACACATCAGCTGAACAAATGTTGGACCTACATGATTGAGGGGATGTATTTGACGGACGAATACAAGCAACTGGTCCTGACAGGTCGGGCGTATGGAATCAACCAACACCTGATTTACACGATCAACCAACAATGGTCGGCTGGTGTTCGGGCAGAATGGCATTACGCGCAAAGCACCATTTTCGACATTCCGCCCGTTACAGGAGGAAACGGAGGAGACCTTTACGCGATTACGTTGGGTTTGAACTGGAATCCGGTTTCCTGTTTCAATCTGCGACCGGAATTGCGATATGACTGGACGGATTACAAGAATGGTTTCGCGCCGTTTGACGGTTTTACCCGTACAAGCCAGTTTTCAGGCGGTTTAGCGGCAATGGTCAAGTTTTAGGGAATAGGGACTGGGTGATAGGGAATAGGGGGGAAATTTATCGTTTAGCCGCGATACAACGTATCGCGCGTACTTAGCCCGGCGCAAGCCGGAATGAAATCTTATGACGCGCGGAACGTTGTTCCTCGGCTAAACGGTCGTTTCTTAAACTTCTTTCGCGTCGATCCAGGTCATGAGTTTGCGCAGCTTTTTGCCGACTTCCTCGATCTGGTGTGTTCGCTGTTGAGCCCGAACTCGCTTGAAGGAAGGAGCATTGACTTTGTTTTCAAGCAACCATTCCCGGGCAAATTCACCATTCTGAATCTCGGACAGAATTTTCTTCATCTCTTTCTTCGTCTCATCTGTCACAATGCGGGGACCGCGCGTGTAATCGCCGTATTCCGCCGTGTTGGAAACGCTGTATCGCATGTAGTTCATCCCCCCTTGATAGAAGAGATCAACAATCAGTTTCAGTTCGTGCATACATTCAAAGTACGCCATTTCCGGTTGATAACCGGCTTCAACGAGAACTTCGAATGCTTTTTGAACGAGAGCACTGACCCCCCCGCACAAAACAACCTGTTCGCCGAACAGATCGGTTTCGGTTTCTTCGGCAAAAGTCGTTTCAATGACACCCCCGCGAGTTCCGCCAATCCCCTTTGCATACGCCAAACCGATTTTATGTTCTTTTTCGGTTGCGCCTTCACCAAGAGCGATCAAACAGGGAACACCGCCCCCTTTGACGAATTCGCTGCGAACGAGATGACCGGGACCTTTCGGGGCGATCAACAGGGCGTGAACCCCTTTCGGCAGGTCAAACTGTCCGTAATGAATGTTAAAACCATGTGTACAGATGATAAGGTTCCCTTTCGAGAGATTGTCCTTGACTTGATTGCGGAAAATTTCACCTTGAAGTTCATCAGGAAGGGTGAAGACGATGAGGTCACCTTTTTTGACCGCTTCTTCCGTTGAGAGCGGTTGGAAACCATCTTTTACAGCTGCTTCATAATTGGCTGTTCCGGGGAGTTCGGCGACAATGACATCGCAACCACTATCACGCAGGTTTTGAGCGTGAGCATGTCCTTGCGAACCATAACCGAGAATCGCAATTATTTTTCCCTTTAATGGGGTAAGATCAGCATCCTTGTCGTAGAAAATTTTTGCAGACATTTTTTAATCAGGGTAAAAGGGGTTGGATAAAATGGAGAATTAAGAATTGAGTATTCAGTGTGCAAGGGGTTCAAGGAGAACAGCGGTTCCATAACAGAACAATTCGGACGCATTTTGGGCAATCGAGTTGGTTTCATAACGGACACCAATAACGGCATTAGCCCCTAATTGCTGCGCCTGTCCGACCATACGTTGCATTGCTTCATTTCGGGCCTCATTAAGCAACTCCGTATAACCTTTGAGTTCACCTCCAACGATACTTTTCAGGTTCGCCATAATGTCACGACCAATATGTTTGGCCCGAACTGTGCTTCCTTGAACGATTCCAAAGACCTTTGTTATTTCCATTCCGGGGACAAAATCGGTATTGATGATGAACATGGGGACACCTTATAGGGGAACAGTCTCTTTTTTAGGGAAAAAACTCTGACAACTAACCTCTTGACATTGCGATTCGTCCGGTTCGGACCAGTTCAAGTATTCCGTAAGGACGGACAACTTCGATAAAGGCCTCAATTTTTGCTTCGTCTCCTGAAACCTCAATCGTCAACGATTCTCCTGTCACGTCGAGAACCCGACCTTTGAAAATCTCAACCAGTTCCAGAACGGAACTCCGCCGTTCCTGCGCTGCTTCAACCTTAATCAGCATCAAATCCCGTTCAATATGCGGGGAACTGCCAATATCGTCAACCCGAACAACGGTCACGATTTTGGCTAATTGCTTACAAACCTGATCGAGGACCTTTTCGTCTCCGACGACGACAAAAGTCATACGGGAAAGTTGGGGGTCATGTGTTTCGCCGACTGCAAGACTTTCGATGTTATATCCGCGTGAAGCGAGCATTCCGGCAATATGGGAAAGTACCCCGGGAACATTTTGGACGAGAGCTGAGATGATATGCCGCATTGTGGACGTTTTTTTGCTTAACAGTCGGGAATGAGTACCGAGATACGGGAAGTCAACAGTGTAATGGAAGAGAGAACAACTACAACCGCTGTTATCATACTATTTTAGTGGACAATGAACAAGGGGGCAAATGGACTCAAGCAACCTCTTCCAATTGGTTTCTCCAGTTGGTATTATGTCGGAATTGTTTTTCCCAATTGACTTGTTCGACAACTCAAAAAATTGCCTATTTTGTCTATTACCAATATTTTTGGAAGAATAGGTAAATTTTTTTGAGAATACTGACCGGTTGTCGAACAAGTCTGCTTTGTTTTATCTAACAACTGGAGATGTGTTTATGAAAATGACTTCCCGAATCCTGTTTGCAACACTGTTTGCTTTCTTACTTGTTCCGTTGACCGGTTTTGCGGTTGAAGACGGTTATACATCGCTTTTTAACGGCAACGACCTGACCGGTTGGAGCAAGAAAGGAGGGGACGCAACCTATTCCGTTGATGATGGTTGTATCGTTGGAAAACGAGGACCAGGCCCGAATACGTTTCTGTGTAGTGACAAAGAGTACGAGAACTTCGTTATCAAATTCCAATTCAAGTTTGACGAGGACGTTAACTCGGGGATGCAGTTCCGCAGTCATGCCCGGAAAGACGGAGATCGGGAAGTGGTTTTTGGATACCAATGTGAACTTGCGCCGGACGGAATGACGGGGGGGATTTATGACGAAAGTCGTCGCAATCGTTGGGTTGACCCGCTCAATGAGGATGTTCGAGAATTGACAAAGACGGCGTATAAAGCGGGAGAATGGAATGACATGACGATTCAGTGTGTTGGACCGTCGATCAAGACTTGGTTGAACGGCAAACTGATTAGTGATGTGATTGACACGCTTGAGAATCGGGGATTTTTCGGATTACAGGTTCATAGTGCGCCGAGCGGGACAGTTCGTTGGCGTAATCTGCGAATCAAGGAACTTCCTGCAACACCTTGGGTTCCACTTATGGGGGACAAAGAGTTGAGTTCACTTGAGGTGAAACCGGCTGGAAAATGGGAAATGGACGAAAACGGGGTCGTTCATGCGACCTCGCAAAAGTCGGAAAAGAACGACGGTCTGGTTTTGACGAAGAAGGATTATAATAATTTTGCGGCGAAAATTTCATTCAAGCAGATTCTGGGCAATAGTGGACTTTATGTTTGGGCGACGGAAAATGGGAAGTCGTATTGGGTGAAGGGACTGCAAGGGGAGATTGACGGATTGGCAACCGGGGGACTTTGGGAGGTTGACGGTCGCGGTTGGATTTGTCCGCCCAAAAATGATTTGATCGAAAAGAATTTCAAAGCAGGTGATTGGAATGATTTCAGTGTCGTTGGAATTCGGGACCATGTTGTGACGAATCTGAACGGGACAGAGATTTCCAACATTAAGGACCCTAAGGTGTACAAAACAGGAAAGTTGGGTCTTCAGTTGCATGGAGGTTCGGACATGGACTATTATTTCAAGGATTTTTACGCGATGTTAATCCCGGACGATCTGGTTGTTCTTGTTGAATCGACAGACGAACCGTAAAGGGTTGGGAAACAGGTCGATCCTGACAACAGAGAAAATCAAGGAAACGGGCGGAGTTCTCACCTAGACGGCGACTTCGCCCGTTTTCTGTCTTTATGCTCTTTGCGAAAACAGCACCTAAAAACGACGTGTCTTTTTCCCGTCCATAAATCGAAAAAAATGAACTTGAGTTATTCTGCCGAAATTTGTACACTCAGGTCGAAGAGGTTTCTGATTGGACGATTTTCGGTTGTATGAGACGATGATGAAATGTTGAAAGAGACAGGTTAGAAACGAAAAAAATGGCGAAATTCCGATTCCGGCTTAGCCCTTTGTTAAAAATACGCGAACATGTTCGGGAAGAACGACAGGGAGAGTTTATCAAAGCGCAAGAAGCCGAACGGATTATACTCGAACAGTTAGATCGGGTTCGCGCGGAAATAACAAATTGCCTAGAAATGGGACGGTCAGCGATTCAGTCGGGCCGAATCAGCGTTGATTACCTCCTCGCACTTCGTCGTCAGGAAGCGTTTTTGTTGACACAACAGAATCATGCGGACGGACAGTTAAAGCTGGTCCGCGAAGAGATCGAACGTCGTCGTTTAGCCCTTATGGAAGCCGACCGGGATGTCAAGGTTTTGGAAAAATTGCGGGAGAAAATGGAAGAACGACATCAACAGGAGGAGCAACAGGTTGAGCTTAAACAGATTGATGAAATAGCGGGAATTATGAGGAGTAGAGGATAGGGAATAGGGGTTGGGGGATAGGGAGGAACACTCCTCCCTTTGTCGTAATATGACCGATCATGCGTCAGATTACATTTTTACCATTTAACCATTTTCCATTCTCAATTCTTCTCCCTATTCCCTATCCCCCAACCCCTATCCCCTATTCCTCCCATGTTTGAACGTCTGCTGAAAATTGCCGGAATAGGCGCACTCTACTTGGGCGCAAGCCTGTTTTTTTCCCAACTGATCCTGCTTGGTTATCTGACCTTTGCTTGGAAAATCAATAGTGAAAAGCTAAATCAAATGATTGCGATTGCACAAGGTTTTGATTTGTTTCAAAACAATGAGTATTTGCGACGACAGGTTGAGGACCGGATTCAGCAAATGTCGTATCAAGAGGTATTGCAGATTCGTGCTGAACGGGGTTTGAAGGAGGATTATGACCGGCTCAAAGTGAATCAGATGGAAGACACGATTTTAGCGCAAGCGCGACAACAAGAGGTGAGGAAGAAGGAGATAGAAGCGGTTGCGCAGAATTTGGAAACGCGGATTTCCGATCTGCAAGATAAGTCCAAAAGTAAAGGTTTTACAGATGTTTTGGCAATGATTGAATCGTTACAACCGAGTTTGGCAAAAGAGCAAATTCTGGAGATGATAAAGAACAAAGAGGAAGAGCAGGTTATACGTCTTTTAGAAGCAATGGAAGAGACACCTCGAAAAAAATTGCTCAATACAATGACTTCGGAAACGGAAGTGACGGATTTGGCGAATCTTTTTCAGAAAATGCTCAATGGAGGATCGCAAAGTCAAGCAGTTCAGGACGCGAGAGATCAATTGCAGAAGATGGGGGTACAGAAATGATGACAACAACATCGGGTTCCAGTGTGAGTTCGACCCGGCAATTGTCCGATTCGTATAATGCCCTTCATTTGCAATTTGCGCAAATGGACACGTTTCTGGAGTATTTGCAGGATATGGCCGATGAACGGAGTGAACAGAGGGCGGAACAGTTGCGTGAAGAACGTCTGTCCGTTCAACGTCAACAACCTCTTCAAGAGTCGCTCCTAGAAATGTTGTCCAATGAAGAGACCGAAGAGCGAAGAGAGGAACTGGAAAAAGCGTCGGAACAGCAACGACAACGGGTTGACGATTTGAACCGGGCTGAAAACCGAAAAATGTTGAGGAATCGGTCCGACGAATCGAAGGATCGGGGCCAAAATGTCGGAGATGTCCTGTCCGTTAAGCAAGGTGTTGCTCGGAATGACTTCTCAACAGAAGGAAAGGGAGTTGGGGCTGTTTGGGATCAAAACGGACTTCTGAATAATCGGTCGGAGTTGCAACTGGGACAATCGAACCCGTTCGGAACACCCCAATCTGCCAAATGGTCCCCCAATTCGCTTGTTACATCCCTTGCAACACCGCCGACCCCGACATCCGTTTTGTCGGAAACAGCCGGAACTTCCTTGGGAACAAATGTTGTTCAATCGGCTGATTGGCGAACCGGAAATAATCATTCCGTTGTGACCAATGATCCGACCTCGCAATTGTCACCTTTGACACAACGGGCTGATTCCAGTCTTGGAATGTCGCAAGGAGGGACTTTGCAAAACGGAATGCAGCAACATGCAACGGTTCAAGGTCCGATTGATCCGAAATCGACCGGGACATTGGACATGCCGAGAATCGTTCAAGCAAACACCCAATCCGTCTCCTCCTCCGAAACCTCAGTCGGTGTTTTAGCGTCTTTTTCCGAAATGTCCGTTGTTTTGGCAAATGCAGTCCGCAACTCTTCCAGCCAAAATATTTTGAACAAAAATAACACCAATAACACCAAACAGGCTGCATTTCGGTTGGGAGAAACCAAACCGGGACAAGTCCATCTAACAGGGCAATCTGGAATCAACAAAAGTAAAGGGCAGTTTATTGAGAATGAACAGAATGAGCAGATTGGGCAACAAGGAACACCTGAAAAAAGTAATCTGTTGGGACAAGCCGGTTCCGCTTTGTTGTCTTCTCTGTTAGACGAATCCCCTTTCAGTGTCAATCGTGGAATCGAGGAATTGAATCGTGGAGGAGGAGTTTTGGGAACAGCGGAAGAAGAAAGCGGGCGAGGAAAGAACGTTTCTAAAGCTGCATCAACGGAAACCGGTTCAACAACATCATCTCAACCTGGTTTGACGCTCGACAAAGCATTACTCCCTTCTCAACCGTCCAAATCGGCCCCGTCCTTTGTCGCTGCGCTCGATCAGGTGTTGACGAATCGAACTCGACGAACAGGACCGGTTGATGATACGGTGAGTGATTCGATTCGGGTTTCCATGCAACAACATTTCATGCAACAACGTTCTTCTTCCTCGCAATCGGAAGACGGTGTAACAGGTCAAACGCAGGAAAACCGTCCTATGCAGGAACAGTTTGACAGAGTTCGATTTGTCCAACGTGTTGCAAACGCTTGTCAATCAGCAGCGAACCAGAATGGGCCAATTCGGATGAAACTGCATCCTGAATCACTCGGTTCACTGACGGTCCGAATTCAGGTCAGAAACAAGATGATGAATGTCCGAATGGAAGCCGAAACGGAGAATGCCCGAATGATGTTGCTTGAACACCTTGATTTATTGAAAGAGCGATTGCTTGAACAAGGTGTTGAAATCGGCTCTTTCGAGGTCGAAGTGAAAGAACAAAATAAACATCTCGAATAATTCAAAGTCGTTGAGCCGCATTTCGATCATTGGTATACACATTTCACCCCTTTTTGACACCTGAAATTCAAGAACTGCATCTCTTAGCTGCATAGCAGCGACCTTTTTGTAGCCCGGGGTGAAGCGAAGCGCAACCCCGGGTTAGGTGCAGCACAAAAAAGGAGCTGCGTAGCTGCGACCTAAAAACACATCTGTAAATGGTACAAAATGGTGTAAATAGATGGGACCGTTCCTAAAGGGACTTCAGATAGGTTTCACCAAAACCAAAACTCTATCGTTGTTTGTTTACTGTTTCTTATTTCCAACCGCAATATAATCACCTCATTCGCTTATGTCAGACATATCCAATATTTACAATCCGGCCAATTATCGAGCCGAATCAAGCCCTTTGCAACAGGACACAAACGGGAATCGTTTTGAAGACCTCAAGGTTGAGGATTTTTTGAAGCTGATGATTGCGGAGTTACAGAATCAGGACCCGCTCAATCCTTCTGACAATAAGGAAATGTTGGGGCAACTCAACCAGATGCGGCAAATTGTTTCGAGTGACAAATTGACAAACAGTCTGGATTCGATCATGCTCGGTCAATCGGTTTCGACAGCATCCAATCTGATTGGTAAAACAATAACCGGGGTTAATCAGTTGGGGGACAAGACGACCGGGGTTGTTGAGCGGGTCGTCTTTGAGGAAGGCGTTCCCAAAGTTTACGTCGGTTTGAACGCAATCAAGGTTGAAAGTATTACGGAAATCATTCCGACAGAAGCCAAAAAAAGTTCTGAAAACGCGGACAAAGCAACGGAAAACGCCGGAAACGATTGGTAACTCGCCTGACACCTTTTACAAAGTCATTCAAATTGACCTCAAACGCCGTTAGTGATACACCATACCGCGCGAATCACAGAGGTAGATAATAGAAGCATCACCGTTTAGCCGCGATACAACGTATCGCGCGTTTTGAACCGTCCAAAACGCGCAAAACGCTGTTCTGCGACTAACCGGTCATTGTGTCCGTCAATCAACTAAAGGAAATGTTGCATCCTTCCAGGGACCTTCAAAAACAAGGTTGACATCAAGCGTCTTAATGTCCCTCAAACTCGTCGCGCCCGGTTTTCCGGCAACCGCTTTTGCCGTTACATGATCGAACGCCAAAAGTTCCAGAATCGCATCTTCTTCCAAATCTTTCGCGTTCAGAGAAAGCAACTTGAGCGAATCAACCGTCTGATTGGACGTGTAATGCGAATCCTGCACTCGACGCCCGACCAACCATTCCTGTTCAATCGTCCCGGCAATCAGCGCGATTGATTGCGAATCTGTTGCATTAACATTCGCATAAACCGACTGTTGCGTAAAACCGAACACGTCAAAATTGACACTCAAACCGTCTCGTTGCGTCCCCTGAATCATCGTTCCTGCCAACAAATGCGGCGAGGACAAATAACCGCGACGGAATGTCAGGTCAACGAAATTCGTTTCCGTCCCGTCCACAACCGCTTTGCCGTTTGCGCCCGCTCCATTGTCAACATGAACACCTTTGAATCCATAAACGTATTCGCCAAATGCACGACCTTTACCGTCCACGTTATCGTTCCACAAAGCAACCATTGTGTTGCTCAAATACAACTCATTGCCCGCTTTCCCTTGTCCATAAAGCCAACATTCATCATAACCGCCATTTTCGGACATGACTGTTGCATAATCAACATTCTGGACAAGGTACTTAAACGTCGAACCGCTAAAGGATGTTTTATCAGGGAACATCTGTAACACATCACTATCTGGGGAATCGTACATGATAACCGAATCGACCAACGCCGGGATCGTCGATGTCCCAACTCCGCCGTCAAAATTGACATTTCTCGCATTGACCAACGAAACGGTAAGACCCGTCCCCTTGATTTCACCCCGGGATAGACTGACCCCCTCTTCAATGACGTAGGGTCGGAGAATGACCTCTTCGGCATCTTCCGCCAATCCCATAAACGTCACTGTATTCGATCCATACATTCCATTGTACGAAATCGCTTGAACCGGTTTGTCCTTCGGATCAAACGTGTATCGGGTTCCATTATGCGTAATCTCCAGTTTCCCGCTCATATCAACCCGCTTAATCGTCGTCGTATCACTCAAAAGCGACCCTTCAACGTGAACGGTCTGTGTCCGAGCATCATATCGAACCGGTTCAAAAGAGGATGCAACAACCGTAACGCGATAATCCTCGATTTCTCCGTCAAATGCCTGTCCTGAGAACGACAACCCGCCCTCAGAACTGACCCGGAATCGGGCATAAGTGTTACCAACTTTGGCATCTCGCGGAACCGTAAAGGTAATCGTGTTCTTGCCCGCTTTCAACGCACAACCCAAGCCGGTTTCGTTTCTGGAAATCAAGCCGTTCTCTGCAATCGCTTTGAAATCGGGCAACATCTCCAACCGTTCGTTACGATCAATTGTATCCGAAAGATAACGGGACTGAATACTTCCCAGATTCCGGGTTCCAAACTGTCCGTTCAAATTCCAATCGGCAAAGGCGTTCAAGTAACAATCTTCGTTCACATAAATCTCAACGGTTACTTCCTGTCCCGGTTTCCATTCATTGACGAACACGACACCCTGTTCATCATTCCCCTTGGAATTATTCAGATCATCACCTTTTGCATCCGAACTCGGCACACCCTCTTTTTCTGTATCAACGGTAACACCCGGTTTATTCGGATTATACATTGCAAGAGGATTCGTCGCCGACACCAAATGCCGCGCACCATCATCCTTCAGCAATGTTCCATACGAAGCGGGCAAATCGCCAAAGTCCATGTTCCCATCATCGTTGATAATCCAAATAACGCCGGTATTTTTGCTCGAATCAATAATGTCTTGAGGGTCAATGTCAATTTTTCCGGTTCCAACCAATGTTGCGCCCGTTATCGTGACCATAAAGTATTCATTCGGTTCAACAAGTGTTTCACCAATCACCCGGAACCGAACCGTCTGTTTGACCATACGTCCCAAATACTCGGCGGAATACATAACGTAATTTTGACCGGCTGGAGCACGCCAGACAATACGTCGATCCGAAACAACGGGATTCCAAGCGTAATACTGGACCGTCGAAACCTGTTGGTATCCCAAACCAGCTTCACGAAGATCAACCGTATAAACCGCCCAACTATTTGTTCCCAAAACCGCTGAACGCCAAACAATCCGGTCCCCCGAAAGTTGCGGCGCAACATCATCATGCTGCTTGGTTCCCGTCTTCTGAGAAATCAATTGTGTTCCCAATTTATCCAACGATTGAGTTCCAGCCGACCAGTCAATACTGTCCACACTGACCGCATAAATATCGTAATAACCCGATTCCGTTTTATGTTCAAACGCAACCCAGTATTGATTGACGGTCGGAGAGGAAAACGCCGAATCTTTCGCTGATCCTTGTGTAATGTAAACCCGCGCAGCCTTCTCAACATTGTAAATCGCAATGTTTTCCGTCTTCTGATTCGACTGAACAACTTGGTGTTCCCAGACAACCAGACCATCACAAAGCTGAATCCGTTGATTGGAAACCGTTCCCGTTTCGTTCGCCGAAATCAATCGTGTTTCACGAATACCATTGACAACCGTTGAAACATAAACCTTTGAATCCGTCGTCGTCCACGCAATCGTCGATCCGTCCATTTTGACTTCCGACACTTTGCCCGAGTAAGGAAGCGACCCCGAGTACACAGCCGGATTACCAGCTGGAACGACAACCGCCCCAACACCGTTACTCAAATTCGCCGCAGAAGGTTCAAAGACAAACAACTTGCAATGACCGCCCGCATCCTTTGTGTACCAACTCGTATACACGCGACCATCTGCCCCTTTAGAAATCTGCGGGTCAGACGCACTCAAATTGTCTTCCGTCTTCAATTTGTGAATGTTCTGCTGCAACGTCCTCAAATCATAAACACTTCCAAAGGAATAATAAAGGTCATATCCCGTTCCATTATACGTCAACCAAACGACATGAACTTCACGAACGACTCGACCCTGTTCATCAACGAGAATCTTACCGTTTGCATCTTTTTTCGTTACTTCCACGACTTGTGAAGCGATACTATCCCGGGCACTATTGGTCAACATGAACGAACCGTTCGGATCATCGAGACTTTCGACCATCACCTGCCAAGTTGAGCCAATTTTCGTCACATAACTAAGTGAACCGCCTGAAATCGCAAGATCGTATTGCCCCATCTCAACACCGAGATTCGAGGTAATCTGTCGAACATTCCAAGCCGCTTCCAACGTTTCATTGCCCGAGAACACCACCTTCTGTGTCTCGCCCACATAATCAAGACCCGCAAACGCCGTTCCATCTCCCGTCGTCAACGTAATCTCCGTTTGCGCCCCTATCGAACCAGTCATGTAAACGTCCACATCGACATAAGTGTAACCGCTATTTCCCTCAACAACGGTTGCATTGCCGACCGAAACAACACCCGGTTTGTAATTACCGAAATTGACTCGTTCGCGTTCCTCTCCGTCATCAAGACCTTCCACATGATACACCTTGACCGGTTTACCCTGATTATCTCGCGGTTCCGTCGGAGTCCACTTCTTTTCTCCTTCCTGCAACAGTATCTCACGTTGCTCAACCCAGTATTCTCCCGGATAAAGCATAGGGAACGTATAATTGCCCAAACGATCCGTCCACGTTACCATAACGGGATTGCCCTGCTTGGTCGCATTATCCCACAACCAAACTTCGACACCGGCAATACCCGGCTCATACGGCTCATGTGTCCCATTACCATTCATGTCATTATACACCATTCCCGTAATGGAACTACGACCATTGACAATCGTTACAGTGTACTCTTCCGCTTCTCCGCTCATCGCATGATTATAAGCGTCTAATCCTGTATGATCGCCGGATAAGGTGTAACGGAACAACGCCTTTGTCTCAAAACTCGCCCTGCTCCCAAGATCAAAACCCGGAATACTCAGCCGACAACTCGACGGATTGGTCGGATCGACTTCAAACCAGTTATTGCCCGTTGCAGGATTAACAACCCGTTCATCGGCACTGTAAATTCCATCTCCATTCCAGTCAATCCAGACACTCACGCGACCCGCTTTCGTCGGCTGAACGGTCGCAACCGTCTCCTTACCTTCTCCCGCATAAATCACGTTTTCATACGTCTTATTACCAACCGTTACACTCGGCAACTCAACTCCATCATTCCCGTTCAAATCCCCCTTAACCCAACTGTCCATAACATCGGGGAACTTCTCGCGGTCAAACCACCATACAATGTTCTTGCCCAACATAACCGGCTGATTCGGCGTTCCGCCCGTCATCACAACCGTATGTGTCGCATCTTTACCCGAAATCGCTCCCTCTTGAGGTAATTGGCTCTCCTCTGTATCTCCCGAAGGAGCCTGAACTTGCGAACTGACCGGATGATTCGTCTGCTCCTTGCTAATGAAGATCATGTAATCCTCAACCTCTCCGTCAATCGCCGCCTCTCCTGCTCCGGGTCCTCCAGGTCCTAAAATCGGCGAGGAACTGACCCGGAATCTCGCAAAGGAAACACGATCTTCGGTAAAACCAGCTGGAACATTGACCGAAATCGGCAAAACGTAACGATCCGTCCCCACAATCCGAGTCAGTCCTTGAATGTCCGAAAAACTCAACGTCCGCGAAACACTCACACTGTTATTCGTCCAATCATGTTCACCCAAAAAGTCAAACCAACTCGAAAAATAAACACGGGCAGTCGGATTTTCCTGCATGTACTGAATCAGTGCAGCCGGAATCGTAATCTCAACATTCAACGTCGTCGCTTTTCCTGAAATGAAAATCGTCGTGTTACGTCCCGCTTGCGCATTCTCCTTATACATCAACGACGCAACACCATCATCTGTCTTATTCATCGTTGCATCCGCATTCATCTGAGCATCCAAATGAGCAAGCGGCGCAAGGGGACCAAAATGAAGTCCCGCGATTTTTGTATACGCCGACTCCTCTTTCGTCGCGTCAATCACTTCAGCCTTATTCGTCGTTTTATTGACTCCATACTTCAAATCCGTCGCATGCCAAGCACCTCCAGAATCTTTCGTAACCGGATATTTGTACTCGACATATTGACCTGTATACGGATCAAGATAACGTCCTTGCGGGGCATCTCCATAAGATTTCGGATGTGAAGCAACCAAAAACTTATAGTCCTCGACCTCTCCATCTGCCGTTAAACCGTTCGGTCCCAACTGCATTCCAGCTGCATCACGTCCCGTTGAACTGAAACGGAATCGGGCAAAAATCTCCCCTTCCTGAATGATTGCCCCGCTCTTCGTCGTCGTCGGAACCCGCATCTTAATCGTGTTCTGCCCCGCTTTAACCGGAACAGCACCCCGCGACCAATTCCCCGTTGTCTCATCCAACCATTCCATACGTTCATCCTGAGCAACATCCCAAGAACCGCTTTGATCCCAATCAAAGAACGCATTGACATAACCGACAATACTGTTGACCTCTGAAAATGCTTCATTTTTCGAGGTTATGTAAATCGACACGTCAATCGTCTTCCCGGGAACCAAGACATCGAGTTCAACACCGTCATCATACCGATCTCCATGCACCTGTTTTCCGTCAGGTCCTATACGGTGATCCGAACGAAGCGGATAAGGCTCAACCGTCACGCCTTTACCCAAATTGTAACCCGTATAGACAATATGTCGGGCCGGATCAAGCACTCCATTCACCAAGTCATACGAAGCGGGCAACGCATCTCCGTAATCGTAACCTGTCATCACAACCGTAAAATACGTCTGTCCGTTCGGTCGATTCATCAAAAGCGAATTCCCCGCCCGGTCCCGTATTCCGTTGAGCAGAACCTCGACTCCTGGAATGGTGATACCGCGAATCGCTTCTTCAACGGTCGTTCCATATTCCTTGACGACTTCTACATCGAAACTGTCACAATGAACATAAGGAGCTTGAATAAAGGAGATACCGACCGGTGTTGTACCAACCATTTTGGGAACAGCTTGAACGTAACGATACTGTTCGGGGATCAACGCCAGATACTGCGGGTCAACTCCATTAATCGTCACACTCGGTATTTGGGCCGCATTAACATCGGCAATAACCTGCATCACACGTTGTTGGAAAATCGCAAACGACGTCACTCCCTGCATGTCAAGCGTGAATTTTTGACCGTCAATCCAAAAATGAACGTCTTCTCCGCTCCTAATAAGCGCCATAATATCAGGAACTTCAAGCGACCAATCCGGGATCGCATCATTATCAAGCAAAATCGTATACGTCGCCGTATTACTCCAACGTCCCTTCGTCGGTGTCAAGAAGATTTGATCGTTCGCCGAATTGTAATCCGCAAAATAATCAACATCCTGAACCAGTTTCCGAACTTCCATAGACTGCGTGTCAACATTCCAAACCTGTTCGTAAACCGTTACAATGTTGGAATGAACCTTACCTCTTGCATTAGCGATGCTTGCCCGATCCAAACCGGTTCCGACATCACTGAGTTGAACAATAAACTGATTCAAAATTTCATCGATCAGAACGACATCGCCCAATTCCCGATTACGGTCAATTCCCGCATCATCATTATCAAGCGGTTTCAAAAGGGTTGCACGCGGGGGAACCTTATCAACCCGGTCAATTGCCCCCATATCGACATACGGATTACTCCCCCCTCCTCCAGAAGAGTTCGTCCCTGTATCCGCAACACGAGTCTGTCCATAAATGTCCGTATTAGGTGCATAAATCGTCGAACGAGGAATTCCCAACCGACTGATGTAACGTGAATACCATTCTTCACGTTCCAGCAACGTCTCTCGCGCTGTATCAATTGCCGGGGAATCTTTATCGAGATAGAAATTCAACCGCGACATGTCAAGATGTCCCGTTTCGGGATCAAACAGCGAATAAATATTCATCACAAACAGCGGGTCATTCTCACCCAACATCTTGTCATACTCATTATTCCCAAACGTCCCATAACGTCCATTGATCGCCGGTTGATTCACCCGATTGTTCTTGAACACATTCGCAAGCGCAACGACTTCCTCAACCGTCCCAACCTGCAAATCAATCGGTTTCATTTCCGAATCAACAAGCGAAATTCCTGTATCAAGATACGCAAAAATGTTGTTCATAATCGTCGGTGAAGCATCCGGTCCAACTGCAATACCGATCCCCGCCCACAACACCCCGCCCGGCACTTCCGTCGGAATACCAAAGAACGTGTTATTCACAATCCGGGCAAACGGAACATTCCCCTCAACTCCGCCAATTGCAATACCAACGGGATTCCCCGCAAAAATGTTATTCGTTATTGCAATTCCCGGAACATAATTCGCTCCAACAATTGCATTGCCCGCAGAGTCAATCACAGGAAGTTGCGAATTCATCACCTGATTGAGTTGGGGAACAACACCCGGTCGTAACGCGCTCAGTTCAAGCGGAAGAAGCACAAGACCCGCTTGCGCAGATGCTGTAATGCTTGTCCCCGTTATCACCAACTGACCTTTTGGACGTTCCACATTGGTATCACCAACCCGGGCATTCCCCATTTGCGGGTCAATATAAAGACGACTTGCGTAACAGTCCTTACTCAAAAATTCCTGCAAACTCCGACTGTACATCACCTGATCGACGTTATACGTCTCGAACGAACCATTATAGGTGTATTCCGGTGTTGCATAAATCGGTCCATAAATAATGTGCTTAATCGGTTTGCCCCCTTCACCATTCTGAATATACCACGCTTTGTATTCTTCAGAATCCGTATCATGATTCGGAACCGGCAAAAGACCGCCATTTTTGAAGTCAACGGCATCAAAAAGGTCAATCAAATTACCATTCGTGAACGGACTTGCACTGACGTTGATCTTTTTGACTGCATACGCCTTGTTAATCGCTTCAACAATCTTCTTCGCAAGTGTTTCAACCGTATCATTGCTGCTAAAGAGTATCTTTTCCGCTCCCCCGGTCGACCCAACCAGTTCGTCCGAAAGGAAACAGAAATCAACTTTATTGACACCATCCGAAATCGAAAATTTCTGTCCATGATAGACTTCCGAAACAAGCGGGGTCGCAATCGTTATACCATTCGTCAACCGTTCATTGACATGAATCGGCGAAATCGGTGTCGCCCGATTATACGACAAATTTCGTATCTCCATCAATTCAAGCGGATACGGCGAATTACCTGAAGACGGAATATACGAAACCGTTTCAGCTCCACGCCGTATATTCAGTTCATACGCCCCACTCTGAACAGTGTCAACCGGAACACGGAATTTAATGTAGCGTTCAATGACCCCTGAAACATCTTGGCCGGTCCTTGCACTAATGTCCTCAACAATCTTCTTGATTGCGGGATCGGAAAGTGGATTGGCAAGGGAAAGGAAGCCTGTATTCCCCGGAACGGCGTTGCTAACCATTTCGCCTCTTCCGGCCGCTCCAACAATAATGTTATCAATAAAGATTCCACCATGCACATTGTCATTCCCCCGACGTACAACATTATCTTTACTCGCATCGTAAAGGGTATTGTTCCAGTATTTACCGTACTCATTTTCTTCACCATACCAGAACACGCTTGCCAATCGTTCTTCGGGATTCGCTCCTTGAAGTTCTCGCGGAAACGCCGACATTCCACCTGCCTTGAACTCCTTAACGTCATTCGCGTACACCTGCCGTTGCAATTCCGTAATGTCAAACGGCGTATCATCCTGATACCAAAGCGTCCCCTTACCAACAAGCGTCATCTGCGCCGTCGTTCCACTCCCAACCGCCCCATAATCCATATTCATATTCCGCGTCACATCAAGCCGCATCGTCCGTTGCATCGTGTTCTTATTCGCCGGAACAAAGACATTGCTGAGTATACGAGTATCCGTTACCAAATCACCATTTCCTCGCACAACATCGCCGTTTGCGTTTCGATAAGCGCGTTCTCCATCACCCTTTTGAATGACCGTCCGTCCATTGGAACCATCTGCTGCATCACCATCCCGGGTCAGACCAAAAAGTTCAAGCGGTTGACCTTGCTCATTCAAGACTCCACTCGTCCCATAAAGCGTCGTCAGCATCCTCGGATCAAGGTTTCCATACTGATCCCTCGCCCAATCGCCAAACTGCATGTTGTAAAGCGTTCCCGGAACATAATCACCACTATAGGTCTTGTAACCAAAATCAAAGAATTGATCAAGGGCTTTCCAGCCCGAACCCGTATCGGCACTCGGATAAGTCGCCAAATACGCCTTCAAATCATCATTCATCGTCAAATTGACCATAAACGTCACGCTCGCCGCAACCTCTTCCGAAGTCATGTCACCCCGAATCGGAACCGGAACATACGCATTCAATCGGTCCACACTCGCCATCTTCGAACTGTTCGCATTGAGCCAATGTAACAGTTCGTTGACACTCATCTGCGACAGTCGCTGAAGGATGTTATCATCCGTTATGTCCGCCGATGTCGTTCCTGAACTCCCCGAACCCGTTATCACCAGATTCGCATTCGTTGTCGAAATCGTTTTAACGTTCTCAAAATAAATTTCTTGTCCATAATACGGATTCAACTTGGAAACCGCACCTCCATAAACCGTATACCGCGACGCCGTTACCTGCTCCGACGTATCCTGCATCGCAAATCGTCGGTTAATTTCATCAATCAAACGGCCCATGAATTCTTCCGTACTCAAACTGCGCAAGGTATTCAAATCACCATTGACCAGATCGCTGTACGAAATGGTAACAACATAACCTTGCGAGGATTCAATCCGTATCGAATCCGTCAAACTGCCGCGATTTTGTGCGCCGGGTGTGGACGGAACAAACATCGAAAATCCTTGCGCGTAACGATACGTCACCGTTGACGCAAGACCAGCTGGAGTCGTCAAAGAAGTAAACGGAACCAACAAATTGTTGTACTCACCTAACACAAACGCCGAGTCGGATTGCAAATTCGGATGCTGTTGATTCAGTCCCGTTACACCAACACTCGGGAAATAATCTTCATGCGAACCATCTGGGAGAATCACCGGTCTAGTGTCACTCACAACCTGACCCCGCGTGTCAAACAATCGGGATGCTGGAACCGCTGTAAAGAGCGTCCCCGCTTCATCAATTTTACCCAAACCAACCTGTCCCCCCGCCGTCGAAAAGACAAACTTGACTTTCACATCCGTTTTGCCCGCATAACGGCTCAAATCAAGGCGGGCTTGTCGCCAACGATTATCACCGGCCAATGAAGTATAATTCGTCGGGTCCGTCGGATTCGTTGGATGACTGATGAGTTCATAACTGGATGCCGCAACCCGTTCCCAATTGTAACCATCTGCTGTTACATAAACCATAATGGTATCATCACCGTATTGCAGCGCATTACCGAGCGGATCGGATTCGTCCCCATCCATTTTGTACGAAAAATAGATCATCGGTTTGTCTTCCGCACAATAATCCGTCAAATCAAACGCATTACTGGTCAAGGAACCATACGCTCCACCCGGCATGTCATACGAACCGACCCGGGTCCCTCCCGTATCCGACGGTCCCGGCGTAATCCAGGGATCAGCAGGATCAATGTTCGCAGCCGGTTTGTAACCCGAACGGTCGGGTCCAAACTGATTGATACCCGAAGTCATCCAATTCGCATTCGGTTGACCATCAACAATGAGCGGGTTCGGCATTTCAAGTCCAAAATACCAACTCGCACCATTACCGGGAAGATATTTGGCATCTGTCAAACTCGCACCAACCTGCTGTGCTTCGCCCAACGTGCCATATTGACCAGCCGGCCTGATCGTACTCGGTGTCGGCGGTTTCACGTCCGAATCAACCTGCGTTCTATGCCAAAGATTGTAGTCCACCTTCGAAAACGTCAAACCGGTTATGTTCCCGGGAATTGTAATCGCTTTGGAACCATTGTAGAAAATCGGCTCCAAAAACGTCGGTCGCGCATTCGGTCCCGCCGTTGAAACCGGCAATCCCCGCAAATCACTTGCATCGAGTTTTTTGGGGTCAAACGCAACAATCTGACTCGCCCCCGAATCCGTATTCGTTACCGTCGCAAAAATCGTTTGCTTATACGCCGCATTTTCAACCGTCTGCGGTCCCAAATCCAGACCGGAAACCGAGAGCGGATTACCGGCATCATCGAGAAGATAACCGACAAATTCCAGCGACGGACCACCACTTCCAGTCACCCTTATACGTTCCCCCGTCTTCGCATCGACGTAAGAGTAATCTTCAAACCATGTACCTTTCGTTGTAATGACAACTTCCGGTACGTCTTCGGCAAGGGGCATGTAACCATAACTTTTCCCATCATCAGGAAAACCGCCCGGATTGGAACTCCAACCTTTGACGCGATAAATACCACCACGATCCGTCCCCACATAGAGATTGCCCCCGTCCGAGTCAAATGTCATACCCGTAATGACTTCGCCCACATTCTGGAACTGGTTCGGAACACCGACCGAGAAGAAATCAAAAATCCAACCTGTTGCATCATCGGATCGCTCGGTACTCCACTCACCCTTTTCCGCATCATAGGCATATCCACCTGGATTCAAGGGATCACGGTACACGGGATCCTCCGGGTCAACGTAATAATACTCTCTGTCGTACTTGACCGTATCTCGGTTGTTGAATGTTGCAATCGGAATGTAATTCGACAAAGGCCTGACCTTGTCCCCTGCACCATAATTCCAATTCTTCAGATATTCGGTTATCCCCACTGCTTTTCCGTAAGGATCAAGGAGATACAAAACATTCTCGTTGGAAGTATAAGTCTCCGGGATTGACGTAGCGTCAGGGTCATTGACAAGGGTTCCATAAGACATATCGCCAACCACCAAAGTGTACGCCCAATCAGAAACGTATGGACCATATTTACTGTTCCAGTCTCGAATAAAATCACCGGGCGCACTGCTCGCAATTGCCTGAACCCGCAATGATGTCGCGGTCCCAACGGAATCAGGGACCGCTTCGATTCCACCTTGTCCCCACCAATGAGACTGAATCAACGTATTTGTGCCGCGCCAGTCAGACGACGCGTAATTGCCTGTGTTGACATCAACAAGATAAAGATGATTCAACTCCGTAAAGGTTGTCAACAACCGACTGTCATACGCCATAGAAATGTCGTAACCAACCCTTGTCGCATCATACCCCCACGCAGACTGTCCCGTATTGGCAACCGTCTGAACCGCTCCGGTTGCGGGGTTAATCATGTAGATTTTACTCTCACCCGTTCCGGGGTCATCCATAGTGACGTACATAACGACATCACCGAGATGGAATTCATCGGGGGTGAGGACCAGACGTTGACCTTCTTCAAATTTTTCGGACTCTGAAGTATACCCGCGATTATTATTGGCTCTTAAATCCTGACCGGACTGCACACCTTCATCGACAACCCGGGTGATCGTGTCAATCGGTTCAATCCGCGTCGAGGAATTATAAGGTGATGCTGTCAGGAAGGAACTCATTGCATACGGAATAACATATTTGCTCGTTACGGCAACGAAATAGGTTCCAACGGGCGCACCTTCTGTTCCTTCGGGCAAATAACCGGCGAGAACCGATTCACCCAAAAGGGCGGGACCGATAAACGGATCGTTCGGACCGACCGTTCCTGAACCGAGTTTGGAGATGTTAATATCCGTATTGGGTCCCGGTCGATCATCGGCAACGTTGGAATCGGTTCCCATGTAAATCAGACTTCCAACACGGTCGAAGACCCAAATCGAAAGGTCGGGTCGCGTCAAACCGTCCGCATAATCAATGTCAAAAATGGAGGGCCAAAGAAATGAGTAACCGTAATACTCACTCAAACCGGCCGGGTTCATGTTAAACGCATACCAATTGACATCGGTAAGACTTTGAAGATAACCGGCTGCAGAAAGGGAACCTTGATTTGATTGAAGCAGATTGCCCATGTAGGAGACTTGCATACCATTGAGTATCTCAACTTTATCACGGAACTGCACTTCTCCTGTAATCGGCGAGTGTTGCGGGAATCCATACGCCTCAATACCATTCGTTGCGTAACGAATGTCGGCGTAAGAGATTTGTGAACCGGCAATTTCATTTTGTTCCTGCAAACGAACCTGAAGTTCATACGTCCCTGACGAATTTTCCTGCAAGACGAGCGAAGTAGCACCGGGATTGAAGAACAAACCGGTTCCGTCGATTCGGATGATCGGATTGGGGTCGTTCAAACGAGAACTGACCAGATCGGCTGCAACATTGAGATATTCGTTCGCCGTTTTCGAGAACTTGTTGATTGCCGCAACGATCCGACTTGCATAAGTGTCACCAAATTCAGGGTCAATGTCTTTCAATCCAATTGTTACCTTATTGGTTGCACCCGCTTGAGTGCTTCGAACCGCTGATGATTCCTCCCAAGTCTTGTTAAAATCGAGAATGTATTCGATTTTCTGCGGATTCGCCTTGTTTTCGTCCATAATAAAGAACGATTTTCCCTGATCTATGACGGGATCGAGAGAATTGGCCCAAGAAATCGAGAGGACACTGCGAACGCGGACGAAATAATCTTTGGTTCCCGGTCCCGCTGTTACAAATCGTAAACCAGCATCTCGAGTGTTTGTGCTGTAAAGGTCGTTGTAACCAATACCGTCCGTTTCGTCAAACTCCAAACGGTTCGTGTCCCGATCTGTCGAGTTCAAAACATTCCGCGAAACCCCTGCAATACCGGTTTGCGAACGATTCCAAGCGTCCTTGTTCATCGAAAACGCATTGTTCGCCCCGTTGAAACCCGATGTCGTCCCCGAATCCTGAACATTACCGTATTTGTCATAAACCCTGTTGATGTAATTGCCGTAATTGTCAACCCCTTCATAGAACGAATTGTCCGAAGAGGCAACAATCTTTCCGTCCTGATCGAGAATTTCAATAATCGTGTCAAACCAACGTCCGGTTCGGTCAATGTCAACCCAAATTTCTGTTCCCGCATCTGCCGTAAATTTGTAAACATCGGCTTCATTTGGGGCGGATTGCCGAGTCGAACCATAAACGGTGAAACCCAATCGTTGGACATCATCGCCGGATTTCATGTTCTGGGCGAGATAACCGAGATATTGTGCGCTCGATGTTGTTCCATTGGAATCTTTTTCGTCGTTGGATCGTTCAAATTCCTTGACAACGAGAATATTACGGTCGTTACTGTATTGGGCCAATTTAATGCTGCGCCAATCACCCGGCATTGCAACGGAATTATCGACCCATTTTTTCAGTGTTGCATTGTAATGATAAGTATTATTGGTATCATATTGAACCTGACCGCGAATATCCAGACCGGTTCCAACGGAATCATCTTTGAGCGAGGTGAAGACGACGGGGTAATTGGCGACACCAACGATTTGGATTGCTCCGCCGATTCGGTCTTCAATTTCAAGCGGTGTTCCACTTGCTGTAAACCCGGCTTTGGAACCGAGCATTTTAATAACGAGCGAGTTCGCTCGATCACTCATCAGGCGCAAACCGCCTTCATGATGAAAATTCGGGACAATAATTTCCGTGAAGAGAACATGAGCAATATCCGTATCATCCCAAACGGATTCCGTTGTCAAAACCTCTCCTCGTACAACCATACCATTGACCGTATTATTGGAGAGACGGTTTTCGCGGACAAGCGGACCGTAATTGTCGTCATATTGTGTATTTCTCGCAACTCCCGCCGTATTACGTCCTGAATCTTTCTGCGCTTTAGCATTGAGAGCATTGGAGTTTATGCTAATAACAGCCAAACCATTTGCCGCATCATTTTTGGGAATCCATTGTGAAGCCGGGGTGTTCGTCGGAATATCCGAATAAAGATTCGTAAAGAACGAATTGTTCAGAATAATCGGTTGAGAACCATGTACATAAATGACAGCGGGGGTAATGGAACCGCGACCCGTTCGGGTTCCGGCCGTATTACCGGCATTAAATTCAAAACGTGTATGTGCAAGTCGGGAATCCGCTTCATGAATTTCGACCGGATTAAACCGGGCCGAAAGACCTTCAATGACGGAGCTTCCTCCTGCATACGCCAAAACGGCGTGATCGATACTCAAATGCGAATCAGGCAGTTGAATGATACCCGCCCAATTTCCCGGTTGGAGTACACCAACTGCTGTTCCGCCACTCTTGGAACTGGTTTTGAATGTTCCTCCTGCTCCAAATCTCGTATCATAAAGCGACGTGAAAATAATCGGTTGATCGACCGTTCCTTCCGCGAGGAGTTGGGTCCCCATTTCCAATTCAATTCGGGCATTATTCGATTTTGTGACAATACCGGGATCGACGACGAGCGAACCATTTGTTCTCGATTTTATCATGCCCGCAACCCCGCCCGGATTGGTTATGTTCACCTCACCATTTTGCAGTTGACCGCGAATCCCTTCAATTGCAAAAGGCGAAGACGGGGAAACCAGACGGATTTCCGCCCCAATCCCTTCTGCCCGCAAATTATTATTGTTCGACTGAAAAATCGTCCGATTGATTGCATTGCGTGTTGCAGTTGCAATATCTGCTGCAAGCGCGGTTGCTCCATTGATGTTGATCGCAATGTTCCCGGGCCGGACCCCCCAACCATTTCCCGTTAAATTCGTCCAGTTGTACTCAAAGGTATACGTTTTTCCTTCATATTCAATCGAGAAAAAGTCTCCGTCTTTCGGACGAACGGGATTGGACAAACTGTAATCAATGTGAATCACATTATCAACCGGATTAAACGTCAACCCCGTTGTCGTTGTAACCGTTCCGTCTTTAACCCCGTCTGTAAAGACCGGCAAACCGTCCGTTTTCAGCGTAAAACCTTTTCCATTTGCAGAATACTCGGCTTGAACAGCAAACAACGGATATTTGGCAATTCGATAAACGCTGCTAATCGCATGAGCCGTTTTCTGGGCAATCACTTCTGCCGAATCCGTTGCCAAAATGCCAATCACAACCCGATCTGCAAACACCTTGCGATTCGGGTTGTCCGCAACAATTCGTTGTCCACTTGCGTCAACATATTGGTACTCAAAGGTGACACTCGCAATGTCTCCATAAAGGAGCGTGAAAAAGTCCCCGTCTCCCGGTCGGGTCGGCGATTGCGTACTCCCGACATCAACCAACATCTGATTGTTGTTCTGATTAAACGTGAGTCCTCCAACTGTCGGAGCTGTTCCCGAACACATGCCCTTGATTTCAAGACGTTGCCCCGTTGATTTCAGGTAAAAACCACTTCCATCCTGTTCCGCCGTTATCTTGAACTGATTGGGAGTGAGTTTTTGATTCGCAAGAAGATATTTCGCATAATTCGTTGCACCAATTTTTTCGTACACTTCTTGATTACTGTTGACTGCATTGATCGCAAGAACTGTCTTGCGTGCAATCTCAGCAGGTGTATCGGAAGAGTAAATGTCAATTGCAATCCGACCTTTAACAACACGATTCGGGTTTGTTACAGAGTCATAATCAACATGATTGTATTCAAACGTGACCGATGTTTCCCCGTCAACAAGCGTAAAGTAATCACCATCTTGGGGTCGGGTCGGGGCCTTAACGGTTCCCAATGTAACGTCAATCGCAACCCGTTGCGTCACCTGATTGTAGTACAGCCCTCTTGAAGTCGGAGCTGAAAGATAATTCCCCCCCGCTTGACCGGCAAGAATCAGGTTTTCCGAAAGAATATGAACAATGTCCGTATCATCAAATCGGGCTGCAACCTCAATCTTCTGAATCGGTTTGCCAACTTGGGTTTGAACCTGAACCAAAAGACCGTTCATCGAGTTCAGGGTCACAATGTTTCCGTGAATGTGTAAACCAATCCGTTCATAATCAAGCGTGTACGGATTAAGGTGATCCCAACTCTGGAATCGGGTCTCCTCAAAACTTTTCGGTGATGCTGAAATTGCTGCATGAGCACTGTACTGAATCGTACTAAAGGTGATCGTCGGACGAGCATCAACCACATGAATCGGATCGTAAATCGTTCGATCCGTCGTACTAATCGTCCCTCCTCCATATCGAATGTCTGCATTACTCACATAATTGAGGAAAATTCCTTGCGTTTCCAACACTTCACGAGGTGTGCGACCATTTGCCGGATTGTAATTCTTGATAAATTCGTAATCCAAATCATTACGAATCACAATTCCGCCCCAATTTCCGGGTGCTCCCTCTGTCTTCTGCGGATTCGTCTTCACCCCAATCATCTGGTCCATATAAGAAGTAATCCGAACACTGTGAACGGGTGTTCCGAGCAACTGGATCGAACCCCCACTTCGGTCAATGTTCTGGTCCGAACTGCCGACTGTTATGTTCGCCCCATTCATTTTTATGACAACTCCGGCGTCAATAACGACCGAAACCCCTTTCGGAACGTCAAATTTCGCCCCATCTGTCAGATTTGCATTATTATTCGGGTTCTTCCCAATTTCATACGCCTTAATGTCTGTGTCTTTAGTCACCTTGCTCAGGTCATTTCCAATGATTCGGACAATGACCGAGGAATCCTTGATACCGGCTGCTTCAAGAAGCTGTTGCGCTTTTGCCGCAAATTCAAGGGCAACTTCAATCGTTACAAACGGTTTGGCAATCGTTCCATCTCCGACTTCAGTCGCTAATCGCAACTTATTCGGGTCAATCGATTTCGGTGTCCCGTCTGCATTGTACTGCCGACCTGAATTATCAACGTAAAGGACCCGATTGATTGTATTCAGATTCGTCGCATTATTACTTTGAGCCGGTTGATTGGTCGATTGCTGAACATTAAACCAATAATTGTAGGTCCCCCCCGGAACTCCATCCTGATTCCCGTCAAACTTGACATTCGTGTCCTTCCCCGCAAGAAAACCGTTCGTCTCATCCTTAAACGTTTCAGGTGCAAGTCGTTCTGTTCCGCTTGGTGAAAAATTCAACCGCAATTCATACGTTCCAACCGTTTTGCCCCCTTCTCCCGTCCCCGTCATCTGCGGATCATACTGATCGTTTCCTGATGATGAAACGCCAATAAAATACGTCCCCGCTTCAAGATACATCTCAAGAAACGAATCATTACTGAAATAATCATCATTGCGAGAAACCAATTCGTAAGAGGTGTACGTTTGACCGTCCGGCGTTCTTTTCGTTATCTGACGATAAAGCGCAATCGTTGCATCCAACTGAGATGCCGCATTTGCCCTTTCCGCGAGAATTTCAGCACTAAATGTTCCTCCTTTTTCCAACTGGAACTTGTACATGTCCACATCAATACTGTCCGGTCGGAACAAATACTGACCGTGAATCAAATCTTCAAGACCGGGGTACACCTTTTCTGTGTACATGTTGTACCCATTTCCATCCTGAACAGGAATAACGCCAAATCGCATATCCGTCCCGGGCATAAGATCAGCTGCATAACCCAAACCAATCCCAAAACCAATTCCTCGCACAACTGTCTGGAACCAGTTCCCCCCATATACATCGGGTCCCCAAGTGTAATTCTGGTCCAACACAATGGACGAACTAAATGTGGAAGGATCATAGTCCGACATCAACAAGGACGGATCATATTCGCCAATCAATTTATAACGCCAAGTTCCATCATCAAAAACGTATTTGTGAGAATCGACCCCTTCTACATCCCGACCGGGACCCAACCAAGCCATATCCCCCATTGCAATCGTGAAACCCTGATCGGCCGTCTCAATAAACTGTATCCCCAAATATCGGGAGTACATGTCGAGCGCCTGTCGCGCCAAATTCTTCTGCGTCTCAGTGATGTTATTGTAGTATTTCGCCGATGTTGGATTCCCTTTCGAGTCAAGAACCGAACCCAAGATGTACTGGAAGTTGTAATAAATGATGCTCGGTCCGTCATAAACGTCCCGATTGTATCCCATAACCGATTCCCCGCCAAAGAAATGATTCTCCGTACTATCCCCAAAAAAGTTCGGCAAACTGCGATGTCCGGGATTGTCATTTGCGCCCGGATACTCCGTCGGGTCATACTGTCGTTCAATCTCACTTTGTATGATAAGACTTTGAGGACCCGATTGAGCCGTGTTAAACAGGTTCAGATTGACATTGTACGCTGTATGGAAAGTGTCCCCGACCTTCTCATTCTGTCCGGTCAGGTCCAGAATCTGCGTGTTCGTCGCAATATACTCCTCACCAATTCGCAGACGAAACGACCCGGTTCCAAGAGCTGACAAATTCGTAATCGCCGTTCCCGTGTCATCTTTCTCAAAATACAATTTGGCCCGATTGACCACTTTTCCGTCAACCGTAACACCCGGTTCATAAACGACCCGGGTCGGAACAACGACGACATCATCCCCGGGATTCAGGGTGTTTTTCGTGACGATCAGCTGATAAAATTTTGCGTCGCCCGCATTTTTCAGAACGGTTTCCGGCGTAAAATACACCTCAATCACGTTGGACTGTTGTTCCAATCCCCCCGACGTATTCCGCACAACCGGTTGCGGGACAACCGCTGTTACCTGAGCTCCCAATTGCAACTCAAATTTCACATTTTGAAGGTCGTAATCAGGTCCATCTGGATTATAAAAGGCTTTTCCGTCCAGATTTTTCAGTGAAAGTGAGTTCGTGTCCCCCCCAATCAACGAAATGGTGTACATGTCATTTGGCAGATTTTCGGCAAATCGGACAATCACCTCGTTCGAGAAATCGCCAAGCTCAACAGAACCAATCGGGACGGGGGTCTTTGTCCCCGCTCGATAAACCTCGATTCCGGTTGTCAACGTTTTCGTGTCAATCTGCTGTCCCTCACTGAATCGAAAGAGCAACGATGTAGGAGCAATGTTCATCGTTGATTTCAGATCAATCGCCTGATTCTCGTCCTGATTGACAAAGATAGTATTCAACTGAGGACCGCCAATACTGAGCATCTCTCGAACTTCAAACTGCTCCATTTGAAGTTGACGATTCGTCAGGTTGGACTTCGCCTTATTCGGTGCAAACAGTCCTCTTGAACCTCCCTTTTTACCTTTTTGCTCTGAATTCTCTGTTTTACCACTATTTGAACTGTCTGAGTTGCCAAAAATCGAGTCCCAAAAACGCATGGTGTTACTCCCCATAAAGGTAAAAAGGATCCAAAAGGACCAACAAAATTTCAATAAGGATTGCCTATTTTAGCTATTTTCACAAATCTTTACATACCAACAGACCTCATCTGGGATACATCGGCAAATAGTCCCAAATGACTCCAAAATCGCATCTCTTTCTCGCACAACCGCCAAAATCGATAAATTCTTCCTGTTTTGACAATTGTTCGGCAAATGTTCATTCTAACACGGCCTATACAAAGTATACCCCATTGTTGGGGATTCCCAAACTCGAGGAACACTCTCGGCAAAAGAATCAACTCTTTTTTCCGTTTGCGATTTCAGTTTTTGCGATTATACCGTTTTTTCCCAATCGACCAAATCGACCGTTTTTCGGAAACAAACAGGTCATACAACATCCCGTCAAGAACGTCGCATTGTTTATGATGTAAGGGTTGTGTTTGAAGTTCCGGGAAAACGGTCTAAATCACCATTCATTCAAAAAAAAGCGTCACAAGACCCTGACTCTTTCACAAATTTGCCCCACAAAACGTCGATACACTGTCTTGTACATGGACATGGACCGTTTGTTCTTGTTTTCTCGAACCCCGAAAACCACAACCATTTGTTCCTCCTCGTTCCTCCTCGTTCATTTTCTGTCTGTACAAGACTCATTACTATCTCAACACCCTCTCTACCTGTCTATTTGAGACTCAAATGTGTACCATTTTGGCGGAAATTAAGAAGATGATCGGAATAGGGCACGTTGCACGTCCATTTCTTGTCCTCTTCCTCGGACTATTTCTGTCCCTTTCAGGAACTTCTCTTTTTTCCGAGCAACTGAATGAAACGAGAGAAGAAAAAATCCGTGTCGAGTCGGTCAAAGTCGAAAAAGGTGTCTTCTACTATGACAATACTGTTGTTGATAAGGAGGATGTTACTGATGATGTTGATAATGGTGATGATAAGAACAATGATAATAATGATGACATCAACGATAATGATTATGTGAGCGTCATTGTTGAAGAGGAAGTGTATCATGGAGGACAAGCAGGAGAGAATGACGCCGATTTAGCTTCTTCATCCCCCTATTCATCCGATTCATCCGAAATTTCAGATGGAAACGACGTGATTGACAAAACTGATCTGTTTGGAACTTTTGGTTGGACAGGCACATTGGGCAATACAGGCGCAATCGCTGAAATGAACTCCTTTGGACCAATCGCTGCAAACAGTGAAGAGGATGTTTTTTTGGCGCAAAGTCGTCCGTCCCGTCTCCTGAACAATCTGTCTAATCGAACACGCCGGACAGAAATGCTGGGACCTCTCAAAACACCATTAAGTACCTTTATTGAACCGTTACAATCCTCGCAGTCCCCCTCTGTACGGACAACGTATATTCAGCTTTATGATGCCGAACGTCGTCGAACCGTTCCAATCAAAATGTACCTGCCCAATCCCCTTCTCCCCGGAACTCCCGTCATTATCTTCTCTCACGGTTTGGGCGGTTCCCGGGAAAGTTGTCCCTACTTCGGAGAACATTGGGCATCTAACGGTTTTGTCGTCGTCGCGGTCCAACATATAGGAAGTGATGAAACGGTTTGGCGGGGTCATCTCCGCCCCGTCAACGAATTACGAGCAGCGTTTGAACGGAATTGGACTTGTGCAACCCGGGTTTCCGACATCCTTTTTGTCTTGACACAATTGACCGTTCTTGCCGAAAAACCCGATTCGGTTGTTGAATCACAGGTTGATTTAACCCGGGTTGGAGTCGCGGGATATGACATGGGGGCTTATACGGCGTTGCTTTTAGCAGGTCAGCTTGCTCCAGAAGGGTTTCCCCCAATCCAAGATTCTCGGATCAAAGCAATCCTTGCAATGAGTCCCCCTGTTCCCTCAACATCTGCCCGTTTGTCTGAGATTTACGCCAACATTGAAGTCCCCTGTCTGTTCATAACCGGAACAGAAGATGATGGAATCATTGGTACAACCCGGGCATTTCAACGACGTATTCCGTTCGATCAGATTCTCCAGAACGACCAGTATTTGTTGACGTTCTTTGGAACCGATCATTATTTATATGCGGGGAACATGCTCCTTCCTTCCATTAAAAACAATGCGGTTTATTACAATGCAATGGAAAAATTGTCATGTGTCTTCTGGAATGCCTATTTGCGAAGTGACCTTAAATCTCTGGAATACATAATGAGCAAGAACATTTTAGGGTTGACAAAGGGTTTGGGACGATTGGAACGCAAGTTTTACCAACGTCCAGAATCACCTCAATCAGATACGCTCAATGATTTGGATAAACAGGAAAGAACTAACACGATTGTTCCTCCTCACAATCCGAAAGTGGACCTCTCCAATGTCTACACCCTTCCTGTTCGTCCTTATGGAGCACCAACGACAGATACACTGTCTCCCGCAGATCAGATCAATGCTGCTCCACAAAAAGCCCTCACCCCTGTTCCCCCAATCCGCAATCTCAAACTGGTTCCCCAACCTCTTCCAACCTCCTCCTCGACACATCCCTGACCAATTGCTTCTTCAGATTGCTTACTTTTGGGGCTGTTTTTTGGAACCGTTTTTGGGAGCCGTTTGAAATCCTTTTTGCCGTTCTTTGTTCTTGACAGACCGATTGACCGGGAAAATCGTTATGCTAGACTGAGACCCGGTATTTTTGCTTGCTAAGGTGCTACATCGTTTTTATTGCACTTTGGTCCTTTTTTTTGCTTACATCAATGAACACCTTTATCGAAGAAGTTCGGGAAGACCAACCGGTTGAAAACGCGACACCATTCACAATTAACGTTTCTTCTCGGGTTCAGCGACTTCCTCCCTATCTCTTTGCGGAACTGAACAACCTAAAGTATGCAAAGCGTCGAGCGGGAGAAGACGTGATTGACCTCGGAATGGGGAGCCCTTCTGACCCCCCTGCTGATGCTGTCATTGAAAAATTGATCGAATCAGCCCGGGACCCAAAATTACACGGTTATTCTCACGCAAAAGGGATGTTCAAACTTCGACGCGAAGTCTGTCTCCGTTATCAACGGAAATACAATGTTTCGCTCGATCCTGAAACCCAAGCAGTCGTTTGTCTCGGTTCCAAAGAGGGTTTTTCTCACATGTGTCTCGCCCTGCTCGGAGCAGGTGATACCGCAATCGTCCCCGCCCCCTCCTATCCCGCTCACATGTATGCGGTCGCTCTTGCAGGTGCTAACCAATTGCTCCTCGAAGTGACCAATCCCGAGAAACTGCTCTCAAACATTGCCTATTCCTGCGAACATCTTTATCCGAAACCGAAACTGTTGATTGTCAATTATCCCCATAATCCGACCGCAACTGTTGTCGAAAAGGAGTTTTACGTCGATGTCGTCAAATTGGCCCGAAAATATGGTTTTATGGTCATAAGCGACATTGCGTATGCTGATGTTGACTTTGAGGGTTACACAACCCCCAGTTTCCTTGCAACACCCGGCGCAATCGAAGTCGGTGTCGAACTGAGTACAATGAGCAAGGGATTTAGTATGGCGGGTTGGAGAGTCGGGTATTGTTGTGGAAACAAGGAAATGATTCGTGCTCTCTCGACGATTAAAAGTTATTATGATTATGGGACGTTTGCCCCCATTCAGATCGCCGCGATTGTTGCTCTGAGAGATCATGAAGCAGCCGTTTCCGAACAGGCAAAGGTTTACCAGAAACGTCGAGACGTGCTTTGTGACGGTCTAACCCGGTTAGGTTGGCCCGTTGTCCGACCTAAAGCGTCCATGTTTGTTTGGCAGAAAATCCCCGAACCTTGGGATTTGCAGATGAATTCAATGGACTTTGCAATGAAATTGCTCCGTGAAGCCGACGTTGTTGTCAGTCCCGGCGCAGCATTCGGCCCGGCCGGAGAAGGTTATCTCCGACTTGCCCTTGTTGAAAAAGAGGATCGGATTCGACAAGCAATTCGGCAAATTGCAAGAGCACTTGGGATCAAACAATCCTGAATCCTGTCGGGGGGACAATGCGGGCAAGATGCCCGCGTTCCCGGTCCTAATGTGTGAGTCGGCAGACATCTGGCGCGGGAACACCATTTGGCATGTCAATTCGGGGACGGACCGACAATGATTCCTGAATCGACCCAAAAGTTTCGAGAATCCGCTTGTAATCCGGGTCGTTTCGGTCGGAAAAAACGGCCCGACCGCATTTTTCCGTTCCTCCTGCCGATTTGGCAAGCGGGGCAAGTAAAAATGGATTCAGTTCCGGCTCTGTTATTCTGACCCAATTCCGTCTTGGAACAATTCCCGCCGAATCTTCTTCGGAATACTGGAATTGGTTTTGAGTCCGTCGTATCCAATCCCGACGTCCTACGTTTCCGTTGGAATGACATTCGGCGCAACGACGTTGACCAATGTCGTTCAGAACGACGTCGAGTTTTTCGGGATAAATTCGGCGACAACCGAGGACTTCGGGATGTGAGGATTCGCTTGACGCATAATACGGAACATTCAGGTCGATCCAAGCAAACACTTTTCGACGACTTGCTTCATCCATTTCAAACCGTTTTTTCCCCTTTTCGTCCGGGTGTCCCGACCGAATCAGTTCGGCAAGAGGACTGTTGTAAGAACCCCATGATTTGGGGCGAATGTTCAAAATGTTTTGTTCCTGACCGTTGTAGGTTGGAATCCAACTGACATAGGGACTTCCGCCCGGTCCTTGTTGCTCAGATGCAAGAACATCGTAGGAAACGTTGAAGTATTCCGTGAATCCGCCCGTTAAATCAATTCCTTTTGGAGATTCTTTCGGATTGTGACATTCAATACAGTATTGATTCCAAACCGGTTGGACAGTTCGGACGTAATCGAAACCGGGGGAAAAAGCGGCCCGATCTGGTTCGAGCATTGAAACGTCCGCCCAATCCGGCAAAACCGGCTCAACCGGGTCACTTCCCGTTTGAATCGCCAATTTCGTCGTCGAAGGAGGACTTGATCGTCGTTCATCATGACAACCGACACAGGATTGGCGTTCGCCGGGCATAAGATGCGTGAAGGACCTCATTCGCTGAATTGCCCGACCTTCTTTATCGAGCGCAATAAAGTAAATCGGTCCCGTTGTTGGAACCAACTCGGGAACATCCCCTTGATTACTGCGCAGTTGTTGGTCCCCATATCCTTTTGCAATTCGGGTTATGCCGGTTCCAACCTTGAAATAGGCTGAACCATCTTCTGCAACAGGGACATCTCCGAGCACCATTTTCCCGGCGTAAGTTGCCCCGCAAGAGATGGTCGGGAACTGGAACCCGAATGAACGGAGATTTGGCTCAATTCGGACTGTTTTCTGCATTTCACGGACGATCCGAATTGCAGCAACCTCACCTCGTTCGACTTCAGGTTCCAACCCTTGATAAACGTCTTGCATTGCAATCGTCGCAAACGGTTGTTCCCGCTCTCGTTCCTCTTTGCTTAACTCCAATCGGGCCAAAATATCACTGTGAGGAACAATCGGAACAGGTCGGGGACGAACAGGAATTGCACAAAGATACTGCATCCCGTCATTCGGTTTTGACAGAAGAGTCGCTTCCAATTCTGGTTTTACACCCTCAACATCAAGGGCAAAGGTCCGAATCACCAACGGACCCCGCGCTGAAACGAGAAACCGTTCGGAATCAAGGGGATAGGGACCGGAATAAACCTGTTTCGACCAAGAATTACCATCTCCCCGATTGACCCGATCAACCGGAATTTCCGGGGTTATGTTCTGAATTGCATCCTGTTCATTAACCCCAAAACGACGGTCCAGAATTCCAACAGCACCCCGAGTCGGCCCGTTGTGCCCCGTCATTGTACAAACAACCTGATCTGTGCCGGGAATTTGTCTCGCTTCCATAAATGTTGCAGGAGAAAGAACCCGATTCCCAAAATAAACCTGCAAATTCGTTCCGTCTGCGTGAATTGTCCAAAGAGACTGAATCGGAATCGCCGGTCGGTCCACATATTCCCAACGACTATAAATCAAACGCCCGTCCTCCAAAACCGTCGGAGTAAAATCATTCAAATAATTGGCCGACAGTTGAACCAAATCGGAACCGTCCGGTTTCATCCGATGTAAAACACCGACCGGGGCATTCCAACAATAGGCGAATTGGGGGGATCGACTACTCAAAAACGCAATCTGTCCGTCCGGCAACCAACACGCATTATAATCATGCCAAGGTCCCTCGCTTAACTGTTGCAAACCCGTTCCGTCTGTCTGAATTTTCCAAAGATGATACGGTTCCGCTTGTGATTCTCGCCAACTGAAAAGGATCGTTTTTCCATCATACGACAAATCCGCGTCGAGAATCTGTCCGTTGGGGGTCAAAACAAGCGGAATCCCCTCAGACCCCGGATTTTTCACCAACTCCTGAGAGTCGAACAGATAAAGACCTCCTCCCGGTTTGAAACCTTCATAATGATAGGTGTAAACATGAGATGCTTCGATTTCATGTCGTTTTAGGACAATGAATTTTTCCAGACCGTTAAGAAGAAACCGTTGTTGTTCCAACCCCAATTCGCTGATGTTGGGGGATTGAACGGTTCCGCCAAATCGTTTTAACTCCACTTGTGTCAAATTTCGGGCAAAGACCATGATTTCGGCTGCGCCCGGATTCGGTCCTCCATACGAATTTTTGAAGACCAGTCGAATTCGACGAACCCGCTGTTTCGGAATCCTAATCGGTTGAGGTCCCGATTCCATCTTGAATTGACCGGTTACAACCGGGTCTCTCTGATTGTCCAAATACACTTCATAATCTTTCCAACACTCGGAAACAAAGAATGATGTTCGTCCCCAATAAACGATTTCAGCAACCTCAATCGGTCGGTTCCAACGTAAAATGAATTCGCCGTAATTGTTCGCAATTTCATTGTTCACACACCAACTGTGAGCAAGATCACCTGCCCCGCTTCCTTCGCCGGGAATGATCCCGTCAACCGCAAATTCCGCCTTGTACTGATCGTTGTACTCGGAATTGGCCGACACTTTTGCTTTCTGAGCAAGATTTTCCGGCTCCTCGGCAATGAGTGTGACGCCAAAAAAAACCAAGAACGAGACACAGAAGAAAAAGGTGCAAACGAAGTCAATAATTCTTTTCATCTGAATAGTACAGTTGGTTAACAGTGTTCGAGTTCGGCGATTTTGCGGATTGATTCCGCTCGAATAATTGGATCGCCAATCTTTCGGGCCAATTCAAACGCATTCTTCATTAACGGAGAATAGATGTCTTCTGTCTCTCCCATTTCTCGCAACTGTCGAGCTGTTTGCGAGAACATCAAACTTTTTTGATGCAGCAACGCAAAATGTTGTTCGGACGCCGAAATGACGGAATCATCCTCAAAATCGGCGACTGCCGTTTCATCCATTTTCTCAATCAGCGCAAGGGCTTCATCCACAAAATGGTTGCGGACCATTTGTTCAACAATTTCGCGTAAATAGTAACATCGCAGGTAAAGATTCTCAACAGACTCAGCAACGTTTATGACTTGTTGGAGTATCTTCAACGCATTTTTGTGAAAACCCGAATCGTTCATTGATTCGGCCAATTCGCTCAGAAAACGAATTTGTGAATAGGCGTTGGACTCGCGTGATGCAATTCGGATTCCGGCATTAAAATAGCGTTTGGAATTCTCAGGGTCACGACAATGAGCAAATGCCTGACCTAATGCTTTACAAACGGCAATTTGTTGCGAAACGTCCTTGATTTTGTCAACTTCCCGGGTTGCTTTATCGAGTGCAAGGTGTGTACGTTCCATTTCATTACGATCAAAATGATAAAGAGCATAAGTAACTTGGGCTGTACAACGCTCTTGCGGTTGTTGAATCCGAGTAAAAAGGTTTTCCCAAATTTCAACAGGACTCTGCCAAAATAGATGATACTTGGCAATCTGGAGCAACGCAACATCGCGTTTGGAAATGTCTGTAATCTCCCGAGTCGCAATTTCAAATGCCTTGTTAATTGCCTTTTCCGCTTCTTCCACATTTCCCGCCAAATGCTCTAAACAGGCTGTATGGTCCCAGATAATGAAAAGGTTTTCAGGATTCTCAAGCAATTCGCCAATTCGGGCAAGACAGTCAAGCCGGTCTTCACGTCGGGCAATCTCAATAAGAGTTTGCTCATAATCGTCCAAATCACTGATCTGTTCAGCTGTTTTCAACGCTTCTTCCAACAAACCCGACTGAACCTGCTCCTTTGCAATACACGCAAGTAACGCATTCTTCTGTTCGTCCAAATCTTCCAAAAACCGATCTGACTTCAATACAGCCGGATCAAGTTGCAATTGGTCCATTTCACTCAATCGATATAAAGCCGCTTCAAATCGAAACATGGAAGCCAAATTTTGTCCCATTTTTCGCAAGAGAAACAGTTTTTGTCGCGGATCACGCAACGAATGTATCAACTGAAGAGATTCGTCTAACAGGACAGAAAGTCCTTCTGTGTATCCCGCTTCAAAATACGACCTGACCGTCTGCAAATGTTGACTTGCCCGTTCTTCCGGTTCTTCAATTCTGGCAATCGCTTCAAACACTTCTGTAAAATATTTCATCATCATTCCCGTAATTGTTGCAAACTTCAGTCCTCACGATATAATGCCCTTTTCTGTCGTGCTCAAAAATCATCCATTAAAATCTAAACTCGTTCCCTTTTGAACGGGTCTGAAGATCAATCGAACCGGTTTGAGTATCAATCGGAACAACATTATAACTCTGTTTGAGGTTATGGACAACATTATCTGCATGAAATGGGGCTCCAAATTCGGCCCCAATTACGTCAATACTCTCGCCGGAATGGTCCGACGTCATCTGAAAACTCCTTATCGTTTTGTCTGTTTCACGGAAAATGGAGAGGGATTGAACCCCGGTATTGATGTCCGACCTTTGCCGGAACTGAATTTGCCCGAACATCTTCCTGAACGCGGTTGGAGAAAACTGACCCTTTTTCAACGACAATTGGCTGATCTGCAAGGTCGGGCTTTATTTCTCGATCTCGATGTCCTCATTTTGGACGATCTGGAACCTTTTTTCACTCAACCGGGAGAGTTTCTCATTGTTCATGAATGGGGGTTCAAGGACAAGGTAATTGGCAATTCCTCTGTCTTTCGATTTGAAATAGGTAAACACCCAGATATTCTGGACCACTTCCTTCAACATGGTGAAGAAGTCCGTCGTCAACACCGAAATGAACAGGCCTATCTCTCCCATTTTGTCCATTCTAAAGGAATTTTAGAGTATTGGCCGGACAGTTGGTGTCGGAGTTTCAAACGACATTGTATGCAGCCCTTTCCAATAAACTATTTGTTGACCCCTAAAAAACCGCAAG
The DNA here is from genome assembly GCA_051660685.1 of Thermoguttaceae bacterium. Classification (GTDB taxonomy): domain Bacteria; phylum Planctomycetota; class Planctomycetia; order Pirellulales; family Thermoguttaceae; genus JAVBSX01. The sequence continues at coordinate 34,057 of JBOFQB010000098.1, read as the reverse complement.
ACGCCAAAATTGTTGTCTTTCACGGAAATCCAAACCCTGATTCTGCCCGAGATGGTTGGATCGGCAAATTCGGAACTCGTGTCGTCCGACCAACTCCCTGGATCGCTGAAAATTGGATTGAATAAACAAAATAGGACATAAAGGTAAAATGTCCTTGTGTACAGCTCCTTCAAAAAAGAAAATATAGCTAAACTTTTCCGATTATAACGACCGATTACTCTGAGAGCAGGTTACACACAACCCGTTGGTTCAAGGAGAAAACGTAGTGAGCGACCAAGAGATCAATGAATCCGGTCAAGAGGAACAACCCCAACACAAAAATGGGAAAAATGCGTTGTTTGGGAAAAATCAAGAAAGTCAGGAAAATGGTTTTGAATCATTCCTGAAAACGGTTTCAATTCCGCAAACGACCGATCCTGTCCTGCTCCGTCTTTGGATTGAACGGGAACGGAAAAAATTTGAGCGTAAAACACGACCGGAATCTAAAAAAGATCGTCCCAAGACACTTGCGTTAACATGTACGGTTTTTCTGACCCTTTTGGTGATGATTCTGAGTATTCTCCTCGGTTTGTCCGAAAGAAAAACGCCTGATTTGATCTTATCTCAGACGTGTTCTCTCATGTGCGTTTTTGCCTGTCTCGGTTATGTGTTCGGACGAATCCTAGAAAACTGCGTTGTTGAATCGTCGCGTGAACTCCTTCGTGAAGTCATACAGCGCAGTACCTCAAATGACGTTCACGAACCGAACGTCCCGACATCGTAATTTTCGTCGTAATTTTCTTCATACTGCACTGTCGATCTTGAGGAACCCCGCGATTTTGAAACCCCTGATTGAGGAATCTTGGTTTTCACAACACCTGATTTTCACAACGACCAACAAAGATGCCGGAAAAACGTCCCGACATCTTTGTCGAATGAATTGGGGTACTAAACGACTTTGGACCGTTCTTGCTTAAACAAAGCGGGCACTATTTTCCTGCTTTTTGCTCGGTTTTGATTTTCTTAACAATAAACGTGTGAATCTCAGTAACGAGATGAACGGGAACGCGAACGACTTTCGTGTCACAACCGTATTTCCCGGTTCCTTTAGGTCGTCCGGCCCGACTTGCAACGGATTGCTTGACCGCTTGAGCCGATTTTTTTGAAGCAGGAACGCTTTTGGGTGCAGGAACCGTTTTCAGAGCGGGAACCACTTTTGAAGCAGATGCCGTTTTGGATGCTGTTTTAGGTGTCGCTTTTTTCACGATTTTGGCCGATTTGGCTGCGCTAACAGGTTTGGCGACTTTTTTGGGAGCTGATTTTTTGGGCATGTTATTTTCCAATCAAAAGAAACAAAAAAGGAAGGGGCGAAAGAAAACAGGTGCAACCAAGAGGTTGCAAACGCATTTCCAATCGCAACATTTAACCCATTCTAGCATTACCGAAACTGGATGTCAAGTGAAATCCGGGTATTTCCATGAAAATTGCAACCAAAAAAACGGTTTTTCTAAAAATAACGTTAAAAAATTGCGTTTTTTTCTGGAATTTGTCACAAGATCGACAGAATCGACACAAAAATTCTGCCTTTTCAGTTCATCATAGGATCATCAGAAAGATTTTTTCGATGTAACATGTTTGCCAAAAAACCATGTCCGGCCCGAGCAAGTGATTTCCGCCAGATTTCAGTCGGGTCTTCAAACACATCCCCCATTTTGCCCGGCAAAACATACCAAGCTCCCTGATTGATTTCTTCGGCGAGCTGATTCTTGCCCCAACCAGCTCCGCCAATGTATAACCGAAACGGCTGAAGTGGATTGGCAACCAATTCGTCAATCGCGTCCTTATCGGTTGAAAAATAAAGACCCGTCGTGATTTCTGCATCCGCAATCGTCCGATTCGTATGGAGTGCAATCATTGGTCCCAAAACCGGTCCTCCAACAAATAAATGCTGTTGCGCTGCACATTCCTGACCGTAAAGACTCTGCCAGATTTCAGCAACACGTTTGTCCGACTCTCGATTCAAAACCAAACCAAATGCTTCTTCGTCGGAACCATACAGGACCAACACGACCGCATGTCGGAACTGGGGATCGCTCAAAGAAGGGGCTGCAACCAACAATTTTGCGCGATAATCAGTCATTTTCTCTCCTCTTCATTCCTCGCCCCCTTCTTTTTTGTATTCCCCAAATTTTTGTATTCGCCGATTTGATTATTCTCTGATCTGCCCCGTTCCGTACACAATATACTTATAACTCGTCAGTTCATTTATCCCGCAAGGACCTCTTGCATGAAATTTGTCGGTACTGATTCCGATTTCCGCGCCCAACCCAAATTCTCCCCCGTCATTAAACCGTGTACTTGCGTTAATCATGACCGCCGAACTGTCAATCCGTCTCGCAAATTCACGCGCGGACGCCAAATCCTTCGTAATAATCGCTTCTGTGTGTTGATCACTATACCGATTGATATGTTCAATCGCCGCATTGAGTGAATCGACGACCCGGATTGAAATGACCGGTCCATGATACTCTTTTTTGTAATCCGCCTCAATCGCCGATTGAGCCTCTTCAATCAATGAACAAACCGTTTCATCCCCTCGCATCTCAATTCCATTGTTTTTCAACGAAACGGCAATTCGCGGTAATACCTCTTCCGCAATACTTCGATGTACAACCAATGATTCTGCTGCATTACACACGCCCATTCTTTGACATTTTGCGTTAATAAGCACTTTTTCCGCAACATCAATATCGGCGTATTGATCGATATAAACATGACAATTGCCCGCAAAATGTTTAATAACCGGCATCTGGGCTTCTTCGCTGACTCGGCGAATCAGACTTTCACCTCCCCGGGGAATCGCAACGTCAATGGACTCGGGCATCTTGAGAAAATGACCAACTGCTTCTCGATCTGTCGTTTCAACAAGTTGCACAACATGTTCAGGCAGTCCTGCTTCTCTTCCTGCTTCCTGCAACAATCGGGCAAACATCATGTTGGAATGAAATGCTTCTTTTCCGCCCCGCAAAATAACGGCGTTGGAGCTTTTCACACAAATTGCAGCTGCATCCGGGGTTACATTCGGACGTGATTCATAAATAAAGAAGACAACTCCAAGCGGGACGCGGACTTTTTGTACTTCCAGACCGTTAGGACGGATTTTCGATTCAATGATACTTCCAATCGGGTCGGGAAACATTGCGATCTCTTCAAGAGCGTGAATGATGCCCAAAAGTCGTTTCGGATTCAACAGCAATCGGTCCGTCTCAGCATCCGTCAGACCAAACCCGGGCGCAGCATCCAAATCCTTCTGATTCTCATAAAGAATCGCCGTTTCCTGTTCTTTAATCATTCGGGCAACCGTTTTCAACCAATGATTCTTCTGCTCTCCAGTAATGAGCGACATTCCATAAGATGCTTCTTTCGCATTTTCGGCAACCGTTCGACAGTAATCAGGCAGTTTCATCATTGTTCGTGTACGTTTTTGTTGGAGTTTCCAGAATAATTCTTTGGAACCGTGTCAAATTAAATTATACCGTTAAAAGGGTTTCAACCGCATTTTGTCGGTCTGTTTCCACAAAAAGGGCAAAACTAATTTTGACCCGGGTCCATTTTGAAAAAACAGAGACGATTGAGCGCATTTTCGTTATACCGTAAGAATTGTTATACCGCAAAATCGTGAATACGTCGAGGTATCCCGTTCAATCGGGTCAAAAACACATCTAACCTTACCCCCCTTTTTTTAGGCGTAATAACCGACTCCAATCGGATTCCTCTTCAATGGAACTGGCAACGACCTTTCCCGGGTTCAAAATTTGTTGCGGATCGAGCAACTCTTTGATTTGGCGGAAAAAGGGGTACAACAGTTCATGCTGTAAACGTAGGAAAGGTGTTCCCGTTATGCCAAGTACACCTGAACAACTGATCGAACCGTTGTGATGTAACACTTCAACAAACAGTTCCCGGCATAAGTGATTCAACAGATCGGCAATCGAATCGCAGGAACGAGGAATGAGGAGTTGGATGTCCAACTGACCTTGACCAATCGGCCCGAAAAAGGACGCTGAAACCTCATTGCGTTTACACAAGTTCTGTATATTGAGCAGAAAATGCGGCATCTTTTCAACAGGGACGAAAATACCGTTGATGAGGGGAAGAGAGTAAACGGTATACGGCATTCGGGCAAGGGCGAGTTCACCTCGATCAAAAAAGGATCGAAAGAGGAACCGTTCCTGTTCTTCTTCGGCAACACAGGTTCCAAAACAGGCTTTTTCACTCGTTTGTATCCCCTCAACCAGTTCAAGTAATCGATCCTGAACCCCTCTGTTGGTTTCATCATCCACTTCAACAAGAATTGCGGCTTCAGACTCTTGGGGAAGATAGAGCTGCGCCCGTTTGTCTTCATCCCGGACCATATTGACCCGACGTCGATCCATTAAATCGCAAACAGAGGGCTGATAATCAAGAATGCGAGGAATCGACCGAACGGCCTGTTCGAGCGAGTCAAAAAGTAACAGAACGCTATTTTCGGCAAACGGAAGTGGAACTGTTTTAAGGGTTGCTTCTGTAATCAGACCGAGTGTTCCCTCACTTCCAACGAACAATCGTGACCAATCGACCGATTGCTCAACGGTTTGCGCGACTATTTGCGTGACCGATTGCGACCGATTCGATTCAAGACCATTTGAAATTTCCGGCGTCAAACCGTTTGACGCTTGCAATGTAAGGTCGTCAGAACGATAAGGCGACGTGACCGTTCCAATCGACGTTGAGATACCAGACAACACGCCGTTCAAACGGTATCCTGACCGATCCGGCCGGTTCTCCAGCTGCAATCGTCCAATTTCTTGTTGGACCGGACTTAAAATCGATTTTAGCTCGTGATTGAGACGGTTGAGACTTCCCGAAAAAACCGACTGCCCGTCTTCTTCAGCAACAGAGCGATCCAACGTCCTTTGCCGATTCAACAATTGCCGGTTCAACAATGTCTGCCGATTCAAAGAGGCATTTTCTTCTCCAATCCCAATCCCTTCTTGTCCGTACAACTTCATTGCAAAGTCAGGACAATGCAATTCCAACACCTCTCCGTTCGCCAAAACCACTTCCAACGAACGCACATGATTGCGGGGCGAACCGTATTTCAACCAACGAGAACCGGCTCCATCTCCCCCCAAAACACTCCCCAAAGTTGTCGTTGGTCGAAAACCCGGATCAGGACCGATCCGGCGTTGATGCAACCGCCCAAGATGCTGATTCAAACGGCTCAATGTCAAACCCGGCTGAACACGAACCCAATCCTCCTCCGAATGAATCACACGCCTCATATAACGGGAAAAATCAAGAATCAGCCCCTTTCCAAGTGCCCCCCCATTTCGACCTGTCCCCGATCCTCTTGCATGAATCGATATGTTGTTTTCCCCCGCATATCGAACACATTGCACAACATCATCCCTTGTCCGGGGCCAAACAACTCCTTGCGGTCGTATCTCAAAAGGACTAGCATCCGTTGCATAAAGTTGTTGAGTCACAACATCACAACGAACTTCCCCCTCGATCAAACCGCGAAGATCATCCTGCAATCGGGATTGTTGGGGGGACAATCGTGACATCTTTCCTTATTCGGTTGCTTTCTCGGTCGGTGTCGTCTACAAAAACATCCCCAACGTAAAATTCTCAGGAAGTCCCTTACCTTGCATTTCGAGGGTCTTCTTGTAACTTTGTGCAACCCGACCAATCACACCATAATAAACGGAGGAAGGTTGTGAATACAATAAAGGATAACGATGTAACACTTGGTTCCATTGTTCAACCGCCTGTTCCAACATTTGCTGTGAAGCGGCATACTGCTCATCGGCACATAAGGAAAGACCCGTGTTAGAAAGCTCAACCGCTTTCCATTGTAAAGGATCATGTTTGAGCATCAAATCAACATACAACCTCAATGTAACATCTGGTAATGTCTTTGGAATTGGTTGTCCCAACTGCATCAGACAACGAACAAAAACCGAAACCGCTTTGATCGACGCTTCCTTTATCTCTGGAACGGCTCCCAATTTCATGTGTTGATTGATCTGATTCAATGTCGTTAAATCCTGCAACAAGGATTTAACACCAACCATTACCTGTTCATATTCTCCTTTTTCCAGCAATTCCTCCAACATCTCGGCTTTCTTGTCCTGACCAGTATACTGCATATCACGAATCAAATTGCGTTTGACAAATGCTCGTAAGGGATAGTGTTCAGGAAACACCTTTTCACGAGCATCGAGAATAACCACATACCGGTCCAAAAATTCCAGAATATCTCGTGTAAACAACCAATCCTCCTTCACCATTTCACCAAATTCAGGGGTCTCGACCATGTTCTCCCAATGTTGGAGGGCTTCAACCCAAAGTCGGTCAGACATACTCAGCTCCCCTTCCCGAAAGACCTTTCGCCCCTCAAAAACCTTTCGACGGGCCTGAATCGCATCATCCTGTTTTTCAAATCTAAATTCCCGGATTCGATGAGGGTAATTGACCAGTTCACGGATTGACTGCGAAACCTGCTTCTCAAGGTCCAATCCAGCAATCTCATTCTGGATTTCCAACGCCCGACCGCGTAAATCACGATCTGATATGTTATCGACGATTAACTTGACGGTAAAATCATGAAATTGCGACCTCGCTTCCCCTATCAACCGTTGATAAACATTCCCCATATTCGTCACAACGGCCTCTTCCTGATCGGTCAACAACACAGAGGGCTTCTCCAGAATACCAGCATCAACACCCAATATAGCCCGACGTGTCTGATCCTGAATTTCGAGAAAACGATCAACCCAACCCGGCTCCTTCTCGTCCAAATAAGCTCGAATAATCGTCGCCTGATCGCCCCCTTCCGCCAACCATTCCAAAAGACTTGCTTGTAACGCTTCTCCATTGGAACGTTCTCGCAATTTTTCCCAGTTCTCAAGCACCAATCGCTCCAAAAGTCCCGGTTCCAACCCCTGCAATTCTTTCGTCAGCTCCGCAATCTGCTCCGTGCAGTCATCATATCGTAAGAACGATGTCATCCAATACGTTCCATCCTGCTTCTGAATCGGTGTCTTAAACTCCTTGCGACCATAGTCTCTCCATGCTTGCTCCGCAACATCCCATAATGCCTTGATTTCCTCTCCTTGACCATCCTCACCAAAAAATCCCTCCAACTCCCTCCATTGGACATAATGAATTAAGTTCATGCGAGAATGCATGTAAAACAACGGTTCCGACATCTTCCCGAGATTTGCCCCATTCTGAACCATGTCCTCTGACTGCAAATACCAATTCCGACCAATCCGCCAGTTGTCCCTCTCCGCCAATGAAGGAGTGTGGTATCGAGTATGAAAATCATCATCTTCCCGAAATAATCGCCGAAATTGCTCCTTCTCGTCGGCAATTCCCAATCGCTGCGAAATCGTCCAACCCGCTTTGTGAAAAAGAATCGGCGAGGTCCGATTGTATTTCGTTCCGTCCACAACAAAATCGAATCCGCGAATCACCCAACGATACCGTTCACGGTAATCATCAAATTGTGCCGACGCATTATACGCAAATTGCCAACTGACAAATTCCCAAATCGACGTGAAATGCGGTTCCAGACGAATCAACTGGTTGCTCGCCGCAATCACATTGTTCCAATCCCGTTTCTTCTGAAACTCCTGCGACTGATTCCAAAGAATCGCAATTGCAACTCCTTTCAGTCCAAACGTCGCCAACTGGATCGCACTACTTGCCGGGTCAATCTCACCAACCTGCGAAGAAGCCAACTCCTCTTCCGCAAGAATCTTCGCCAAAACCCCGCCCTGCTGCACTTGCAGTCCGTCCGGCGTCATACGCAACGTCGCCGGACGTCCTAAAAGGTACAACGGCAAAAGTAGAACCAAAATAATCACACCATAAAATATTCGACGATAATACGCTCGTTGTGCTGTCATGACTTCTCTCTCCTGTATATCCTGTTCTCCCTTTTACCTTGCGATTTCACGCCGACTCAAAATAAGATAACCTGTAATAAACAATGGAAACGCATAACCCAATGTCACCATTAAATTCTGCAACAACCAATTGATCGGTATATCAAATCCGCTCGAAAGGGCCAAATAGTTCAAATAAAAATCGGAAAGGGGGGGAATAACCTGCGCGATAATCGCAAGAAACATCCCCAATATAAAATCAACCGCTTTGACGAAGGTCGTCGAAAAACCGGTTGGAAGATCAATCACCAGATTCTTCTGCGTCACCAATCGGACAAACGCTTCTGTCGGTCCCCCGCCAAGTTCTCGCAGAAGTCCTATACTGAGCAAAAGCGACTTGAAAAATCCAGCAACCGTAATCCCCAATGTTGCGAGCATGGAAACCGGTCCACTCAAAAACGTGCTCAGCACGACTCCAAAAGCAATCACCAACACCATCTGTTGCCAAATACCAAAGAAACCTTTCGCAAAATTCAGAAGAATCGACGCATCTTCCCCTCGAATATACAAATCCGCTTCTGCAACCCCAATATATTGACGAATGTCGTCGCAACGCAACCATATCTCAAGATTTCCGTCCGAACATAAATCTTCAAAAAGATCAAATGGACGTTTCGCTGTCAAGACCTCATTCCGTTCACACTCTGCATCCGACGGTGTAAAAATCTCTTTGCCCGTATTCGGCAACCGTTTTCGATTCTGCGTGATTTCTGCGAAACCCGACTCAATCTCACGAGGTATAAAAAGCGACTTCGTTAAACGTTCATCCGTACTAAAAGGCGCAACATCGACAAAAAGACCTGTTTGCGGATTCCTCAACGACAATGTTGCATTGATCCGTTTCTCAATATCCCCTTTATGCGTCCTGAAAACCCAAAACGTCATTTCAATTGGTAATCCATTTGGAAATTTTTCCGGGGTAATCTCCGAAAATGTCCAAAAGGCCGCATTCTGATTGGCAACGTCTTTGGGAGCTCCTGAACCTACACTGAGACCAACTCCCCCTCCACTAATGTAACTACGATACCCCCATTCATTGCCGGTATTGACCCCTCGATCCGTTTCCCAACCATCTTGGCCCCTAAAAAGCAACTTTCCATAAACCGGTACTCGCGCTTGCATCGTTCCAACAGCCGGTTCGACAATATAACGCTTCTGTCGGTCCGATCCTTCTTCAACACGAACGGTATGTGTATGTCCATTAACCATATCGACGTATGAAGAACCATCTGCATAGATTTCAACACGATGTCGATGTGCGTTCGCAATTCGGGTCTCTCCCTGCTGTATCAAACGGCGCGGATTATCCGCCCCAATCCCTCCAGGTTTCGGTACTTCCGTCAAATCCGCTTGCTCTGTTAATATGTGTCGATGATTCAATGTTTCGTTGACGAAAAAATAACTCATAATCGTCATAAACGCCAAAATAACCGAACCGACAACGGTCACACCCAACATCCGCCCTAAAACGATTTCACTTGGACGAACAGGTTTCGTCACAATCGTGTAAATTGTTTTCGTCTTAATTTCGGTCGGCAAACCAAATGCACTTAAAAAGAGTCCCAACAAGAGGACAAGGTAACTGGTTGCCGAGAGAACAAAAGAAAGGTAGAGTCGGGCCGGGTCCAAACCGCTTGGATCGAGATACCAACCGGCGAACATGAGGATGACCAAAAAAACAAGACAAACGATAAGCACGCGACGTCGGATTGACTCTTTGACGGTCAATCTCGCAATTGCCCAAGTTCGACGGGGCGAGAGAAGGAAAAAATCGGCAAAACCGCGCTGAATTGCCTGAATCCAAAACACGAACGAGGAACGGAATCCGTATCTTAGAACAGCAATGATAAAGCTGACAATGAGGGCGAGGAGCAGGAGAATTCCCATTGCGCCTGCCCAATGCAAAAACGCAGGTCCGATCCATTGTTCAAATGGAAGAACTTTTTTCTCTAAAATCATGCCTTATCCCCTCCTCCCCGAACACGCAAACCAGGTCGGGCTTCACTTTCCGCAATAATGTTAAGGAACAAATCTTCCAACGTCGTTGTTGGATGTCCTGAAAACAACAACTTGCTCTTGTCTTCTGCAATGATCGCTTCGATTTTCTTTCGGGCCGAATCACTCAGTCCCGACGCTCGGATTTCCGTTTGGTCCGAAATTTTCAACAAATCCTCGACCCGACCCAATTCTTTCAACTCGCCCTGATAAAGAATACCGATTCGGTCACAAACATCCTGAACGTCGGCGAGAAGATGACTGGACATGATGACGGTTTTGCCTTGTGATTTCAGCTCCAGAATCAAGTCTTTCATATTCCGCGTCCCAATCGGGTCCAATCCACTTGTTGGTTCGTCCAACAAAATCAACTCAGGATCGTTAATCAGAGCTTGTGCTAAACCAATACGCCGGGACATTCCTTTGGAGTATTCACGAAGTTGGCGTTTTCGGGCGGATTCCAGACCGACCATAGTAATCAGCTGCGAAACCCGTTGTCGTCGGACCGCCCCAGGAAGTTTGAAGAGACGACCATAAAAATCGAGCGTTTCTTCGGCGTTGAGAAATCGATAAAGATAGGATTCTTCAGGTAAGTACCCTATTTTCTGATTTTTCTCAACATCGGTCGCCTTTTTCCCAAGAACAAAGATGTCCCCGCTCGTTGGAAACAAAAGCCCCAAGAGAAGTTTAATCGTTGTTGTTTTACCCGAACCGTTCGGACCGAGCAGACCAAAAACCTCTCCTCGACGAATTTCGAGGTCGAGTGCTTTAAGGGCGCGTACTTTCTGACGACCCCAGAAATCCCGATAAATTTTTGTCAGGTTTCGTGTTTCAACGACAAAGTCGGACCCTGATCCCATGAAAAGACCTCATTGACTGGTATAAAAGGACAAACGGAATAGAACCGCAATAACGAGATGAATTGTTGTTTCCAGTCTAACCCAAGTGTGTCTGAAAATAAAGTGAGAGCAGAAAAATTTTTCCAAATACCTCAAGAGAACGGCAAAGTCGCGGTATTTTTTTCAACGGAAAAAAGTTCAAAAACAAAAAAAGTGTTGACATTTCAAAAACTGTATGATATTATGTAATACAGATGGTCTGACAAGTGCTGCTTTTTTGCTCCTTGAAATTTTCCGTGATTCAAAAACGCAAACGCCGCTCCTTTCGCAAAACGTGTTCGCGGTCTCCCCCTATCCCCTATTCCCCAGTCCCTATCCCCTATCTCCCTATGAACATCACTCTTGATTATCACAGTCCTGAACCGCTTACGCAACAAGTGGTGCTGCAAATCAAGCGGTTAATTATCACGCAACGACTGAAATCTGGGGACCGTCTCCCCTCTGTCCGCCAATTGGCAAAAGAGTTAAAGATTAACCCGACAACATGTAGTCGCATTTTCGCCCAACTTGCCAAAGAAGGGGTCGTCATTCAAAAACCCGGTTTGGGCGTTTTTGTCGCAGACGGTCCTTCCCCCTTTTCAACGCTCTATATCAGCGAAACGTTGAAACGAATTGCAATCACCTATTTGGTTGAAGGATTCCGTTTTGGGTTGCAATACGAGGAACTTCAAACGGTTTTGGAGGAAGAACATGAAAAAATCAAAAGCGAAACCAACCTTTAACCCAAAAAGAAGTCCCACATCCTTAACATCTGCCCCCTCATCTCTAATCGTTATTCAAAATTCCCTTTCCTCATCTCTATTCCCAATCCCCCAACCCCTATTCCCTATCATGTCCGTCATTGAATTCAAAAACGTAACCCGGACTTTTGGTTCCGACGATGATCTCACGCTCGCAGTCGATCAATTGTCCTTCTCCGTCCCAACCGGTTCCGCATTTGGTCTGCTCGGCGCAAATGGAGCGGGCAAAACAACCGCAATTCGGATGATGCTCGGTCATCTCCAACCCGATCAGGGGGAAATCCTGATTCTCGGCGAACCGCCAATTCGCATGTCAGAGAAAACTCGTCAGGACATCACCTACATTTCCGAGAACATGCAGCTCCCAACTTGGTACACCCTCGATTCAGCAGCCCAATTTTCCGCCGACCTTTACCCCAAATGGGATCAGTCCCTCCTCGAATCACTCGCCGAACTGTTTCAACTCAGTCGGCGAAAACGGTATGACGAATTTTCCAAAGGTCAACGGAAAATGATGATTATTTCACTTGGACTTGCACAAAAAGCCCGACTGATGATTCTGGATGAACCAGCATCCGGGCTTGATACTGTTATGCGACGACATTTTCTCTCGGCAATTCTCGATGTTGTATGCGATGAAAGCCGAACCGTTCTGTTCAGTTCCCACATTTTAAGTGACATTGAACGGATCGTCGATCATGTTGCAATCATGAAACAAGGTCGATTACAGGTTCTTGGCGAACTGGAACACTTAAAAGAGGCGGAAAACCTCAACCTCGAAGATTTGTTCATCCGGGAAATTTCCGTCTGACCTCCTCACCTGTTCCTCCTTCCCTATCCCCCATTCTCTACACCTACACAACCATGAACTCCTTTATCATCAAATTGGCAATTCGTGAAAGTGCAATCTGGATCAGTCCTTTTCTCGTCCTGACCCTGCTCTTCACCCTGTTATGTCCAACCCCGCTGATCCCTTTTACACCCTTTTATATTCTGCTTGGCATTTCAACCGGTTTGTTGCTCGCACTCAGGACATTCGGCGATTTCGGCGGAGTCCGGCCCTACTTGTTCTCCCGCCCCTTTTCCCCCAAACGACTTTTTCTAATCCGCTTTGCGTTCGGAAATGCCGTCCTTTTCGGATTCACCCTACTCCTCGCCCTCATCCTTCTCCTCGGAATCCGACAAATAACACAACAACTCCTCTTTCAGTCCGGTTGGTATCCCATGATCCGTACTTTCGAGGTCAGGTCCCTCCTCAGTTTCCTCATTTCCGCCCTCCTCGCCTATCAAACAACCTTGTTCTTCATCATCCGCGCTTGGTACATTGGACGAATCCGACGAAAAACTCTTCCCTGGTTGGGACATATAGTCCTCATTTTCGGTATTTCCATCCTAAGCCTGTTTTATGTCGGCTTGATCCTATACGGCTTCTTTTTGCTGACCTTTTTTGAAAGCATTCCTGGTCCTGTATGGGATACATACCGTGTCGTCATTCCCTGTATCATTCTGCAACTGTTGATTCTCCCCAAATTCGGTTGTTATTGTTATTCCAAACAAGATGTGGAATCGTAAACCTTATTGACTGAACACACAACAAGCACACTTCTGACATTCCCAAACGGTCACCATTCCCTCCCTATCCCCTTTTCCCTCATCATTACCATGCAACGTAAAACACCCCAATCCTTACGCCTGATGTTGCTCGCCGTCTTTGCCCCGCTCTTACTCTGCTATATCAGTCTGTATTTTTTCACTGTTGTCCCTCTCCACAGAACAGTATTTGGCATCTCCAACACTTATTGGTCCTTTACCATTCTGTTTTTCTTTCCCTGTCTTATGGGATTGTTTCTCTACTTTACAGGATACTGGAAACTGACCCTTTTCCTTCTTCTCTGCACGCTTTCCAGTTATGGTATCCTGCTTGAAGTTATTGGTGTTGAACCGGTTCGACAACCTAAAATCGAGTTGGCTCCCTATTTTCTTCGCAACCTTGACGTTTACTGCAATGATGTCTTTCTTGGAACAACGCCGTTCACAATGACGGTTGAGGAATTACAGGCCAAAGTTCCTGTCTGGACGGAACCGCCAACTCAGGAATGGTACTATGGATTCGATCAAGGAGTGATAACGAATGGTTATCTGTTCAAACGGTTGACGTGCAGCTACATTCCCTGGGATACGTTTTTGCCCAAGAGAAAAGATGAATTCATAGAGTTGACAAAAAAGATACAGAATCGTAGGACACGAAGTCAACGTGATACTTTCTCTACTTCCACTTCTCACGAATCGGACATGGAATACGACACCTTTTGCAACCAATCACAATATTGGTGGAAATTTGTGAGTCATAACGAAACGGCGGTTGTGTCTTACGATCTTGAACGTCTAACAAACCGGCAACCCTTTAGGGCTTTTACTCCGCTTAGCTCTGTCGACCATATTGTTTTTCCAAGTGCAACAGCGCAAACCAAAATCGTTCAAGAGGTTCTTCTGCAACATGATTATCAACCGACCCCGGATTGGATTGCTTATGTCAATGAGAATTGGTACAATATTTTTTACCCCGCCTTTGTTACAAACCTGTCAGAAAGGGTCTGTGATTCCGAAGAATGTAAGGACGATGGAGGAAACTTCTTCTTTCAGTTGAATGACATGCTCAACAACTCGAAAAGTTCTTTTGATAGTATTATTTTATTCGAAGATGTGGTCGACGGACAAGAAGACCCCTCACATCCTAAGAGTCGTCATTATCATTATCAGCGGTTGTTTGATATAGAACGACTCATTCCCGCTGTTGTGGAAGTTGCCAAATACCGTTATGGACTGTCGGTCCGACCAACAGAGGAAGAGTGTGAACAGGCAATACGGCAGATGGAGGAGGAAAACCGGCAATTTGCTGAAGGAAGCGTTTATGGGGAATTGAGAAATTTGTTTTACAATCAATATAGCACCGATTATCGTTTCTGGGGACGTTGGACAAACTGTCAGGATTTGTTGACACAATACGCTGTAAAAAATCTGGGACCTGAATCATTGGGACCGATTCGGCGACGCTTTGAAGAAGACCCCAACAGCGCGCTGTCCTTGTTCCTCCTTCTTGAAAACCCGTTCCAAGAATTATTTCAACCGCTCCTCTGTCAGTATGCGGAAAATCAGAACGGTTACAATGTGGTCTTTCATTTCTCCAACGAAAAAGTTCTTCCTCTTTTCACCATGTTGCTCAAACGTAAAGGTTGGTCGGAATTGTTCAATACAGGAGATATGAAAAACATGCCTTATATCAACATGACGGCGTTTTTTGCGATTGACAATCCCCAATTGGAACCGACGATTTGGGCTTACATTGCCAAATGGTTGCCCGAAATACTTGAATACGAACAAAAGTTGGGATATGCCAACCGGGATATTATGAGCGATTTTGTTATAACCCGACTTCAATTATCTTGGGTTGATCGGACCGAATTTGCGAATTGGATTCGATCCTTACCTTTATCGAACCAAGTCATAGAGAACTTAACTGCCCAGATTGAAACGTCAATCGTCATTCCCGGTTTTACACACGGTCCCCGACCAGAGAATCTGCGATTGGCGGATGATGACCAATTTCCGGCAATCCCGATTGAGAATCCCGAAAAAATGCTGCATGAACTGTTGATCGGCGAACGAACGCCGCAATCCTTGTTAAAACCACATCAACCCTGGATTTGGCGCGACGGAAAGTATCAGCAGGAAGGTGAGAACGAAGAAGAGGAACAAAACGAAAAGGTGGAACCCAAGAGCGGGGAAACAGACATTTAGTATCTGCGCATAAATAACTGATCTGTATTACTTTGTTCCTTTCGTGATTTTCGTGTTTTTAGTGGTTCTTGTATACCACGAAATACACCAAAAACACGAAATCAATAAAAAACTTTAATCAATTGTGAATCCGCAATTGAGATAGGTTCTTTACACGCAGACATTTAGTTTAACCTTTTGTTGGGACGCCTATTTTTTTTCCTCGCAAAATGTGATGATAATGTTGGGCAAAACGATGTGCTTCATCTCGGACATATTGCAGCAGACGCAACGCAAAAGCGTTGCGCCCCAACTGGATTGGTTCTTCCCGGTCCTGAACAAAGATGAGTTCCTCTTTTTTGGCAAGCGAGAGGAGCAGTTTAGGCCGGATTGGCGTATGTTCTAAAACCTTTTGCGCGGCATGGAGTTGCCCTTTTCCCCCGTCAATGAGCAGAATATCAGGAGCCGGATTGGACGTTTCGTTGACATGTGTGAATCGGCGAGAAATGACTTCAGCAATTGCGGCAAAATCGTCAACCCCGCGCACCTCCCGAATTTTGTAATGACGGTATCCCGGCTTAAAGGGCAAACCGTCAATGAAATGGACGAGACTTGCAACCATATCTGTTCCGGCAAGATGCGCAATGTCAACCCCTTCAATCAGACGCGGTATTTCGGGCAAGGAAAACAGTTTTTGAAGAGCAAGAACACCCCGTCTTGGGTCAATGTGAAAAACTTCAGGTTGGACATTCGTTTCAATCGATCCCCTTTTGTCCAA
This sequence comes from Thermoguttaceae bacterium, assembly GCA_051660685.1. Taxonomy (GTDB): domain Bacteria; phylum Planctomycetota; class Planctomycetia; order Pirellulales; family Thermoguttaceae; genus JAVBSX01. The sequence goes on along the minus strand of JBOFQB010000098.1, from coordinate 17,892 downwards.
CGTTTCTAAATCACGAATCTGATCGCGTAATTCAGCAGCCCTTTCGTAATGCCGATCTTGAGCCGATTCCAACATCTCCCGTTTTAACTCCTGAAGAAGTCGCTTCTTGTTTCCCTCAAGAAAACGGACAAGACGTCGAATGTTTTTTCGATAATCAACTTTTCCAACACGAAAATTGCAAGGGGCGGAACATTGGTTGATTGAACAGAGCAAACAGGGTCGGAACCATTCCAGACGTTTATCACCGTCGTGAATGTCAATCGAACAGGTTCGGAATTTGAAGATTTTTTGCAAGACTTGGACTGCACCTCGTAAACCGGACGAACTGGTAAAGGGACCGAACAGTTTGACCCCTTTGTCTTTGGGTGTTCGTGTTATCATCACTCGCGGATATTCTTCCCGCGTCACAATCTGCAAGTAAGGAAACGTTTTGTCGTCCTTCTGATCCCGATTGAACTTCGGTTGAATGTCCTTTATCAACCGTGATTCCAACAACAACGCGTCAACCTCACTGTCCGTCCTGATATAATCAATGTCGTCAATTTCAGGAATCAACGGAGCTGTTCTTGTATCATCAAGGGCTGCTTTCAGAAAATAACTCCCTGCTCGATTGCGCAGGTTCTTCGCTTTACCAATGTAAATGACTCTTTGCGCGACATCTTTCATCAGGTACACCCCGGGAAGATGCGGAAAGGTTTTGACTTTTTCAGATGCTGGGATTTTCTGCTCTTGTGATTCCATGTTATGAACGACAACCGAATGTCGAAAAAAAAAGTGTCTCAGTCAGTCAAAGACCAACCGAAACACTGAGGTTGTTCATACGACACGAATGTCATATTGTCGTTTTGAAAGGAACGACTAAGAGGCCGGGCACCCCTTTTTGCAAGGTGCTTTTTTGCACGCTGCTTTTTTGACAGCGGTTTTTGCAACCTTTTTGACCGCTGCTGTTTTAACGGCTGCTTTTTTGACCGCTTTCTTTGCAACTTTAGCGACTTTTGCAACCTTTGCAACTTTGGCGACCTTTTTGACAGCTGCTGTTTTAGCAACTTTCTTGACTGCGGCCTTCTTTGCTACCTTCTTGGGCATTCAACCATCTCCTATGAGTGAGGTGAGCGGAAGAGGTCCAACGCCTATGCTTAATGTCCCTGGAATGGAAAGAATGATTCTGGTTCCGTCCAGAGAGCAAAGAATCGACCTGTTCTCTTCCTCCTTAATGTGGGGCGTCATTTTAACAACAAAATGACGATCCTGTCCCCAACTGTGTTTAACAGGTTACAGATTACACATTTTTATGAAAGCATCAATAGTGATTCAATGTTTTTTTTCATTTTTTTCAAAAAAATTTTTCCTTCTGACAAGTAAAGCAACGAAAATCGACCTATTTTTGATTCAGAATAAAAATCAAGAGCGTATCCGAAGAAGGATACCCCTCTTCAAAGAATACGAAAGGTTGACTACACTGCACCTACCTTTGTGTTTTTTCTTTGCGTTCTGTGTTTTCACCGTCGTATCCTTTTGTTTTCTTGTTTTTTCCCAACATTTACAGCACATCATCCGAGGAACATGTCATCTGAGCACTGTGAGGTTCTTATCATTGGAGCGGGTCTTGCCGGATTGACAACGGCAATTGGGTTGAGTGATTCTTCGTTGACCGGTTCTCCTCCTTCTTCCGTGTTCGTGCTTGAAAAAAATGACCTTGCCGGAAAAAAATTGCTCATCTCCGGTTCCGGCCAATGTAACATCACACATTCGGGGGAGATTCAGGAATTCTTGAATAAATATGGAACGGTTGAAAAAAGCCGTTTTGTTAAACCCGCTCTGTTTGCCTTTTCCAATCAGCATTTGTTAGACTTCTTTCATCAAAAGGGTTTAAGATTGATTGAAGAAGAAGGGGGGAAGATTTTTCCCGAAACCCGAAAAAGTTGGGACATTTTGAACCTTCTGCTTGATCGTTGTTCCGCTGAAGGGGTTGTGTTGCAAACCAATCAAAAGGTGTGCGCGGTTGAAAAAACGACAACCGGATTTGAGGTCAAAACCGAAACGGATGTCTTTTGGGCGTCACATCTGGTTCTCTCTTGCGGGGGAGCGTCTTATCCTCAAATCGGCTGTACAGGGGACGGTTATCATTGGGTGAGTCGTTTAGGACACACGATTGTCCCGATCCGACCCGGATTGACTCCTCTAACGGTTAAGCCGTATTGCTTTGCCGATTGTAGCGGAATCGCAATTCGCGGGGTTGGGATTGCGATTTCTGAGTCTGACAATTCGCGGAATTCGGGGAACAATGGTCGGGGCAAGACCAAAAGGTGTCAACGATTTGGCGATGTTCTGTTGACACATAAGGGTCTTTCCGGTCCAGGAATCCTCGATTTCAGCCGGTTTTGTGAAAAAGGAACACGACTTGAACTGAATTGGCTTGGAAAGATGTCGAGTGAACATTGTGAATCACAATTAGGTGAATTGTTGCATAAGAATGGTCAACGGACGCTCAAAAATGTTCTCCAACAATTGGGGCGAGAATTTGGACTGCCTGAACGATTTGTGATTGCCCTACTCCAAAGCGGTTCCATTGATCCTGATACAAAAGCAGCCTATGTCAATCAGACGACCCGACGAAAAATCGTCTCTCTTTTAACAGCAACAACGGTTGAGGTCGAATCATTGGGTCATTTTTCCGTTGCAATGGTCACTTGCGGGGGAATCTCGCTCAAAGAAGTCAACCGTAACACCCTTGAATCCCGAATTGTCCCCCATCTTTACTTTTGCGGCGAAATCCTCGATGTTGACGGAGATACAGGGGGTTACAATCTTCAGTTTGCCTTTTCGTCCGGGATGCTCGTTGCCCAAACAATCCGCACAAAACGTGCGCTACTTTCCCCGGGAACGGAAACAGGGTAAGATGGGAGCAGGGGTTGGGGACTGGGGGATAGGGATTAGGAAGTGGAAGAAACGGCGTCTCGCTTTTTGAGAGAAGGTAGGAGGTAGAAGGTAGGAGGAAAGAAGAGGAAGACGGGAAGATAACGGCGTCTCGCGAGTTAACTGGTTCCTTCCTTTTTTGGGACTCCGTTCTCATTCTCCATTTTCAATTCTCAATTCTTAAATTTCCGTTCTACTTCCTATCTTCCATTCCCCTATACCCTATACATTACCTTTTTGGACGCGCGATACGTTGTATCGCGGCTAAACGAACGGGTATTCCATTCCCCTATTCCCTAACCCCTATTCCCTACACATTAACCTTTTTCATTTTTCATTACTATGCAAAGAACACAAACAACACGTCGGGATTTTTTGAAAACAGCCGGATTAACCGGAGTTGGATTTTGGATTGCAGCGGGAAATCAACGGACAGTCCGGGCGTCCGCAAACAGCCGAATCGCTTTTGCCGGAATCGGTATTGAAGGAAAAGGAAACAGCGATATAGCGAATGCGGCCAAATTTGGCGATGTTCGCGCTGTTTGTGATGCTGACCGTATTCGGATGAAAGGGGCAATGAAAAAGTATCGCGGTTCAGAAGGGTTTACAGATTATCGGGAACTGTTTGACAAAATGGGGGATAAGATCGACGCCGTTACAATCAGTACGCCCGATCATACTCATGCTGCGATTACATTGGCTGCAATGCGGCTGAAGAAGCATTGTTATACTCAGAAACCGCTTACACGGACGATTTATGAAGCCCGATTGCTTGGTCAGATTGCCCGGGAAAATGGTATTTGCACACAAATGGGGAATCAAGGAAGTAGTGAACCCGGTTTGCGAGATGCAGCTGCACAATTACGAGCGGGCGTTTTGGGTGATGTACAGGAAATTCATGTCTGGACAGATCGTCCCATTTGGCCCCAAGGAATGGACCCGAATCGGGCAATGACTCTTGCACAATATGCGGAACTGGTTAAAAAAAGTGACCCGAAAGATGCGGAACTTTTGACGGAAGAGATGCAAAAGAAAATTCGTCGGGACCTTGAAAAAGTGATTGACTGGAAATCTTGGATTGGTCCGGCCCAAATGCGGGAGTATTACCCCGGAGTTTATCATCCGTTTGTTTGGCGAGGATGGTGGGACTTTGGAACCGGGGCACTTGGGGACATTGCCTGTCATGCTTTGAATATGCACTCTAAAGCTCTTGATTTGAGTACACCTTCCGAAGTGGTTGCAACGACAAGCGGGCATGATTTTGACATTTTCCCGTCTTGGTCGGTCATTGAGTACACTTATCCCGAGAATGATTTCCGTAAGGGCTTCAAATTTACTTGGTATGACGGGGGTAAAACGGCTGATCCGGGGATACTTGCGAAATATGGAATCAATGAAGTTCCAACAGGCGGTTCGTTAATCATTGGGAGCAAAGGGGCAATGTGGGGGAATGGTTTGATTGGTTGTGAGTCGATTAAAGGGGTCGAAGTGGAATATGCGCCTGTTCATCCTGAACATAATGACACGGACAGTCGGAACATGTATGAACTTTGTGTTGCGATTCAGGAAGGAAATCCGGCTCGTTGTTTCTCGAATTTCCCGAATCAGGCTGGTCCACTTACAGAAGCGATGTTACTTGGCAATCTCGCGGTTTGGACGGCGTTTGAACCGGAGAAGCGGGGCGAGATGATACAATGGGACGCGAAGAACATGAAGGTGACGAATTTGGAGTCGATCAAGACGCCGAAAACGGCTGATCTTGTGAAGCCGACCTATTCAGAGGGATACCGTCTCGATTAGGGGATGTATTTGGGGTAGAATCATGAGATGAGAAATGCCGGACATGAGGAATAGTATGCGGAATAGACCGCATAGATAGGATTCAACAATTGTGTTTCTCGCCCTGTTCGCGGGATTTGCCGAGCCGACAGAAAAGACATGGATTCAAGAGACACAGAACGGGCAAGAGTTACTTTTTGACGACTATGTGAAAATCGCCGGTTCCGTGAAGATTGACGATTCCATGAAAAACTTTTTGTCCCATTCTCTGCATCCTTGGGGTCTCTGCGAGAAACCTCTCCCAAAAAACGATCTTGCCGTTCCCTTGTCCTCTGTTAATATCATTGACGTGTCCATATGCGTTGTTGATTGACTGTTTTTTTGGTATAATTGGCATAAGACAGTTGGTATAATGGTCGATGTCGTTTCGACGATGATGTCTGGATAGTTCGACGATGACAGAACAGATAAGGGACGAGGGAAAGACAACGCAAAAATTATCAACAAGGAAAATTTTTATGCCTGATTTAATGCGATCCATTTTTTGTGGGGCGAGCGGACTTTCTTGCGCAGCCTCTTCAATGCAGCTACTTCCCTTTTTCAGCGTTAAGGACAATCATCAGGAAAGTCCAAATGACGATCTGCGATTGGGTGCAGAACAGTTGATTGCGGATGCTTGGGCTGAAGTCGGTGATTCATTTCGAGTTGCTGTTGATTTGGTGAAAAAGGAGACTGACATTGAGTGAAAGTGTTTTTTTCGGGCTTGTTGGGGTGATTGTAGGAAAAAGGCTGATTTGGCTAATCAGTTGGGAATCGAGGATTGTAGGATTTGCAACCTGAAAAGCGAAAAAATTTTTCAAAAATACTTGCAGTTTTCTCTCTGACTTGTTGACTACGAGGTAAACTTCTCCGTAGGGTCCGGGTTTCCCGGAAATCCAACCCTTGAGAATTTTAACCAATCGTCTCGTCCGAGCAGGTGAACTGGAGTAATCAGGAATGAACATGAAAAATTTGTCGCGTTGGTCGTGTCCGAACATTTCGACTGTCGTCGTTCTGTTCATGCTCCTGTTTCTGTTGCCCGGTCTGAATTTGGGACTTTTCCATTCAGTAAATCCCGTACAGACGGTTTGGGGACAAGAGATGAGTCGGCGACCCGCAAGAGAGACAGATACTCTCTCGAAAGATGCAGCACCAGCATCCGGTTTGGGGACCTCCGTTGAACGTAAAGTGTTTACTGGAATCGCCAAACCAGCTCCAGGTGAAAAACGAATGATTCCCGGTTCCGTTGAACCGCCCAAACGACCGATTCCCGGAACGGCCGTTCATCCCGTCCATTCTTCGGCTTGGTTGCGTTCCGCGCCCTGTATTATTCTCGGTCCAACGGTCTCGCAACCCGTTCATCGTCTTCACGGTCCCGGTTGTATCGACTGTCTCTACGCAATTCAGGATGATGCCGGACGTGATTCCGGTCAAACAGGTGTCGTTCTTGATAAAACACCAACGTTAGCTCCAAAGAATGAGAAGATTGAGGGAGCCAAACAGGACGAAAAGGAATTTCTTGAGGAACTGGAAAGTGGAGTGATTGAGGGAGTGACCGGATTGACGACAGAAGACCTTGCGTCAGAGATGCCGGTTATGGAATGGGAGATGGACGATACATTGGGTCCTTATCCGCGACCGGCCGGTTCCTGCCCCGTTGCAGCCGATCCCGCCAATCCGCGAGAACCGAACCTGTTTTTCCCCCCAATCGGACCTCCCCGGACTTTACGATATGGTTTGGTTGCTGATCCTTCCATTCCCAATACACCTTATGCGCCCGGGAGTGCAGCTGCAAAAGTTTATTCCAACGGTCGTCCGGTTACAATGACAGAACGTGCCCAAGGAGCAGAAGGTCGAGCATCCTCGGTTCGTCTTTTCAAATTGGCTCATCATACCAATGTCGCAACAAGTTTGCCCCAATACTGCGACGGTCTCGAACACTGTCCGGTTTGCATGAGAGCTTACCTTTGCGGTTGTGCTGAAGAAAATTGCCGCTTTTGTCAACCAGAAATGCGAATTGGACCTCCCCCGGTTTGTGAAGGTTGTGGAGAAAAACGGCCTTGTATTCATGGAAGTCTTTGTAACGGTCAACTTGGTCATGCTCCTTATCGTGAAGGAGGGAACACAAGCGGGGGAATCGCTTGCCCTATTTGCAAAAAGGCGGTCGAATCCGTTCCATGTGGATTGTGTGAGAAATGTTATAACGGTCAAACGTGCGAGTTGTATCAACCTTGCGGAAAATGTCCTTCCTGTCTGGTCTTTGAAAAATGCGATCTCTACAAAGCACATCGAGATTGCGTTTTGCCAAATCGAACCAATTCCTGCAATCGTTGCGATCTGACAATTAACGGCGAACCTTGCGGGAGTTGCGATTGGTGTCGGGAAAACTCCGACCTGAATCATGAATTGTGTGGACATCAAGAAGTGGGACTTTTGCAAACGAAGACGGTTTACAATCCGTACAACGAATGTCCCATTTTTTCGGCACCTCCACGAATTTTAACGGATCGTTTTAACAACAGATCGAGTAAGTTTCCGATTTATTACAATCCGGCCCCTTATTACAAATCGACCTCTAATCCGGCGACTTGGGGAGCTTATCAACGTCCGTTCACTTTCCGTTGGACCTGCGAATTGTGCAAGAATGATCCATGTACTTGTACAGCACCCGGTCATTCCGGTCAGGTTGCGTATGCTTACGCTTGCAAATTCTGTGACCGAACACCTTGCGCTTGTACGGCGGAAATTTGCAATTCCAACGCCCCGCTTAATCCCAAATCGGTCCGCTCCCAATTGGATGAATTGGTCGAATCGTCTAAACCTCGACCGTCCGGTTCCTTAACAACGGGGACATCATCAGGTTCCAATTCAACAACAACGGGTTCAAGTTCAACGGGACAATCGCAGACAGGTCCGTCGCAAGGAACGCGGACGAATGATCGGGATAATGTTTGGCAGACACCTCCTCCACCTCTTCCGGGGAGTAACAACGGGACGCTGAGTCCGCCCCGAACTGACAACACAGAATTGCCGATTCCGGGTCGGGCGTCTGATTCTGACCAATCCACTTCTGGATCGCGTCAACCGTTATCGACACCAACGGGAACCCCCAGTTCAAGACCCGATTCGACATCAGGTTCGACGACGGGACCAAACGTGCAGAAACCGGGCGATACAACAACGGAAACGTCGGCAAACCGCGATCCCTTTTCAATGCAGACAGCCCCAGATAGCAGTCCGGTTTCGGACAGCAACCGTTCAGGGTTGAATTTGTCCGACATTTCCCCTCCAACAATGGATTTTGGGGGAGCAGGTTCGGGAGCAGCTGATTATGCTCCTCCGAGTATGAGTCTGGACCTCAGTCCGCCCAGTTCTACATCAGCATCTGGTGTGCCAGATAATTTGAACCTGTCAACTCTTCCTTTACCCGGTTTGTCTTTACCTGCCTTACCTGGAGAGAATTTGGGTAATTCGGGACGAACGTCAGGAGTGACGGGGACTCGGGAGCGATCTGAGCGAAGTAATCCGGCCCCAACGGATGTTTTTTCGGACACGTTTTCGCCAAATCAAAGCAGCACGCCGCTTGGTTCTGGGGGACGTTCACTTGAAGGACCTCAAAATCGGGGAAACCAAAAAAATCCCGGGAATCAGGCCAATCCGATCAACCCCAAAAATCAAAGTGTTCCGGCTGTTCCGGGAATTCCGGGAACCCGAAAAGGACAACCGAATTCGTCTTCGGTCGGTTCTGTCTCGTTTTTGCGCTCAAATCTCCAACGTTAGAAACAGAAGAGGTTGGAATCCCGGTTGTGCCTTTTTGTTTCTGGACAGTTGACTCGCAAAATTTTATGGGGTATTGTTTTGACATCATTCTCCGTTCGGGCTTTGTCAGTTCGAGCTGATGTCAAAACTTTCTGTCTCTAACCCTTTTTGTGAGATTCGTTATGAAACACTTTTGCTTTGCTTTTCTTGCGGTCGTTGTTTTACTCACTTGTTCGGTTGTTTCCTTTGCCGCTTCTTCAGAACGGTTGGATTTGGAATCAAAGGAGATGAAGTCCGATAATCCTGTGATGAAAGGGATTGAAGCGAAAAAAGGAACGAAACCCCGACTTCCCAACGGTTATGGAAAATTGGTTTCTGCACAACAGAAAGAAGATATTTATGCGATTCAGCGGGAGTATTTGCCCCTTATTGAACTGTTGCGGGTTCGTATGGAACTCTTAAAAGCGGAAATGGACAACAAGATCAAGGATAAATTGTCCCCGGAACAGGCGAAGAAGGTTGACAAAGCCAAATCGACGAAGGAAAAAGAGGTTGAGGTCGAAAAAGGGACGGAGAAGGAGGAAGAGTAGTACACGGATTTTGAAATACGGTTCAATGAACCAGACCACAACAACGATTTTTTTGTGAACGCTTGGAAATTTTTTGATCCGGTTCCGCAACTCCGTCAGGAGTTGTCGAATGGTCGAAACGACGGAAAAAATAATGTGGAGCCCCGTCGGGGTTCTACAAATTATTCAAGCTGTTTAGATTATTCAAACGGTTCAAATGATTCAAAGAGACGATTCGGAAACCCCGACGGGGTTTGGGCTTATCTTGCGAGCGTTTACGACCAATCGACAGTCCCGACGAGACGGAGAAACCGACAATAACACCCTTTTACGACGATTGAGAACGGACATCTATTGACGTCATCTCAATGAGTGAACTGCATTTGAGAATCGGTGTAGTAGGAGGAATTCGCTTGAAGAGTGGTCCCTGTCCCTTCTGTCCCCCTTCTTTGCGTGTTGACTGGATTGGTGTTGACAGGATCAGATTCGAGTCGATCAGATTCGGCAGATTGGGAAGGGGCGAACGTGTTGGATTTGGACTTGGAAGACGAGGAATCGGATGTCGGCGGAAATGCTTCTTGGTCCCGTGTTGTTGGAATCGGTTTGATCTGCAAGGGCCGATTGGTTCGCCGAATCCGAACGTCAATCATCTCTGGTCGTTTTGCCGAGTCGGGGAGTTGCTCCGCCTGTTCCCGTTTCTCAGAAGTTTCAGAATTCCCATTCTGCCGTGTTAAAGTTTGATCGGCAATTGTATCCGCTGTCTCTGAATGTTGCAAAACAGGTTTACTGACTTTTGTTGTTGGAACAAGCGTTTGATCCGGGTTGCTTGCGCTGATTGTGACACTTGTATTGGTCGGAGTATTTATGTTTGTATGGGTTGCAACGGATGTCGTCTGACGATCTGGTTCATTTGGAACAATCAAAGAGTCGTTGTTATTTGCGACATTTGCGATTGATTCACTTGCAAAGGATTGATCTGCTGCAAAGGGGCTGTCTGTTGCAAAGGGGCTGTCTGTTGCAAATGTTTTTTCGGTCGCCAATGTTCTGTCAAGGATTGATCCCGTTGCATCTGATTTTTTGGTGATTGAGTCCGGTTGACTCTGTTCAGATTGCATTGGATGAGAGTCGACCGAATCCTGTATAAGTGGTCGCTTGGTCTCTTCATAAACCTCTTGCGTTGAGTGAGACGGCGTGTTCTGATTCGAATACGTCAAACCGTTCTGAGTATGAACAATGAGTTGCAACCGCCCTTCTTTTGCCGCTTTTTTTGCAATTTCCTGTTGTTCGCGGTTGAGCAACAAATGCAAACGATTCGACGCACAACCTGAGTAATCTGCGTTATTGACCAAGTTGTCCCTCTTCTGAATTTTCCGGTTTTCCCATTTCACGTTGTTCAAAACCAATTGTGATTCATAGTCGGGATTACCAAATTTTCGATTCTCCGTACTCCCCGCAATACGAGGAGCGGTCAACAGATAAAGATCAATCACACTTTCTGGGAGTAAAGCGTCAACAAACAATCCGACGGACGAGGAACCGTTGAACATTTGTGAGGAGACAAGGAGCGTTTTTCCTGTATGAGTTTCAGCCGAAATACGGTCAATGTTGACCGGTATTTTCCGAAAATTCGTTTGATAGGGGATCATTTCAGGCGGTTGGAGTTCCGCCAAATCGAGCTGACTTAACGGAGTTTCAGCCGGAATCGGACAGAGCGTTTGACGATTGACGACCTTGAAGAAATCCACAATCGGTCCAACAGGGAGAGAATCAACCGCAACAAGCTCAAATTTGACCATTTCCGCCGTCATTCGTGTACCCGGCGCAAGATTTTTCTTTGCGACGAGCACAGATGTTTTCGGTTTCAAATCAGTTGGCGCAACCGGGACATTGATCGGCAAGCAGACCCGACCAACGAACAGGGCCAAACTGGTTCCGAAAAACATTGCCAATACCAGCAAAACAATTGAAGAAGTTCGCATACAATCCCTTGTATCCTTTATACTCTTCCAACAATACCTGTCGTTCGACAGAATAAACGAAAACACCCTCTCTTGTGCAGATCGGTTATCTGTTGACCGAATAATGCGTGTTTTTTTCTGGATCGGAATAATCGGGACAATCGCAACAATCAGAACAACGGGAACGCGGGCATCTTGCCCGCACTCCCAGGAATTTGTATTCCGGTTAAATCCAAAGCATAAGACGACCGTTGAGCATGTCAGGAAAGTTTTGGCGAACCAATCGTTCAATTTCGTGATTGTTGTACCTTGTGCTGAAATGGGACGCGATCAACAATTGGTTTTTGAACTGTTTTCTCCTTTCACGAATGTCGTCCAAATGAATGTGTCCGAACTTTTGCAACGATTCCTGACGATGTTCGGGCAAGACAAAGGTCATTTCAAAAATTAACACGTCCGCTTCATAAAATTGTGGGTTCATGTCCAAACCGCGTATGGTGCTGTCCCCCAAATAGGCAATTCGGGGAAACCGAATTTCCTGCGACACTTTGACCCCGGACAAGGAGAGGTCCCGAATCTGGTCTTGCGTGTACGCCTGATACTCCTCCTTGAGCTTATTTCGTCGTTCCCAAACGATGTAACCGAGAGAGGGGAGTGAGTGAAATGTTTTTTGGGCCGACACAACGAGTTCGCGGGACAATTCGACTTCATCACCCGGTTTCAAGCCGACGAGTTTACAAGGTAAATGTCCTCGATCCAATCGGGTAAAAGCCCAAAGTAGTTGTTTAACCGGCTCGACCGATTCGTCGGGCAAAAAAATGTTGGGAGGGGACATTTTCATCATTTTACGTCGAGCAACGTAAGCGGGCAACGCAAGAAGATGGTCCATGTGCGTGTGTGAGACGAACCAATTGGGGGTTCCCATAAAAGACCAGGGTTGTGCGCCAAGATCGAAACCGAGCTTATATTCGGGAATCCGCCAAAATGTTTGATAAGCAGCCCGGGAATAACCTTCAATTGTCAAATCATTAAAAAGACACTGTTTATAGGAAAAATCGTTGCACACGTTGAAATGGGGGACAGGAAAACGGGATAAAAAATTCGACGGGACGGGAGTATACCACAAAAAACAAAAATGTGGTATAGTTGGAGCGTATTGGTCGGAATGCGGGCATCTCGCCTGTTTTATGTTCCTCGCATAAATAACCAATCCAAATTGCTGATTCGCAATTGATGAAAGTTTTGGAGAGATTTCGTGTTTTTGGTGTATTTCGTGGTATGAAAGAACCACTAAAAACACGAAAATCAGGAAAGGAACAAAGTAATATAGGTCAGTTATATATGCACAGATACTACGGAAAAAAATATTGGGAACTCTCGCAGTGTTCGCGGAGCTCGCAGAGAAGACACAGAATTCAAATACACAAAGCACACAAGAAATAGAACAACTTCACTTGTCACAATCCAGATTTTTTGTGTTGTATTGTTTTCCTTTCTCTGCGACCTTTGCGTCTCTGCGCGAAATACTCCCCAACATTCCCCCAAAAATCACGTTGTAATTCTTGTATAATTCTACATTTACTGTGTAGCAACCAAGACACATTAGGGAAGATTATGAATTTGAAGGAACGAACAAGCGGAATATTGCTGCATCTTTCTTCTTTGCCGGGCAAATCGTGTTGCGGCGATCTGGGTGAAGGGGCTAGAAAATTTGCCGATTTTTTGCAGGATGCCGGTCAACGGAATTGGCAAATGTTGCCTGTCAATCCAATTGACCTGTATCATTCCCCTTATGCAAGTGTGTCGGCATTTGCGGGGGAACCGATTTATATTGATTTGGACGATCTGGTCGAACAAGGGTTGCTTGATTCGGAAAGTATTGACTGGGAACCGCAAGGACCTCGCGGTCGGACTGCGTTTTCAGCAGCTCGGGATTATCGGGAATTGCGTTGGATTCAGGCCTATAAAAGGTTCAAACAAGGACGGGGAGGGGAAAAATACAGAACGGCCTATCCTCAATTTATGGAGGAGAACCGATCTTGGGTTTTGAATCATGCGTTGTACTGTACCTTAGCGGAACACTTTGGGACATTTCATTGGAATGATTGGCCGGATGCGGCACTTCGTCGAGCGAACCCGGCTGCATTGGAGCAATTGGGTCGGGAATTTGGTGAACGGATTGATTATCACATTTTTCTGCAACTGGTTTTTGACGTTCAATGGAGTTCTTTTCGGTCGTACTGTCGAGACCGGGGAATTGGCCTGATTGGAGATGTCCCGATTTATGTCGGTGCAGCAAGTGCCGACACTTGGGGGAATTCACGTCTCTTTCAGTTGGACGAAGAGGGCAATATGAGTCGGGTTGCCGGAGTTCCGGCTGATAGTTTTAACCCGGACGGACAACGTTGGAATTCCCCGCTTTATGATTGGGAGGTTCACAAGGCGACCGATTATGAATGGTGGAGAACGCGAATCAGAACCTGCTTACGTCGATTTGACGTTGTGCGTCTTGACCATTTTATTGGTTTTTACAATTATTTCAGTATGCCCCCTGAACCGGACCCTGCTGATTTGGGGTCATGGATTTCGGGTCCGGCCGATCACTTTTTCGACGCGATACTCGAGGAATTCCCGAAAACGTCTTTTATTGCGGAAGATTTAGGGGTGATGAACGCCGGGGTCCATGCTTTACGCGAGAAGTATGAATTTCCGGGAATGAATGTTTTTCAGTTCAGTTTCGATTATCGTCGGAATTCGGACCCGAGTTTGAACTGGAAACCGATTTCGGTTGTTTGTACAGGAACACATGATACGACAACTCTTGGAGCATGGTTGGAAGAGGTTGTTGCGGATTCTCGAAAAGCGGAACCTTTTTGGGACTATGAATTTATTGTCTCTCTTTTGCAACCGTTTATGCAGGACGGAATGATGCCGAAAGGAAGCGTCAACCGCGATTCATTACGTTGGGGAATCATTCAGAAGGTGTTGCAATCGCCGGGCAATACAGCGATTTTTCCAATGCAGGATTTGTTAGGTTTGGACAAAACGGCGCGGATGAATTTTCCCGGACATGCGGAAAACAATTGGGTCTGGCGTTTGGAGCCGGGCTGTCTCACGCCGGAATTGGCTTCAAAACTGCGAATGATGACGGAACGGAGTGGACGACTTGGGTGATGAGGCGGGGGGGCGAAAAATTTTGCATACCCCCTTGTTTTTTTAGGCTGTTCTGATAAGATTCCGGCCAAGTGCTGCGATTTTCGCGGCGGTTTTCGGCCTTTTACGGTAAGTTAAGAGGCAGAATAATCCCTGATAGCTCAGTTGGTAGAGCAAGCGGCTGTTAACCGCTGGGTCCAAGGTTCGAGTCCTTGTCGGGGAGTTTGGTCTTTTTTCTGATGGTATTTGGTGTCACTCCTTGTGCGAAATGCCGTGTTTTGTTGATTCTGATTTTTTCTCTTTTGCGACAAATCACTTCTTTTTCCTCTTGCTGGTCTCTTTTTTGGCCCTTCCCCGTTTGAAAATTGGCCCTAAGGTTCGAGTCCACTTCGCCTAGACCCTCTCTTTCCGAACAAATGGCCCGTTCAAAGTGTTCCGGCAAAACCTTCAAATAGTGCCGTTGGGCAACCGCCGGACTGTTGCCAATCCATGCCGTCACAACCTGAATCGGGTATTGTCCAGCAAGGTCGGTTTCACAACTACTCCTCATGCTGACAAAAGGTTTACTCCAGCACTCAATTCCAGCCTTATCCAGAATATCCTTCAGAATCTTGCCCAAATTGGGGGGTTTTCCTTTCATTACGGATTCTGAACGATTACGAAGCCGATCCAAAACATATTCCGCCCCTTCTCCTGCATAATCAAAAACATCTTGCAAGATGGGTCTCAATTCAGGAAACAACGGTATTTTCCGTTGCCCACCCCCTTCATGGCGTTTTGTCTTGGGACTTTTAACAATGATTCGGTCATGGTCCCATTTAATGTCATTCAGCTTCAAAACCAAAATTTCCCCCGGTCTCAAACCGGCAAACCTTGCAAGACCGAAAATAGCCCTCCATTCAGCATCTGGGCAATACTCCATTGCTGTTATCACCTCCTCCTTGGGAATGTAAATCGTCCGGCTTTCATCAATGGCATTACTGGACTTGATCCCTTCAAACGGATTACGCGATAAGAGACCTGTTCTAACCCAATAGGAAAAAAACATTTTCGCATTACGAATGGCCTTCCCAACCGTACTGTCCGCATATCCTTTTTCGTCATATAGCCATGTTTTATAGGCAATACAATCGTTTTGGACAATTCTCCTGACATTGCGGTCGGCTCCAAAAAATTCGACCAGCCTGCTTCGGTCCTGTCCCCAACGTTCAATTGTTGTTGGTTCTTTACCCCCTTTATTGGTTTCAACATAGGAAGCAATCATACCCCCCAACTGTTCACATTCTCTCACTTCACAGAGTCCTACTTTGGCGATTTTGGCGTGTAGGTCATCGTCTATCTCCTGCAACCACTTGGTCAACGAAACGTCAGGGTTCTTGTCCCCCAATCGTTTGTTGACAACCAATTTGTCAAGATTCCGTTTAATCTCATTAAATCTCCAATCCGGCAATTGACCGAGATAAATGTTAAGGCGATTCCCCAACTGGTCCATAAATCGAAAATTCCGCTTCTTTGTCTCACTCTTTTTCGGCACAAACCTCCTCGTTATTTTTTCAATAGGGACTTGCCAGTATTGGTTTTTCGTGTAAAATCATGGTTTGCACTCGGCATTTTGCCGGTTTTACAATCAGATAATCGCAAGTATTAGTCGTCGAAACCGTCTTTTTGACGGGGCTTTCTTCCTGCACTACCCGGCTTGCCGGTTGGAAGAAAATGATTTTGCTGTTGGAACCTATGCGTCCCCGCTTGGGGATGTCATGCCAACAGCTTGCGAAGTTCCGTGCGGGCAATTTGAAACTGTCTGTATTGGTTTGCGCAGGCGCGCAGACTGCCTTGGTAGTGCGAGGGGATGCTTCGTAGTTCGACGACTCATGACGTTCCCTTTTTCTTTTTGAAGATGGTTTGCGTCTAATTCTTGTCGATTCTCGACAAACCGCAGTGTTTTTCTGGTGTTTGCTATTTTTAATCATACCCTCAATTATTTTTGCGTTTTCCAAAATTTTCGAGCAAACCTGTTACTCAAATTACGAAAGTTCTGCCATGAAAATTCACCAAGTATTCGCTGTTGTTTGTTTTTCCGTCTTTTTGGTGGTCTTGAACCATGTAACCTTTGCCGAGGAATTTCCAGACGAATTGCGGGTCGTTGCCAAGAGCCTTGCCGATGATCTCTATTCAGACCTTGATGAGGCACTGAAAGAACATAATCCGCAAGAAGTCCGTTTGGAAATGCAAATGCAAAAATTTGATTTGGCGAAAATCAAAGCGGACAATGCCGAAATCCAACATCTTGCCAGTGAGGCATTGACGGCGGTGTCGGATGCTATCAAACGATTAGAAACGATTGATGACTTACCAAAACCCAATCATTGGAAATCGATTGGTGCAGCTTTTTTAGACGGATTTCTTCTTGGTTCATTGAATCCGCCTACCGGATTGTCAATCTCCACGTATCAATCAGAAAATGCAAAGGAGAAGGCACTTTACAACGAAATAAAAGGTCTAATGTTAGCCGTCAAAAAAACAGAAATTGCTCAACGACTTTTACCGAGAGTGGCAAAACCGTATGCGGCAACGGAAACCAAATCGAAAAATGGTGACAGTATTTATGTGGAATTTCACGAATTCCCATGTCTTGGAGATTTGCTAATCATTAAAAACATTGGTAAGAAACTACAAGATTGTGTTCTTGAAGTCAAGATTACGGGTGAGCAAGGTGAGACCGGAACGAGTGTCTTTTTCGTTGAAAAATTTGAAAGCGAACAAACATTTGTCCGCATATTAGCAAATGGTACCGAATTTGATGGTGAAATGATTGGCAGGCGAACGGCACACCATGTCAAAAAAGCGGAGATGACGCTACTCTCGCCGAAATACTCCACCTCGGTGGCATACGAATATGGACAAAAAGAACGCGATGACGATTACGCCCTGATATTGCAGGATGTGAAATTAACGGCACGTTACTCCGAAGCAAGAGAGGGGGTTTTTACTGAATGGCGGCGTTCTGCGACGATTTATATGCACGGTGTTCCATGGTTGCCGCCGTGTATATTATCGGTAACATTTGATGGTGAAGATAACGGTAAAGGTAAAACGTACACTGAGTCGTACAGTGGTTGGTCGGAGGGAGCAGGACGGAAGGTGAAAGGCAATAACAGATTAGAGGACAAATGCAAATCCTTTCGTGTGGAGGTTACTTTTCCGAGGACAAATTTTAAGATAAATGGAACATGGCCGGTTGATTGATGGACGTTTTCCAAAGTTTGTTCATACGCCCGAATGGGTTCCAAGACAACTCAATCGACCAGTTATTGACCGGCTCGATTGTTTCACGCAGCAACCAACCTACTTCCTTGTTTGGCGGATTATCGCGTGCCGATTCTATCTTATGCCGAAGTTCCTGCTCTGACCAAGCCGGTTGGCAACGCGGATTGTAGTGATTCCAGAGTATCTCAAACGCCGTTTTGTCATCCAGACAGAATCCCCAGACAAGGACACTTGCAACGGCAAACGTCTGATTGTGTCCCCCCTCGCCGGATACGGCAGCTGGACAGTTTGCAACATAGGCGATTGCGCGTTTGCGGACATTATCCGACGAGGGTGTCCAATGGGTCTGTGTGCTACTTGAAAAAGACGGTGCGACTCTCTGTTCCGGTTTTCTATTGATCTCATCCAGACGCTCCACAACATCGCCGGGAAGGTCAGGTAGCTCAGCCTTG
>JBOFQB010000097.1:0-5354 GCA_051660685.1 Thermoguttaceae bacterium | reverse complement strand
AATCGAGCGAACGATTTCGTGGATACAGGATTTTCGACGTTTGGTAGTTCGTTACGATCATAAAATATCAATGTTTAACGCCTATTTACAAACAGCTTGTGCCATGATCGCTCTCAGACGGTTATGAAATAGGCTCTATTGAAATACGCTAGGGTTGAACTGACGATAGGCCGGTTTTCTGTGGTGTGTCAAGAAGTGTGACCACAGAAAACCAGCCTGAGAAACAGTGTCATTGCAAGACTCCGTTCAGCCCAAAAAGTCAGGTCTATTCTTTCACTTCAGTTGGATTTTTTCCAAGAAGCAGGAAAAGGACGAAACAGACCGCGATCCAGATTGCGGGCAGTATCCAGATTTGTCGCCAATCATACGCCTGAACCTCCAACCATTCTTCCCGAGTTATCTCGGCGTCAACCGGTTTGCCCAGTTTTTCGCGGACAACAGCAAAGGTTTCCAGAATCTTTCCCTTATCGTAGGTGACTTCACCATAAACCAGTTTGTCCGGCATTTCCGTCAATTCCGCAACCGTAATCGCATTGTCTTTGTTTTTGTCAACGTCCAATCCCAGATTGCCCGTTGTCGCCTTTTCTTCTTCTCCACCTTTTTTGCTCAGACCTGCGACAAGTGAACCAAGATCGAGGTATTTCCAAGCGGAATTTTCCATTTTTGCATCATTCCAAGCGGGAAGTGAAGCGGGATTAACGGGAACGGCTGATTCGCCGATTTCAGAAGGAACCATTGCGACAACTTCGGGGGGATAAGCGTCGTGCATGAAACCATAACCGAGACTTCCTGCAACCTGACCGACACCTAAGAGGAGGAAGGTCATTAAACCTTGCGCACTTGCTTTAAGATTGGCAGGTGCTTTACGTTCCGTATACATATAGGCGGCGACGTAGAGAAAACTATAGCAAAAGCCGTGTAAAACAAGGCCGATGACAGTGTAGGAAAAGCCGGGCATACCGAAACAGAGGTAACGGACCGACCAGGCACCCATCCCGATTAGCAGAACGTTTTTCAGACCGAATCGGGCAACGAACAACGGCAAAGCTGCCATAAAAGCGATTTCGGAGAATTGATTCAGTGTTGTAAGGGCAAGAGGTGAGGGATAACCGCGTTCGGTCAGGAACGAGACCTGAGCCGGGAAAAAGTAATTACATGCGGGAATACTGGCGAGGAAGACCAAAACGGCAAAAATTGCAAAGGAAGGGTCTTTGAACATTTTCAAAGCACCCAGACCGAGAGCGTCGCTTTTTTCTCCCGGCGCGGGTGCTCCTTTGGGAGGTGTATTCGGCAACGTCAAGACGTAAAGGGAAAGGATGATGCTACAACCTGCTCCAACGTAGAAAAAGTACGGTGTTGCTGCTCCACCTGTAAATGCGGCAATGAACAGGTTGACGAAAATCCAACCAAATGTTCCGAACACGAAGACATAAGGTCCCATTGTCGGACTTGGCATATGTTTGAAGACAATCGTGTTGATGAGCGGAATGGTCGGCATGAAGCAGATACCTGAGAGCAGAATCAGCGTCATAAGGGTCGGAAAGGTCTGATTGCCGGTTGCACAAAGAATACCGCAACCGAGGAGACAGAGACCGCCGAGAAAGTGGAGGACGGATGTAACCTTTTGGGCTGCAAAAAAGCGGTCGGCAATCGGGCTGATAAAGAGCGGGGAAATAACAGCACCGAGCGGGATTGCGGCGTACAACCAACCGATTTGGGGACCGGGCATTTTCAGGACACCTCCCATATAACCCCCGAGTGCTCCAGCCCAGGAGCCCCAGATTGCAAATTGGAAGAAGTAGGCAATACAAAGTCGCGGATAAATCATCGTAAGTTTAGGGGTTAGGGGATAGGGATTAGGGGTTGGGGATTAGGGGAATAGGGTGTAGGGAATAGGGAATGAGGGATTGTGATTAGGTGTTTTGGGGAATTGAGATGAGGGGGTCGTTATATGTTATAAATGAGAGACGGAGAACCCGCATTTTTACTGTTCTTCGCTCATCTCCCCCCTATTCCCTATCCCCCCTATCCTATCCCCTATTTCAACAATTCGTCAAAATCAAAACCGTTCAGGTCCAGAACAGAAAGTGAATACGGTTCGTCGTTCTTATTTCCGTAAGGGAGGTCAATGTTGGAGACATACAGTTTGGAACCGCGTAAACAGACTTCGCTGCAACGGTCCAGTTCTCCGTCTTTGCCGGTTCCTCCAGCCGGGTCTTTTGCAAGTAAAATCGTTTTACCATTTTCAGGATTGGCAATGAAGACGGCATTTCCGACGAAATCGGCAAAGAGGATGTATCCTTTGGGGCAGACTTTCAGTCCGTCCACACTTTCGATCAATCCTCCTTCAATACAAACCCGATCTTTGAGGACTTTGGACCGACTCGCGTCAAGTGTCAACTCAATAATTTGCTTGTCCCCAAAATTGGCAACATAGACTTTACTTCCGCCGTTGGAAACCCCAATACCATTTGCCCCAATCGGCCAATCAACATTCTCCGTCTTGAACTTGTAAATACAATGCCGATCTTTTCCGTCCGGCAATGCACGAATTGGTGTTCCGCTCCGAAATTCTTTCAGGTCAAAACAGAAAACACCACTTTCAATCGGCGAACTTTCAATTTTTTCAGGAAACTGGGTCTCTGCAAAATAAATTTTTCCGTTGGAAAACGCAATACCGTTTGCTTGAACCAGATTTGTGACAAGCGTTTCACACCTGACGGGTTGACCGTTTTTGTGAATAACACGCAAAATCCTTGATTTATGCGTTGTATCCCCGCCAATTCCTTGTGCATCACAAATGTAAAGATGTCCGTCCGAACCAAAAACAATTCCAAGCGGACACGCCTTATTCGTTTCTGGATGAGGAGGAAGCCAAAAATACTTTTCGACTTTTTCATCCGGGGTGATTTTGAGCAACCAAGTTCCTCCTTCTCGAGCATGAGCGTTCGGAACAGCAAGAATCATGTTTCCTTCCGAATCGAGAGCCGTTCCGTCCGGGGTATTGAACTGTTCAAACAATTCAAGAGCATATCGAGATTGGACAAGGGGTTCTTCGGCCCAAAGATGAACGGAAAGAACCGATGTAAAACAACAAAGGGCAAGCAGCGCAAAAATCCTTTTCATGACAGAGATTCCCGAAAAAGGTGAATAAGTTGTTGGATGTTGAGTATGAACGGTCGAAATCAAAAAGTTGAAGTCAAACGACTTATACCAAGCGATTCGGGGGAGAGTATACCAAATGAGTGTCAGAAAAAAAAGCTGAGTCCTCAGAATTTTTTTTTGCGAGAGAAACCCAGTCCGCTAATAAGTTTGGTTTTCCGCTTTGAACCGAGCCGGGTCGGACGGATTTGTTGACCACGAAACACACAAAAGACACGAAAAACCGTATTTTATGAGATTTTCGTGATTTTCGTGGTTCAGAAATGAAAATACTCTTTTTCGCAAAACTTGTTTGCGGACTGTTTGCGAGAGAAACCTGAGCTTTACTGACATTGATATTCTCGACGGTTTGTGATACATTGCGGGAGAGACATTTGGGTGTTTTCATTCACCTTTTGGACCGCTGATGTTTTGGTCGGTTCGCGTTTGACCGTTTGACATTCGTTTGGTTTACGTTTTGCTCGGTTCACATTTGGACCGTTTGACATTCGTTTGGTTTACATTTTAGTCGGTTCACGTTTGACCGTTTTTCCTTTTTCCTTCCTTTCTGGAGAATTTGAGTTATGAGCGACATTTCCCTTGCACAAGCCCTTTGCAATTGCCAAGAATCCGTTGTCCTGCAAAAAATCCGAGAAAAACTCCAGAACGGAGTTGCGGCCGAATCCCTACTCGCAGAATGTAATGAAGGTATGGTTGCTCTAGGAGACCGATTCGATCAGGGAGAAGCGTTTATTCCCGATCTCATGTTTGCCGGGATGATTATGAAAAAAGTGACCAATGAACTTGCGCCCCTGATGAAAGCGGATGCTTCTGATTTGGCCCGAAAAAAGAAGATCGTTCTTGGAACCGTCCAACATGATGTCCATGATATTGGCAAAGATATTACGGCAATGGTCTTCCAAAGTAGCGGATTTACCGTTGTCGATCTCGGAGTCGATGTTACGCCCGAGAAGTTTGTTGCGGCAATCCGAGAACACCAACCGGAATTCGTTGGAATGAGTCTGCTCCTAACAACCTGTTATAAATCGGTTGCTGAAACAATTGAGGCGATCAAATCAGCCGGATTGCGGGAGAAGGTGAAAATCCTTGTCGGCGGAGCAGCTGCAAGTGAACTGATGTCTGAACGAAGTGGTTGTGATTTTTACGGTAAAACCGCCGTTGACGGTCTTCGTTGGGCGCAAAACAATGCGTAAACGGTGTTTGATACGGGAGCTTTGTTTACATTGAGTTTAATTTTGGGATTGGCGAGGTGATTCGGGTTCAGATAAAAGACATTCGTATTGAGACATGAGACAGTCGTATGAAAGTACCCGCATTGCCCCGTCCTAAACGGAACGACAGATTGGTTTGACCAAAGAACAACAGCGAAAAATTAACAGGGAACGGGAAATGTATCGAATCGGGTTGGGACATGACACACATCGTTTGGTTGAAGGGAATGGATTGACACTTGGGGGGGTGTTTATCCCTCATCACGCTTCATTGTTGGGACACAGTGATGCAGATGTGTTACTTCACGCAATGACGGACTCTCTCTTGGGAGCAGCCGGGTTGGAAGACATTGGGGATTTGTTTCCGGATTCAGACTTGGCAAATCGTGGTCGTAATTCGGCGGAAATGTTACAAATCGCTCACGAATTGTTGCGGGAAAACGATTGGGAGATCGTTAACATTGATTGCATTATTTTTGCCCAACAACCCAAATTGGGGCCCGTCAAAGAGAAAATCAGGGAACGGATTGCCGCTATTTTGTCGATTTCTCCCGATTTGGTTGGCGTCAAAGCCAAAACCGGCGAACATGTCGGCATTATCGGTCGTGAAGAAGCAATCTCCGCCGAATCCGTCGTCCTGATTCAGCGGATTATGTAATAGACAACACAGCAACATCATTCAAGTGATGTTTTGTGTCTGCACGTAAATAACCTATCTCAATTGCGGATTCACAATGGATGAACGTTTTGTATTGATTTCGTGTTTTTGGTGTATTTCGTGGTACAAAAGAACCATTAAAAACACGAAAATCACGAAAGAAGCAACGTAAAATAGATCAGTTATTGTATCCGTTCACGGCAATTTGAATTGGTCTTGACATGATTGAGGTATCAAACGTATACTGCGGTCATTATGGATGCCAAAGATAAACGTATCGCCGAACTCGAAGCTCTCGTCAAAAAATTGCTCGAACGCATCGC
>JBOFQB010000096.1:0-19623 GCA_051660685.1 Thermoguttaceae bacterium | reverse complement strand
TTTGAATGTTTCGTCGGACCATTTCAATTTTTTTTCAACTCGTTCCATAAAAATCATCCTTGACTAGTGCGTTGGAATTCCCTACACTACCAAACGTAGTGAGTCCTTTGTACCACTTTTTAGGTTATGGAACAAGTCTGATGAATCGTACATGGAACCGCTCACGTTCCAGTCTTGATTCTGCTGCACGTCAGACTGCCTGACGGTATCCTCAACCCGGATTCAGCTGAGACTTATGAAAAATCGGGGCGACTGGATTTGAACCAGCGACCTCTGCGTCCCGAACGCAGCGCTCTAGCCAGGCTGAGCTACGCCCCGATCTGTTAACAACGGAATTCTAACCTTTTATCCCTTTTCGTCAACCGGGTAAGAAAATTCCTCCCCAAGTCTGTTAACACATCGCCCATCTATGAAAAATTTCTCGCCCTCAACATCTTCCGGCCTTGAAAAATAGGATGACAAAACGTCCTATTCCCCCTCTTTACGACCAACGTACATTGCTCAGTTGGGCAAGCGCAAAAATTAACGCTTGCGTCCCGCTCCGCCGATGTCCTTGGGCGTCTAACCCTATGTAAAGTTGGTTCACAAGGGCAACCCCGGGCATTGCAATCCCCAATCGTCGAGCTTCATCAAGAATAATGCCCATATCCTTTATCAAATGTTCAACATAAAATCCGGGTGAAAAATCCCCCGCAACAATTCGGGTTCCCATATTCGATAAAGCCCAACTTCCTCCCGCCCCGGGAGAACAGGATTGCAGCACTTTCTCAAGGTCAAGCCCTGCTTTCCAAGCGTAAAGCAGGGCTTCACAAACCCCGCACATGTTCGCCGCAATCAAGGTTTGATTCGTCATTTTCGCATGATGACCTGATCCCGCTTTTCCATGATAAACAACCGTTTTCCCCATTGCATCCCAAAAGGGACGGAGAGATTCCGCAACCGCCTCATCTCCCCCAATCATGATCGATAATGTTCCGGCTTTTGCCCCCACATCACCCCCCGTTACAGGAGCATCAAGCGAAATAATGCCCCGTTGAGCGGATTGTTCGGCAATCTCGACCGCCAATTCAGGACGACTGGTTGTCATATCGATCAGGATACTGCCCGGTTGCAGCACCTCGATGATTCCGGGTGTTCGCGTTTCGGACGTTTTCGATTGCCCTGATTGCAATTCGCCGAAGACGACTTTTCGGACATCTTCGGGATAACCGAGCATGAGGAAGACGATTTCGGACGATTGGGCAACCTCCATTGGCGAATCGGCCCAACGAGCTCCCTGTTTTAAGAGTGATTCCGCTTTTTCCCGGGTTCGGTTGTAAACAGAAACCGAATATCCCGCTTGGAGCAGACGCTCACACATACTCCGGCCCATAATACCCGTCCCAACCCAACCAATTCGCTTTGATCTCATCTTGTTCCTCTTGTTTTATCCCTTTCGTTTCACACTTCCGTCTATTTCCAGCTAATGTCGGTTAAACGTCGCTGGAGAATTGGTCTACATTTTCACCATTATAGACATCTGAAGCCTTTTTGACAGCTGCAATTCAAGGACAATCTGGAGTGTGAGATGGACAGGTTTTTTGGAATGTTCTAAGTCGTTCCTTTGTAGCCGCTATGCAGCTACAAAAGGAGACTGTAATACGGCGACTTTCATAGGACTATTTTCTGATTTGCTACATCCACATCCCTCTTGTCAACATTAACAGGTACTATGCCGCTTTTCGTTGTTCTGACGGAGCAGGAGATGCGGCAAAAGGCAAGATATGCTCCTGTTCCTCGGATTGTTCGGAAATCGTACTCAAAAGTCGATCACAAGCGTCTTGGACCTCTTCGACCTTGATGTCGAGAATGAATTGACGACCAGCATGTCTCGCCCGGGTTTTCGGAGTTGGTGTTCCACCTTGCAACGTCAAATGACCTTTTCCGTAAGGACCATTTCGGCGAGCAAGCGTTGGTCCAAACAGACCGAGACATGGAACCCCGGTTGATGCTGCAATTTGCAACAGGTTGGAGTCCCCCCCGAGAAACAGTGTCGATTGACGTGAGATTGCTGTTAAATGCAGCAGACTCAAAGAAGGAGCTAGAATTGCTGCATCAGGTGATTGGGCAACAATCGATTCGGCAAGGGGACGGTCTTTTGTCTGTTCATAAATGACCAGACTCGGAAGATTCCATTGTTCTTTAAGATACCTTGCAATTTCGGCCCAACGATTTTCAGGCCAATTCTGCGAAATAAAAGGGGTTCCCGGGCATAAAAGAACAAAAGAACCGTGTAATCCAAGCGAATGAAGTGTTAGATTGGCAATTCGATCATCAATGATGCAATGTGGAAGATCGAAAAGAACACTTCCTCCAACAATTCCAAGTGGTCCAAGAAGCTGAAAATTACGGTCAACGAGATGTTCTTCATCCGGGATGACCCGAATGTTGTTGAACAACCAGCTCCCTTCCCGGGCATCTTGCCCGCCAAAACCAACCCGGTATTGTGCCCCGGAAATCCAAGCTGCAAAGGAACTCTTGAAAAGACCCTGAACGTCAATCGTCAATTCGGGTTGAAAAGCTCGCAGACGACGACGCAAACGCAGAATCGCGCTTGGAGATTGCAACCAACCTTTTGGAACGAGAATCAAATGATCGTTCGCCCAATGTCCGTTGAGCAAATCGGTACTGTTTTCTTCAAGGAGCCAAGCAATTTTAGCGTGAGGATATTGTAAACGGACTGCGCTAAGAAGGGGCAGACTGTACACGACATTGCCCGGCGAGCTGAGTCGGACAAAAAGGACTCGTCGGGGACAGAAAGAGGACGGTAATAATGACTTTTGAGAAAAAAACACGTCGGGAACTCCAAAAACAAACAGAATACAGTGCGTTTATCGTCAAAACCCGACCGAAGAATTGGCTCAAAAAACGGATTTGGTGAAAAAAATGAAAACCGGTTGACAACCTCAACGTCATTTTTTCCTTCTCTTCCTATTGTCCCTATTCTCTCATCTCTATTCTCTTGTCTCTATTCTCTATTTTCTTCTCTTTTCCTTATCCCTACCGAAAATAGTCCGCTTCAATAACATAGGGGGATTTTCCCTCAACTTGGTAATTTGGGTCGATTTTGAGGACTCCGCCAACCCGGACGGACCTCGTTCGATAATTGACCGTTCGTCCTTCCGTCATCTCAATATTCACCATGTCCGTCGGATTCGTTTTCGGCGAACAAAATTTACAGTGTTCAGTCGTTCGTACTAACGTGAAATCGTCAATGCCCGCCAAACGACGACCGGGATACATATAACCTGTCAACACGATCTTTTGACCCTCTTCCGCTAATTTCAAAATGGGAACCGGCAAAGTCCCGGTTTTCGGATTTGCAGCTAATTCCATAAAATCAACGGCGACATAACCCGACGGAATCGAATTGAAATAGGACCAGGCCAACCAAACGTAACCCCCGAACCAAAAAACAGCAGCAAGCGTAAGCCCGGTCGTCGTCAAAACAAAACCCCCTGTCTCCTCAGGATTGTTCAAAATCCGTTTTAAGGCCAAAAGTCCACACGCAATTGCTATAATCGGCAAAATCGCTAAAGCCCAATGCATAAACGTTATTCCCGAGAGAAGACCAAAAATGAAGGTCAGAACCGAATACAGCGTGATTTCCCGGAAATCAGCCGACTGTTCCGGTTGGACTTCATCGTGATCGGAATATATCCCGCGCAGTGCATCATCAAATTCAGTTTTCATCGAACAGGGAATGGAACAAGGAATCAGGATAGAAACAGGACAGGAGGAATCGTGAAGGTCGAACCGTCCAATTCAGCGAACAGGCTCTAACATGATTCCTAATGTACTGATTTCGCGGAGATTCGCAAGCGTTTGAACAGGATTTTATTCACTTGCTGAAATAAGGGGTGAACCCATTTTCTACAAATCGTGCAATATCTCTATTTTGACATTGCGAACAGCAAAACTATTTTGCCTATTTTATCTAATCGGAATAACAGGCATATTGGGGTGAAATCCTACGATATGTCTTTCTAAAATAAACAACATTTCCCAAACTTTCGGGCTGATTGATTCGATTGATAGATGAGAGACGAGAGTCGGAATCGTTAGAGCATGAAGAATCTCTACACGTCCTTCGATTCCGCCAAAACGATTTTCAGTTAAATCAGACATAACGGCTGATTGAGACACAATCGTTTTAACTGTTGCAGAGCACATTTCATCTTCAACTTGCATCGAGTTATGACACGCATTTATACCAACATACCTGCAATGACAGCCCAGAAAGCGTTACAAGCCAATTATGCCGGCTTGGAAACATCTCTTGAACGCTTGAGTACAGGTTTGCGGATTAACAGTGGTAAAGATGACCCGGCCGGTTTGATTGCGAGCGAAATGATTCGTTCGGAAATTACCGGAATCAAAGCGGCAATCAGTAACACATCTAAAGCAAACAGTATGATTGCGGTTGCGGATAGTGCCCTGAATCAGATCACCATTCTTCTGAACGAAGTGCGAGGTCTCGTAACCGAAGGAGCCAATGATGCGGCAATGAGCCCTGAAATGATTAACGCCAATCAGTTTCAGATCGATGCTTCACTTGATGCAATTGACCGAATATCGGCAATGACGACCTTTATGGGAAAGAAGTTGCTCGACGGTTCACTCGATTTTGTGACACAAGGGGTTCCGCGCAACGAAATTCAGGACCTGACGATTACGCAAGCGCAGTTTGGTACAAAGATGAAACCGCTTGATGTCAACGTAACCGTTCGTGAAGCAGCAGAAAAAGCGGCCCTTTACTATACTTCTTCCATTCTTTCAGATGGTGTGACGCTTTCAATCGGGGGTAATCTCGGCAAAGCGGTCCAACAGTTCAGCAAAGGTTCTTCCATAACCGCGATTGCGGATTTTGTGAACGCCAATACAGATGTAACAGGAGTTATGGCGCTTGTGCAATCCAACGCAACATATGGAACGCTTGTGACGAGCAGTACGGGTCCGAACAATGACATCATCATTCGAGCGGGAACGGCGGGGGAACAAGCAGGTTTCATCGAGGTCAAGTACACTTACGGAAATGACCGAGGGGTTGTGGTTGAATATGGCGAATCTTACGGCGCAGGAACACCAGCGACGATCAATGTGCAGTTGCAGACCCAGGCTTGGGAAAAAGCCCGCGCAACGCACGTTGATCCGACGCCGGGTGTTCATGATAATAATGCGCTTGAGTTCATCGCCAATGTTGCTGGAGCCAAGTACAATGATGTTTCAATCAACTATGTCAATGGAAATCTGGTTGATGAAAATTTCATGTCGAACAATCCAAGCGGGATCGTTCGGGGAATCAATGCCGTTTACAGTGACGGACCGACTGCGGCGACTGCTCTTATGGGAGATGTGAACGGCTTAAAAGCCCTTGCAAGTCTCAATGCCGGGGAATACCTGAAGTTTTCTGCGTCACAAACGGGAACCGATTTTAATGATGTCCGTATTGAGTTTATCAATGATCCGACCCGATTGATGATTCAAGCGGGGTTCCATGCAACAGCGGTTTACATTTCACCTCCTGCGAATCCCAATAAGATACTGCAAATTTACGTTGATACGGCGGGAACCGTTGGTCCGGTTACGACCTTTGCGGACGTTCAAAGTGCATTGAATCGACAGGGAAGTTTTTCCGTTACTTTTTCAGATGCAGCTGTTGGTAGTGAGACGGTCAAGATAGCGGATACAGCAAATGGAGGGACTCCCGGGTCCATTCCTTACGGTTACACGGATAAGAGCGGAAGTGACGGAAAAACCCTTTTGGTTTACGCCAACACCGTTCTTTCACCTTCTGTGACGCAATACGTCAATCCCGTCCTCAATCAGCCAATCACTTCGTTTGCCAATTTTGACCCGGCGACGAATGATTCTTTCCTGATGAATGCAACCCGGGCGGGGTACAACAATACTGATCTTGTTTTCAAGGCAGCCGGTAATACCGACCCTGTTTTTTCCGGGACCTCGAATGTTGCGGCTGTTTACGATACTAAAATGAGTCAACTGGTCGTTTACATTCGCTCCATGGATGCTTACGCCCCGCCGTTATCCGGTACTGTTCCTCCTCTTGAAGCCGTTACTTTTGATGAAATTGCAACAGCGATTGCCAATGCTTCCAATGTCGAGGGAGGTACGTTTAATGTGACACTTGGGGGTGCAGCCGGAACAAAAGAGATTGACCTTTCCGATTTGACCTTTCAGGAACCGGCTTCTCTTCCTTTTGCAGGTCTCCTTCCGGGCGAAGAAGTGTTTGTACGGTCTTTATCAACCGTTGATGTGGGGGGAATCAAGACTCCTGTGAATTTGCAAGACATCCGTTTCGTCCAGATTCAGCCGACGACGGGGACACCTCCTGCGCCGGATATTCGTTTGCAAGGGGGAAATGCAGGAGCCGAATATGACCCGCAGACAGGTTTGGTCACTGTTTTTGTTCGGGAAGATGGTGTAACGACGTTCGGTGATGTTGCAACAGCGGTTGGAAACATTGTGTATCCGGGTACAGTACCGGCTGTGCATCCTTTTACTTTTGATATGTCCGATCCGGCAATCGGGGCAAACGCCTTTGATCTTTCATCCGCGATCCCCGAATTGTCGATCCCGGCATCTCTCAACGGTATCCCCTCTTCGGTTACACAAGGTGGAATCACCCTGAACTCAACTTTCCCAGCTCAGGTGAATGTTGAATTTGTTGCGGTTGACAATACCGAAGCGACCTTGCTTGCGCCGGGGTTGGATGTGGGGGCTGTTTTTTCCAACTGCGTTCCTCATTCCATTACGGTTTATTTGCGTAAAGATGCGTTGGGAACGGCCCTTTTGCCGACCTATGCCGATGTTGATACGGTTTTGCAGAATCTTCGGGTTCCCGTCTTAACCTCAACGGACCCGGCAGAGTATGGAAGTGGTTACTTTCACTTGACAGCAGCCGTTCCAATGACCGATCCTTTTGATCTTGGGTCAACCGGTCCGGTTGGTTTTAAGGTCAATAATGGACAGCAGAATGGTGTAACGACGACGATTTCGGGGGTTCATTCGGCGTTTGATGTCAAACAGGCGTTTGATTTGAGTGAGCCGGAATCGCGGGGGAATGAACGAGCAGCCGGTTTGTTCACCGTGTACCGTTCACGCGATAATGATGGAACCGGTTCACTGTATTCCGTTGTTTTCACCGATGTTTTCAAAAACGGTGTTGACGGAGGAGGTGTCATTAGTACAGCCGAAGAAGTTGTTGCAGCCCTGAATAACAGTGCGTCTTGGGGGCAGGAAATGACGAAGGAGATGTTGCAACAATGGATTAAGGACGGAACCATGCAGTCGAAGACGGATCCGCCCGTTGTTGTTGCTTCTCTTGCGCCGGGGAATCATGGTCTCTCAAAAGTCAGTGTCTTCACCGAAGTTGCGTATTACGGCGATCCGCACTTGGGGACAGGCGTGCAGTTTCTCGGTCCTGATAATTCGTTGCCGATTCGTTTTGTCGTTGGAGGAACCAATACCCCGCTCAGTTTGGATTGGACTTCGGTTCCCGGACAAACGGCGAATCCCAAAGCGATTCTCTCGGCGTCGAATCCGAATGCTGATTTGATTATATCGGGCAAACAGACGGGATTGGCCCAAAATGATGTCCTCATCAATTTTGTGCGGGCGTATGAAGACCCCAATGCTCTTCCGCCAATCATCAGGGAATATCCGGGTTGGGCCGAGTTTGATCCGGGCGTATCCTTCTCACAAGCAATGATTGTTTTTGAGGACCCGACGACGGGAAAACCGATACAGAATCTTGATTTTACGGTAACGGCGAATGACCGGGGAGATGGGATGAACAATGTCTCGGTCCAGATGCGTCAAAATACGACGCAAAAGGAACGGATTTTAGTGTCGTATAATCAGGTGAAGGGGATATTGGAAATTTCCCTAAGTAGTGCGGCGGTCAATCCGGCAACAGCGGTTCCGGGTCCGATTACGGCGAATGAAATCATTGCGGCGATCAATGCGGACGTGACCGGACGTGGAGTTTCGGACAGCGGATTTACGGCGTCTTTGAATTATGCTCAGGACCCGAGCAACAATGGAATGGGGACGTTTGAAAGTGCGGGTCTGTCCTCGAAATATGGGGTTTACGGAAATACAGGAACAACGGGGGGACATGTTGGAGGAACGTTGACGGTGTATTTGGTTGGGGAGGGACCCTCCTTTACCAGTCCGCCGACTGCGAATCAGGTTGTGGACATTATCACCTCGGATGATATGGTCAGCCGGATGTTTTCTGCATCGACGTATGTAACGGGAGCGAGTGCAGGACAGGGGGCGATCAATTTTGTGAAGGACAATTACCTTGTGACATCAGGAGGGGTTCCTGAGGGGGAAGAAGGTGTTCTGGTTGTCCATTTGGCAACAGATGCAAGTGGATTTGAGATTACGACCGCGCAGGATTTGGTGAAATACTGGGAGAAATTGAGCGCGGAGGAGACGCGGGGAATCAGTGCGAGCATATTGCGACCTCCTGGGACGATCTGGGATATTTGCGCGGATGATGGAGGTTGGGGCATATTACCGCCGACTCCGACGAAGGGGGATGACTGTAAAGACATTGTGTATCTCGACTCGTATTTTGTTGGTTGGGCCGATTCGCAGGATGACCCGATGATTTATGTTCCCAGTCATGCACAAGGGACAATGACCTCGGTGAATGGTGATAATGCGAGTTTCACCTTTACGGCGAAACGGACGGGTCCTGATTACAACGGTTACACGTTATCGTATGTTTACAATTCCGATTTGAATTTGTCGGGCCGTTATGAGGACAATACGGTCAATGCGGACGGAACGGTTAATGAGAATGGGATGAAGCTGAGTTACGATCCTGTAACGAAGAAGATCACGGTTTTCATTGTCGAAAAGATTACAACGGCGAATGATGTGAAGCAACTGATCGAGAATGATTCGGTACTCAAGCAAATATTCGAGGTCAATCTTCGAGGGAATGGAACGGGTCTTGTAACACTTCAGGATGATACGTTATTGACGACGGGGGGGACGGAACCACCTTCTGTGTTAAATGGTGCCAAACTGCTCTTTGCGCAAGACCCTTCTGATTATTCGTTAGAATTTGTTTCCGCCAATTACGGTTCGCGGCAATTCGTCGAAGTTATGGCGCTGAGCGGTGTTTTCAATGTCCGAGATGCTAATGGAGTCCAAACCGAACGGACGACGGGTAAAGATGCGGATGTTCTGGTCAACGGAATTAAGGCGGTTGCAGATGGACTTTCGGTTCAGCATTCATCGGCGACGCTTCAGATGTATTTTAATCTGTCGGACAGGGTTGGAGCGGGTTATACGACGAATTTCCAGATAACGGGGGGTGGAGCGACGTTCCAGATTGGCCCTGAAGTTGTGTCGAATCAACAGTTGACGGTTGGTATACCGAGTGTGAATACGATTTCACTTGGGGGACCAAGTGGACGATTGTATCAGCTGCGCAACGGTAATGATGCTTCCTTAACGTCGGGTGATTTGAATTTGGCGTATCGAATTGTCGATGAGGCGATTGTGAATGTGACGACGATACGGGGACGATTGGGGAGTATTCAAAAGTTGGGATTTGAGACGAACATGAATGTTTTGAATGACACGCTTGAAGCGATTTCAACGGCGGAGAGTGCGATTCGGGACACGGATTTTGCGTCGGAGACTTCGAATCTGACGCGACAGCAGGTGTTGGTCCAGTCGAACATCAGCACGCTCGGTATTGCCAATCAGTTGCCCAACTATATTCTCGGACTTCTGAGGTAGGGAATGAGGGATTAGGGGATAGGGAATGGGGGATAGGGGGAAGAATTGAGAATGAGAGCGAGTCCCCA
The DNA here is from genome assembly GCA_051660685.1 of Thermoguttaceae bacterium. Taxonomy (GTDB): domain Bacteria; phylum Planctomycetota; class Planctomycetia; order Pirellulales; family Thermoguttaceae; genus JAVBSX01. The sequence continues at coordinate 9,730 of JBOFQB010000096.1, read as the reverse complement.
AAAAAAGTTGTTTCCCCGCATCCCTCTTCTTTCCTCCTACCTCCTTTTTACGCGCGGAACGATGTTCCTCGGCTAAACATTACGCGCGATACGTTGTATTGCGGCTAAACGTATTTCAATGGTTGATATACACATTGCACGTTTTTTGAAATAAAAAAATTCAAGGACTGCATTTCTTCAATGCGGAACAGTGACATTATTACAGCCCGGGGTTTCGCTGCGCTTCAACCCGGGCTACAATAGGGACGCTGTTGTACAATCGCAAGTTGCAATCCGTTGCAAATGAGAATCAGATCATTCCTGTGAGACTGCCTTTTGGTCTATGATGACTTTAACGGCGGTTCCCTGTCCCCCCGTTCCCCCTTTTCTCTATTTTTCCCTGACTCGCAATACACAATGACTTGGCAAGGTGTTTTGGGACATGATGTACATCTCGAACGGTTTCGACGGGCGGTCGCGCGCGGTCGTCTCGCAGGAAGTCTCCTCTTCGTCGGCGAACCGGGAATCGGCAAGAGAACCTTTGCGTTTGCTCTTGCCCGATCTCTGCTCTGTCAGAACAATGACGAAACGGTTCTCGATGCTTGTGGAACCTGTCATTCCTGCTCGCTGTTTCCTGAACACCCTGATTTTTTCTACATTGCCAAACCGGAAGATAAAGCGTTTATCCCCCTTGAACTCTTTGTTGGAGATAAAGAACATCGCGGTCAGGCAGGTCTCTGTTATAGCATTTCCAAAACACCGTATTTGGGAAAACGGAAAATCGCTGTTATTGATGATACCGACTTTTTTAATGCAGAAGGGGCAAATGCGCTGCTAAAAACGCTCGAAGAACCTCCTCCTGATTCATTGTTGATTCTTATAGGAAGCAGCATTATCAAACAACTGCCGACGATCCGCAGTCGTTGCCAAATCATCCGATTTACTCCTCCTTCCCGATTGCAATTGGCGACGTTGCTCGAAAAACAAGGGATTGTCGAATCGTTGGAAACCGGTTTACGATTGGTCAATCAAACGAAAGGAGGGTTGCAGCAAATTCTCGAAATGCAGGACGAATCAATTGATTCGTTTATGACCAATTTTCTAAGTCAACTGTCCAATCGCAAGAGCAGTCCGAATGTTCTTGCGGAACAACTGATCGAATTTGTTGAGGGGATTGGCAAGGAATCTCCGGCCCGACGACGCCGTTTGAAGATGGTGTTCAACCGGGTTCTTGGACATTTGCAGCATCGAATCCGGGACAATTCGACGGGAACCAAAGATGTGGGGCTTTCACTTCGATTGTGCGAGTCACAAAGAGAGACGCTCGATGCGTTAGAGCAGGTTGACCGGAATGTCAATTTGCCGTACATCATCGACGTTTGGGCGGAAAAGCTAACCCAACCGGGAACTTAGAAACGTTCCGCGCGTTTTGAAATCTCATTACGCGCGGTACGTTGTACACGCGGCTAAACAGGAAAAACAATCTCTTGCCCGGATAGTCCTGTTGATGAGGGCATCATTGCGGTCAAACATTGCTTGGTGAGCATTTTACCCCAACTCTGCCTCAAAATCTTCGAGTGAGTCGCAGGTTGCGGCGAGAGCGGCGAGCGACTGCAAGGCGATTTCGTCCGTCCGGCTGTTCAGCTCACTGACGATTCGTTGGGGAACCTCAATCTTAAATCGGGCCTTCAAAATCGTCAAAATCGTTTTCACTTCGCCCTTTACTTCGCCCCTCAGTTCCGCCTTTTCAAATACAGTCAGCATCATTTCATTTGTCCTTTCTCCAAAAACCTTTTTAACCTCGCAATTCAACTCCTCTTGCTCCAAGCACCGATTATGAGCCGCAAAAACCTTCGAAACAAACGGCAACATGTCGCGCAGCCAATCAACCTGCTCCTGTTCATTCGCAAATTCTCGAAGCGGCATTAACGCTTCGCCAAACGACAGACTCAACGTTTCCGTCATTTTCTTCAAAATCCCCATTACCAGTCGCAATTGCGGCAACCCGATCAGTTTCGTCGAGTCCAACTCCGGCAAATCCACAACATCGTAATGAATTTCCAACTTTGACCCGATCTGTTCGCCCATTTCGTCTTTCGGCAACAAATCCGACATTCGCGGCTTCGGACCCTTATGCGGCTTTTTTCCGGTTCTCAAAATGAGAAAATACGGAGCCGAGAGCGGTTCGCCCCTCTTCTTTTCACTATCCCAAATCGCACTAATATAGCGACATAACTTCTGCGGGATTTCTCGCAAACTCGTCGATTGGTGCTCGAAAATAATGACCGCTAACAGTTTCTGACGACTTTTTCGGCGATTTTTGAGCGGGCAACGGAACACCAGATCAACGATTCGTTCGTCTCCCTCCTTGCCAAAATAGTGTGTCGGAGCCGGTTCAATCCGGTCGAGGTCGATCTGGGCAACGAATTTTGGGTCGGCATAATTCCGCAAAAAGTCGGCAAAAATGACCGTCCGGTCAAAAAAACTTTTGACGAACGTGTCGTAAATGTTGCCCAATTTCTCCCGGGTCGGTTTGTGGTCGTGATCGGACTGATCGAATTGTTCCTCGCTCATGTCTTGTATTTTACCCCGTCAAATCTGGTTTGGCAAGACGGTTTTTGGCGGTTTTTTGACATTGCAAACACAACCAGCCTGACTGTTTGCCGAGCTATTTTACCGCAAAAAGTTGCAAATCGAAGTCTGCCGAACGTACCCCCGCGAATCGTCGTAGTCGTCTTGATCTACACGCCGCTTTTCAATTTGTCACAGCACCATGTCGCAGCTTGTCACAGCCGGTCGGCAAAATCGGCACAAAGCGTATATCCTTGCATTGGTGACGTTGCCGAAGTTGCCGATTCCGCACAAATTCCCTGTTCCACCAACCGCTTCATATCCCGTTGCAATGTCCGTCGGCTCGTCTGCGGAAACCGCCTCTCCATGTCCGAAATCGTGATTTTTCCACGCTCCGACATCAATTCAACCGCCGCCGTCTGCCGTTCGCTAAGCCGGTACTCCTTCGCCAAAACGTCCCGTTTAATCGCCTGCCGCCCCTTATGAGACACCTCCCGCATCTGCGTCGCCAACCCATTCGTAAAATACTCCAGCCAACCCGTCTTTCCGCTTCCCGAACACCCTGAATTGCCCGATAAAACGCCGCCCTGTCCCGGTCATAATACTCGCTGATCGTGAATATCCGTTTGAAATCATAGCCGCTTCGGTACAGACAAAGCGTCGAAAGTGGCCGCGACGTGCGACCGTTTCCGTCCACAAATGGATGGATGTGTACCAGTTGAAATTGAGCGATTCCACTGATTAAGACGGGATGAATTTCCGTTGTTTCATTAAGCCAATCAATGAGTTCTTGCATCAAAACTGGCACGTCTTGCGGCGGAGGTGGAGTGTAAATGATTTTTTGCGTCGCGGTATTCGCCACAAAATTCTGAACATTCCGGTATTCGCCGGGCTTTGCGACACCACCGCGCACGCCCTCGACTAGTTTGCGGTGAATTTCGCGGATCAAACCTTCGGTGATGGGACTGCCGCTTCCGAGATAATCGGCGACAAGCTCGAACGCACTTCGATAATTGAGCAGTTCCCGCACGTCATCGGGATCAGATTCCGGCACAATTTTCCCGTCAAAAAGCAGCTGAGCCTGCTGTAACGTCAAATGCGTCCCCTCGATATGGGTCGTGTGATGAGCTTCGAGCAAGAGCGCACGTTGTCCCATTGCCGCAATCCAATCCGCAGAAAACGTTGCGGCTTCAAGCAAACCGCAAGTCCGTTCAATTTGCGTCAAAGCGTTTGTGATACGGTTCGTTATCGTAAATTTTGGCTGACACATGGGGAACTGTAAAAATGGGAATCTCTTTACGTTTTGTAGCGACAATGATCTGATGCCACATCAAACACATGTCTCTATAATCTTTGAAATGCGTCGATTTGAGCGACAAACGATGCCGTACTCCATTTGAGTAGCGCGGTAAACATCGTGTCGATCTCTTCGTGGTAGGTTTGGAGTATTTCAATAAGGTTGCCATTTTTCCATGTGAGATCGTCTTTCTTATCCGAGTCGGTGGGATCGCCCTTGTCACTCGAGTCGGTGTTGTCTCCGAGGCAACAGAAAGATTGTTGGACACCAGCTTCTGTCGCTTCTGTGGTAATCAACTCTTTCGCCGATTCGCTTATATCAAACGGCGCATTGTCGAAAAGTTTCACATTGGTCCCATTGGCATTGGACCGTTCAAATCCTTCGTGTACGAGCCAGTTTCTGATCGTATAGGACACTTTTATGGGCCATCCGTAGGCGTTAAGGATTTGATGTTGTAGCGTGACACCAACTACGTTTTCTTTACCTTCTTTCATTATATGTTCGACGAGCTTCGGATTTTTTTGTGACCTCGGGGAAATAGTACAAATTGCCACAAGACGTCCGCAAATGTCCGCCAGTCTGTCATAAATTGACCATGCAACTGCATTGTATTCTACAAGTGCATAATGCCTATCGCCTTCAAATTCTTCTCGATATTGCTCGCTTGGAAGAACAGGATACGTCTGCCGTAATTCTGTTAAGGCATTCCATGCTTTGTCTTTCACGAGAAATAATGGTTTAGTACCTTCCAATAATTTGTGAATCGTTGCAATTTTTTTCCATTTTTCAAAGCAAACCAATGGCAACAATGAACCAGTAGGCGGGCTACTTGGAAACTCTGCGAGAGCTGTTTTACTCGACTCAATCTGATCCTGAAGTTTACTCATGATTCACCTCCTCAACTCTTTCTTGTTCTGCGCGAAGTCGTGCTTTTGCACGTTCCAATGCCCACTTTCGATACCGTTTTAGGTGCGAATTCGTTTCCTCTTCAAATCTTGCCTTTGCGTCATCGCGTTTCCGATAATAGTGATCCGCTACTTCGCCCATTGCACTTTCAATTGCCTCGCCACTGGTGTTTTCCAACGCATAGTATATGTCAAATCGCTCAGCGGTACTAAATGTTTGAGCGTATTCGCAAATTAACGATGCACAAGCAGTCCAAGAGGCAGAATTTTCGGGATAGATCGCGGCAAGTTTTGCGAGATGTCTTGTTTCACGGGCTGATGGGGGGGGGGCAGTTCGCATTTTTGTCTTGACAAATTCCGTGACGTATTGACCTGTGTCATCGAACTGGCGAATGTATTCTGGCAACGAATATGAAGCAATAAAACTCCTGACATTGCTCACTGCTAGAGAGCATAATTCATTAAACGCCTCAGGTTCCTCCTGTTTTGTTGCATCGAATGTTACAAATTTAATAAGTTCGAAATCATCGGGCCACGCTACGAAATCGGCATACGGTTTATCCTTCAAATCCAGTTTTATCCGGGACTCTATCAGTTTACAGAACTGCGTCATTGGCATCTTGTACCCTGATTGTTCGCAAAGATACTTGAGCTCGTGCAGTCCGAGCAACCTGCCATCGAGTTTGGAATCGGTAATTATGGAAATAATTTGCTCAACTATTTGTACATCAACCTTACTTTTATAACGCCTAACCGCCATGTCGCAGGACCGAATAAAACCGCCTAATAACCTGCTTTTTTCGTCCAGATCGGTAATTTTCTCCGAGCCAAGATGCTCCTGCAACAAAGATTTCACTTTTTCAGCATCAACAACCGCGAATACGCCGAGCAGCCAAACGAAGTTCCATGACTCTAACTCATCCTTGTGTTTTAAGACAATCTCAAATTCATCTTCCGTCAAGAGACCGAGGAGATCGGGACCGGCATTTGAATAAATGGCAAATAACAATTTGTTTTTGCATTTTATTCCGTTCAACAATTCGTTCACATTCTCGGTCGGGTTATTGTTATTTGTTTTTCGCTTAATTGTAGCAATATATCGCTGATAAAGGTCCACAACAAATAACCATGCCCATTCGTTGTCGCTTTGGGGATCATCTTTTGCCACAATCGACTGTACATATTGGACAAGGGGAGTTGGATTTTCAGCGACCGGATCGAACGGCTCAATACATTCATCGGCGAGGGCAGCAATTTTCAAATAATCCGCCATGTCTTTTTTGCCCTTTCTGGCGATATCCAAATACTCTTTTGCTGCGGTGAAAAACTCTTGATAGTCTGATACTGATTTGAGTTCCTTTGCCGTTCTTTTCACAGCACTGGGGTCTTTATAGTCGTCGAAACTGAAAAACTCATGGAGCTTCCATTTCGTTACCGCCAATTGTGCATAGGCTTCTTCGCATTTTTCAGCCAATTTCACAAACGCATTGCCAGAACGCAGGTGATTTTCCCACAAGTCTCTCGCTTGTTCCGCTTCCTTTAACGTCATGTCTCTTGTTTTGTCTGTTAGAATTTTAACACAAAACTCCAAATCGTTCTTAATAATTTCTATAAACGGTTCCCGCTTTTTCACGTCCTTGATAAAGTTAAAAGTTGCCCGTAACAGGACACCGTGCGCGTTTGCCAAAACTTGCCATAATTTGGGGCGCAGTTCAGACGCTATTTCGCTATGCGTGAGAAGTTCGTAAATTTTTGATCGCACCTGACTTGCGCAATCCCATGCAGGGCACACACACTGTGAAAATTGTAGAGTCCCACTTCCAACCCATTTCCATGATTGCCGGAGCGGGTCGAGCAGACATTCGCACACAAGACCGACGCATGGCCAAGACGACGGGTCGGCAATGACCTCTGAAACATATTTACGGGCTGGTTCAGCGAATGTCGTTGAATTCCTCGACTCGCAGAGGAGCCGTCGAAGAAGCTGGCGTGGAGATTTACCATAGCCTTTCTTCATTGCCTTCAACGTGTTGTTGTCTTCCAATTTGACATACTCTTGAAACTCTCCGATGACTCTTCGAGCAGTCGATTCATCGGAGACGTACTCCGCGATGCAGAATAATATCCACGGCAACTCGTCGAGCAGGTCATTGTGGGTGTAAACTTGTTCACCCCAGAAAACACTTTTGGATTTTTCATCTTCACCTATGTTTTCCCGTAGCATCTTTAGAACATCTAAAGCACGTTCGGGCGCAGCCTTTCCGATGCGCTCGACCAATTCGGCAATGCGTTTTTGTCCTCTCGCATTTGCCGATTTTGCAACGTTTTCCAATTCATTAAAAAGTGGCGCAAAAAATGAGTCGGCGGTAAAATCATCTAGGTAAATTATCGCCAGTTGTGCCAAGGAACGCAACACCGTATCAATCGGGTAAATCTCACCAGCGACAAGTTGTCTCACCAATTCTTGTCCGTCACAATTCACTTGATATGTACCATTAGTATTGCTAAAGAGCCAGTCGCTAAGGATATGCTGCCGAATGATCTTTGGCTGTATGGAATAACACCGTTTGCCAATTCCATAATTTTTGACCAGCCCGGTTCTCACAAGGTCTTCCAGTATTTCGTTGGTGATGTCGGGTATAATTTGCTTGAAGTCTTTCAAGAAAGCAATTTCTGCCGCCGTATCCTTCCAAGCGGAATCTAACTTGAGTGTTCCCCAGAGTGCCAGCCAACGAAGAATAGTTTTTGCGGTTCGTTCGATTTCGCTGATTGATTCAAGACAAGAATTGACATACAACGAGGCAATCATGGTCACGGTCTCCGGCAATTTTGGCAATTTATTCTGCTTTGCCAATTCTGCGACAAGACATATCCAACCGGGGACACCTTTTGTCAATTGATATACGGAATGTGCCCATGCATCGTCAGTATTCTCCAAGTAATTGGTTAGCAATTCTTTTGTATGCTCCTCATTTAACGGCTTCAGATTGAGCGGGTTGGCAACCAACTGATTTGTTTGTAACTGACGAATGAAATCGGCTTTTTCTGTTCGGCAGGAAATGATGACTTTCCGATTTTTGCGTACATTCGTACTCAGTTGCTCGAGCATTACCTTCATCAAACTAAAATCAGCCCCATCAATCACCACACATGTTTTTTGATTGCCGTTGAGGAGGTGGAACCATTTTGATGACTGCTTCATTGATTCCGGCAACGCCCAGAAAACCTGCCATCCCTCTTCGGATAATTGCAATAGTGATTCATAAAGAAGCCGCGATTTGCCGATTCCGCCCACTCCGATCACAGGAAGTATACGCTTATCGGAGGTGACAAATTCTTTTATTTTTTCGAGTTCAGCTTCTCGTCCCACGAGTTTTTTGTCGAGAGAATCGCTGCCAATGAATTCATGTTCGAGGAGGTTATGAGCTTCGTGTAGTCCCACAAGTACATGATTTTCTCCATCGAAGAAAACGTCGTGTATTTCTGGGTGTTGTGTCAGTTCGCCGTCGAGCGTTTTCAAGTCCCAGTAATTGGCTTCTAAACCTATTTTTCCAAACGCAGGTACGACTTGGTTTTCCCACTTTGCGTGATCGTTTGTATTGGTTTCGAAGTTGGCAACTAGCACCCATTTTTTAGCATCTTTCCAATGCCGATAATTGGCGTGTTTTTTTTGCCGGTATGTTTTGATTTTCTTCAATTCGTCCAAAGCGAGTTTTATCGCGTCGTCCATTGTCATTCCTTGACGGTATTTCGCTTGATATACGACAGTTCCGTCAGCGGAGCGAGCGTCTTGCGCGGCATCTTTTCCGGGGCGCCCGAAAAGGAGCGTATTCGGTTCTTTCGCAAATAAAATTGCGTGAACCAACGATTCAAAGACTCCTCCGTCGTTAATCATTCCCCAGTTTGGTTCTGACATATTATTCTCCATGTGTTACTGATAAGTTGTCGACAATTGTACGCTTTGCCGTTTACTTTCTGGTTTTCTGCTTGTCAAATATCTCGTGTTCACGATAGAGGATACCATCTCGATGAATTAGGTAACGACGAATTGGCTCCGAACAACACTCCCGATGGTTTGGGTGGACACCATGCCGCAAAATGACATGGGGTTCGCCTTTCAATAGTTCAATGTGTCTGGAAATCGTTTCAACGTAGCTTGAAACATCAGCCGCCTGTTCTGCACAGCCATCATTACCAAATTTGAAGTCGATGATCCATATATCCACAACCTCTCGTAGCACTGAAATCATCTCTGATGTTGACCATAAAGCCGTGTTCCAAACAATGGGAATCTCCATTTGCGTCCGTTGCAACGCATCCAGAATTCCCAAAACAGACTGATCGGGATTGCCGCCGAGGAACATCCATGATCGACTGCCATTCACAGCCGCCGCATCGAGGAGTGAAGCCAATCGTTCAGGTGTAAATAATGTTCCATTTTCAACATGCCAATTTTCGGGACGGTAACAGGTGCGACACCGAAACGCACATCCTGATAGAAAGACACCGAATGTCGGTGCGCCAACCATTTCTCCTTCGTTGTATAAATTCGCATAAGCGAACAAACGAACATGATCGTCGAGTCCGCAAAAACCGACTTCACCGGAAAGACGGTGGACCGCACATCGACGTTCACAAAGATGGCACGGTGAGATTTGTTTTCGTACTTCAGCAACCAGTTCTGGCAACCGATGACGGTTTCGCTTCAGCTTTGGGTTTGTGACACTACAATTCAATTTATCCCACAAATGATGATCGGTGCTGACTTGTTGAAGTGATGGAATCAAATGTTCAGCGAGGTCTGGAACGAGGATTTTTCCATCCGGCTGGATAAAAATTTTGGTAAGCGTTCACGGAATTTGATCACAGGCGAGGGAACTTCTCGTTCGGGTGCTATCAAGAATCATTGCGAAACCGCCGGAACCAACGTCGGAGGTTTGCCGCCAAATAAATGGGCTGATACACTTTCGTGTAAGAA
>JBOFQB010000095.1:0-20821 GCA_051660685.1 Thermoguttaceae bacterium | reverse complement strand
ATTCTTTTGACAAGACTGAAAATTACGGGACCTCGCAAAAAAGCGAGTTACCAACAGGAATAGAAAAAAATGCTTTAATGCCGGAAAACACTGATTGGGAAGAGTTACCAAAAGAGTTACCAACAGGCAAAAAAAGAAGTGATTTTGAAAACAAGGAAAAAAAACCGGCCTTGCAAAATACGGGGTTTAACGCAAAGAGTGATAAAGAAAACACTGAATTATTGTACCAAGTACCCTTGATTGGGGTCAAACCAATTCAGTCCAAAATGTTGGGCAAGGGTCCAGGGCCAAGAACAATGACCGGCATTCCGTTCACGATCCCGCTCGATTGCCTTTTTTTGCAGGACAGGTTCAAAATCGGACCAACGAATGACAGGAGGACGGTCGGTTTCATCTCAAGGATAGGGACCTTGATAATCGGCTTGAACCAAAAAATCATTCAAGGATTGCGGAAATTCCTGTTCAGGAAACCAACCGTTTGCGTTGTAATTGCTGTATTGTGACATGGGAGATGGGAGGAGGTAGAAGGTAGAAGATAGGAGGTAGGGGTTAGGGAATAGGGGATTGGGGAAAAGGGGATATGGGACCCGTTTAGCCGCGATACAACGTATCGCGCGTTCAGAACCGCTCACAATACGCGCAGAACGTCGATCTGCGGTTAAACGACGAATTCCTCTCTATTCCCTATCCCCCAACCCCTATCCCCCATTTTTCAGTCCTTTCAGGATTTCGAGGAACAAGGTCCGAATCAGGGCCAAATTGTCCCCTCCTTCTTGATCTCTTTTTTCAATTTCTTTGCCCAATTTTTCCAAAAAATCAGCCCAGTTTTTTAATGAGGTGATTGACAATCCGGTCAGTTTGGCCGAAATGGTGTTCCGAAAAACAGTTCGAGCTGCACTTGGTGTACGGATTGTTCCCCGGTCAAGACCGTTGACGATTGATTGGACGGATTCAATCAGGGCGTTTTTTTCGCGGAGAAACTGTTCGGACTGAACAACTTGGTTGACATTTAGCGCGACCCAATCGGTCAATTGGTCAGGATCAGGTTGCGGTTCGGGACCGGGCGGAATTGGTTCAGAACCTGACCGATTGACAAACGTCTTATGCAGCAATTTGACCCGATTTTCAACGACAATTGCCGCACAAACGGTGTATAGCCCTTTTTCGGGAGAAGCGAAATAACAACTTTTGCCGGATGAATCGACGGACCATTTTCCGACCGTTGAATCGACCGGGACAATACACCAATCGGCCGGTTCTGCGATTGCAAAAACAACCAGATTACCCTGTTCGACGTAATCGGGGCCTGAAATTTGGATTTCAGTCCCTTCATTTCCTTCAACGGAGTTGAACTGTCCCAAAACAGGACAGGTCCAAACGTGAAAAAAGATCAACAAGAATAACAGGAGCAATGAGGGTAATTTGTGATGTTTCATCGTTGGAGTAGAGGATAGGGGATAGGGAATAGGTGAGAGATTTTGTCGTTTACTGATAACCAGATAAATTTTGTGTGAATTGTTGTTGGTCCAGACTCCTGACGATCAGTCTCCCAAAAAGAACTGTCAAGTCGTTTTTGGGGAGAAGTTTCTCGCAGAGTCGCAAAGGACGCAGAGATTTGCATCTTCTCAGCGTCTCCGCGAACACCGCGCGAGTCTCCTGTATCCATTCCTTTTTCAGTTATCTGTTTAGACTGCTTTATGAATGTTATACGACTACTGATAAATTCCCGGGAAATTATCCTGATGATCAGTATTGAGTGAATTGCGAATAAGGGTGTCAGGTCATTTCTCACACGTTATACCGACAAAATGAGAACGGACCTCAAAAAAAGAGTTTTTTCGGGCCAAAAAATTTTTTTATACCGCGTTTTTCAGCGTCAAAAAAAGGAAGTCCGGCCAAAAACAGAGAATTCCTCAATCAGGTCCATTGTTTGCTAAGTGAAAAAAGCGTAAAATGGGCGAAAGTGATAATAAAGATAATAGAGTGCAATTGGGCAGAACTTGAGGGTGTACGCCCAAACGACCCTGTTCCGCCCGATTGTTCCCCCTGTCTCCCAGTTCCTCCGATCCCTTATTTATTCCCCCTTTATCCCCCCAATTCCCTTAACCCTATTTCCTGTTGTATGCGATTACGAGTCATTCGGGTTGATTTACCGTTGAAACATGTGTTTACAAATTCCCGGGCGTCTGTCAGCGTCGTCCGAACCATTATTGTTGAGTTGGAACAAGATGGTTTGCGGGGACATGGAGAAGCGTGTGAAGATGCGTTTTACGGCATTACCGTTGAGTCTATGACCAAATCAATCGAGAAAGTACGTTCGCAAATCGAACATTACGCTCTTGCTGATCCGGTTGCATTCTGGAATTATCTCTCTCCCGAACTGGGAAAAAACCGTTTTGCGCAAGCAGCGGTTGATATGGCCGCATGTGATCTTTGGGGCAAGATGAAAAATCGACCCCTTTGGAAAATCTGGGGACTCCGGTCTGAAACTTTACCTCTTTCAAGTGTCGGAATTGGTTTGGATTCGCTCGACCGAATGCAGGAATTGGTTCAAGAGTACGCAGATTGGCCGATTTTGAAGATTCGTTTGGGCGTTCGTGACGATCTGGAGATACTCAAAGCATTACGGCAGATGACCCAAGCCGAATTCCACGTTGATGTCAATGGTGCTTGGGAAACGGAAACCGCCTTGTCGTATTTGGGGACACTCCAAAAATTAAGGGTTACACTGCTTGAACAACCACTTCATCCAACGAATTGGAAGGGAATGGAACTGCTCAGAGAGAAGTCGCCGATCCCGATTCTGGCCGACGAATCTTGGATGGGAGAGGGGGATTTTACGCAAATTGCCGATCATTTTGACGGAGTGTGTTTGAAATTGACCAAATGTGGGGGTCTGACACCTGCTCGAAAACTACTTGCAGCTGCAAAACATCACGGTCTGAAAATTTCAATGGGAAATGCAATTGAATCAAGTGTAGGATGTTGTGCAACCGCTCAACTTGCTCCGCTCCTTGATTATGTTTCTTTGGACGGACCCATGTTGATTGAAAAGAAGGTTGGAACCGGCGTTCGATTGGAAAAGGGACGAGTCTTTTATCCTGAAGAAAGTGGGACCGGCGTTCGCGTCTTTTTCCGTTAATGGTCTGTCATCTCCCAAAAACGACATTGCCGTTTTCTTGTTGAGTTTTGTACAAGTTGTATAAGTTTGTACAACTTGTCAGACTGCTAACAAGTTTGGTTTTGCGCTTTGAACCGAGCCGGGTCAGACGGGTTTGTTTTTACCACTAAAGACACGAAAGACACGAAAAAAACCGTATTTTGTGAGATTTTCGTGACTTTCGTGATTTTCGTGGTTCAAAAATGAAAATTGCTCCTTTTCGCGGAACTTGTTAGCGGACTGTACAACTTGTGTAAGAGAAAAAAATCCGTCTTGACACAAGGGAAAGATTTTCTGATAATCCGGGCCGACTGTTTTTCAAGAAGCAGGTTTTTGCGATGTTTTTCAGATAACAGGTTTTTCCAACGGAATGGAATTTTTTGGCAACGATACAAGAAGGTTTGGGCAATTGCGTCTCTTTCACGCAATCGTCGCGCTGCTTTTTTGCCTTTTTCTCTTTTCTCACCTCCTTTCCAGTCTTGGTTCGGATGTCGTCTTGCCTAAACGTCCCGTTCCCAAACGACCACAACAAGAACGACAACAACAGGGGACATCTGCTTCAAAAGAAGTCAACGAAAAAGAGAAGAACGACAGTCTCTATGTTTCAGACAGTCACTTAATACAACTCGTTGCATGGAGTGATGAGGAAGCGACGACGGATCCGACCAATCGGGTTGTTCAGGCTGCTTTGCTCAAGAAACCCGAATCCGGGATAAGTTTGTTGGATGAAGAAACGGCGAAAAATACGGAAGTTTCGACCGATTCCGGCTCCCCAAGAAGTGAACATCTGCAAGAAGGTCGAACGGGTCAGGGAAATAGTGAGAATACGCAAAATAAGAATAGTTTGCAGGTTGGAGCAGAGGAAATAGCGGGCAGAACCGTTAACGGTCAACCGACAACTTTTGCACCTCCCAATTCGGGCAATATGGGAAATTCGGGCAGTCCGGGCAATCCCGCCCTTGCCCCGGTTTATCCCGTCCAGCAATTGGGAATCAACCCGATGAATCCTTATGCCAATCAGGCGTATTGGACGAATCCGACACAATCCCCCGTCAACATGTCAGGAGATTCGACAATCAATTCGGCAAACCCGACGAATTCTCCCGCTTTGCCCAATCAGGTCAGTCAGACCGTCTACAATTACGATCCGAATAATCCCAATAGTGCAGGAAACAGTCCGTATTTCGCTTATGCAAATGGATATGGGGTTGGACATGGACCCTATTCATACCCGAATCCGCCCGGTTCGAATGTTTGGCCCGGGGGTGCTTCACCTTATGCTAATCCTTATGGTTATGTCGGTTATGCAGCAAACCCTGATCCGGGATATTCCTCGCCCCAACCTGCACAAGTCAATCCCTATTCTCAAGTCAGTCCCTATCCCCAAATCAACCTGTACTCTCAAGTCAATCCCTATCCCCAAATCAATCCATACTCTCAAGTCAATCCATATACGCAAGTGAATCCGTATGCTTATGCGGGGTACACAGGATATGGAGAGTATCCGGGATATGGAGTGAATGGAGGAGGAAATCCTTACGCCGGTTACAATCCGTCAAACCCTTATGCCGCTTATGCCGGGTACGGTCCGCCTAATCCTTATGCCGGTTATGGTCCAAACCCTTATGGTTTTTTGCCCAATCCCTATTATCCCGGTTATTATCCGGGATACGGAATGCCGTATCCTGAAGAGGAAGAGGAGAGAGGAAGTTCGATAGGGGCGACGTTTATGGAGACATTGAGCTATTTTAACCCGCTCAGTTCGCCGACCGGGACAGATCGGGGGGTTGGTCAACCGTTGCGAATGAGAAGTTGGCTTGACCGTCCCTTTTATTGGGGTGTTTTTGGGGGGTATATGACCGGTTCTGACCTTGTAAAAGATACGGTTGGACAAAAGGGGGGAGGAACCGGGGGAGTTTCGTTCGGTTGGTACTGTGATGATTACTGGGGTTTTGAAGCCCGATTGTTCTTTTCCGCTCTTCCGAGCAAAGATTCAGAAGCCTATACAGCTTGGGTCGCAAGTCAGGGAGGAAATTTGATTGACAAAGCAGCATCACGGACGAACAAGATAACGATTTTAGATGTTGCGGTTCACTATTATCCGCTTGGAAATGCAAAATGGCGTCCTTATTTGAAATTCGGTGTTGGAACGGTCAATGAACAGTTTTCACTGTACAACGACAAATACTCTCTTGGTTCCATTTCCATGCCGATTGGTATAGGTATGCGTTATTGGTGGAACGACCGAATTGCGTTGCAAGGGGAAATTGCGGATAATGTCATTTTTGCGTCGGGGATTACACAGACGCAAAATAACTTTGGATTCACGTTGGGATTGACGTTTCCAATTGGCAAGACGAAACGTAAAGACCCCTATCTTTATTGGCCCGCTCAACCAAGTACAAGACGTTAACCCGGGCAAGAAGCAGGGTCAGCACACTATTTTAGGCGAAATAGGCAAGTTGTGTGTGCTGTGAATTGGCTGATACGGATGTTTTGCATCATCATATTAACATTTCCCGAATATCGTCGACATTCCGTTATGGTAGAAAACGAATTGCCCCTAAATCCCAACTCTGTAAGGAGTTGCGTTATGGTTCTTGTATTTCAAAAATGATCCAACTGTTCATTGAACAGACACGAATTTGATAACGGAACCCCGACGGGGTTCAGACTTGCTTTTCAATCGTTTTCTACCATAACGCAATCCTGACGGGATTGGGGAAAAGGATCAAAAAACTTCGCTGTTGTGAACGGGTTTAAGACACCTCATTTGAGAAACCGTGTCTTTGAAGGTCGATGTGCCCCCTAATCCCGTCCTCCTATTCCCCAGTCTCTATTCCCTATCCCCCCGCTTAGTATCCTGTTTCGTCGGGAATTCCTTCATACGGCTCAATGTGAATCACGACGTCAACAACCAAAGGTCCTTCCTCAAGTAATCGTCGCGCAACGAAGTGTGAAAGTGCATGAGAACGTCGGACCGTCATTTCCGGGTCAACCTGAATATGCAGATCAACGGCAATTGTTTCTGCGCTCAAATACCGGGTCCTGATTTTGTGAACATTGCGGACATCTTCGCAGGAATAAACGATTTGCCGTATTCTTCCAATGTGATCTTGTGGGGCGGAACGGTCGAGCAAGGTCGCAAGGGTTGGTTTAATGATTTCCCAAGCGGCATAAATAACCATACAGGCGACGACAATGGTTCCAACGGGGTCGAGAAAGAGGTAGTGAGGACCGAGAAGGAGACAAAAACCGACGGAAACAGCAGCGGGGATTGAACTGAGAGCGTCACTTCGATGATGCCAAGCATTGGCGACGACAGAAGGGGACCTTGCGCGACGACCAACGCGAACAGTTGCCCAATAGAGGATTTCTTTAATGACAATTGAGAGCAGAGCAACGATGAACGCCAAAAACGTCGGCGTTTCCCGTTCGGAAGTCCCGGCAAGCATACTCCGAATTTCCTGAACCGCCCCTTGAATCAGTTCCAGTCCGACGATTGCAAGCAGCACGCCAATAAAAAGTGTGACTAATGTCTCGATCTTGGCATGTCCGTGAGGATGTTCTTCATCAGCAGGAGCACCCCAGAACTGACTCCCGAGTAAAACGGCTGCATCTGTAATCAAATCGGACAAACTGTGAATTGCGTCGGCAATGAGGACCTGACTGAAACCGAAGATACCGCCGATCAGTTTCAGACCGACGAGAACAAGGTTGACCCATAATCCGATCCAAGTGATTCGTCGGGCCGATTGAATGTCCGGGGGAGTTTGTGATTGCATCATCAAGACAGGTCAGAAGGTCAAAAGGGCCAATATAATCGAAGAAAGAGGAAAAATCAATGCGGCGGGGGTATGTCATTAGACCGATTTATCCAGTATACTTTCGGAAAATGTCAACCGGTTTTGACAACCGGTTCTGACAACTAATGTCTTATCAACATTAAAAATTGGGCAGATACTGAAAAAGTCAGAAGATGGTCTTCTGAAAGTAGCTGCATAGCAGCGACCTTATTGTAGCCCGGGGTGCAGCAACGAAGTTGCAAACCCCGGGTTAAGTGATGTAAAAAAATGAGCTGCGTTAGCTGCGACCTAATAAAACGACTCACGTCAACATGAGGTATTTTTAATTAGGTCGCTCCTCTGGAGCTTGTTTTGTTGGGAGGATCGCATAACCCGGGGTTGCGGTCGCTTATGCTCCCTTCACCCCGGGCTACAATTGGGCCGTCCCTAAAGGGACTACACAAGTCGTCAAAGCGGATACATAAACGGGGACTTTTCCTGCAATTGTATAATGCAAATGTGTTATTATCTGATTCCGAATCACCAATCCCAAAAGTAAATGTTGACAAGACACGAGTCGTTATGGTCTATTATCATTCAACTTGCAAAGTTTTTCGATCCTGTTTCTAACAACAAACCCTGTTATTTCCAATGCTTGTAACTGCTAAAGACGTGCTGAATGTTGCACGCAAGAATCATTATGCGGTCCCCGGTTTTAATTGCGTCGAAGACATCATGGTCCGCGCGATTCTCGATACCGCCGAAGAATGTAAAGCTCCTGTCTTTCTCATGTGTTATTCCGAAGAACTGGAAGGAAGGACTTGGGTCTATTTGCCCGGACTGATTAAAGCGGTTGCGTCCGATTATGACATCCCAATTGTTCTGCATCTCGATCATGCAACCGATCTGGACATGATTCAGCGGACTCTCGATTGCGGTTTCACCTCCGTTATGTATGACGGAAGTTCTCTGCCGTTTGAGAAAAACGCCGAAATCACCCGAAAAGTCGTCGAAATGGCAAAACCTTATGGTGCATCCGTTGAAGCCGAACTCGGTCTGGTCGGCGGTTTTAACCTCAACCGAACGGGTTCTGTCGCCAATGTTTTGACCGAACCCGAAGAAGTCGTCAAGTTCGTTGAACTGACAGGGGTTGATTCTTTAGCGGTTTCGATTGGAACAGCACATGGTGTTTATTCACAATTGCCGAATCTTGACATTGAACGGCTCAAAAAACTCAACGAAGTCAGTCCCGTCCCGCTCGTCCTGCATGGAGGATCAGGAACGCCGAACGATCAGATTCAAGCGGCTGTTCGGAATGGGATTTGCAAGTTGAACATTTACGCTGACAGTCGGATTGCACTTTGGAAGAGCATCAAGAGCATTGAACCGAAGATGACCCGGGAAGACCCGCTTCCTAAGGAAATCTTCCGTATTTTCCGCGAAGACCTCAGTGTTTCAATCCGCGAAAAATTTGAACTCCTCTACGCCGTTCATCCAGTGTTGAAATAGTCGTTTAGCCGCGATACAACGTATCGCGCGTTCCGACATGTTAAAACGCGCAGAACGTTGTTCTGCGGCTAAACAGGTCCCAATCCCCTATTCCCCCCTATTCACATGTCAACCGTTTCTATCGCTTATGGTCGGGGAACGCTCGATGTTTCCATTCCTGATAAAAATCTCCGCAAATGTCTCGGATACAAGAAACTTCCCCCGCTTGTTGATCCTGAATCACAGATTGCTGAACTGTTGGAACGACCGAACGGAACAGAACCGCTTGCGAAACTGGCAATTGGCAGGAAAACGGCTTGTATTCTTATAAGCGACATCACGCGACCCGTTCCGAATCAGGTCATTCTTCCGCCCATTTTGCGGGCACTTGAACAGGCGGGGATGAGGCGGGAAGACATTCTCATTTTGATTGCAACGGGTCTGCATCGACCAAGTACGCCCGAAGAACGGGTCGAAATGTGTGGTCCTGATATTGTCCAGAAGTACCCAATCGCCGATCATTATGCGAGGGACAATCAGCAACATACGTTTTTGGGGGAATCCCCGCGAGGAGTTCCGGTTTGGGTTGACTCCCGTTATCTTCAGTCGGACCTCAAAATCGCAACCGGCCTGATTGAACCGCATTTTATGGCGGGTTTTTCAGGGGGACGAAAAGCAATCTGCCCGGGTATTTGCGGGCATGAAACAATTGCCAATTGGCATAAACCCAAGTTTCTTGAACATGAGTTGGCAACAAATGGTTCTCTGACCGGTAATCCCGTTCATGAGGAGAACACTTGGATCGCCCAAAAAGCAGGTTGCGATTTTATCGTCAATGTCATTCTCGATTCCAACCGACAGATTCTCCAAGCGGTTGCGGGAGATATGCTCCTTGCATTTGAAGAAGGGGTCCGTTTTGCGCGGACTTTTGTCGTTGATACCGTTCCTGAACCGGTTGATATTGTGTTGACGAGCGGGGCGGGATACCCGCTTGACACCACTTTTTACCAATCGGTCAAGGGAATGGTTGCTGCAATGAACATCCTTAAACCGGGCGGAACTGTCATCATTGCCTCATCCTGTTCTGAAGGGATTGGCAGTCAGGAATTTAACGAAATTGCGTCGAAATTTCCGACAATTGGGACTTTTTTGGAGGAAATTATTGCGGATCGATACTTTATCTTAAATCAATGGCAGATTGAAGAGTTAGGGAAAGTTTTGCGAAAAGGAAAGGTGAAGTTTTACACCGACGCTTTGTCGGCAGAAACATTGCGCCGTTTTTATGTTGAACCGGTTGGTTCGTTGGAACAGGCGATGAGCGAGAGTCTCGCCGAGTACGGCCCAAATGCAAGTGTCGCCGTCTTACCTGAAGGACCCTACGTCCTTGCCGAATTGGCCCATGTTGGGGATTAGGGGATCGGGAATGGGGGATAGGGAGCAGGGAATTGGCGGGAGTTTCCGTTTAGCCCAGACTGCTAACAAGTTTGGTTTTGCGATTTGAACCGAGCCGGGTTGGACGGATATGTTTTTACCACAAAATACACGAAAAACGGTATTTTGTGAGGTTTTCGTGTTTTTTGTGATTTTCGTGGTTCAAAAATGAAAATGACTCTTTTTCTCAAAACTTGTTAGCGGACTGCCGTTTAGCCGAAGAACAACGTTCTGCGCGTATTTTTTTAGAAGGTAGAAGGTAGAAGGTAGAATTGAGGCAAAATAATAATTTGGAGTCCCCAAAAAACAGGGAAACCTGTTGACTCGCGCGACGCCGTTATCTTCCTATCTCCCCCTTCTTTCCTCCTACCTCCTATCTTCTACCTTCTCGTCGCGCGATACGTTGTATCGCGGCTAAACGTAGAGGATTCTTAAAAATCGCGGACCCGGATTCGGACAGGTTCACCCTTGACGCAATCAAGGGCCGAAATCGTCTCGATTGCCCGAATCAGATTCCCCTCTTTTGCATCATGTGTCGTCAAAATCAACGGAACATATCCGTTTTCTGACTGTCGTTGACTATGTTGAATCAAGGACGCAACCGAGATGCCGAATTGACCGAGCACGCCTGAAATTTCATGCAAAACGCCCGGTTGATCCCGAACCAACAGTCGCAAATACGAGGGGCCGATAATTTCAGCAGGGTCTTTGAGCAAAACAGTTGATTGTTCGCTTGACCAACACTGCATTGCGCTGAAGGTGATCGCGGTTCGCCCCAAAATGGTGTCAATCAGGTCCCCAACAACAGAAGAGGCAGTCGGCATTCTTCCGGCCCCATATCCATGTAAAAAGACAGGTCCGACCGCATCTCCGCAGATTCGGACCGCATTAAAAGCGTCCCGAACATCGGCAAGCGGGGAATCTTCGTCAACCAATGTCGGCGAAACATGCAGTTCCAAACCGGTCGGAGTCATTTCAGCAACCGCTAAAAGACGGATTCGGTATCCCAACTCTTTCGCATACTGAATGTCAATGCTCCCAACCGCTTGTATTCCCTGTTTAGGAATCGTTTTCCAGTCAACCTGAACACCATACGCCAATTGGGCAAGAATCGTCAGTTTCTGAACCGCATCTGAACCGTCCACATCAAGCGTCGGGTCTGCTTCTGCATATCCTAACCGTTGTGCTTCACTGACAGCATCATGGTAATCGGCCCCTTTCTCCTCCATTTGCGTGAGGATGAAATTGCTCGTTCCGTTGACAATTGCGTGAATCGACTCAATGAGATTGGGCTGCAACATTGTCTGCATCGTCCCCAAAATCGGGATTCCCCCGCAAACCGCCGCTTCAAAAGCAATCGTCTTTCCTCGTTGGCGTGCCGTTTCAAACAGTTCCGCCCCAAAATTCGCAATCAGTGCTTTGTTCGCCGTTATAATGTTCTTCCCCTTTTCCAACATCGACAGAACGAGAGTCTTTGCAAAACCGGTCCCCCCGACCAGTTCAATCACCGTTTCAATCGTTGGATCATCCGCTATTTTGGCGACATCGTTGGTCAAAATTCCGGGCGGAAGGGCTATATTCCGTTCCCGGGTCAAATCATTATCGCAAATGACTGCTAATTCGACGGGACGACGGACTGCCCGTTCGATCCGCTCTCGATGCTGCAACAAAAGGGTTGCAACGCCCATTCCAATTGTTCCCAACCCGACTAATCCAACTCGATATGGTTTCATTGTTGATTCGCAAGTAATGCCTGTTCAAAAACGTTTTCTTCAATAAAAAGGGGTAAAGGCGGATTCATGCTGATTGCGACCGCGACCGCATCTGAAGGTCTTGCGTCGACCTCAATCAGTTCTTCTCCGCGACGAATTCGCAATGCCGCAAAAAACGTCTGCTCTTCCAGTCGGCTGATGTAAATGTCTTCCAACGTTCCCCCGAGACTCTCAATTGTTGAGCACAACAAATCATGCGTCAAGGGGCGTTGTGGTTGAAAACCGCGAACCCGACGATCAATGCTCGTTGCTTCAAAGATGCCAATGATGATGGGGAATTCCCGTTTTCCCCCAACTTCTCTGAGAAAAATAACCTGTTGACTGTTAATCTCGCTAATGACAATGCGTGAAAGTTCAATCTGTATCGGCATTGATGTATTCTGAAAAAAAGTATTGGCTTTCTACAAAAGTGACCGTTCAGGGACGGTTTAGGGTCAATTCGTTCATGCTGGACGATCTGGATTTCATTTTGCGTGACCGCAACGAAACAGTCGTGCAGAGACGTTCTTCTCCAATTGTCCATTCCGTTCATCCTTCACCATTTCTGCCGGTTGGGGTGTCCCGACCATACGGCTGTAAAACGCCTCACACTTTTGGCGTGTATACTCCCGCTGTTCTTCATTTGTCATTTGCTTTGTCTCATCGTACTGTTTTTGTCGGATCGCCCAAACCATTTTAAGAGGATCATCCGTTGGTATCTCAATCGTCAGCATTGATTTGGTCTCCAATAATATGTTGAGGTGTTACAATGAATATTGCATGATAATTGTTCATTTCATTGACCGTGTTGACCCGACGGATTGTATGTACATTGACGAAATGCTTCATATTCCAACTGACAATATAATCACAACGGGTCACAACAGCATAAGCGATGTGGGTCAAATCGCGGATGTGACGTTCCGCAAGGACTCCTTGTTGACAATACGACGTTGCAAGGTCAACAGCTTCCATGTTATAGGGGATGAGATAGTATTCAAGTGACTCAAGAAAATCCGAAAATTTCATCCGAAAATCAGGCGGACTGTCTTCAAGTTCTGTAATCACAACAGGTGAGAGCAGAATTTCAAATTCATCGCTTTTTTCCGCAACCGTTTGGAAGAATTGACGAGTCATTTTCTCTTCAACCGGCTTGTGAGGAGCCTCAATGTGTGAAATCACTGACGTGTCCAGATAGAGTTTTATCCTACGCATATTGGCAAAATAATGATACCCGACAGGTTGATGAATAACCCCAGTCCGCTTAACTATGTTCCCAGTTTACAACGGGCTTTCTTGCCGTAAAGTATACCAATTACCGCAGTCGGGATTGCAAGAAGCGGGAATATAGTGGGACCTATTATGAATGATAAGGGGAGTGAAAAGGGTAAGACAAACGCCAGAATGCCGAGAATAATGGAAACAACGACATGTCCTTTTTTGGGAGAAACAAATCGGGCAATGAGGGATGCAATGAGAAACCAATGTAGGGTTCCGAGTATCTGAAAAACAATGGACGGACCAACGACAACACTCATGATTGTGTACTCGCCAAGAAAACAGGGCGTAATCATTGCGATTGGTAAGGCCAACCATGTCGTTGGACACTCCAGATAAAGGAAGAGAAACCAAATGAATGCTAGTTCTTCTTTCGATCCATAAACAAAGTTTCCAAAATAGACAACTCCTGCAATCAAAAGGATGGGGATGAGGTGAAAGCAGAAGACGAGGAGGAGTCGGCGTTTCCAACCGGCCCAAAAGGACGGTGCTAACCCCGGTTGCTCCGTTGCTACATTCACTTGTTCAACTGTTTGTTCCGACATAGTTGGTTCCTTTGTGTTTGTCGGTTAGACAGAGCATAGACAATGAGTCTAGACGTTGGGGGACAATAACGTCGTTAAATACTCTCGTACTCGGTTGACTACCTCGATTGCATCAACATACTGTTGTTTCGCCTTTTCCAATGTCACATCGTAAAAATCATCATAATCGCTTTCATGTCGCCCGGAAAAGGCCTCATAAATCATATCAGATATTTCCGGGTGAAAAACTCCCGATTTCACATAAGTTTTTTGAAAATAACTTATGACAGCTGAATGTTTTTTGAAATCCACTCCATCTTGCGACATCACCGCGCGGAGTGCATTAAAAATAGCATAATATGAACGAGAAACACAGGCATTATAATGCTCATCTCGTAATAAATCTCGCGCTTCGTTCAAACATTCTTGTGCTCTTTGTAATCGATATGCTTGTAAGGCTTGCCTGTCATTTTTATCCATTGTACACGACTCCCTCGTTCATCACATTTCTGTAGTAAGGTACAAAGGTTTTTCGGTGATCGAATGTCGATTTGCTCCGTAAAACCAGCGACAGAAACATTTCGTGCTTGAGACTGGCGCACGACGCAAATTTTGCATACACCCTGCTAAATGTCTTGAGATATTCCTCATCAGAGTTGACTAGAATCATCACGTCAATGTCCGACTCCTCATCATAATCACCGCGCGCGTAGGAACCGTACAGAATGACGGAATCAAGCGACTCGCCAAACTGTTGTTGTGAAAATTCCATGACCTCTTGCAAAATTTCCCGAACTTGCCGTTCATCACACATGATCGAGTCCTTTTCTCTTTTTTGTCCGTTAGGTTTGGGATGCGCGATACGTTGTATCTCGGCTAAACGGGGAACGCGCTGTCTCCCAAATCGTTTTCATAGGGTCAATCGGTTTTATCCTGCGCATCTTGACAAAATAATCAAAATAATGAAGACCGGCAGGTTGATGAATAAACCAAGTCCGCTTAACCATGTTCCCAGTTTACATCGGGCTTTCCTGCCGTAAAGTATACCAATCACCGCAGTCGGGATTGCAATAAGCCAGAATAATATTGTGGGACCTATTATGAATGCTAAGGGGAACGAAAAGGATAAGGCAAACGCCAGAATACCGAGAATAATGGAAACAACGACATGTCCTTTTTGGGGAGAAACAAATCGGGCAATGAGGGATGCAATGATGAACCAATGTAAGGTTCCGAGTATCTGAAAAACAATGGACGGACCAACGACAACCCCGATGATTGTGTAGTCGCCAAGAAAACAGGGCGCAATCACTGCGATTGGATAGGCCAACCATGTCGTTGGAAACTCCATAAGCGGGAAGAGAAACCAAATGAATGCTCGTTCATCTGCCAATCCATAAACAAAGTCTCCAAAATAGACAAATCCTGCAATCAAAAGGACGGGGATGAGGTGAAAGCAGAAGACGAGGAGGAGTCGGGGTTTCCAACCGGCCCAAAAGGACGGTGCTGACCCCGGTTGCTCCGTTGCTACATTCACTTGTTCAACTGTTTGTTCCGACATGGTTGGTTCCTTTGTGCTTGTCGGTTAGACTGTTTGGAACGCGCGATACGTTGTATCGCGGCTAAACGGGTCCCCTATTCCACGCAACTTACCGTTCGATCAGTTGGATCGCTTTTTTGAGCTTCTCCATACGCTTTAAGGTCTTCACTTTGTACTCCTCGTAATCATTCGGCCCGTCATACTCCTTCAGCGCCCTGACTCCGTGCTTGTCGCAAAGTGCAAAAAATGCAACCGCCCCCTCATAAGGGTCAGCCGGACCGAAAAACGGCTCCTTCTCTCGCTGTGCAGTCGCCCAAAAATCACCGTACTGTCGCAACCAAACATAATCAAGCGTCAATTTGTCCCGCAACAACCGCTCAACATAAGGTGAATCTGACCCGTATTCCTTCGTCGTCTCCTCAATTGCCCGATTAAACAACTTCGTCGCTTCTGTTATCGTCTCAAAATCCAACCAATCCGCTGTACTGCGTCGGAAACAACCGAGTCGGATTCCCGTTTCCGCAACCCGATTGTGCAAAACGGAAAGGTATTCGAACAACAATGGGGCTGCTTTGGGACCATAATAACCTTCTAAAAATTCCGTTCCAAGTGCAATCGGGTCCAATTCCTGATCCCACATCAAATGCGAAATGACCCAATTCCGAAGTCGCACAAAATCTCCCGCACTACAATACGCATCTCCCTGCTCAAATAGCCCAATTGTTCCATTGTCAACAAAAAAACGAATGTTCGGTTCCAAAACAAGCATGTTGGGATGAGGCAACATGGACCCTGTAAAGTTCGTCACATAATCCCAAACAAACAATTGCTTTGCAATCTTGCTCCAACCTTCCATATCATCACAAAGCGATTTGTTATGTTCCCCCGTCAAAGGTTGCGCAAAACAACATTCAATCGTGCAAAGCCGGATAATGACATTATCTCGCGGTTTGAGCGTTTTGGGCGGTTTTCGAGTGTACTGATAAGCAAGAGTTTCGACAAAAACTTCAGGAAATTCCTTTTCAATGTCTTCTGCAACAGCGTTGATAAAAGCAATGAGGGGACCGGATTGCGATTCTTCCTCTTGCGCCATTTTGGTGCATTTTTCACATTCGCAGAAACCATACCAATCATTTTGGCTGATTGAAATGAATCGGGCAGTCGGATTACCGCGCAACGCTTCAAGAGCATTTTTGGTCAACTCTTTCCGCATCTCCTCATTTGTCAGGCAAAGTTGGGCCCGTTCATGTTTACGTTCTCCGCCGATCTCGCTATACCATTCAGGGTGTTCGGCAAAATACTTTTCCGGGGGAATGAGCGGGAAAAACGAATGAACAAAATACTGAAAACGATGATGTCCGCCCAACTCTTCGGGGATTGAAAGTAAAGCGCCGTTACACTTCATTCGGGTTGCAAACACTCCATTCTGTACAGGATCACAATAATAGGTTTCACGATAAATCAACTTAGGATTGTACGCAAAATCAAGTTTCGCAACCGTAATACTGTCTTTTTTGGGGACAAACTGTTCCGTTGAGGTCCACCATTTGACGCCGAGAACATCTTCGAGAAACGTGTCAACCGCATAAAGAGGTCCGCGAAGAGGATGTCCGGTCAAGAGCAGGTTTTTTCCGCTTGTTTTCATCACAATTCCGTCATACGGAATTTTTTCGATGTTGATTTCGGGGAACAACTTTTTGGCCCGATCTGAAGAACCAATAACGATTTGAGGGACCGTTTCAGCAACCTCTTTCTCTGACGCAATGTTCCAAGTGATTCCCGTTATCTCCTCGAGATACGTTTTCAACTCTTTTGCAGCCGATTGCTCCATCACCGTCGGTTTTTCGGCAAGAACAATGGTGTAATCCGTTGTTCCCTTTTGGAACAAGGGCAATGATTGGGCATTTGCGCAAAGTGCAATTGCCAAAAAAAGACAACAAATGAAGAGTCGGATGATTTTCATATTTGATCTCGGGTTAAGGGACCTTAAAGAGCGTAGGAAACGACATGAGGGTCCATTATTCCAGAAATCAGGTCAAGAATCAAGCAGCACCCATTTTGCGGTTCTACCAACAAGACCGATCATCAGAAGAATTGCTCGGAAATATGTTCAGAAGTATAAAGTTCCAAATCAAGCCAAACAAATACCGAAAAAAGATACAGATACAGAACAGGAGACGCGCGCGGTGTTCGCCAAGACGCAGAGAAGACACAAATCACTGCGTCCTTTGCGACTCTGCGAGAAACCTCTCCTCCAAATTCACTTGACAGTTCTCTTGTGTCTCCTTAAAACGTCTTGCAAAACCTGATCTGGCAAAGTAGAATTCGGGAGACGTGTTAATCAGCAAGGTCTGGAAGTTTTTTGCAGAAAGGACAGGTGAGGGGATGTTGCGAGGATGTGATACAACGGAACAGAAAGAGTGTGTAAAAGTCAAAGTGAGAGGTGAAACGACCACTTATGCCGACTTCGGTTGGGGCCGATTCGTTACAACCATGTTGATGTCGGTTTTCATCCTGCTTTTTTGCCCAATCATTTGTCCGGCGTACACTTGGACCAATTCGACGACGGGAAAAAGTCAGACAACAGAACCGCTTGAACTAACGGGTCAGGGAACGGGAATGAGTCAATGGATGAGCGAAGAAATCACGTTGACTCCTCGGGCCGTTTATCGTTTCAGCGTTGACATTATGTCTCCAACCGGCGATTCCGGTTGTCTTCCTTGCGGAACTGATTTTTTACATCGTGATTTTTCGGCGACTCCAGAATGGACGACGCAATCGTATTTTTTCCGAGTTCCAAGCGGACGTTGTTCGGGCGTTCTCCGTGTTGGAGAATGGGAGTCAACCGGGTCGTTCTGCTTCAAAAACATACGACTTGAAAAATGTATCTCTTTTCCAAAAGTGTTTCAAGACAAGAGGGAAAACGGCGAGAAGGTTTTGCGACGTCTTGAAGACGGGGAGAGTATCCGGGACGGAAAGTATTTTTATACAGGACGATTTGCAGGAGATGGAACGAACATTGCATCGTTGATTCTTAATGCTTCTTTTGATTCGTTGGAAAAAATCCCCTTGTTCAACTCAAATCGCTTCTGTTTTGGACCGGGTAATGAACTGGTTTTTACGTTTGCAGATGAGGTTTGTCCAACCTCATCGTTTGCTCCTCTCTACGTCATGCAACTGAAAAACGCCGTTCTTTCGGTTGTCGTCAACTATTATCAAGCGGGATTATGCGTTCTTGAGGTGTCTTACAATGAGGGAGAAACCTGGTCGGAACTGGGCCGATTGGACAAGGCGGGGACGATTTCGGTTTCCGTCCCGGAATTGAACGACGAAAAATTAGCTCAATTACAGTTCCGTCTTCGAGCCGAAGGAACGGACGTCCATTTTCAGGTTGACGCAATTGATTTTGAAGCGGATGTCTCTTCGTCGCTTAACAATGCAATCGGAAAGACTTATTTTGCAATTCCGGGCAATTCGGAGACTGTTGCTGAACAAAACAACAGTTTGCAAATCAGTGATCCAGAAATCAGTCGTTCGGAAATCGATCATTCGGGAATCAACAATTTGGAAATCCGTTATTCGGGTGAAAGTTTTCCAATTGGTATGGATGATACGAGGAGCATTTACTTTGCTCGACTTGATAATAAGGGTTCTTTCCCGATTACGAAAAAACGGTTGCGACAACCGGGACAGTTGGGGGAACGACCTGCTAAATTCCGTTTGGGAACTCAGGAATATCAGTTGCTTGAAGAGACGAACCTCTATTATCGTTCGGATTACGGTTATAACATCCCCGGTTGGCCGATTGGTCAGATATGGTGGAGTGAAGCCGATTGGAAAATTGCTCCTCAACGACCTGTCCCGGACAGAATGTGTGCTGAACCGATTAGGATTTCGGCTGCAAAAAATGATTACGAATCGTTTCAGTTGGTCCTTAACGGCGGAGAACGTGGAATCCAAGGATTAACAGCAACGGTCAGTTCACTTCGCGGACCAAACGGTCAGGAAATTCCGGCAAAAGATGTTCAGGTTCGATATGCGTATTATCATTTTGTTCATTCCGTAACCGACCGAACCGGCGTAATCGATTATTGGCCCGACGCTCTTGTTCCGCTTGAAATGCCGATTGAGGTTCAGCCGAATCGGAATCAGCCGATCTGGATTACGGCGTATATTCCAAGTGATGCAGCAAGCGGTCTTTATTTGGGGACGGTTCAGCTGACGTTTGAAAGTATGTTGAAGGAGGGACAGAAAAAATCGCACACATGGACCATTCCGTTTGCAGTCAAGGTTTGGAACTTTGCTCTTCCCGTTGAAAACCATATTAAAACAGCTTATGGAATCAATCCCGGCACAATTGCCCGTTATCATAACGCGAAAACCGAGGATGAGCGACGTGCGGTTTACGAACTGTATCTGAAAAATTTCAGCGAACACCGAATCAGTCCGTATACACCTGCTCCCTTTGAAAGTATTGGAGTGAATTGGAAAACGGACGAAACACCAATGAGGGCGGAATTGGATGTTGCGGCATTTGAAAAAGAGATGCGACGTGTTATGGAAACGTACCATTTTACAGGTTTTCGACTTGATGTTCAGGGAATGGGTTGGGGGACTTTTCATGAGCGGGGAAAGGGAAATCTGGCCGGTTTTGAAGAAGGTTCGCCCGAGTACAACATCTTATTTGCCGATTATGTGAAACAGTTGCAGGAATTTTTGCGTCAAAACAATTGGTTGGATAAAGCCTATATTTATTGGTTTGACGAACCGACTCGAAAAGATTACGAATTTGTTGCGGACGGTTTTTCGCGGATTCATCAGGCTGCGCCGGAGATTCCGAAGATGTTGACAGAAAAACCGAGTGATACATTTACGCAAATTCTCGCCGATTCAGGCGCAAAAGTTGACATCTGGTGTCCAATCAGCAACAATTACAGTATCAAAGAAGCAAAAAAACGTGAAGCAGTCGGCGAAAAATTTTGGTGGTATGTCTGTACAGGTCCTAAAGCCCCTTATGCAACACTCTTTATCGATCATCCGGCAACCGATTTGCGTGTCTGGTTTTGGCAAACATGGGAACGGGGGATCATAGGTTCACTTGTCTGGGAATCGACATATTGGACGAGTGATACAGCATTTCCTGATTCGGTTGCGCCGCAGAATCCGTATTTGGACCCTATGGGATATGTGAGCGGGTATTCAACACCAAGCGGTTCTAAGGTCAACTGGGGAAATGGAGATGGTCGTTTCGTTTATCCCCCCTTGTGTGCCGCAATACCCGGGGGAAATGGAGGAGAGGTGATTCTCAAGGAGCCCGTTTCGAGTATTCGTTGGGAAATGATTCGGGAAGGAATCGAAGATTACGAAACACTTTGGATATTGCGTGATCTTCTCGCTGAAAAGGGGGAACGTCTTTCTCCTGAAGAACGGCAAAAGGCGGAAGAACTGTTGATTGTTCCCGATTCAATCAGCAAGAGCATGACGCAATTTACGCAAGATGCCCGGATTATTTTGAAACGGCGTGAACAGGTTGCGAACATGATTGAGATTCTTTCAACTCCCGTTCATTCAGGCGATTCAAACCGCTAAATTTCGGATGCAAAGAGTAAGACAGTACGAGGACCCGTTTACATTCTCAACGGGAAGTCGATGCTGAATGTAAGAAAACATCAACAAAGTTGCAAAAAAAAGGGAGAGGGGGAACGAAGATGGAACGGGTTGATTATTCGTATCCGTTCACGGCAATTTGAATTGGTCTTGACATGATTGAGGTATCAAACGTATACTGCGGTCATTATGGATGCCAAAGATAAACGTATCGCCGAACTCGAAGCTCTCGTCAAAAAATTGCTCGAACGCATCGC
>JBOFQB010000094.1:0-89816 GCA_051660685.1 Thermoguttaceae bacterium | reverse complement strand
AGGGACAAAAACAAAACCTGAACCCCGTCGGGGTTCCGTTATGGTAAAAAAACGTCGGAATGACCATAACGCAACTCCTGACGGAGTTGGGACTTAGGTGCAACTTGTTACTACCATAACGGAATGTCTACGACATTCGTGAAATGCCAATAGGATAATGCAAAGCATTAGCACCGTACATTCGCAATACATGCAATTTGCCTATATTGCCTAAAACAGTGCGCTGCCCCCCCAACCCAAATTCCCTACCTCCTACCTTCTGAACGCGCGATACGTTGTATCGCGGCTAAACGAGAACTCCTTCCCCCTATCCCCCTAGTTTTCCGTCCCGCCCAACCCATTTGAGGAGGATTTTATACAACCGTTCAGGTTCAATCGGCTTACGAAGATGATCGTTCATCCCCGCTTGTATACAGTTTTTGTAGTCCTCCTCAAGTGCATTCGCGGTCATTGCCAAAATCGGCAACGTCGCAATCCCCGGTTTATCAAGACGACGTATCATGATCGTTGCTTCAAGACCGTCCATTTCCGGCATCTGAACATCCATAAGAACCAAATCATAAGAACCGGTTTGAATTGCTTCAACCGCTTCACGACCATTGTTGACAATCGTCAATTCAATCCCGAATCGTTCTAGCATGTCTTTTGCGACAATTTGATTGATCCTGTTGTCTTCCGCTAAAAGAATTTTGACCCCTCTTAACGCTTGTTCGTAAAGACATCCCGCTCCTGTATGCACTGTCGTTGAAACATCGTGAATCGGCAGTCGAATCGTAAAGAAAAACGTCGTTCCCTGATTCGGAACACTTTTAACACCAATTGTCCCCCCCATTAACTCGACCAGATTCTTAGAAATGACGAGTCCCAAACCTGTTCCCCCATATTTTCTCGTCGTCGAACCGTCCGCTTGCGTAAAAGAATGGAACAAACGTGAACATTGTTCTGCGGTCATGCCAATTCCTGTATCCCGAACAGTAAAGGTCAATACGGCATAACCCAAAATATCAGGGTCTCCAACCATTCCGAGCATTTCGTCTTTCTCAAGGACATTGATTTCAATCGCTCCCTGTTCCGTAAACTTTACGGCATTATTGGACAAATTGAGCAGAACCTGTCGCAAACGGAGAGGATCGCCCAAAAAACCATAATGACCTGAACGGTCGTAATTGATGTAAAGTTTCAAACCTTTTTCGGCTGCTTTGAAACCCACAACATCATCAACCTCCTTCAGAATCGTTGAGAGTGAGAAGGGAATCGACTCCAACACGACTTTGCCCGCTTCAATTTTTGAAAAATCAAGAATATCATCAATGATCCCCAACAAATTCTTGGTCGCCGTTTGCGACTTTTCAAGATAATCCCGCTGTTTTCCAGTCAATTCTGTGTGAAGACACAGATAGGTCATTCCCAGAATCGCATTCATTGGAGTCCGAATTTCATGTGACATATTGGCGAGAAATTCACTTTTGGACCGACTCGCCAATTCGGCTGCTGTTTTTGCTTTTCGTAAAGCCGCATTTTGCAATCGTTCCGATCTCATTAACATCATGATAGGAAACGCAAAAAGAACAATGTCAACCAATCCGACAAGGAGCATGATATAGAAACTGTTCGTCACAGTTTCTTCAGCAACGGATTGCGGTTCGAGCGAGAAGACAAACCAATTAGTATCGGGAATCGGAATTCGGCTGAAACCGACATAATGGGGTGTACCTTCAATCGCAATAAGGGACGAACCGTGTTCACGTCCGTCCAACAAAGCCGCAACCTGTTCATACCCCCCTCCCAATTGATGCAAGGTTTTTCCCGGTTCAAAGGGAATAAGAGGGTGATAAATGACGACCTGATTTCCGTCTGTCAGTATCGTCATTCCCTGAGAACCAACCGAGGTGTTTTGGACAATCTCTGTGATTGCCGAGAGAAACAGATCGAAACCGACGACTCCATAAGCAATCGGTTGACCCTGCTCGTCCATTCCATAGACCTTCTTGATAATGCTAATGCAAGGAAGATGAAACTCAAAATCAATGTAGGTGTCCGAAAAAACAACCTTCTCGTTGTTCTCAACTAAAGGATACCAATCCCGAGTTTTCGTCTTCCAAGGAGTTGGTTGTGTATATTCGTCCAGTATTTCTTGCGTCGAAAGACAGAAGTTACCTTCAAAACTGGCGAGCCAAGCAAGAGCGAGAACCCGCAACTCGCCGTTTTCATCACGCAGATTTCCTTGCGCGAGATACGCTTCGTCAATCGCTTCAAACATGTCTTGGACCAGAATACGATTCGGATTGGTTGCAGCGTCCTTAGAATTGCGACATTCACGAAGATAGTCCAAAACCGGTTTGTACTTGTCAAGCAAAAGAACCGAATGAACATTACCGGCAAAAAAATGGGCAACCGCTTCACTTGCAACCCGACTGCGAAAAATGATTTCGGCTCCAATATTCCGACGTAATTCCCGGTTGACATGCCAAAAGGTCAAAAAATTGACCAACATGAACACCACAATGACGATTCCCAAAATGGTGAGGGTCAACCCGTTCAACTGAAAACCATGTTTCAGCCCTTTTCGCAATCGTTCGATGAATTCTCTGGACATAGGAGATAGGACCCTTCCTGCATATTTTACACCATTCACACCATCTTGGCGATTTGTTGCGCGATCTCAACGGGATTCCGGGAATCCGTAAGTGAAATGGAGCGACATTCGCTTAAACTGCGAAACCAGGTTCGTTGTCGTTTGGCAAACTGACGTGAGTGCAATTTTATCAGGTCTTTCGCCTTTTGAAGAGAGATGTCCCCCCGAAAAAATGCAAATAATTCTCGGTATCCGACCGCTTGAGATGCCGTTTGGCTGATTCCCCGTTGAAAAAGAAGTGCCGCTTCTTCACAAAAACCTTGTTCAAACATGGAATCGACGCGACGATTGATTCGTTCATTCAACGAGGGGACATCCCAATGAAGGACAAAGACCCGATGTTGCTCAAAGGAAGCGGATTGTTCAAATTGTGTCTGCAACACACTGATCGGGATTCCCGTCTTTTCAAAAACCTCAAGAGCACGAATGAGTCGTCGCGTGTCATTCGGATGTAATCGCCGGGCTGATTCAGGGTCAATCTTCCCTAATTTTTCGTGCAGATCAACCCCCTTGTTCATGTCTTCAATCTGTTGGGCCCGAAAAACAGGATCGGCAGGAGGTCCTTCAAAAAAACCTCTGAGCAATCCTTTCAAGTACAAAGGGGTTCCTCCGACAAAAAGAACCTTCTTTTTACGTGATTGCAGGTCGTTGACAACCGTTTGGACAGAAGAAATATACTCAGCAACCGAAAAATCAACGTCCGGCTCGACCAAATCGAACAGATGATGCGGAACACGGGCCCTTTCAATAAGCGTCGGTTTCGCCGTTCCAATGTCCATTCCTCGATAAACGGACATGGAATCCATATTGAGAATTTCTGCGTCCAACAGTTGGGCCAACTCAAGACTGACCGACGTTTTACCGCTCGCAGTCGGTCCCGTTACATACCAAAGAGGAGAACTCATTGTTCACCTTGTCGAGTTGATTCTACCATTATTTAACGCCTACGTTTAGCCGCGATACAACGTATCGCGCGTGTTCTGAACCGCCCAAACCGCCCCAAACGCGCAGAACGGTGTTCTGCGGCAAACGGGGAAGAATAATCAGGGACCCCGCTAAGCAGATGCTTTCTTCTCGGCCGTTCCCGTAATAAACTGTTCAAAACGGACCCAAACTTTACCGTCTTCGACCTTGACTTCGAGTGAATCGAGATCACGCGGGGAGACTTCATCCAACCGTTTTCCGTCAATTGCGAAATGGGCTGCATGACAGGGGCAGTAGAACAAGGGTTCTTCCTGATTGGTTTGCGGATTTTTGCGGACTCCGGCTTCAACGACACAACCGGCGTGAGGACAAACCGAATGAAACGCTTTGACCTGTTCATCATTCGCCTTGTAAAGGAAAACCGCCCCGATTTTTTTGTTCGGTTGCGTTGTCCAAGCATCTTTGACATCATCAACGATCAAAAATTTTCGCGGGGTCCCGTCCAAACCGTCCAACGTCGTCAACGCATAAAATTTTCCGCTCAATCCTTTCTGCTCGACGGAATCAAGCACAACCTGAATTCCCGACACAACGGGAACAGCAGCAGCGGTCGCGGTCAGACCAACGGCGAGAACACCTTTGCAAAAACTGCGACGGGGGGGGGAGCAACATTCTGTTGAAACATGCGAACTGGTCATATTCCGTAATCCTGAAAAGTTATCCTCTCAATCGAGGAATCTGAGAAAATCGGGTCAAACACGAAACGAGCAAAGTGAGCAAGCGAACAGCCGATCAACAGGGAACAGCTTAACGCATTTTGCGTCTCTTTGCAAGTATGTTGCCCGTCGTTGCAAGACAATTGCAGGAAAAAATAACAACCGGAAAGAAGATGTGCCTAATAAAGCGCAAACAGGACTATTACGCAAATACGCAAACGTGATTACCGTGTAATCAGTTCGAGCAAAGCGTCCAGTGATTGCGGAATAACTTTGGTTGAACCGACTGCGCACATAAAATTGGTATCCCCGTCCCAACGAGGAACAACATGCCAATGTAAATGACCGGGCAAACCCGCTCCTGCTGCAAGACCGAGATTCAGGCCGACGTTGAAACCGTCCGGTTTCATTCGCTCCTTGAGTCGCTCAACCCAAA
The DNA here is from genome assembly GCA_051660685.1 of Thermoguttaceae bacterium. Lineage (GTDB taxonomy): Bacteria > Planctomycetota > Planctomycetia > Pirellulales > Thermoguttaceae > JAVBSX01. The sequence continues at coordinate 85,105 of JBOFQB010000094.1, read as the reverse complement.
TGTCAATCTGCCGAATCAGGTCCATTTGCTCCTCCCCCGTTAAGTCCGACAGATTCGCACAATGCCGTTTCGGAGCAATCAACAAATGTCCATTGTTGTAAGGAAACCGATTTAAGATGCCAATTGACCAATCGGAACGAAAGAAGACATGACGTTCCTTATCCTGTTGACTCCACAATGCCTGACAGATGAAACAGTTCGGGTCGGCTCCTTCTCCAACGGGAACATCAACCGGTTTCTTCTCCGGTTCCAAACCCGTCACAAAATCCAATCTCCAAGGAGCCCAAAGTCGCTGTGTTTCGTTCATCTTGGTCAAACGATTCGGATATTTCAGATAAAATAGGCAAAACAGATAAAAGGTGTACAACCAATTTGCAACCGTCCTGTCCAGATGAGTTCAAACATGCCCCTTGTTGAACCGCGTCCTAAAACATGTCCAAGTGAAAATGTCGACCCGAATGATATTTCCGGGGAGAAGGAAAGTAATTCTGCCAACGTTTGTCGTAATAAGGCGGAATCCGCATTTCCGGGGGATAAGGTTGACCGGGATTGGACATCACTTCGTTGTAATTGAGGACCTCAAAATTTTGAGGATAGTATTTGTAAGGGTAATAGTAATAACGTTGCCAATCTTCAAGGGTATAGGGACTATTCCAAGTCTGACCATACGCCTGTTGTTGAGCATTGACCTCACAGACAGCAAACGTGAGATAACAAATCATCGCGCAAAAGAAGAGGATTCCGACTCGATAAAACATAGTTCGTCCCTTTATCAACGATACAGTTTATAAAAAGTGTAGCAAAGGAGGTCGGGCAACGACATCCTCAAAGGTGACATCGGCGTCTAAGAAGGTTAAGAATTAACAATTATGCCGAAAATTTTGTTTTTGCCGAATTTGGTATACCGTTCAAAGGGCGGTATTTTTTGATACACCATAAAAAACACAAACATCTTCACGAAAACCTCACGGAATTCGGTGTTTCGTGTCTTTCGTGAGGAATTTCATGTGTTTCGTGGTTCTTGTATTTCCAATACGTTCAAAAAAAACGTCCCCAAAAGAAGGAGAGACCGGTTGATTTGCGAGACGCCGTTATCTTCCAATCCCCCTTCTTTACTTCTACCTCCTACCTTCTACATTCTACCTACTTCAAAACATATATCGGTTGACAACGTTCTCGAACAGTTCCTGACGACCACTAACATTCGGAGTAACATCCCCCTTCTTCAGCATGTACTCTTCCAGTTTCTTGAAGTTCATCTTGCCCGCCTCAATCTCCGCGCCAATTCCACTGTCCCAAGAACTGTATCGTTCTTTCACCATGTTCGCCAGTTCGCCCGATTTGCGGATTTCAGCTGCAATCAACAAACCTTTTGCAAAAGCGTCCATTCCGCCAATATGGGCATAGAACAGGTCAATCGGCTCAAAACTCTCACGTCGCACCTTCGCGTCAAAGTTCAATCCCCCCGTCTTGAACCCGCCATATTTCATAATCATCAACATGATCTTCGTCGTCATGTACACATTTGTCGGGAATTGGTCCGTGTCCCAACCTAACAATTCATCTCCGGCATTTGCATCAACGGAACCTAAAAATCCTTGTGAACCAGCATAATCAAGCTCGTGCTCGACACTGTGTCCCGCCAATGTCGCATGATTCGTTTCAATGTTCATCTTGATATATTTCTCAAGACCATACGTCCGCAAGAAGTTAATACATGCGGCAGAATCAAAGTCATACTGATGTTTCGTCGGCTCCTTCGGTTTCGGCTCAAAATAAAACTGACCCTTAAAACCGATTGATTTCGCGTAGTCAACCGCCATATGCATGAATTTGGCAAGATGATCCGCTTCTCGCTTCATCTCCGTGTTCCAAATACATTGGTATCCTTCCCGACCGCCCCAAAAAGTATAACCTTGTCCGCCCAATCGTAAAGTCACTTCAAGAGCCTTTTTGACCTGAGCAGCCGCATAAGCAAAAGCGTCCGCATTACAACTGGTTGCAGCACCATGAACATAGCGGACATTACTGAAGAGGTTGGCCGTTCCCCAAAGGAGTTTGATACCCGTTCGCTGTTGCTCTTCGGCAAAAATATCGACGACAGCATCCAAATTTTTGTTGGTTTCCGCGAGATTCGCTCCTTCAGGAGCAATGTCCCGATCATGGAAACAGTAATAGGGCATTTGCATTTTTTCGCAGAATTCAAAGAAGACGCGAACCCGTTTTTGGGCGTTTTTGACAGTATCGGTTGCTCCCTCCCAAGGACGTATCATGGTTCCAGGACCAAAAGGATCGGCTCCTGTTCCTCGCATGGTATGCCAATAAGCGGAACTGAAGCGGAAATGGTCCTTCATCTTCTTCCCTTCCACTTTTTCTTCGGGATTATAATACCGAAAAGCGAGCGGATTGCCCGATTGGGGACCTTCGTAGTTGACTGTTTTGACTTGCGGAAAAGCTGACATGTTTAAGCTCCTTCTTAGTAAGGGTTGGGGAATAGGGAGTAGAGAATAAGGGTATAAGGGTTAAGGAATGAGGAAAGGGGATGAGGGTTTAGGTCGTTAATCGGACATAAGGGGGCAAATTGCCAATCAAGGGACGGAGATACTCCAGACATTTTTCAGTGACGAACAGCCGATCCGGGCAAATGAAATCATCCGGCATAGGTTTCTCCCCAAGTGCAACCTCGGAAAGGGGAGCCGTTCCAAGCGAATAACGATACGGCTCGTTGGACTCCCGTTTGATCGTCACCATAACCCCGGTCATGCCGGATTGCGCCAATTCAACCGCTTTCTGACCACAATTGTACGCTTCTTCAATGTCTTGTGCAACAGCCCGGTCGGCCGCACACATTTGCAATGATTCTGTCACCTGAAATTCACCCCGCCAACCAAAGGTGTCCCGAATCATTCGATGCAGCATCATCGCCGCACTACTTCCCCCCATTGCGCCAAATTCGACGTTGGAAAACTTGTCTTTTTCCGCCGATTCACTGATTGGTCGTCCGTCGGCATAACAGACCCCTTCACCACAAACGATGCTGACCCAACCGAATTTCTCGTAAGCGGCTTTGACTTCGGCGAGGAAAGGTTCTTTTTCAAAAGGTCGTTCGGGAACCAAAATGATATGCGGGGCATCATCTTCTGTTTTTTTCGCGCAAGCAGCAGCAGCGGGCAACCAACCGGCTGATCGACCAACTGTTTGGAAAATGACGTATTGATCGACATGTTTCATGTCCCGGGCAAGAATTCCGGCCTGTTGGACGGAAAGTGCGACATAACGTGCAGCAGATGCGAAACCGGGTGTATGATCGGTTGCAAAAAGGTCATTGTCAACCGTTTTGGGAATCCCGATTCCACGCAGTTCATAACCTTGTTCTTTACAGTATTTTTCGACACGGTGTATCGTGTCCATTGTGTCATTTCCCCCAATCAAAAAGTAGTACCTGATGTTGTACTTCTTCAGTTGGGCGAGAACACGGGGTAAATCGGCATCTTTCAGCTTATACCGACAACTTCCAAGAGCACTTGAGGGGGTCGTTTTCAGACCGTCAATCACGTCCGGGGAAAGGGTTTTGAAGTCAAGAAGCTGGTCTTGCATGAAACCTTCGATTCCATAACGCATACCGAAGACATTTTCAAAACAGTCCCCCGTTTTCAGAACGGTTTGGACAACACCGCAAAGACTGGCGTTAATGACCGAGGTTGGTCCGCCGCTTTGCCCAATAATCGCATTTCCTCGAAGTGACATTGCGTAGGGTATAGGGAATGGGGGATAGGGAATAGGGGGGAAGATTTGTCGTTGAGCCGCGATACAACGTATCGCGCGTCAACCGAGATGAAACGAGACTTTTCTTTACATCGACGAATCGGTGAAGTCAAAGTCAAGCGGACTTCCCAGACCCGTTGCTGTGTCGCGCTCGCAAAGATTCCCTTCTGTATCTAGGTAAATCTTGTCTTCCAGAATTTCCTGCAAAACAACTTGCAATTTGTTCTTTTTGTCGGATTCAACAAAAGAACGGGCTCCCCGGTTGAGATAGACCAACCGTTTTTGGATGAGCGCAGACAACTTAAACCGTCCGCCAACTTTGTCAATAAGGCGTTCGTCTCTGAGTTCTTCAAGCATAAAATTATTCTCCCAACTTCGCTAAAAAATCGTGAACCGCCCGATCAAGATCGTCGTTCACTATTCGGTAATCATACTGTTCGGCAAATCGCAATTCCTCTTCGGCCCGTTGTAATCGTTTGCCTATTTTTTCCGCCGATTCCGTTCCCCGCCCCAACAATCGCTCACGCAAAACCTCAATGCTTTTCGGTTCAATGAAAATGCTGATTGCACCTGGAAAGGTCCGGGATACGGCAAGAGCACCCTGAACGTCGATTTCGAGAATGACCCATTTTCCTGAATCCAATTCCGACTCGACATGAGAACGCAAGGTTCCATACCAATCCCCTCCTTGAAACACCTCAAAACATTCAAGGAATTCGCCGTTTTCTCGTCTTCGTTGGAATTCATCCCGGGTCAAAAACCAGTAATGAACCCCATTTTCTTCCCCTGCTCGCGGAGTTCTCGTCGTTGCCGAAACATTCAACACAAGAGGATGTGCCGATTGCTGCATAACCTGCTTGAGAATCGTTCCTTTTCCGACCCCAGAAGGACCCGAAACGATGATGAGTTTTCCTTTTCCCGGCTCACTCAACGTTTTGCACCATTTCCCGAATTCGTTCAACAATTGCTTTCATCTCAATGATATGCTTCGTGATTTCCGCATCATTCGCTTTAGAACCGATTGTATTCGTCTCACGGAACATTTCCTGCGTCAGGAAATCGAGTTTACGTCCACAACAATCCCCCTTTTCAATCACGTCCAGAAATTGCTGCAAATGACTGCGGAATCGGACGATTTCCTCGGAGATGTCACTTCGATCTGCAAACAGCGCAATTTCCCGGGCCAAATCAGCCGTATCCAAGAGCAAATTATGCTCGTTCATGATCTTTCCAACCCGTTCCGTCAGTCGGGTTCGGTAAAACTTCGCAACATGAGGAGCCAATCTCTCGACCGCTGTTATTTCCTTTTCAAGGAACAGACAGTTTTCCCGCAAATCGGTTGACATGGAGTTCCCCTCAACACGTCGCATGTCCTGAAGATTGGACAAGGCTTCCTCAAGTGAAGCGAGGACAAGCGGTTCAACCGTTTCGAGGAGTGTCCCGGAATGGACTTCTTCGTTTTGAACAACACCGTGCAAGGAAAGGAGCCGACCCAAATCTCGGGGCGGTTCCAGCCCCAATTCTGCCCCAATTGCCTTAACCTGTTCAAAATAGGACATCAACAACGGGCGATTGAGTTGGGGCAACAACATCGAAACGTCGCGGTTGATCCGAACCCAAACCGAAACTGTCCCGCGTGATATTTTCTCCCGGATGATCCCCTCTACTTTAGACTCAAGAGCACCAAATCCGTCCGTCATTCGAAGAGACACCTTCAAATACCTGTTATTGACCGTTTTAATCTCGGTCAGAACGGTCAACCCCTCGCTTCGAACATTCGAAGCTCCAAAACCGGTCATACTTAACAACAAAACGTCCTCCTTCTGTGTTGAATCACTCCTGTATCACGCAACGCAAAGCCAATTACCGATTACCAATGACCAATTGTCAATTACGGTTGCTCAACTGGGACAGGTGAGTCTGACGAAGCAGGAATCGGGGAATCGGACGATGCTGGAATCGGAGACGGGACCTGAGTCGGAACCGTCGTTGAACTTGTTGGAATCGTTGCTTTACCAGCATCCATATTGAGTACATTTTTTCCGCCCATTTTGAGGATCAAAATCGTTGCAACACAAAGGGCAAACCAAAACAGAGCGGTCCAAACGGTAATTTTGGTGAACGTGTCCCCCGCTTTGGTTCCAAAAGCACTTTGACCGCCTGACCCGCCAAATGCTCCTGCCAATCCCCCTCCTTTACCTCGCTGAATCATAATCAGCAGAATCAGGAATGTTGACGTTAATACGAGCAGCAGAATAAGTAGTGTTTGCATAGTGTAAGGGATAGAAAAAGGGGGGAATAGGGGAAGGAGAAAAAGGACGAGGAACCGTTGGATGACGCTGAAACAATGACAACCAAGGAACAAAAGACAAGGAAATTATCCCCGTCCTCCTGCAATGATCCCCATAAAGGAATCGACTTTCAAGGATGCTCCGCCGACAAGCGCCCCGTCAACATTGGGTTTTGACAGAATCTCCTTTGCATTGTCCGCTTTGACACTTCCACCATATTGAATTCGGACACATTCCGCAACTTCTTTGTTGTACCGTTCGGCAATAACGGCTCGAAGTGCAGCGTGAACCTCTTCGGCCTGTTCAGGAGTTGCAACCTTGCCGGTTCCAATTGCCCAAACCGGTTCATAAGCAATAACGGTTTTTTTCATGTCGTCTGCCGAAACTCCTGAAAGTGAACCTTCAAATTGTCGTCGTACAACCAAATCGGTTAAACCGGCTTCACGTTCTGCTAAAAGTTCCCCGACACAAACAATCGGAATCAACCCGGCTGCTAATGCGGCGAGAACCTTGAGGTTGACCATTTCACTTGATTCATGCAGGACATGTCGTCGTTCACTGTGTCCGAGAATGACATATTGGCAACCAATGTCTTTGAGCATTCCCATACTGACTTCGCCGGTATAAGCTCCCTCTTTCTCGAAATAGGCGTTTTGTGCTCCAAGAGCAATCGGAGAACCTTGTAGAGCTTGATGAACGGGGGGGAGATAGACACTTGGGGGACAGACAGCAACATCAACATCGGTTATTCCCTGAGTCGCTTTTTTGAGACCTTCTGCCAATGAAACGGCAGAATGAAGGTTCAGGTTCATCTTCCAGTTCCCGGCAATAAGCAGTTTTCGTGTCATCTCGCTATTTTCCTAAGGGGTCAGAGTTTTCCAAACAGTCTTGGACCTGATTGGTTTGTACTTGAAAGGTTGGTTTAGACTTGAACAATGATTTCGTTTTGATGCAACGGATTGACTCAATCACTGAATCCAATCGTTTTGCCGCAATTTTGCAATTCATTCTGCTCATTCTGCAATTATTTGATGTAATTGAGGTGTAACTGGTTGGAACGATTGCGGCGCAGACCATCCCGACAGAAATTGCAGCTTATTATCATTCAGGAAATGACAAATTTTTCAAGGGGCCGCATAAAAATTTCATCAACTCATTTGTGAGAGAACCTGATTTTAACGACACCTGCTTGTCAGATTCCATGCTGAAAAAAATCGGTCTTGAAAAATTTCCGCATAATCCGTAGTATTCCCCGCGATCACGGAAGTGTCGTTTGTCCGTCAGATACATTACCAAACTGCCCAAAATACCAAAAATGTTGACATCGTTCCTTCGTCCCTCACTCGAAGAATCGCTCAGTCTTGACAGTCCAACCGACGCAACGGTTCATCTTGGGGGACGAATCTACCAATACTATTTGGGGACAGGGTATTTTGGTTTACAAGCACATCCTGAAGTTTTAGCAGCAACATGTGAAGCGGTTTTACAGTATGGGATTGGGACTTGCACGACCCGGGCAACATTTACATCTCCCCCTGTTTTTGAAGTTCAGCGCAAAATTTCACAGATACTGGGGACCGATCTCGCGTTTTATTTTGCGTCAGAATATCAGGCAAATGCAATGATATTGGAGCAATTGGCGGGGACATTTGATCGGGTTTTCATTGATGAAGCGTCTCATTCCTCGCTGTTTGATTCCGTCAAAACGCTGCAACAAATGCCGAATCCGCCTCTTTCCTTTGCACATCTTTCCTGCGACGATCTTCAGTCGCAGTTGGAACAACATTTACGACCGGGCGAACGCCCTTTGTTGTTGACAGATGGAGTTTTTTCGGTTCATGGACGGATTGCCCCACTTGACCATTATGATCGGGTTTTGTCGGCGTTTGAAGGGGCAACCGTTTTAGTTGATGATGCACACGGATTTGGCATCTTAGGGTCAGAAGGACGAGGAACGTTGGAACATTTCGACTATTCTCCAACGAGAGCGAACCGAACGCCGCAAGAAGTGGAGTTGCAGGAAATAGCGACCTCTTTTCGAGGAACCCGACAACCTCTTCACAAGAGGGCGATTCCGCAAAACAGTCCCGTTCGGTATTTTTTCACCTCCTCGCTCAGTAAAGCAATAGGGGGATATGGCGCAATCATTCCAGGAAGCGAACAATTTGTCCAACAGTTGATCGAACGATCTCCAGCATTTTACGGTGTTGCTCCTCCTCCTAACCCAATTGCAGCTGCAACTTGTAAGGGATTGGAATTGGTTTTTGAGCGGACAGAAATTGTCAACCGTTTGCGACGTAATACCAATTACCTGAAACGTCGATTGCGACATCTTGGATTCGTCCCTGAAGATTCAACCGTTCCTGTCGTTGCTTTACAACTGGGTTCAGCCCGAAATATGAAAAGAATACAGCAGGAATTATCACGCCAAAACATTTTGATTGCCTATTTGCCCCGATCTCCTGGAATTGGTTCAGAAGGGGTTTTACGAATTGCGGTTTTTGCAACACATGATGAAGAGATGCTCGATCAGTTGATTGATCGGTTGCAGCAAATCGTGTGAGGTGAAGATAGGGGTAGAGAGACTGGGGGATTAGGGAACAGGGATAAATGGGGAACAGGGGTAAAACAGGATAAGAACAAGTTGACTGAAAATCAACAAGTGACTTAACAAGGGAATTAGACACACGGAAAACAGCGTAGAAATACAAGGGACAACGACATGTTTAACAATGTTTACAAGAATCGTCGGGTATTGTTGACCGGACACACGGAATTTTCAGGAAGTTGGCTCGCACTTTGGTTGGAATATCTTGGCGCAGAAGTTTGTGGTTTTTCAACGACCAAACCGAAAGAACCGAATCATGCCGAACTTTTGAATCTTGAACAGTTGACCTTTTGTGAAGAAAAAGAGCGTTTTTCAGGTATTTTGGAGAAATTCCGACCAGAAATGGTTTTTCATCTTGCAGATGAGCCTAATTTATTGCCCATTCTCCCACAATACGATTTCATTAAGGCTGTTCTTGTTGACGAAAAAAGCGAGATGGGACCCGAAATCAGTATCCCTTCTTCCAATCAACTGCTCGCAAGATGCCGAACCGGGGACATCATGGGGGGCGGGGATTTGAGTGAGCAAGGGGTTGTTGCTGAAATGATGCAAAAAGCATCTCGGGGAGAAATGATAACCGTTCATGATGCTGGTACACCCTGTCCTCAAAACCATGTACTGGACATTTTAGCGGGCTATTTGACACTTGGTCAACACTTATTGCAAGAACAATCCGATTACTCCGGGGTCTGGTCCTTAGGTGTTCAGCATCATTGGGACGAAACTGTTGGAGAAATGCTGCACCTTGCATCCTTAATCTGGAATCAGGTTCGTTTTGAGGTCGTTTCACAGTCGATTCGGCCTAATCGAATTCCGTTCCAACAGGAAAAACCCGTTCGACAATTCGTTTGGAAACCGATCTGGGGATTTGAAACCCGGGTCGAAAAAACAGTCGATTGGTACAAACAGTATTATGAACAGGGAGATGTCTTATCTTGGGAACAGTTGGAGCAGTATGTCAAAACGGCACAACATCTTCGAGTCAGTTGGACTTGCGCGGAATCAACCCGTCCAACATTGCGAAGAGCCGGTTAGAAGGAGAAGAGTCGGTTAGGAACGGGGTTATGTTTGGGAAAGTGACAGGGAAAAAAGGAAAAAAGACAGAATTGTTGGGCCGACTGTGTTGAGATCAAAAAAATGGTAGACTGGACGAAGATAATTTTCCCTTTTCACTTTTCACTCTGAAAATTTCGTGTACGTCCTGCTCCCTTGTTATAGTCTGGAATCTCTCGCCCTTGAACGGGATTCCAAAGAAGTCAACGAACTACTCTCTGCTTGGAGTGCTCTGTTTCATCCTGCTTGTATTGAAAAACAGGGTGCTTTGCCGAAATGGGAAAATGCGTCCTCTCCCTTACGCGAATCACAGGTTCCTCTTTACGTCATTCCCCCTTGTTGTGATTCTCTTGTTCCTGAAGATTGGTATGACCTGAAAACAGAACGGGGAACATTGCTTATTCGTCATCTGGAGCATCGACATGAAATTGTCGATGAAGTATTGCGGCTTTGGAATCTCGAAAATCACGGTTTTGACCCCGAGTTCGTCGCTGATCTGCTTGCTCTTGGAACAACCTATATTCTGGTTGAAATTATGACGCGTCAACTCAGGTACATGAGTATGCTTGACGAATCACAGTTGAAGACTCGGGTTCTGGACGCAATTCGGGAATACCGGGCTGATGATCGGGAAAAGGCGACCGAATCGCTCAAAAGCGCGTTTGAACTTCTTGCTGAATCGAAAGAGTATTTTTATCCAACAACGTCGTATTTGCTTGATTTGACGTTAACGGATTCCTTGTTGACTGATTCCTCATTGTTTGTGTCTGAAGGAACAACAACCTTAAAAAGCACTGAAACACCAACGTCAGAAAATGAAGGAACTCCAACGTTGGGAGAGGAGGAAAAGATAGCGTTGAAAGATCAGGAAACAACGTTGAAAGATGAAGAATCGGCAATGTTGAGAAATGAAGCAACGACAAGGAATGACGAACCGTTGTCGACGGAATCAGGTTGCGAATCGTTGTCGACGCAAAATCTGGAAAAATCGGTTGTATTCGGTGAACGATTAAGAAATGCAATTGCAAGATCACCGTTTGTCAATCTTTATTTACCGACTGAACATTTGCGGGAAATGGTCCAATTCGATCCCCAAACAATTGCCGTTTTGCGAGAAGGTCTTGCAAAGGGGCGTATTGAACTGATTGGGGACGATTGGGATTCAACCCCACTTCCTCTTCTTCCACTTGGTTCTATTGCCGACCGAATTGTTCGCGGAATTCACTATTATCAGGAACATTTGGGCAAGCGTCCCAACGTGTATGGTCGCGTTCGGAAAGGTTTAACCCCCGTTTTGCCGCAATTACTGCAATTAGCCGGATTTCAGGGAGCCGTTCATTTTACTCCGCAAGACGGTTGGTCGTTGACAAAAGAGACACAAAGTAAAATTTCCTGGATCGGTCTGGACGGATCAAAAATTGAGACATTGCTCAAATATCCTTACAATGCAGAAGAGGATGAAACCTTTTTCAAGCTCCCCAAGAAGATGGGGTATTCAATGAACAATGACCAAGCGTCGACGTTCATTCTTGCACATAAACCGTTTAAGGAGAGTCTTTGGTTGTCCGATCTCATTCGGGGCAACCAATACTGCGCCGTTCTTGGCGAGATGCTGAAATTGAGCGAGTATTTTCAAAAAACCCGATTTGTCGGGGCCGATTTGACATTTGGTTTTGGAAAATACTGGGCCAACTTCCTTTTACAGTCGGTTCGAGACGGACGAACAACGCCGGTCTCAGATTGGGCCGTTTATTATCGTCTGTATAGGCTACATTCTGTTGCCGAAATACTTCGGACAATGAACAGCATGATTACGCGAACCGAGGAACAGGATCGACGACTTGAAGAGATGATTGCGAAGCATTTTGACCAACAATTTCAAACGGTTGAAAACCGATTGTTCGGCAATGCAGGTGAAAATGTTTGTGTCGATTTTTCTGCGACCCGGGAATTGTTGGAATTGCTCCTCACGCAATTGGCGTATACTGTTTATGGAAAACCGATTGAGGAGATTGGGCGACTCCCCGATTCACAAATCGCCGAACTGGTCGGTCTCTTTGTCGTCAATCCGCTCAATTTTACACGAACCGTTTTGGTTGATGTTTCCGAACTCCCCCGACTTCCAGAAGAGCGGGGAAAAGTGCGACTTGCCCGACGTTTTGTGAAAAATGATGAAGTCCGACAGGAAGTCATGCTCGAACTCCCCCCGCTTGGTTATGTTTGGGTCGGTCCCGGACCTAAAAAGGAACAACCGATTCAATCTGCCAAAATCGAATATGCGGGCGAGTCCCGTTCAACCGAAAAGGAAGTTGTCAAAAAAGGGTTCTTGAACGCAATAACCCGACTGTTTCAACAGAAAAAGGCTCAACCGGGCGAAGAACCCCCTTTGATTGAACGGATTACAGAAAAAATTGAACGTCGGGGAGAAGGAATCCGGGAAGAGTCCTTTTATCTGCTCCGAAATGACTACTTTGAGGTCAGAGTTGAACAGTTAACGGGCGCAATTCGGTCAATCAACACATTCAATCAACGGGGAAACCGTTGTGCGCAACAAATCGTTTTCAGGGTCCCTTCTGAAGATCGTCAGGATGATCCCCGCGCTGAAGGAGGAATACAATGCGGATATTCCATTATGTGTGCCGACCAGATTGAAATACTTTCATCGAGTCCTCTTTGCGGTCGATTGCAAATTCGGGGCCGTTTAATGCGGCAAGATGGTGTTCTTGCGGGACGATTTGAGCAAATTCTGACAATCAAACGTCTATGCAAGGTTCTTGAGTTGGAAATGAAAATTGACCCAACATTGGAACCGGGCGAAAAAGTTTGGGATTCCTATTTCGCAAATCGGGTTGCATGGAGTGATTCTTTGCTTGATGTCCGGGGAGGTGTACACGGTTCTGCATTTCCAATGAAAGAAGACCTGTTGCAAACGCCGGAATTTATTGATTTGCGAAATGAAAAAGGTTCCCTTACAATCCTAACAGGCGGATTGCCCTATCATCGTGTTTTTGACGGACGTTGGATTGATTCGGTATTGATTCCGCGAGGTGAATCAGGACGGTCATTCCGTTTGGGAATTGGTGTCGATCTGCCCAATCCTCAACAAGCGGCGACCGACTTTTTGCTTAACGATTTTGACGCAACCGGGATGATTCCGGCTCCAAAATTTCAAACGGCTTGGTTGTTTGCAACGGACACCAAAAATGTCCAAATCGTCCAACTCGAACCGGTTTTTTCACCTGAGTTCGGCAACAGGGCAACCAACATCGGGAACAATGTGTCTGAACGACAATCGGAAGTCACTCAAAAACAATCCAATGTGTCTGAACAACAGAATAATTTGCCGACTCAACCAAATGATCCGTCAAAACGGCAGAATGTAAAATGGGAACGGGACAATCAAGGAGTTTTGGATAAAAAAGGCGATTTGGGCAATCAGGGCAATTGGGATAATGAAGGTAATAAAGGCGAGCAAGGACACAAAGAGGGGAATAACGTCGAAAACAAGAGCGCGACGCAAGAAGTCAGGTTGGGCCGATTAAGCGGGTTCAAAGTGATTTTGCAGGAAACGGACAATCGACCGTCAACGTTTTGTTTCCGAACCTTTTTGTCGGTCAAACGGGCGTTCAAAACCGATTTGTTAGGAAACCCGGGCGAAGAACTGTCGTTGGAAGAGGACGGAATCCGACTGTCCGTTCACGGTCGGGAATTATTGCCCTTTGAAATCGAATTATAGGACGGTAAAGCGAATCGTTGACAATAAAGCAAATCGTTGACAATAAAGCAAATCGTTGACAATAAAGCAAATCGTTGACGATAAAGCGAATCATTGACGGTAAAGCAAATCATTGACGGTAAAGCGAATCGTTGACAATAAAGCAAATCGTTGACGATAAGGCGAACTGTTGAACGATCAAATCGTTCGTCTTCCTCTTGCTGCAAGAAATAAAAAAACCTTTGAGGACTTACAAACAAATGGGAGCCCGCATTTTTAAGGGGAAACCTGAGATGAAAACTTGTGTGATCTGTATCCCCACTTAAAATGGTCCGACACAGCTGTACACGCTGAATCATCAAAAAAACAGGAATCCAACGGGCAATATATCGACTCCCCCCGGATTAAAAATAATCCGTTTGCGAAGTACCTCAAAGGTCCCTTTATGATAACAAACCAACTTCGACAGGGCAACCCCAAACAGGAAGTTTTCCCTCATTTTTTCACAGTATAATTTACATGTCGATTCGCTTTATTTTTTTCGATCTCGGTCAGGTTCTGATCCGTTTTTCCAATACACGATTGTTGGAACAGGTTGGTTCAATACTCCAATTAACGCCGGACGAACTCCGAACAGGTCTTTTTAACCCTGAAATGTTTCGTCGGGTTGAGTGTGGTCTGATTACGGAAGATGAGTATTACGAACATGTCTGTCATACGGTCGGTTTTCGACCAGATCGAACCCGGTTAATTGAAGCAGCGAACGACATTTTTTGGTCGAACGACCCGATCTTTCCCGTTCTTGAGCGATTGTCGGAATTGAATTTTCCTTGCGGTATTCTTTCCAACATTGGATATTGGCATTGGAATTATGTCCGGTCCAAATTTCCCGCTATTTTGGACGCAATTCCGACCAATCATGTCCTCAGTTGTGCAGTTGGGGCAATGAAACCGCAAACGGAAATTTTTCAAGCAGCCTATGAAACGGCTTCTTCGGTTCTTCCGAACATAACCCGACCAGAAATACTGTTTCTGGACGATCTCGAAGTCAATGTCCTTGCTGCAAACATTTTCGGTTTTGACTCCTTTGTCTACAATTTTGCCGAACATGAGAACATGCTCGAGCAATTGCGAAAACGAAACATCGATATAGGGAATAGGGGATAGGGACTGGGGAATAGGGGGAAGAATTGAGAATTGAGAATTGAGAATTGAGAATGGAAAAAGGTAGAAAACGTAAATTGACGCATGATCGATAATATGGTGTCAAAGCGAGGTGTGCTCCTCCCTAATCCCCTATTCCCTACCCCCGAATCCCTATTCCCTACACCCTATCCCCTATTCCCTACCTCCCCCTCCTATGCAATCCGACTCTTTGTTACAACAGGGCCGATTCCTTGACAGGACGCTATTTTTGACGTTCTGCTCTCTCTTGCTGTATTGGTCCGCAATTCCGCCTCTTAACCTTTTCCCCCTCATTCTGCTCGTTCCTGCTCTTTGGAGCCGAATCAGTCGCCGGGCCGAATTCTCCCGGTCCAAATACCGATTTGCCAAAATCTATCTTTGTAGTTTCCTCTTTTGGTTAGCAAACCTGTATTGGGTTTGTCTGCCTCATCCTTTGACCTCTCTCGGTTGGATCGCCCTGTCAGCCTATCTCGCTCTGTATCTCCCGGTTTTATTGACAATTTCAGCAACGACGATAAAGAAAACCCGATTGCCGATTTACCTCGTTTTACCCGTTTATGCAACGGCGTTGGAGCTGTTCCGAAAACACATTTTTGGCGGTCTTTCTCTTGCCGAACTGCAACATGCGTTTTACCAAATACCGGAGTTGATTCAATTGGCCGATTTGGGCGGGGAATACACCGTCTCCTTTTGGATCATCCTGCTCGGTTCGCTCCTCGATTCCATCATCCCGCTTGAAACGGTCCCAAAACAAGCGACTCAATCACCCGAATCGCGTTTCTCCCCCCTTTTCTTCAACGCCGGACTATTCTGTCTGGTCCTCCTCCTCGGACTGTTATATGGTCAATATCGGTTGAAAGAAAAAGGACCGGACCCCAACACTAACCTTTGTGTTGCGCTGACGCAAGGGAATTATCCCGTCATGCTCAATCCGCCTGAAAATTGGTGGAACTTGACGTATGAGCAATACATTGATTTGTCACAACAGGCGATCCTTGCAGCTCGGGAGCAGGGCAAAACGCTTGATTTCATTATTTGGCCTGAAACGATTTTCCCGATCCCGCTGATTCATTTTCAAGACGGTTTTGTTCCTGAAAGTTGGCGGGATGAGGAACTGGAACCGGATGAAATTGCGAGACGACTTCGGTCGATTCAAGTGGAACGGGACCAATATCCGATCAATCTGTCGAAACGACTTGGGGTCCCCCTACTTTTGGGGTTGTCCCGTTTTTATTACCGACTTGAAAACGTCAACGAAGAGGATGAACGTTATAATTCCGCTGTTTTTGTTGATCCAAAAACCGAAACATTCGGACCTTTTTACGATAAAATTCATCTCGTCATGTTCGGCGAATATGTCCCTTTTGCGAACTATCTCCCCGACTCTTTCCCGCTCAAGACGCTTTGCCAAACCGCCTATTACGGTTCGGAGTTTGTCCCAATGATGATTCCCGGACAGGAAGAACGGGCAAACTATCTCTCGGTCAACATTTGTTTTGAGGGACTACTTCCTCATTTGATTCGTCGCAGTGTTGCCGAACTCCGACAGAAGGGGAAGGAACCGGACCTTCTCGTGAACCTTTCCAATGTTGGTTGGTTTTATTTCACTTCACAAATTGATTTACAGTTTGCATCTCAGGTCTTTCGGAGTGTTGAGAACCGTAAACCGTATTTGAGTGCGACAAACGGCGGTTTTTCGGCTTGGATCGACAGTAATGGTCGGATTCGTTGGAAGGGGGAACGTCGTGCTGCAACTTATGGTCTCGCCAATGTCCAATTTGATTCCCGAAAAAGCCCTTATTCCCTTTACGGTGATTGGTTCCCCTTTTCCTGCCTGATCCTAAGCCTCATCCTGTTCCTGATCGGATTTCGACGCAAACAACCAACAATCCAATCCGTTTAGCCGAGGAACAACGTTCCGCGCGTATTCTTGTAGAAGTTAGAAGTTAGAAGGAAAGAAGGGGGAGACAGGTAAGCGTTCACGGGAAATTAGAATTCTTGTATCATTCTTAGCACCAAAGGTGCGTAACAAAATAGACAGCGGTTTTAACCGCTGGTGTTAAAATGTCAAAAAATATTCGCCCTGTAAGGGCGAAACAATGAATTGTCCTGCCCCTTCAGGGCAGAATAGGGTGTGTGACACCAACCCGGGGTTTCGCTGCGATTCACCCCGGGCTATTTTGCCGCAATTCTCAATTCTTCTCCCTATCCCCTATTCCCCAGTCCCTACCCCCGACCAAACCCCGAGTATTCCCGGGCAATGTGCGAACTGAGTGATTCAAGCGGGGTTGATTCCGTGTCAACCGAACATCGGGCAACCTCACGATAAAACGGTTCACGTTTCTCCAAAAGAGTCTTGACCTCCTCAAGCGCACTTAAATCAGTCAACGCCGGTCGTTGCGAAACCGTCTGACGATCTTCATTCATTCGTCGCAAGATCATCTCTGCCGAACAGTGCAACCAAACGACAAAAGCAGATTGTTTCAACAAAACCCGGGTTGTATCTCGAAGAATCGCCCCTCCACCTGTTGCAAGAACCAGATTGTCCGACTCCTCTTCCAACAACTCCCGAATCACAGTTGCTTCAAGGTCCCGAAAAAACGGTTCTCCGTTTTCGGCAAAAATTCGCGCAATTGATTTTCCGGCTCGTTGTTCGACCAGAACATCACTATCTCGGGCAATTTTTCCAAGTCGATCCGCGAGAAGACGGGCAAGCGTCGTCTTTCCCGTTGCTCTATAACCAACCAAAACAAGAGGAACCAAACCCCTCCTTGTAAGAACACCGTCTTCGTTCATTCACCAAATCCTTATCCCGCAGTCCTCTAACACGTTTTGCAAAAAGGAGCAATTTTCATTTTTGAACCACGAAAGACACAAAAATCACGAAAACCTCACAAAATACCGTTTTTCGTGTCGTTCGTGTTTTTCGTGGTCAACAAATCCGTCCGACCCGGCTCGGTTCAACTCGCAAAACCAAACTTCTCAGCAGTCATCACCTATTCCCAAATCCCTATCCCCTATCCCCCAGTCCCTATCCCCTATTCACAATCCCCTACCTCAATACCGTTCAGACAATCCAGAATCGTTGACACCAATTCGGGAATCGCGGTTATCATTCGGCATCACGTCCTCCTGTGTCACCTCTTCGTCCATATCACCTTCAAAAAACATAAAATCAGCTAAACGCTGTGTCATCTTCGGTGATTTGAAATAATGCGCAAAACGATGTTCCTGTCCTGTGATAGGGGCAACATTCAGCATCTCCAGTCGATTCCGCGTCCCCTCGCTCAAATAACCCCAAGGTGCGCCCGCTCGACCAAGTGCAGCCGGTCCCCCGCAAAACGACGACAACATCGGATAGTATTTCAACGCCTTGTCAATCGGATTGTAAAGAACAACCGTCTTTTCCGCTGCTGCAAGAGTTTGACCGTATTTTTGACCGGATGCAATAACGAATTGGTCAATTGCCGGGGTCAAAAGCAGATTACGACAACGGATTTTGAGTCCCTCCTTCTCCTTATTTGCCGATCCCGTCGAAACGGTCCTCACAACCCCTTCGTGTATTTGTTCCCGACGCAATCGTTCAAGAGTCTCAAAAACGGTTCTTGCTCCCAGACTGAAGGTGATAAGGGAAACACGCGATTCGTGCGGGAAACCTTGAAGAAATTTCGCAATATACGCCCCTTGCGTGTCGGCATAATGAGATTTCTGCAAAATGTCTTCCCGCAAATGCAGCAAACTCCCCTGTTCAGAGGGCCAACTCCAGATCACCAAACGGTAATCCCCTCGATTCCGAAAAACCTGATTGCTCAAAATCAAACCGCAGTCAATCGAATCCTGCTTAGTAAACTTATACCCGGGTATAAAAACAATCGTCGGTTTTAAGACATCACCCTGTTCATAATACTCTGAAAAGGAGGACGATTCCCACTTTCGTTTACCGTTGACGATTTCGGACTGCAAACGATAAACCTTGATTTTTTCAAACTGTTCTTCTGTCGGATTGGAACGTGAAACCGACCAAGTATCAAACAGCCAGATTTCCGGCAATGTCGGATTCTCAGCAAACGCACAGCAGCAGAAAAACAGCGAGACACTCGCAAAAACAGTCCAAAACAGTATCCGTCGAAAGTGGGGCGTATACATCGGCGATTTTTAACGTAGATCAGGATTTTACCGGACGCAACAGACAGTGAGTACCAACAGAGCAGCACGACGACAGAGCAAGTGGTCGGCAAAAAGTCCACCTGCGTCTAGTAATAAACATATCTACAAGAACGGCAGGTTGACGAAAAATTTTTCCTAAATTTTAGCAAATAGAAAAAATCGCGCATTCGATGCAAATTATCCAGATTATCCAATTTGTCAAATAAAATCTGCCAACGAATCACGAAGAGGTTCCCCCGTTGAGCGCGTAATAATCAAGTTCCCCCGTTTAGCCGCGATACAACGTATCGCGCGTAATAACAACATATCGCGCATCACATCAAGAAATAAAAAGAGGAGGCACACGCGAGGTGAAAGGGGCAGGATCACACAAGCGCGGCCTCCTCAGAGGAACTGTCCCAAAGGGGCATGTGGGAGCAGAACCTCAGTCAGCTAAATGTCTCTTTCAGCGGCCAATTTTTTGCACCGCACAATTAACTAACAGCTTACACATTTAATATACACCACTTTTCTACAGAGTCAAGTGTATATTTCAAAATTTTTCTATTTTTTTTCTTTTTGAGTGTTTTTGTCGTTTCTTCCCTGAAACACACTCCGTTTTACTTCCCTTGTAATACTGTTATCGTCCGACCAATCCCCGATGATGAGAAAAAAAATAAAAAAAATCCGCCCTCGAAAGGGCGGACTCCCCGTTTAGCCGCGGAACACCGTTCCGCGCGTTGTTTAACATCGTTCCGCGCGTTTTGTTTAACACCATTCCGCGCGTTTTGAAAAAACCTACTACCGGACCAACTGGGCGGCGTACTGCGGCATTTGGTTAGCAAGCGACAAGGCTTGGGCACCGGACTGAACCAGAATCTGTGCTCGGGTCAAACGTGAGCTTTCCTCGGCAAAGTCGGCATTCGAGATCAACGCTTCCGCCGAACTCAACTGTTCAACCGTGTCCTGAAGGGCCGAAATGTTCGGTTCGAGCGTACTACGTTGAATCGCTCCCAATCGTCCACGAACATTCGTCACCGAACTGATCGCTTCTTGAACAATTTTATCCGCCAGTTTCGTGTTCGTCGAAAGATCAGCATTACCACCCGATTTGAGTTGGTACAACATTCCACTGTTTCCACCCAAACTGACGGAGCTGACACTCGGGATACTAATACGGATTTGTTGCGATGTCACCACATCCGGTCCAAGCTGGAACGTCGCTCCACCCGCAACAATGTCAAACGTCGTCGAATCACCCGCTTTCATATTGTTACTGAGGGTTCCCGACAGATCAAGGGTTCCCGTCGAAACGCTGAAATCATTACCACTGGTTACCGCTTTTTGGCCGTTGACCGTAATGTTCGCATCGGTTCCGGCGAGGTAACTCATTTCATAACCCAACGGGCAGAAGGTGCGGAACGATCCGTCAATCACATTGACGTTGACGAAATTGGCACTCCCGGATTCCGTTGCTTTCAGAACCAGCCGTTCATTGGCATCACTCTGTCCTGTCATCACAATACCGGCACTGGTCCCCGTCAGGTTGGCTCCAACCGAGGTCCCATTTTTCGCCGTCACAATGTTCAGACCGCCAACGAATTCCGCCGCCGGAGCATACGCCGTCGTGAATGCAACCGTTCCCGTCGTTCCCGCCGCCGCCGCTGCAACTCCCGTTGCATCATTCGTAATCGGTGCCGCCGCTGTGAACAACGCATTAAACGTCGAGTTCGCATTCAACGCATTCGCCAAATCATACGCACTCGCCGGTGTCGTCGAATTGGCCCGAATCGTCAAAATACCGTTCTCCGCATCGAAATCAACAGCCGAATTGGCCACACCGGCGGTCAGGGTCGAATCCTGAACCAGCATGACTTTCACGCCCGACATCGAGGTTCCTTCTTTTTTCGCGGTAATCACAAGGGCCGGATCAGTCGCTCCTGTACCCCGGACATTCGTCACGGCCGTACCAGTCGCACCGGATGCCGGAATACTCAAAAGATTCGTTCCAACACCATTATTGGTCAACAAGTGCGTAACACCGCTTGCAACGGTCGTTGCAGCACCACCGATATTTCCCCCCAGTGTCACTGTTCCAGTCACCGGACTGCCAACGGCTCCCGTGTATTCACGAATATCGGCCCAGTTCTCTTTAATCGCACCATTCAACTGTGCCTCAACACCGGATTGCAATCCAGCAACATCAGTGGCTGCTCCACCGACAAGTGTCATCGCATCAAGGTACACCGTCAAGCGACCTGTATTGGCATCAAAACCAGCCAACGACGCTTCCGAGGTAAAGTTGAAGGAGACACCATTCATCGCTGAGGTGCCTGTGAAGGAGATTTGCATACCATCGGCAATGGTTGCATTGCTGGATGCCTCGGCATTTGCCGTCGTATCATTGGCTTGAGCCGAAGCAATGCGGGCAACGGCACTCGCATTTTGCAGTGTCTGATTTTCACCCAAAAGCACAATGTCATTTTGCGTGATTTCACAAACTCCCGGAACTCCGGTTGCTTTAAGAACACCGAGACCGTACTGGGCATTGCAATCGGTGACAACCGAGGTGACACCGCAAGCGTCTGTGACCCAAGTCCGTCCATTCGGATCAACACCCGGAGGGGGAAGGACCTCAACACTGATACCACCCGTTTGGGCTGCCGTCAAGGTGTCAAAGAAATCCGCCAACTGCGCCGCCGTCGTCGTCGAATTACCCGCTGCATCTGTTGCCAGATTGATTTGCAGAATCTTCGTGTTCACGCCCGCCGCAATATCCGCTTCACTCGGGTTAATGAGCGAGACACTCAACTGCTGATTTGCAATCGGTTTACCCTCGGCATCGGTTGTGACCATGCGGACAATCGGTCCACTGTCCATGCCGGTAAAACGAAGGGCGTTATCGAGATTGACATCCCCATAAGTCGCCGAAGCATTCATAAATGACACTTTTTGGCTGGTTCCTTCGGAAACCTGTCCCGTTGCCTCAAAGAAGTTACCTAACTTCCCATTGATGAGGTCAATCACCTGCTGCGCGGTTGCATTGGCAGTTGTCGCACTGGCGACGGAGGTTCCGGCAACGCGGGTCGGAGCGGTTGGAACATCAGGAATGAGGGCTGAACCGGAGACACCCGCCGAGAGACCTGCCGAGACGTTCGTGACCGTGTTCATCAGGTTCACAATGTCATCTGCCGTTGCTCCCGATTTGTAAGTGACAACCAATTCACCTGCCGAGGCACCATTGCCGAGTTTGAAACTGTCACCAGTGACAAGGGTTGCCGCTGCGGTCGCGGTAACGTCCGTATTGGCAACGGTACCACCGGTGATTTGAGTTGCGGCGGCGGCCAAAGAAACCGCGAGATCAGTCGTTGTTGCGGTTGCAACACCGAGCGTGACGGTTTTGGCATCGTAGTCATACGATTGGGAGTTGGCACCGACACTGCCGATATTAACGGTCCATCCGTTCAGATTCGACATCGTTCCCGTCGTTGTGTTGACACTCAGGGTTTTGAGACCATCCTGGCTTTGTCCCGTTGCGGCTTGCGCGGCGGTTGCCAAAAAGGCCCGGTTTTCGTTCCCGCGTGTGATCGAAACGGCTGCTGCTGCACCCGCCGTTCCTCCCGTATTGATCGTCACATCGAACGTGTTGACGAAATTACGGAAGGTCGCTTCATTGGACTGTTGGAGGGTGATTTCAACGACACCCGGTCCATTGGTATTCGGTGAAGAAACGATTTTGGCATCATTGGTTGCACCCTGAACGATACGGAAAGCGTAATTTCCAGCGTCGTAACCTTCTTTGGTTGAGGTGATAACGATGTCATTGGCAGCACCGGCACTCGAAAGGGTGACACTACCGCGAGCGGCTGCGCCTTCGACGTAGGCGGCGACACCGGTCGAATCGGTTGCCCGATTGATCGCTTCAGCCATTTCCGCATTGGTCGTGTTGGCACCAAACTTGAAAATTTCACTTCCGGTACTGCCGCCGATTTGAATCACGGTGTCTTCGCTAACACCGGTTCCATTGTAATTCAATTGTCCCGTTCGGGCCGTTTCGAGCAGGTTGATTTTAACGGCAAGAGCCTCACCGGAACTGAAGTTGGCGGCGTTGATTTTGACGTTCGAGAGTTTCGTGTTGTCGGTATTCGTTGTTCGGAAGTCCATCGAACCGTCCAGCAATTTTTTGCCCTGGAAGGTCGTTGTGTTGGCAATTCGGTCAATCGAGTCAATCGAGGCATCAATCTGCAACTGATTCGCTGCAATTTGATCATCCGACATACCTCCTGTGCTTGCTCCGGCGTTGACCAAACCACGAATGTCATTGAGGAGGTTACTGACCTGACCGAGCGCACTGTCGGCAACGGCGATGACACCGTTCGCGCGTTGGGTGTTCTTAATCGCTTGTTTAGTTGCGGTGATGTCGCTTTTGAGCAATTCACTGGCAATCAAACCGGCGGGGTCGTCTTTAGCTGAGTTGATCCGCAGACCTGTACTCAGTCGGGTTAACACATCGCCCAAATCGCCCACGTTTCGTTGCAGGGTGATCTGAGCACCTAAAGATTTTACGTTCGAAGCTACATAAAGTCCTGTCATGGTATTACGTTCCTCAGTTCTAAGGGGGGAAAAAAGTGGGTTATCCCATTTCGTTTAGCCGCGTTAGAACGTATCACGTTCCAAACGTTTAGCCGCGATACGACGTATCGCGTTTTTAGTTAAACGGGAAAAATTGGATAACCGGGGGGATTTACGCAGAATAGTCAATTCTGTCAGTGGAAATATAAATCAATAAAAGAAAAAAGCAAGTAAAAGGCTGGAAAATTTTCTCTTTTTTTTCTATTTTACCAAAGTTTCCAGAAAAAATGACCGCAAGGTTTGTCAGAAAAAACGCCAAGAAAAGAAAAAACTCCTTGCAGAACAAGGAGTTAAGGAGAAAGGAACAGAGAAATAACCTTCTTTGGGAAGGTGTAAGGAAAAAGGGCAGTTAAGGAGTGATTGCCCTGATTGTATTTTTGAACGGTTGGTTGGGGAGATAGACTTTGGGTCGGACAACGATACCGTTGGGATAGACGAGGGTTGGGGGTCCGATGACGGGTTCGCCCGGGGGACCGGGAGATTTTGATTTACATCGTTTTTTCGAGCAGGCGGGAGCACCGCAACCGGGGCAACCTTGCGGTTGGGGACCGAAATACTGCGGTTGAACGAGCATCGGCGGGGCGTACATGTTGGAATACGGAGCAGGTGGTCCGTAAAAAACAGGTTGTTGAGCAGCCGGATCAGGGACGTAAATCGTGACCGGAACAGGGTCGGGGAATGTGGGAGGTGGAAAATACAGGATCGTTTGCGGTATCATGCCGGGCATCATCGGGGCATTTCCCTGCATGTCCGGGTTTGTACCCAGTTGAGATTGCGGCTGATTCGGTGTTTGCGGGGGAACCGTCCGTACACCGTCGGCAATCGGGGTGATGAGGACGTTTTGCGGCAATTGGGGCAAATTCTGCTGAAATTGCGGATTCTGCTGGTTTTGCGGTTTCGGTGAACTTTGCGGCACGGATTCCGGTTTCCAGTTCAACTGGTTGACCCCTAAAACGGGCGGAATGTATTGCGAGTAAACGTTTTCCGTCCAAAAAAGCAGCAGAGTGGACATGAGAATCGCCCCGCTGAACAGTTGAAATCGAAAGGTGGTGTACATCGGTTTTCCGCCGGGTTAATGTGCATCCTGCTTGTGCAGGGCTAAGTAGACGTGAACACTCCCCTGCTTGCGCAGGACCAAGTAGACTAAGATAGCATACGGAATGAACAGGGGCGGAAAATTGTCAGAAAAAAATAGAAAAAATTTTGCGTCGGTTTATCCTAACCGTTCACGGGAAATGAGAATTGGAGTCCTATGCTCAGCACCAAAGGTGCGGAACATTCTGTTATTCTTCGCACCAAAGGTGCGGAACAAAATAGACAGCGGTTTTAACCGCTGGTATGAGAATGTCAAAAAATATTCGCCCTGTCAGGGCGAAACAACGGATTGTGCTGCCCCTTCAGGGCGAATATTTCATTTTCCACCCTGAAAATAAGGGATTTCAATTATGTTTTGTAAAAACATATCCGTCCAACCCGGCTTGGGTCAAATCGCAAAACCAAACTTGTTAGCAGTCTCGGTTTATCCCCGGGGATGAAACTTTTTGTGGACCGATTTAAGACGAGTCATGTCAACATGCGTGTATATCTGCGTCGTCGCTATACTTGCATGTCCTAACATCTCCTGAACCTGTCGCAAATCCGCCCCGCCTGCCAATAAATGCGTCGCAAACGAATGTCGCATGGTGTGCGGACTGATCGAACTTGGCGCGCCGATCTGTAGGGCATATTTTTTGATCAGCTCCCAAATCGCTTCTCGTCGCATTTTTCGACCGCGCCAAGTCAAAAAGGCCCAAATTGCCGAACCGGCAAAAACGGAGTGATCGTTATGTTCAACAGAAACCGTTGTCGGCAAAACGGAATCGGTTGGATTTAACAACTGATCCAGTTCGTCGAGGTCAACCACTTCATCAAGCGGAAAGACAGAAGACGGTTCCGTCGACGGTTTTTGAACGGAAGATTCCGGTTGTAAGGAGGGATGCGGAACCGAATCGGTTTCGGCAGGAGTTGCAGCCGAACCGGTTGAGGGGGGTTGGGTTGGTTGGGTTGGATTTGTTGGGCTGGAATCGTTGAATTGGAACAGGGAATCGTTGATGAGACCGGATCGGGCGAGCGCGAGCGGACGCTCAACCTGCATCCATTCTTCAAACGCCTCCATTGCACGGTGATGAAGAGGGACAATTCGCTGTTTGCTCCCTTTTCCTGTACAAAGACAATAACCTTCTTGTAAATGGACATCTTTGAGGAGGAGGTTAGCGATTTCGGAGACGCGACAACCGGTTGCGTAGAACATTTCGAGTAAGGCGCGATCCCGCAAATACGTTTTGTGACCTGGTTGAGGAGCATTGAGCAGGTCATTCACCTGAGAAGGTGTCAGGACTTGCGGCATTCGTTCCCAAAGTTTCTGACTGCCGAGCAGTTCAGCGGGATTGTCCTTCAAAATTCCTTCCAGTTGCAAATAGCGGAAAAAGAGACGAACAGAGACGATATGACGAGCGAGCGTTGCAGGGGCGAGTTGCTGACGGTACAACCAGTCGGCGAAATCGGCGAGTTCGCGGATCGTGATTTCGGGTATTGCCCTTTGATCGAGCCAGATAAAAAATCGGGTCAAATCTCGACGATAAGCGAGGAGCGTATTTTGGGCGAGTTGACATTCCCCGGCGAGATAGTCCAAGAAGGAGTCAACCCAAACCTGTTGGGCGGGCAAAACCTCAATCCGCTTGACGGTCAGCTTTTTTCGTCGGGGCATTGTGGGGGTTAGGGATTAGGGGATAGGGAATGGGGGATAGGGGAGGAGAGGGGAGGAGAGGGGAGATATGACGTTTAGCCGAGGAACAACGTTCCGCGCGTATTAAAATCCCAATTACGCGCGATACGTTGTATCGCGGCTAAACGATTGCTTGGTCAAAAGGTACAGAAAACTCCGTATCCGCTTGGAAGGTGTCCCCCCGATTCCGCCTTTATTGTCAAGGATAACGGTTCAACGTCCAGTTTTCGCGGGCACAAAGGGGTTGACCGAATCAATTCCGTCAAGCGTTTCGCGTCAAATTGAGGGGTATGACAGGTGAGCAGCAAAAAATGGGGGTGATCGCCGAGCAGGGCAAAACAGTGTTCGAGCAGTTTCGGCAAATGTTTCGTCAGTCGCCAAACCTCTCCCCTCGCTCCATGTCCATAACTTGGCGGATCAAGAATGATACCATGATATTGTTCGCCCCGTTTGACTTCTCGTTGAACAAATCGGGCCGCATCATCGGCGATCCAACGAATGTTGGCCGATTCAAGACCTGAAAGTTCGGCATTACGTTTCGACCAAGACAAAATGTTCTTGGCTGCATCGAGATGAACGACATCTGCCCCGAAAAGTGCAGCTGCTAAAGTGCTACCTCCTGTATAAGCGAACAGATTCAGGACCTTAGAGGATTGGGACATTGGCCCGATTCGTTCCCAATTGGCAGACTGTTCAGGGAAAATGCCCAAATGTCCAAACGGCGTTCCTTTCAGTTCAAACGTCAAAGAAGAAAAACGGACCTGAAAAGGGGGAAGTTCGATCTCCTCACCTTTTGGGTTGAGCCAAATACCCCGATCACCTTTTGAACTGTTTTTGGAATCAAGGACAAATCGGGCTGTTGTGGTTGTCCAACAGGGGAGATTTTTGGGCCGAAACGAAGCGGCAGAAGGGGACGGACGGTCCAGAATGACAGAACCAAACCGCTCCAAACGTCGGGCATTTCCAAAATCAAGCAGAGAATAGTCCGTCGAATCAAACGTTTTCATCCCTCTTAGCGAAAAACTTTTTACTTTCCATAACGGCAAGTTGGTCACAACGCTCATTCTCAGGATGTCCCGCATGTCCGCGAACATGTGTCAACACCAACTCATGTTGACTCGCCAATTCGTCCAGCATCCGCCAGAATTCCTCATTCTTAACCGGTTTCCATTGTGTCCCTTCTCGACGTTTCCAACCATTTCTCTTCCAGTTTGGCAACCAATCGGCAATCCCTTTGAGAACATACGAACTGTCGCTAATCAATTCGAGTGATGTTGGACGACGCAACGCTTTGAGTCCCTCAATAACGGCAATCATCTCCATCTGGTTATTTGTCGTCTCTTTCATCCCCCCCGACCGAACCAATTCCTTGCCCGTTTTTACATGTCGTAAAATAAAAGCCCAACCGCCCGGACCCGGATTTCCGCTGCATGCTCCGTCTGTAAACAGTTGAACTTCAGTGTGCGACATGAGTAGGGGATAGGGAATGGGGGATAGGGATTAGGGAATATGAGGATGGGGGATAGGGATTAGGGAGGAGGGGAAAGGGAGTGTGAGGAGCAATCCTCGCTTTTACGCAATATGCCGATCATCCGTCAGATCACGTTTTTTACCCCCTTTTCCATTCTTAATTCTTCTCCCTATTCCCTATCCCCTACACCCTGTCCCCTATTCACTATAGAACTTATGAACCGTCGTATGTCGGTACTCTTTGCCCGGCCTTAAAATCGAATTGGGGAATTCCGGCTGATTCGGCGAATTAGGGAAATGTTGCGTTTCGAGACAAAGAGCCGACTGTTTCTCGTACTTGTGTCCAAACGCTTCTGTCGTCCCGTCCAAAAAGTTTCCACTATAAAACTGAACACCCGGTTCCGTCGTCCAAACCTCCATAACCCGACCTGAATCAGGGTCCTTCAGTTTCGCACAAAACGTCATCTCTCCCGGTTTTTCCTGATTTAACACGAAACAGTGATCGTA
Organism: Thermoguttaceae bacterium; assembly: GCA_051660685.1. Taxonomy (GTDB): domain Bacteria; phylum Planctomycetota; class Planctomycetia; order Pirellulales; family Thermoguttaceae; genus JAVBSX01. Next base: position 56,969 of record JBOFQB010000094.1, on the reverse strand, counting down.
TCCCCCCATAAAATGGTCCCCCTCAACCTGATCGATCCGTTCACCAATCAAATGCGGCGTCCGAAAATCAAGCGGCGTTCCTTCAACCGACGCTAATTCCCCCGTCGGAATCAAGCCCGTATCTGTCGGCAAAAAGCGGTCCGCATTCAGTGTCAACTCGTGATTGCGAATCGTTTCCGTATACGCCCCTCCCAAATTCCAAAACGTGTGATTCGTCAGGTTAATCGGCGTCGCTTTGTCCGTCTTCGCCGTATAATCCATCTTCCATTCATTATCATTGTTCAACTCGTACACAACTGTACTCGTGAGCGTCCCGGGATACCCCTCTTCTCCGTCCTTGCTCGTATACGTCAGTCGCAAACCAACCGAATTGGCCGTTCCAAATTCCTGAACGCCCCAAATTTTCTGGTCAAACCCCTTCAAACCTCCATGTAAGGCGTTTTCTCCATTGTTAATCGGCAAGGTATATTCCTTTCCGTCCAACGTGAACTTTCCCTTTGCAATCCGATTGCCATATCGTCCGACAATCGAACCAAAAAACGGGCGAATCGTCTCATAATCCGCAACCGTCTCATAATTGGTTGAAACATTGACAAAGTTACCTTCTTTATCCGGCACTTCAAAGGAATAAATGACCCCGCCAAAATTCAAGACCTTGACCGTTACGCCCTTGACATTCTTCAACGTGTACATGTAAACGGTTTGACCCGATTCTGTTTTGCCGAAAACGCTTTTTGCAATACTCATCTTTTGCTGACCTTTCGTTGTGAATGTTTTTATGAATGTTTGGAAGGTTTGTCGGACAGGTGGATCGCCCGCTCGATTGACGGTTATGTCAACCGGTTCTGCCGGACGATGATCCCAAACAGCAGTCGGCGGTCGAAGCGGGAATTGCCGAATCCCGAAATATTGAGCTTGAACAGTTGAAAAGGCAAAACCTAAAAAAAGGGACACGATCAACAGGCGAATCAATGTGTGCTGTTTCATAGGGGATAGGGGTTAGGGAATGGGGGATAGGGGTTAGGGAATTGAGAATTGAGAATTGAGAATGAAAGGGGGTAAAAAACGTGATCTGACGTGTGATCGGCATATTACGTCAAAGCGAGAATTGCTCCTCCCTATCCCCTATCCCCCATTCCCTAATCCCCTAATCTTTCAACGCGACAAAACGGTCCAAGTGATTCCGGCTGCAATCGAGCCGAGAACGGCTCCACCTGCGACCATCATCATAATCTGGTTCATTGATGTCCCATATCCCAACAGAGTGGAACCAACACCAATGAGCATCATGGACATACAAAAAGCAACAAGGGTGCTTTGCAATCGGGTCTTTTTCTCTTCCTCGGACAACGGTTCGCGTTGAATCCGTTCACGAGGTGCCGCTTTTTGCTTGACCGGTTTTTCCTTTTTTGATTTCGGCTCAACAATTTCAACCGTTTTTGCCGCTTTGGACGTTTTGGCTGCTTTTGCGGTTTTTTCCGGTTTGACCGTTCCTGTCCGTTGAACGACCATTTGAACCGCCTCTTTGGGATAATACTTGGCGATTGCGTCGTTGATTTGATTGGGCGTACAGATTGCGCAACGAACAGGCATTTCAAACAACACCCTTAACTCTTCTTCGACATCGGGGTTGACAGGTGTTGGGGACGCGAGAATCAACTGTCCGTGATCCGCCAAAACCGGGACAAAAGAGTGTTGTCGAGCTGTATTGGGATTGATTTGTGGGGCCAATTCTTCATCAACCCCAACATCTTCGAGATTGATGTAGGGCAAACCGATTGATTCGGCATACGCCAACATCACGATTTCCGGTTGTGCAAGTCGCTGCTGCAAAACCGCTTGTTGCAAATCAATCCCCAATTGGTCGGAATAACTCTTCACTTGCTTCATCCGATCTTCAGGAACAATTTTGTTGAGCAACAAAATGTCCTCAAGTGTCCGTCGTCGTTTTCTCTGAACATCTTGACGACCAAGCGAGAGATCGTACTCCGCTTTTCGGGCTGCATCTGTCAGACAGAGCATTGCTTTAGCGAGTTCGTTCAGCAAATGTTGGGATTCTTCGGCATACTGACCGCTTGCATAACGCCGAACATGCGCGTTCAGTGTGCGGTATTGTTTCCGAATGACCGTCGAATTATCCTCAAACGGCTTCAGTTTGAGCAGTTGATAATGATTGAGCGGACGATCCGGGGATTCAATCTGCAACCAGTCTTTGTAAACGTCAATTTCAGGCATTGAAAAACTCGGGCATTGAAAAACAAGAAAAGATGTCCGCCAATTAAATCATCCTGAATCTATTTCAAGGGCAATATGATTTCACACCTCAAAAGAGATGTTCCGTCGACCGACTCTCTCATTGTACTCACCTTTCCATGAAAAACAATAGTCCGCTTGATTCCTAACAAGATGTGCGCGTTTTGAGGAGGTCGAAGATAGGAGGTCGAAGTGAAGAAGAAGAGAGACATTTTCGCTATACTCTACGCTTGGATGACATACGCTTGTCAGTCTTTAGGACGAAAACGGAAAAAAGGGGGGGAAATTTTAGCTGGTCCTTTTCCGGGCGATCCAGATTTTCCTTTCGAACATCAGATACAATGCAATTTAGAATCAATGATTTGGCCTATAACAAGGATCAGAGTCGGTCCCGCTTTCAATCCGATTCGGCAATCCAACCGGCTCCGATTACGGGAAAAATCTCTTTTTATCCAGGTGAAAAATCGGCGGTCCTCGCAACACTCCGTTCTCTCTTCGGTCCATTACCCAGTTGTGATGTTCTGCGGTCCTTAATTGGCGCGAGAAGAGAATCGCAAATCTATCTCGGCACTTTAGAACAGGGATTTTATGCTGAGCATTATGAAAAGCAGGAGTTGGGAGTAACAGGTTTTTGCGAAATACGTCGAATGATTTCTGGAGAACTGTTGATGCGGCAAGAGATACAGATTCTCCGACGTGACAGGCAGAATGGGGGGATAGGGCAAACGATTTTTCACAAACAAACGACGACCTGTCGTGATTTGGGCATATCACGGATTTATATGTGGGCCCGACGAACGTCGTTGCAAATCGGTTATTACGTTTTGCCCCGATTCGGTTTTTGTGGAACTCTTCCTCTAACGATTCGCTCGCAACTCCCCCTATCTTTCCAAAATTGTCAACGCATTGAGGAGATTTTTGAACAGGATGCGGGAAAAAAATGGTGGAAAGAACACGGAATTTCTTTTCCAGAACCGCTTGTTTTTCGCGTTGAGACTCATTGAGAGTCTCGATTGTTTCACCAACATTGGCAGGAATGGTTTTATACTGCAAACGGTTAGAAAGGGTTTGTTTTCCGATTGGAACGCGGGCATCCTGCCCGCCTTTTTTTCTTGATGCAGGCAAGATGCCTGCGTTCCGACAAAATGTCCATTTTGGACCCGTTTTGGGTATATGTCAATGCTGGACCTGTTCCCGTTAACATCAGAATCAGTATCCACACAATTTTGAATTTTTTTTCATACTGTGTGTATTGACTTATCTGTTGACCCCGAGTACATTTTCATTGAGCGTTGTTGCTCCATTGTTGCTCGGTTTCCGAGTCCTGACTCGGTTGGAGAGTTGTTGCTCTTTGGAGCAACTGGATCGCTTGGTCCGGCAATAATGTTTGTGCTTGTTCTCCCTTTTTCTGTTTTTTGCCTAATCTATTAACATGACTGCTCACAACATGAACCGACGTACTTTGCTGAAAACGGCTGCATTGGGCAGTCTCGCTCTTCCTGCCGTATTGAATGTTCCTTTCTCTTCACCAAAAATTCTCGCGCAAGATGCGGAGTCCTATCAAACAAAAGGTCCCATAAAACAGTCTGTCTCGAAATGGTGTTTTGGAAAATACTCTCTTGCCGATTTCATTCCGCTTTGTCAACAAATGGGTTTGGTCGGGATTGATCTGATTGACCCGGGCGATTGGGATATGATGCTCCAGAATGACATGGTTGTAACAATGGGGAACGTCCCGGGTTGCGGTATTCCGTCCGGTTTCAACCGCAAACGAAATCATGACAAACTGGTCAAAATCTACGAACAATGGATTCCGGTTGCAGCCGAAAAGAAAGTCCCCAACATTATCTGTTTTTCAGGCAACCGAAATGGTATTTCCGACGAAGAAGGTCTGGAAGTCTCGGTTGAGGGACTCAAACGAATTGCCCCGATTGCCGAAAAACATGGTGTCAATGTTTGTATGGAGCTTTTGAACAGCAAGGATCATCGTGATTATCAATGTGACCATACAGCATGGGGCGGAGAAATGTGTCGTCGTGTTGGAAGTGAACGCATCAAAGTTTTGTTCGACATTTATCACATGCAGAGAATGGACGGAGATTTGGTCAACAACATTCGTGAGTACAAGGACATCATTGGGCATTACCATACAGGGGGGAATCCCGGACGAAATGACATTGACGATTCGCAGGAAATTTATTATCCCGCTGTCATGAAAGCGATCCTCGAAACGGGTTACAACGGTTACGTCGCACATGAATTTCTCCCCAAAGACGATTTGCGATCTCTCCGTCGTGCTGCTGAAATCTGCGACGTCGTTGTCTAAGTTCTTGTCTCAGTTCGGTTTCCCTGTCGTTGGAATTCCAAGCCGTATTCAGTTTCATTCCAAGTAGTATTTAGTGTTCAGTATTGAGTATTCAGTCGTTTAACCGCAGAATAGTGTTCTGCGGTTATTGACAATTTTGACTCAGGAAACGGGTCACGTTTTGCGGACTAGGAAAGTCCGTTTTGTGGACAGAGAGAGTCCAAGGAGTATTCACTTTTTTCACGTTGAAGAAGTTGGCAAGTTAGAGAAAGACTTATATTGTAAGGGGGTTAGTCTATGCGAATTGCATTAGGAAGCGATCATAGAGGGAATAATCTGCGACGTGTCGTTCTTGCATTCCTCGGTTCAAAAGGGATCGAGGTTTGCGAACCCGGTTTGCAGGAAAGGACAACGGTTGATTACCCCGATGTTGCGTCCGAAGTTGCTCTCACCGTTTGTCGCGGAGATGCTGATTTCGGTATTCTCATTTGCGGAACCGGCGTTGGAATGTGCATGGTCGCCAACAAATTTTTCGGAATTCGCGCGGTTTCCTGCTGTAATGATGTGACTGCCGAACTCAGTCGTCGACATAATAATGCCAATGTTCTTTGTCTTTCCGGCGATCTGCTCGGAGAACGAACCTGTTTAGGTTTGGTTGACAAATGGTTGGGAACCGATTTTGACGGGGGACGACATCAAAGACGGTTGGACAAAATCAATGTGATTGAAAAGGAAATCATAAGATAAACAGAGAAGAATCATTGCATTTGTCTCGCTTTTCCAACTCTTCTGAACTGTTTGCGTTTTCTTTTCCTCTTTCACTCCGTTGTTTCGCCAAACAACTCGGACGTTCTTTTTTGACCAGACTCTTTTTCCGTCAAAAGACGGGCAAAACCGGGAAGAAATAACGTGAATTGGGTTCCCCGACCCTGTTCCGATTGCAGCATAATACGACCTCCATGTGCTTCAATAATCTTGCGAACGGTTGGTAATCCAAGACCGCTCCCTCCCTGTTTCGTTGAGTAAAACGCCTCAAAAACATGTTGCGCAACCCGATCATCCATTCCCTCTCCTGTATCAATCAGGTCAATCGCAACCTCATTCCCGCTTGATCGCGTCCGAACAACCAATTGTCCCCCGTCCGGCATTGCCTGTTGTGCGTTTAAGATAAGATTCAATACGGCCCGACGAAACGATTTCGCGTCCAAAGGGACCATTGGAAGATTATCGGCATAATACTCCGTAATTTCCATGTTCGTCACTTTCCCTTGAGGTCGAAAAAACTCAATTAAATCCCGCAATTGTTTATTCACATCTCGCGGTTCCAACTGCAAAGCGTGTGATCTTGCAAAATCCAGAAAATCATTCAGCAACTCTTCAAGACGGGAACATTCTCTCTTGACCGTTTCGACTTTTCTAAGTGCCCGACGTTGAGCGGGCAATTCCGCCCCTTCCAAATCTTCAGCAAGAAGGTCCATATTCAGCCGAATCGTTGAAAGAGGGTTCTTGATCTCATGTGCCAATCCCCCCGCCAATTGGGCAATTTCAGTATACTGGTCGATCCAGTTTTTGCGGGACTGCGACATCTTAGGTCATTTCCGGTCAAAGGTGAAGAGATTTATCGTAAAGACACCCTCAATTCAGTTGTACTACGTTCACTTTTTTTTGCAAGAACAGGACGAAATTTTTCACAAGGGCGGAAATTTGTTGAAAAGACGATTACGACAGTCCCCCTCGACCTGTCCTCTTCCCCGGGATAAAGTGAACACTCACCAAGTCGTTCTGCGTCATTTCCTCTGTTCTGTATGCGGTCCCTTTTCCATTTGCCGTTGTTCCCGTTTTCTCGCCGTTTTTTCGCTGTTTCCTCCTTTTCCCTCCTCTCTTGCACGCTCGCTCATCATGCCCTACACGGTTTTTGATATTGAAAAATTGTCACGTTTCTTGCATATTCCAGAAAAACAACTCCAAAAATTGGCTGAACGGGGTGATTTGCCCGGACGAAAAGTCAAAGGGGAATGGACCTTTGCCCGGGATGAGGTGTATCGTTGGTTGGAAAAGAAAATCAGTAATTTCGACGATCTGGAAAGAGCTGGTGTCGAAAAATGTTTGGCAAAAAGTGATGTTGAAAATCAAGAGACGATTTCGATTGCGTCGTTGATTCCAGAAGGGGCAATTGCTCTTGAACTCGGCGCAAGAACCAAAGACTCTGTTATTCGAACGATGTCCAAATTGGCTGCAGAAACCGGTTATCTTTGGGATACGAGCAAGATGATTGAGTTGTTAAGACAACGTGAGGAGTTGATTCCAACTGCATTTGACAACGGCGTTGCGTTTTTGCATCCCCGACGACCGAACTCTTCTATTTTGGCAGAAACCTTCCTTACATTAGGCCGGGTTTCCAACGGGGTCCCATTTGGAGCACCTTTTGGGGGATTGACGGACATCTTCTTTTTGATCTGTTCAACAGATGATCGGATTCATCTCCGTATTCTTGCCCGATTAAGTCGGATCGTCGATTCACAAGGTTTTCTCCAACAATTGCGTGAAACGGAATCCGTTGTGGACGTTCGGAACCTGATTGAGGCAACCGAAAACGCAATCCCCGGTTGACCTTGTAAGCATCTTGTCTCTTGAGAGATACCCTTTATTGAAAAGACAGGAAATCAATCCGTCCGAGTCGCTCGAAAAACAGAAAGGATCAGCCGAAAATCGAAAAAGGTCAGTCGAAAATTTTGGCATCTGTCAATTGATGCAGAAAATCAAGCTCGTCAATGTGATACGCTTTTTGCTCCTCCAACAAAAAGTAATGATCCAATTGCTCGATAATGGGAACATCATTGTAGAGGTTTTTAAGATTCTGGGAAAACAGAAAATTAACGCTCATGTACCCCAAGAAAGCGGACAGAAGGGAACCCAAGAAAATCTGGAGCGTCCAGCTCTTAGAACCCCGTCGTGAACGCAATGTCGCAACCCGAATACTATGTGCGGTTTCCGTTGCAACCCGTTCTATCGTTGAACTGATAAAAACTTGATCGGACGGTTTTCGTTCAAGTAACTCAAGTGCATCCCAAGTCTCCTCAAATCGGGCCAGTTTACGCCGAAGTGTCGGCTCCTGAGCTAATCGCTCCTCCAACTCTTTCTTATTTTCCGACGGAAGTTCTCCGTCCAAATAGGCAATCAGCAACTCCTCTTCAGGATCAATCGTCCCTGATTCCAAAACCGGCTCCTGTTCCCGGTCTCGTTCCAAGTTCTGCTCCTGCACTTGTTCCTGATCTGGTTCAGTATGTAACATGGAAAGGAAATCTGTAGAAGGTGACGAAATCTGCACAATACATGGAAAATGACATCGACAAAAAGGTTAATCGCTGTCAATCGCTGTCAATCGGTCAATTGCAGGTAATTTTCCCTGTTCAATATATGGTATAAGAACATTGCGCAAATTGATTCGGGCCCGACAGAGCAGCGATTTGACCGCTTGTGGAGTCAGATTCATTGTTTCGGCAATGTCAATGTAACTCATTCCTTCAAAACGGCTTAGAAGAGTCGCCATTTTTTGACGTTCTCCCAAAGAATCAATTGCATCCTGAACGACACTGCGTAATTCTTTTCGGTCAAGACACCTGACGGGAATCAGACTACTACTTGCGGGAACATTGTTTTCCAAGCGAGTCGGTTCGTCCGAATCTTTACCAACTGTTCCGTCACTTCCGCCAAACTGTATAACCGGATGTCGATGTTTTCCCCGAAGTGCATTCAACGCAACATTGTTGGTAATCGTGAACAACCAAGTTGTGAATTTTGAACCGGGTTCATAACTCAAACGAGCGCGAAAGACCCGCAAAAAAACCTCTTGTGTCAAATCTTCGGCCCAATCCGAATCCTGCACCATGTGCCGTAAAACCGAAAGAACACGTCCTTGATAACGATGCATCAAACTCTCAAATGCAGACGCTTTACCGTCCCGGACTTCGAGCATAAGCCGAACGTCAGGATCACGCATAAACGATTGAGTGCTCGTCTGTTCAAGTGTCACGATGTTAATTCTGTTAATTCGTTAGGTCCGTGTCCGTTGTTCTTCAATCTTTCATCTTTTGCCAAAATTCCGGGCCAATTGCCAATTTTATCTAACACACCTCCCCCATTCTAAAGTAAAACACGGTTTGTAGGAAGGTTCTCGCTCAAATTTTATCGAAATTATCCTGTTTTTTTTCTCACTTTGTTGGACTGTCCGATTGTACGACCTGTTCCGGTTGTGTCAGTGAAAAAAGGTTTCTTCAAATTTGCTCTTCGATTCGTCCGAAAACGGGTTTGGTGATATTCCTCTTTCTCTGTCCATTGACTGAGCATTTTCTAATGAAAACGGATCAAAATGAAGAAAAAAAGGAGAAGGAACTTGAACAATTACGAAGTGACCTTCTCAAACGGATTATTCAGAACGAACAAAAACGACGAGAACAGAAGCCGGTTTGCAGATGAAAGTATTTTCCGTTGTAACACGGCTCGTCTTCCTGTTGCTGATTTGGAACAACGCGATCTTTGTTTGGAACAATACGATATTTGGCCAAAATGAGACAAATACACAGAATAGGCTGAATAACAGACAAGCAAACGATGTTGCCCTTTCGCGGACTGCACCAACTTGGAATCCGGCGAGCGACCCGCATCCTGCTGTTGCAAGGATACTTGCTTACGAAAAAGGTGCGCACTCTTTCGGTTCTGGAACACTCATCAGTTCTCAAGGAAAATATGGTGTCCTTTTGACCAATCACCATGTTGTCAGAGACGCCGTTGGTTTGGTTCAAGTCCATTTTCCTTACGGTTTTGCTTCTTACGCTGCTGTTGTGTATGTCGATAAAACTTGGGATTTGGCCGTTTTGCTCATCTCACGTCCCGCCCAAATTCCCGTCGTCGCTCTTGCAAAAGATTATCCCAAAACGGGCGATCCTCTTTGGATTGCCGGTTATGGAAGTGGAACATATCGATTAGCAGGAGGACGTTGTACGAAGTATGTCATGCCCGAAATCGGTTTGAGCAACGAACTGATTGAAGTCTCAATCAACGCCCGACAGGGAGATTCTGGGGGACCGATCTTCAATCGCAAGGGGGAACTGGCAGGTGTTCTGTTTGGGTCCGACTTGAACAACACCGTTGGAAGTTATTGTGGACGACTCAGGACGTTTTTAGGTCAAGCTCAATCGGCAATCGAGAGAGTACCGAGTGAACCGGAACAGCTTTTTGCGTCCATAGAACCGGGTTCGCCCCAACACCGATTGAACGAAGGAACGGTTTTAGCGAAAATTCAGTCGGGTTCCGTATCCTCTGTATCAGAAGTGCCGATTGACTCGTTGATTGGTTCGGTTCCTGCCCCCAAAATCTCTTCTCAAGCGTCTTCAATCGGACGACGCGGTTCTGCTTCGTCTCGGAATACGTTGCGTGATCTAGGTGAGACAGCAAGTTCGTCGGTTCCGCTTAATTTTTATCCAACCTTTCCGTCTTTTGAGGTTCGGTCAGGTTTGGGAAAAACAGATAATGTGTTGCGAACGAATTCGTCGATTCAAACGGAAAAGGATACACCAACCGAACGAGGGACCGTTGAACGTAACGGCGGAACTCGAAATGGGACAGTTGGAATCGACCCGAGTACACGTCAATCCGTTCAGGAAAAGGGGGTTCTCGCCTTTTCCCAATCAGCAACAAGTGTTTCCGACGGAAAAGGTCATTCCGGCTCCAAAAGTCATTCCGGTATCCCGATTGCATCGACCGCTTCTGTTCATTCGGGCAATGAAACCTACATGATAAAGGACCGGAAATCTGTTGAACCATTTTCTTCAGGACCGGTTCAATCGGAATTGCAATATGCGAGTCAGGTTTCCACAACACACAATAACGTCAGTACAGAAGGTGCTGTTGTTCCGGCATCTGTCTTAACGCCAACTCTTTTGCCCGATCAGCAACTCAACGGTTCAGATGCCCAACAAAATGGGAGAGCGTCGGAAACCTTTCTCAAGACCTTCCAACTCGTTGCAATCATTGTCGTCGTCTTTTTTGTGCTGTTCCATCTTATTAAACTCATGTCCCTTATTGAAGAAAACGAACAACAGGAAAATGCTTGAGTTCTCTTACAGAACCTCGATTTCCTTTCAGCATTTTTCAGACCATCTTTTCCTGACATTGAGATAGATTTTGAGTCTGACATTGCGTTTTCAAACAGTCAGTTGCTTTTTGGACATTTTTTGCCCCATCTTGGTCAAAACAGTTTACGTTGACGAAAACAATAAATGGGGTTGGACTCTACCATTTGCATAAATTGTCATTATCAGGTAGAATAGGAAAGTCCTTTTCCAACAAAATGACCTGAATTTGTACATGCGAGCGTTCTTTTCTGCCTTATCCGCTTTACCTGCTCTCTTCTTCAGCCTGATAATTTGTCTCCTTATCTCCGAAATTGTCAGGTCCGAGAGTTCATTGTTTGTTCCCCCTGATCGATCCGTTATGCGAGAATTGGAACAGACCCGGTTGTTGGTTGCGCAAAATCGGATTGCTGAAGTCATTCCCTTGCTCGGTTCTCTCTTTGAGGAACAATCCGATTCCTTTCTCGTTGCTGATCTTGATTCTTCAACGAATTCGGGGGAACAGCGAGTCATACGGCGGACGGTTCGGGATGCTGTTCGTGAAATCTTTCGTTCTTTACCAGATGAGGGAAAACAATTGTATGGGATTCAGTACAATTCTTTGGCCCGACGATTGCTGAATACGGCGATTGCAACCGGTTCTCAGGAATTGTTGGAAAAGGTTGCTTTTGACTATTTTTATTCTGATTCTGGAATGGAAGCGACTTTTTTGGTTGCAATGAATTGTTTTTATGAGGGGAAGTATTATTCGGCAATACCGCTGTTGGAACGAATTCTGCAAGAAGGGGATCATCTGGAGTTCTATGAACCCTTTTTAAGTCTTACCTTGTCAATCTGTCAGAAAAAAGCCAATCTGGATGATCGGGCAATTGACACGTTGGATCATTTTTTACGCAAGTATCCCAACACTTCCATTCAGTTGGGAGACGAATCTTGGACACCCAAAAGTGCCCGGGAAATTCTGGACAAACTCGATTTTTCCTTGTCAACACCCCATATTGCCGGTTGGTTGTCGCAATCCGGTTGGTTGCTCCCAAATGGAACGCCGAATCAACAGGTTGAAGTCGATGCAAGTATTCCTTTGTTGGAAATGACCTGGAATGTTCCAACAGTTTCGCAACCGAAATTTGAGGAAACACTTTCGTTTTTGGAAGGACGATTGCGTGAACGCAAGGACATTTTTCTTCCCGTATCACGTCCTCTTTTTGTCAACCAAACCGTGTTGTTTCGCGGAATGGACGGAATCGTTGCAATCAATGCTGAAAACGGGAAACGTCGTTGGATTGGTCAAGATGTTGATTTTAAGATGCCAATCAGTGCAACATCCTACTTTTTCAACAACACAATTGGGGGACAGGAAGTCAATCAAATGCGCCAATTGCAGTTAAGGGTTAATACTTGGCACGATCGAGTTGGGGGGAATTTGAGTAGTGACGGAGATTTGCTGTTTTCGATTGAGAACGAACCGTTTCTCTTAAACGGTCCAATGCGGCAAGGGGGTTTATTACTTCGACAAGGGCAACAGATGAATGATCCCCGGGAGAAGATGAGTACGACGATTACAGCGAGGAAGGTTGAAACGGGCGAAGTTGTTTGGCGAATTGGCAAAGCCCCTTTTGTACAACAACAATTGAATCAGCTTGAATCCCAGTTGCAGAAAGAACATGAAAGAGCGAGAGTTGAAAATGAAAGAGTGAGAACGGACAAAGAAAGGGAAAGAGAAGGGGAACAGGCAGTCGAAAAAAGAGAAGAAAAGATAAGTGATCGTCAATTTCAAGAGGAACAGTCGGAGTTGTTGTTGGGGTTGACTGAGGAAGAATGTTTTTTGGGAGAAACCTATTTTTTAAGTACGCCGCTTCCTGTTTTGGGCAATCTCTATGTTCTGGGAGAAAATGGGGGAATACTTTATCTTTTCGTCTTTGACTCACAAACCGGTCAATTGTTGCGACATAACAAGTTGATTCGTCCTCAAACACCGATTGAATCGGATTGGTTGCGACGATTTCGAGGAGCAGAGCTTGCTTATCAAGGAGGATTATTGGTTTGCGCGACATCATCCGGGGTTCTCTGTGTTCTGGACACTCAATCCGAAGAGTTCCGTTGGGGTTATTCTTACATTGATCCGGTTTCAGAAGAAGAGCTGGATTCCGACAAACGAGAAGGTGAACTGATTGGGATTGGACAAAGGGGTTTGCTGAATCGGCGTTTTTCAGGGACAGATGAGGATTTTCGGTTTTGGGCTTATGAATCCGGTTGGACGATTCCAAGTTGCTTGCTGTTGAATGGAAAATTGGTGTTTGCTCCAACCGATCAACCGGTTTTGTACTGTTTTGACCTGATCTCGGGGAACCTTCTTTGGTCCCGTCCTAAAGACAAAGCGAGATATGTTGCCTGTCTTTATGAGAATCTGATTGTTCTTGCAACCGAACATTCCATGATGTCGTATGATTTGACGACGGGCGAAAAAGGTTGGAATGGACGGGAAACGTACTTTTCAAATGGGGCAATTCCAAGTGGAACCGGTTTGAAAAAGGGAAACACTTACATGATTCCCTTGAGCGATCATTCGTTAGGAGTCATTGATTTGACAACCGGCAAGTTGCAGAGAACATGGAAATCACTTGACGAAACACCTTTAGGGAATCTTCTTGCAATGAACGGCAAGGTGTTTTCTCAATCGGCAAGGACACTCACCTGTTTCAACCAAATGGAACCTCTTCGAGAAAGGGCACTTGAGCGACAACGTGAACAACCGGATGATCCAGATGCTCTTTTTGTTTTGGGACGAATTGCTTATGCTGAAGAAAATACCCCCCTTGCCCTTTCCTTGTTTCAAGAGTGTTTGCGTTTTCAGTCACAATACAAACCCCGGGAAAAATCGGTGTTGCGGAATATGATGTGTGTTGTTTTTCGGTCCAACACGTTGAATTATCGACCTTCTCTGGACGACATCGAGACCTTGAGTGATTCCCCGGAAATTTTTGCGAATCTTCTGAAACAGTATGCCGTTTATTGTCTGAATCAACAGGATAAGGAACAGTTTAAGCGGATTTTTGAAAAACTGATTGTTCTCAATCAGCAGGAACGTCTTGTATTGGAAAGTGAGGATCATCGTGAGTATCTCCTTGCTTTTTGGATTCAGGAACAGGTTCACGCCTTACAAGCCGACCCCGAAATCGGACCGTTTCTGTTGACGCTTGCCCAAAAAGAATTGCAACAAATCATCGATCAGTTCAACGGGGAACAACGGTTCTCAACAAATGGTCGAAAAACAACGGAACAGTTGGAACGTTTCCTGATTGGTTTTTCAACCTTGCCAATTGCTGACTCGGCGTTGAGTCGGTTGTGTCAGGATTATTTGGAGAACAAACAATTTTCGCAATTGGAATGTCTCCTTGCCCGTTGTGAGAGTTTGGAGAAACTGTCAGAACAGGTCAAGACAACGAAAAAGGCATATCAATCATTGACGGTTTCGACCGACGAAGAGCAAGCGTTGATGAAGACTTCTTGGCCAAATGGTCCGGTTATCCTTACGGAAGAGGAAACAGAGCCGGATCAGGGGGGGAAAACATCGAGTCGAGCGGGACCCTATCAATCCGGTTTCCCGGTTACAATGCCGATTCCCTATGTCGGCGAAAATCCGATTTTTCAAGATGAATTCTCCTTTCATCTTACATCTGTTCCCAATCAGGGACTGCGACTCCTCTGTCGGAATAAGAAGGGTCAGAATGAATGGATGATACCTTTGCCGGATGAAGAAGGGGAATTTCTGACGATTCCTAACCAATTGCAGTATTTGGGGAATCAGGATTTTCGTTTTTCGGACCAAACCGGTTTTTTGAAGGGATTGAATCATCTGCTGTTTTTTATACGCGGAAAAACAATTCTGGCGATTGACGTTTTACAGCGCGATCAATTGGATCGGCCGGTTATTCTTTGGAAAAAACAGGTCTCAACCCCCTTTGGAAACGTTCGTTTTCAAGAGAACGCTTTGAAATTGTCGCAATTGAATTCCAGTTCTCCCCTCTTTTCTGGAACAGGAGAGCCGTTTGTGTTTTGGGCCGATCCCGTTGTTCTCAACGCTCATGCTTTATGTTTTCAAGACGGTAATACATTATGGGGTCTTGACCCTTTGTCTGGAAAAATGTGTTGGAAACGGGAATTGACCCAAAATAAGGTGCTTTTTGCAAGTGATGAACAATTTCTGTACCAAATCACGCCAAACAGTCTGACCGCTTCTTTACAAGGGGATGTTCGCATCTCCCCGACACAGCGTTGTGAAGTTCAGGTTTTCCGTTCTCAAACGGGTCAGGAAATAACTCGCGGAGTATTACCGCAAGGAATCATTCATTGTTTTGGCTCCAAATTTGTTGCAATCCGAACACCCCCTTCACCTGATACGGCAATTGGACTGGATGTTTTTGATATGCGGGACTTCATTCAGCGTGAACTTCAGAATCAGGTTCAGTCACTTTCCAAAGAAGAACGCCGAGCTCGCGCTTTGTCGGTCAAACCAGATGATTTTGGACGGTCGGTCCTCAATCCCCATTATTCGTTTTCAACACCTTTAACGTATGATGCTCTTGTTCATTTCAGGGAGCAAGGACGTGTGATTGATGTTCTTGAACAAACCGGTCACTTACAGTCCGTTGATTTGAAATCAATACAAGCGGATTGTCCAATCATTCGATGTTCCCCAACCGATATACAGGGCGCACAATTAGAACGGGAACGAATCAATTCTGAAAAGGTTTGGGGAATCGAGGGAAATCCTTTTGTCGATTTTCAGGTTATGAAAGAAGGGGATGATTGGTTGGTTCTGTTCATTTTTGATCGCAACATTCAAAAAACCATGTTGGGGTCTTTTGAAAAGACAGAAGAAACGGCAACAAGTGAATCTGCCAAAACACGAACTCCTTTGCAAGGTGTTCCTCAACGTGCAATCGGAGAGGGAATTATCATGCGATATGACGCAAAGGGAATACCGATTTGGACAAATGCGAGACGAATTGCCAATTGGTACTCTATTCCCAATCACCCCGATTATCCTATCATACTGTTTGGCGCAACCATTTTTGAGGAACAACCAAACTTAACAGGACAAACAGGTTCAACCGGACAACCGGGTTCAACAGGGCAATCGGGTGTTCAAGTTTATCCGGTTTTGTTGGGGATCGACAAAAAAACGGGTGATTCCCGATTTTTATTCGAGCTGAGGAACGAATTCACACCTTCTGTTGCGTCGATGAAGGAATTGTCTCTTGGATTACGGTTGGTTCTTGACCCCGGACGAAACCAAATCCGGTTTATTACCCCCAAAAAAACCTTTCATGCGACATTTACGCAGGAAAAATAATCGAGTACAATACGGGAGTTCGGACACATTGTTGTCCGGTCCCATTTATCATCGTTAGTTTTGCCTGTATTTAATAATTCGACCTATGTTTGATGAACACGGTTCTATTCGTGAAATTCAGGATGTATTGCGACGTAAAGAGTATGATGTTGCAATTGGACGTTTGAATGATTTGCTGATTCAAAATCCCAATTCAACGGAAATTTTCTTTTTGCGGGGAAATGCCTATGAAGGTTTGGGCAAGTACGATCAGGCTCTTGCCGAATATGCTCAGGTGCTGAACATTTCTCCCAATGAACCGTCCGTGTACTACAATCGCGGTTGTCTCTTTCGTAAATTGGGGCAAAACGACAATGCAATCACCGAGTACACACATGCTCTTTCGTTGAATCCCAATTATTCGGCTGCTTTTTACAACAGGGCACATGCTTATGCGGCGTTGAGAAAATTTGGTGAAGCAATTCAGGATTACAGTTCTGCAATTGATCTTTTGCCGAATGATGTGGACGCTCTCATTGCTCGCGGTTTGATTTACGCCCTTTTATCTCGATATGAAGAGGCAATACAGGATTATGAACGCGCTCTTGTCATAGACCCGCAAAATGTCAAAGCACATGGAAATTTGGGAAATGCTTTTGAAAGAATGGGGCGGGACGAAGAAGCGATTCGGGAGTACACGTTGATTCTTGGACTGACACCCCGGGATTCCAAAGCATTTTCCAACCGGGGATATGTGCGGTATCGACGAGGTGAATACGCCGAGTCTGTTGCCGATTATACCCGGGCAATTGAGGTTGATCCTCGCAATTACCGACATTATGTCAATCGGGCAATTGCACTTCAGCAAATGAGACGGTTTCAGTCGGCTCTTGAGAACTTTGATGAAGCGATTCGTTTGGCGCCCAAAGTTGCTGAAACTTATAGAATGAGAGGACATTTGCGAATGCAAATCAATCTGTTTGGAGAAGCGATTGATGATTTGACGCAATCTCTCCAATTGAATCCGTCCAGTCCCGAATCGTGGAGTTTACTCGGTTTACTTCATTCCAAATTGGGACAGTTGAAGGAAGCGATCAACGATTACGGCAGAATGTTGGAATTACGCCCCAACTCGGATATTGGTTTCTGTTCCCGGGGTGTTATTCACATAAAACTGAATGAAATTGATGAAGCAATCAACGATTTCAGTCAGGCGATTCATTTGAACAGCAAGAATTTTTCCGCTTATTTTAATCGAGGTGTCGTATATCGGGTTGTCCAACTGTATCCGTTGAGCGTCGACGATTTAACACAAGCGATTGAACTGAATCCGAATCATATTCCGTTGTACATCAATCGTTCGCTTGCATTACGCGAGTTGGGGCAAATCGAAGCAGCAGACGCAGATGCCGCAAAAGTCGCCGAGCTGGAAACACTTGCCAAAATGTCAAAAACGGATACCGGCTAAGATGTCAATACGGTTGTACCCCGAAATCATTGCCCCTTACCTTGTTCGTTGAAACCTTTGTCCGTTACCTTCTCTAAAACCTTGACCCGTTACCTTGTTCGTTGAAATCTTTGCCCTTTACCTTTTGATTAACGTGAAAGTTCCAACTGTCTATCTTGTTTTGTTGTTTCCATTTTTATTGTGCTGCATCTTGTGTTGCAACGTTTTCGGGCAAAGTCGTCCAACCGTTAAGGAAAGTGAAACCCCTTTTCCAACCTTTGCTCAATTACAGAGTGCATTTGAGCCGATCTTGATCCCCGGTCAAAATAGGTGTCTTTTTACAATTTATGGAGCACCTGGAGATGTTGAAACACTCAAACAACTCGTTTCTGTGATGAAATCCAAACAGTTGGGAATCGGTTTTGATCCGGGACCGCGACCGACACCGAACAGTTTGGAGTTGAATGACTATCTTGAACAGTTAGGTTGGCCGATTGTCACTTATCCCGGAGATATGCAGCTAAAATATGGTCGGGATTCCATTTCAGATGAGGAAGAAGCAATTCGGCGTCGTCTGGACGAAAAGGGGGCGGTTACTTATGTCCAATTGGGAGAATGGGGGTATTACTTTCATCGTCTTTCGTATGACAAAAATTGGTTGCGCGATAATTTTGGCGCAGATACCCCAGAATACGAACGATATTCCACACTTGCACCCCCAAATAAATTTGCCGGATATTCCAAACGACCGCGATCCCGGGCTGAATGTTATGCCGAGTTAAAGGACTATTTTGACAATCGCAATGAAGCATTTCGCGGTCGGACGATCAGTATCAACGGACATTCACATTATGAGGCGTATGTTGGAGAATGGGGTGCTGCAATTATTGGACTGGAACTGGGCGAGAACATTGCTTTTACGCAGTCCAAAATCGCGTTTGCAAGAGGTGCATCCCGTTGTTGGAATAAACCCTGGTCAATTCAGGTCAGTCCCTGGTTGCATGGTGATTGTACCACATCCGGCCCCTTACGAGGAAAAAAAGGTGAAGCAAGAGGTCTCGACGCCGGACATTCCCTCAGTTTTTATGAACGTCTTTGGTTACATGCTTGGTTTGCCGGAACAGCAATCGTAACCCCGGAAAACAGTATTGATTCGTTTTTTGAGGATCGGCCTGATCGTTGGACAACGAATGAAAAGGGGGAGAATGTTGCCGACTGGAAATTGACTTCACATGGAGAACGGGGACGTGAGGTTTTTCAGTTCATGGAATCGCATGATCGCGGGATTCCTCATACACCGATTGTGATTGTTCTCGATCATTTGGCCGGTTATAACCCTTTTACAGGTAAGACATTTGGTTATCTGGAACGGTCAGAAGGGGATTGGCATATCTATGATTTGCTGGAAGAGCAGCTTTTTCCCGGTTCCGACCATATTCACAAGTATTCGGATCGTGAGAATCCCGAAAAATTTTATATGCGTCCAACCCCATTTGGCGAATCATTCGATGTTGTTCTTTCAAAAGCAACAGCTTCTTTGCTGAAAAATTACCCGGTTATTCTTTTGGTTGGAGATCAGGCATTTGAGGACTCTTTTGTGGACGAATTGGAAAAGAGCTTAATCGCCGGATCGCAATTGTTATTGTCCCCCGATCACGCTCAACAGTTAGGTTCACGTTTGGAACGGTTGCAAAAGTTGGGGACCGTTGAGGTTCTTGAAAGATGGAATAATCCGATTACGGGGCGAAATGCGGCGATTTCCAATGATCGACTTGCGGAATTGGTTGCGCACTATCAACCGATTCAGGTTTCAGGGGATCCGATTGAATATCAAATCAACCGTAATCCGTCAGGTTGGGTTGTGGAGCTGATTAACAATGAGGGGGTTGCGAAACGGGGGAATCTCCCGGTCCAGATTGACAACAGTAAGGCCGCAAAAGTTGTGTTGACGCCCAAATTTACACCTCGTCGAATAAAGGAATGGAGATGCGGGGAACCCGATGTTGTCGCAACTGTTGAAGAAACATCTTCTTCGGTTGAGAATAATTCTTCTCAAAACTCCTCAAACTTCTCTTTGGAATGGACCATTCCGGCCGGAAAGACACTTTTCGTCGAGTTTGTTGAGTAAAAAGACCAAGTTTGGCGAAGAAAAAGAGCGGTTCAATGATTATTGTCTGGTCGGATGAATACTGAGCCGTTTGGGATTCGTAAAATTTAGACCGCTAACGGAGCTTGTCAACGACTTCACAGAGACTATTCACCAAACACGATTTTCCCCTGCATTTTTTCGAGAGTTTCGATTTTTAGACGCAGGTATTCCATTGGACGATTCCCCTTTATTTTGTTACACGAACCACATAAAAGTTGATAATTCTCGTAATAGTCCCCTCCCCCCTTCGACTTCGGAATAATGTGGTCAATTTCCAGATGTCGCATCTCAAAAGCGACACCGCACGCCCTACAATTGCCAGATTGTTCCTTGTATAACCGCTCTTTGATCGACTGCGAGGGGGCGATTTCCTTAATATCCGTCCGTTTGGGAATTTTGTCCGTCGCCACAAAATCACTAAAAAGCCCAGCATCATTGCTTAACCGCTGCACCAAAATCTGCGTCGCTTTCTTTTCAATGTCAATGCCGATCCATTTTCTGTCGAACTGTTGAGCCGCAACACATGTCGTCGCACAACCACAAAACGGATCAAACACGACATCCCCCTCATTCGAGGACGCTGCAATGATACGCCGCAAAAGGGCAAGCGGCTTCTGTGTTGGATAACCCGTTCGCTCTTTTGCAGAGGGGGCAATTGGTTGTATCTTCCACCAATCATCGGGATGTTTCCCTTGCGGATGTAGCGATTGAACGCCAAAATCACCAGAGCGACGTTTATTGCCAATATAATGCTTGAAGCGTTCTTTCGTGGTCTCGGCATATTCTTCCCGCACATCGTCAAGATTAAAAGTATAATCACCTGTTTTTGAGTAGCGTAAAATTATATCATGACGCTTCCCAAAATCATTTTTGGGGTAACCTGCTCCACGATAACACCAAACAATTTCGTTTCTAAAATTCTGCTTTCCAAAGACCTCATCGAGCAACAGTTTCAGATAGTGACTTGCGGTTGCATCGCAGTGCAAGTAGATCGAGCCGGTCGGCTTCAACACACGGTACAGTTCGACAATGCGTTGTGCCATATACGTCAGATACGACATCATTGCCTTACTGTGAATTTCCCCTACAGACGCAATGTATTTCGTTAGAGCAGGGTACTTGACTGCAAGAGTATCGAGATAATGCTCATTGACATCCTGCCAAGTCCACATATCTTTGAAACTGGTTCCGGCTGCTTTCGTGCCAATCGGGGCGGAGTATACCCGTTTGGAATTGAAAGGAGGATCGAGATAAATCAAATCGACAATTTCGCTGTTCATTCCATACAGAATGAAAAGATTGTCGTTCGTGTACAGTGTATTTTGAAAACGAGGTTGGCTCATGCGGGGAATTTAGAAAAGGGTAAGGATCAAAAGTTGCAATACGGAAAACGAAAATCTTAAACCGCACATGATGATTCTACTGTTGTACCGTTTCAAACCGTTCACCCGGTTGTATTTTATAACCGTTGACGAAACCAGTTGCGGTCATTGACGCTTTCCCGGCCGGTTGAATCTCAAGAATCCTGATATAGTCCGTTTTGGTTGCAACCAAGAACGTATTGTTGTCAGCTTTAACGATTGTGCCGGGTTTAACGGAAAGGCCGGGTGTAAGGGCAACTGTTTTTCGGGGGATGATTGCAACCGAGTTGAGAATGAGTCGGAATGATTTCTGATCGGAAGAGCGAGTCCAAAAAGTGAGCGATCTCGGCCAAACAATCATTGCGCGAACATGATTGAAAATACGTTCAGCCGGTTGGTTCCAATCAAGAAGAGCTTCTTCTTTCCTGAGTTTTGGTGCTTTTGAAATCTCGTTGACATTCTGAGGAATTGCGGGCAAACGTCCGGTTTCCATTTGTTGTAAGGTTTCAAGCAGCAAGTCCGCTCCAATTTCCGCCAATTTATGCTCGACAGTCATTGCCGTATCATCTGGGGTGATTGGAATTTTTGGACTTTTGGCGACAACGGGACCTGCATCAACAGCGGGAATCATGTGAATCAGGCTGACTCCGGTATAAGTCATTCCATCTAACAAGGCACGATTGATTGGAGCAGCACCACGATATTGGGGCAAAAGAGAACCGTGTAAATTGATTCCGCCCATTCTGGCGGTTTTGAGAATTGCAGGTGAAAGAATCCGACCATAATCACAGACAAAAAACAAATCAGCTGCTAAAAGATGGAGCAAATCCCTACATTCTGACTGATTGATGTTGTCCGGTTGCAAAAGCGGGACATTGTATTCGTCGGCAACATCGCGCAACAGGGACCGTTCGCCCCGTTGAGTTCGTAAGGGCATTGTAACGAGCGCAACAATCTCGTGCTCGGTTTCAAGCAGTCGCCGAAATGCGGGAGCCGCAAATCCCCCGGTTCCCATTACAATGATTTTCATGTCTGTTCGTCAGTAAATCCTTTTGTCACAACTGTCGGAATAGAGATATAAAAAGCAGTCAGAATTCTGATGAGGGCATTTGATACTTTGCGCGGTCATTAAACAATGATCTTTTCTTGCTTTACTCGGCGAGAAAAGCAAGAACTTACAAAGCGAATGAACTTAAACAAATTAGCAACTCGCATTTTAGCCGTTTGATCGCGTTTTGACAATTGTTGGTGATAAGAATTTGAATAATGTCCAGTTTTTCCTTTCAGCGGAAACTCTCAGAAGGAGATTTTTTATTGGAAAAAACTGCCCAAATATCCCATTTTGTGGTATCTTGATAATATGAAAATCGAGAGAATCCATTTCCCGCTCCTCTTTTGTATCCTTGCAGGACTGTTTCTGACAAGTTGCGCTCAGTTTTTGTTCGCTGTTCAGGAAGAATCCGTCAGTCCGCCAAATGTTGGAGCAACATCTCTCCCTGTTCGAGGAACAGGAGAAAAACGGTTTGAAGAATCCCCGTTAAGTGTTTTTTTAACAGATAAAAACGGTAAACTGGTCGCGTATATTCCCGGTTTTTCCTTTGAAGAATTTGAACGGATCAATCAACAACTTCTTTTACAGAAAGAGGAAGAGCCGCTTTACTCAATCCTCAAAATTGATGCAATCGGACAAATTGTTGAACAAGTTGCCCGAATTCACTTTCAGCTGGAAATCACAACAACGGATACTCCGGTTGTAACGATTCCTCTTGCATTAAAAGAAGGTATCCTGTTATTTCCTTCTTCGGATTCAACGGATTCAGAATCTCTTGAAACAGCCATTGATTACAAAGGGGAAGGACGTTGTGATCTTGGTGTACATCCTGAGTCAGGTGATTATCTCCTGATTCTTCGGAATCCCTCTGTATCCTCTTCTGTTGATAAATCACTTCGACATCAACTTTCCTTTACCTTGACCTTTCCTGTTGGTCTCTTTGGTCAGGAAGAACAACGATTGAACCTTTCTTTTCCGAACGCGGTCAGCTCCCGTTTATTTCTGACCGTCCCGACTCCCAATGTGACCCCAACTGTTGCACAAGGGGGAATTCTGTGTTCCGTTCAATCCGTTGAAACCGAACCTGTTGGAACCCGATTTGAAGTACAAGGGATTTCCAAAACACTGGAAATATCTTGGCGTCAACAACCGCGTATTGCGCAAGAGGAAAAACGAACCGTTTTGCAGGTTGAAGATGCTAAAATTTTTGTTCAGATGAATAATCGGGAAACGGTTTTTGACGCAACCTTACCTGTTCGGAGTGTTGGAGAACCGCTCAAACGATTTCAGGTTCGTTTACCTCAAGGGGCACATTGGGTTCCGAATGAATTGGGACTTACCTTTCTGAGTGATTATGAGGTTCATGAATTATCGCAAGAAGAAAATGGAGCAGCACAAGGAACTTTACTTGAAATCGTCGCACTTGGTTCGCCCAAACAGGATACCCCTTTGTCTGTTCGACTTAAAGCGATTCGTCGTGATCTAACGGGTCCGACGAACAATTGGAGCGAGTTGGCCGGTTTTGAGGTTTTGGGAGCCGAACGACAATTTGGTTCAATCGAGGTTGACGTTCCGAATGATTTGCGACTCAACTGGGAACCGGTTCACAGTGTTCGGGAAGATGATCTCGCCGACACACCTCTTCGTGATTCCGTTGATATGCGATTTGTCTTTTATGCCCAACCCTTTTCCCTTAAAGCCAAACTGGTCTCTCCTCAAACTCGAATTAACGTTAAATCAGAGTATCAGATACAGGTTGATAGTGGACAAATCGTTTTGACGGGGAAAATAGCAGCGATGATTAACGGTTCGCGGACGAATCGTTTGCAAATGAATTGTTTTGATTGGAATGTGGATGAAATCGGTCCGTCCAATGTTGTCGATACAGGCGGAATTGCAACTGGTCTTGAATCAGATGAGGGAAAAGAAGGAATGGTGACGATCCCCTTACTGTCCCGTTCAGAAGGATTGGTCGAACTGGACATTAAATTGTCCCGACCTATTCCCACATTGAATCGGAATAAATCGACGCTTCATTTTCGATTGCCGGTTCCAATTGCCGACCGAGTTGAACCCGCAACCGTTGTCGTTGTTCCAGCCGATAATGTTCGTCTCTTACGTTTGGAAGGATTACCCGGGAACAATTCAGGGTCCGGTTTGACCCGAATCACCCGAAATTCCATTCCAGCATTTCGGTTGCCGATTCCTCAACGACAACAGGAACCGTTGATTTTTCGTATGGATTCCAACGAAGCGGTTTTTACAGCCGATATGACGTTGTACAAACAACAGGTTGTCGCCCAATCACGTTCTGAAGTTCGTTTGCTTGATTCTCAGGATCAGGTCACACAAACGATAACCTATAATGTTCGGTATGAACCGCTTGATTGTCTCTTGCTGAAAATTCCCCAAAGTGTTGATGAAAGCGGTTCGCTGAAATTGTTTCTCGACGGAAAAGCCCTTGACACCAAAAATTTGACGCTGATTGACCCTATTGAACCGGATGTTGTCAACAAACGACTGTCTTTGCAAGGAACCTTAATCGGGAAAGGTGTGTTAACACTTCAATACTCTTTTGATCCGAAAGAGATACAACGACAGACGACGACCCGATTGACGGTTCCGTTGATTGTTCCACTTGAAATGGAAACGGTCGATCAACAGGTTGTCGCCTTTGTTCAAAATGGTGTGAACGTTCTTTTACCGGATGATGCAGGAGAGAAAAAATCGTGGAAGAAATTGGAAAAAGGGGGCGAAACCGATTCGGGTCTTTTGGGAATTTATTTTTCGTCAGGACGTTGGGAACATTCGATTCCGCTCTATGTTCAACTGGACTACTTTGATGTTCTTGGAACAACGGTTGTTGAACGGGCTTGGATTCAAACTTGGTTGACGGATCAAGTACGGACGGACAGGGCTCTTTTCCGGGTACTCAGCGACCATGAAAATATAACGATTCATTTACCAGGAGGTTTGGAGAAGCGTCTGATTGCCTTATCGTTTGACAACAACCGAATTCCGATACAATTCAATTCAGAAGGAGGGTTACAGATTCCCCAAAAACCGGATCAACGCGGGAAATCGCACTTAATCGACATTCGTTATCAAATGCCCGGTTCCCCCTTTAGTTCCACTTTTTCCCTTGAACTTCCGCATTTTGATCCTGATATATGGGTTCGTGAGTCGTATTGGCAGGTTGTGCTTGCCAAGAACAAACTCATTATTGGTGATTCTCCCGGTTGGACTTCAGAATTTCAATGGAGCTGGAACGGTTTGTTAGGCGGTTCCATCATTACTTTGAACCAAGATACTCTTGCAGCATGGATTGGTATTTCCGAGGAACAACTTCTGCCGGTTCCCCAAGAATATAATCAGTATCTTTTCAGCAGTTTCCAACCGCCTGATTTATCGACGTTGCATGTTGTTGGACGGACAGAAGCCGTGTTGATTTCAAGTGGAGTCGTCCTTTGTTTAGGACTTGCTCTGATTTATCTCCCCCCCTTTCGGCAAACCGGCTTACTGTTTGTTCTGGTCGTTTTGTTGTTGTCCGTCTTCCTGTATCAACCTTTACCCGCCTTGCTCGTTTTTCAGGCGTCCCTTTTGGGCTTTCTGATTACCTTGATCGTTGCCCTTTTAGCCCGACTGTTCATTCGACGTGAACTCATTCCACTTGTCCCTGTTGTTAAAACACTGAATCCGCTTCCTCCTCTATCAGAGTCTTCCAATCATTCTTTGGTTGATTCTGCGGGTTCATCCGAACCTCGAACGGGTCGTTCTCATTCTGCATCTCATGAGAATACCTCCTTGCCAACTCATACGATGCAACACAACATTTCACAACCTTCTCATGATCTGAACGCCAACTGATATGTTCCGTCATTTGCCGATTGTTCGCTCATTCCTGTTCCTTTTCGTTTTGGTTGGATTTTTGTCCGAATTCAACGAAGAGAAGGTTTGCGCCAATCAGGAACAAAATCAACCGAATCACTCGCAATCGCCGATTCGGTTTCAGCGTTTGTATGCGCCTGTTGACCGTTTTTTTCTTTGGCCCTTAGGAGAAACAGAACCTTATTATCCGTTCGCTCAAAAACAATTTGAAGACATTGTTTCCCAATTACAGACGAAAGATAAAGATTCAACCAACCCGATTCCACTTCCTGCTTGTGAACGTCTTGTCTTACAAGCATCCTTACGAGATTCCCTGTTTTGGGAAGGAACCGGGAGTGCTGTTGTAACGAATCCCAAAAAATCCGTCCCCTTCTCTCCTTTAGGTTTTTGGTTGAGTAACCCCGTTACCTCAGATAATAGACCACTTTCTTTGGGTTGGACCGCAGAACAGGAATGTCGGTTGTTTTTCCCCGAATCGAATGTCTCCTCGAGTATGACACCAAGTGTTACGTCGGATGTTACATCAGATGTTACACCAAGTGTCATGTCCAATGATTCACCTAGAGAAACCGTTCGATCTGGAGAAACAGTCCGATCAGCGGAGATCGTCCAATCCCAAGAGACGGTCGGATTTCAATGGTCTTTGCGAGGACAACGAGATGCACATGGTAATACGGTTTTTGAATTGTTGACACCAACCGCGACCCGAATCGAGTTGGAGTTGAGTATTCCCGAACAATGGACTCTCAGCTGTTCACAAGGTATTGTTGTTCCCCCCCAATCCAATGAAATTGCAGATGCGACTTCGAGTCGTGTTCCCCGACGTCTTTGGAAAGTTTTCTTAGGAGGACGCAATCGTGCAACGATTGTTCTCAGTTCTTCCGAAAAGGCAGAACGTTTTCGTCGACAATTTCCAATGCAGCAACGAATCACTTATCATGCCCGACCAGAAGGTCTGGATGTCACCTCTTCCGTTGTCTTTGAAAAAACCGATTACTACAATTCCCATGTTTGGGTTGAACTGGATTCACCTCTTCAAGTCACTTCGATACAATTGGGGGGAATGCCGATTTCATGGGATTCGATCACGCTTTCTGAAGAGGAAGAGAGAGTGCAACAATTGTTGATTGCACTTCCTGAAAGTAACCAATCGTTGCAAGAATTAACGATTGATGCTGTTTGTCCGGTTCATTTGTCAGGGAATTGGTCCCTTCCCCGGATTCGTTTTCGTTCTCCCCAACATTTTTGGATGGAGACCCGGGCGAATTTGTTCGTTCAATCACCTCTTGTTTTATGCGGGTTAGAATTCCATGAAGTTTCGCAGACAACAGCAACGCTTGAATTGCCGACTTCAGATGAACGGGGATACTTTTTTCAGTATTTTGGACCGAATTCCCAAATAACCGTTGAACTAGCACCTGATTCATCCCGCGTGTTTTGGGACAGTGGAACCGCGATTACCTGGGATGAAGATGGAATTCGGGGTGTCATGTTGCTTGATTTTGATTTGCTGCAAAAACGTCCCCAACTGATTGAATTACTCGTCCAAACGGGTTGGGTGATTGACAGTATCGAGTCCATTCCCAAAGAAAATGTTCTTTATTGGGAGAATGATTCCCCGGATTCAGGCTCAACGGATTCCGGCTCAACCGGTTTGCGAACGATTTCCGTTTTTGTGAAGCAAGGTCGTCATTTGAGAATTAGCGGTCATCTTGCATCTCCGTCGAATAAGACACTCACTTTGCGAGAATTGATGCCAATTCGGGTTAAAAATCCGAGTATGGAAGGAAGTAGCGGGGGAGAAACGGCGAGTACGGTTGGAGACATTGGATTGGGTCAGCATCTTTTGGCGATCAACACCCCTGCTCCCAATCGTCTTCGTGTTTTTTCGGTCTTGGACACATTGCCCGGAATGATTTCGTCCAACAATCCGTCGATTCGTGAACGTTTTTTTGTGGAGACTCCCCCCCTCGATTCTTCCTTTTTCGTCGTTGATGCAAATTCCCGAACGGTTCAAATTGGTCTGGAACCACAAAAAACGGCTTACAATGCTGAAATCAAAGGAAACCTGACGTTGAGGGATCGGGAATTAACCCAGACATATCAATTTTCTTGTTTTCCAACAGAAGGACGGGTTGATCGGGTTCTGGTTCATTTGTCCCAAGATTCCAGTGTTTCATGGACATGGAAAATGGGGAATGAAACGGAAAAAAATCTCAGCATCGAAGAAGTCACTTATGAAGAATTACAAGGACTGCCCCTTCCCCCAAATGGTCAGGTTTGGGAGATTCGGCTCCCAAACCCCAAAAGTGGAGCGTTTACGTTTTCGGCAACACGAACTCTTCCCGTTGATCGACCGATTCCGATTCCTTTAGCAATGTTGCCCGAAAGTGTCTCCCAACAAATTGAAATCAAGGTCATTTCCGCTTATGATCTGTCCGTCGAACTTTTTAACTCCCGATTAAAGTCCATTCCAACTCCTGCCCCCCCAAAAAATGAGTACCAAACTGTTCGAGCTGCATTCCGATATGATCCGGCCCGGGATGTTGATTTGACCAGTAATCCCGCTTTGATCGTCTTGCCCGCTCGAAGTGAACACAAAGGGGCGGTTGCTTGGGTTTGGTCCTTACAATTGGATTCTCAGTATGAATCAAAGGGGGTGATTCGTCAGCACGCAACTTTTTTCATTGAAAATCGCGGTCAACGACGAATTATGATTACTTTACCCCCTTCAATTGGGTTGGATGAGGTCCTCGCCGTTTGGATCGGGGATAAACGGGTTACATGGTTTGCTGAACCAACAACTTCTTTACAGAAAAATGACGCTGAGAAATCAATTGTTGTCAATACGGGAATCCCAAGTACCGAGACTGCCCCTGTTGACCTGATGAATGTTGGAACAGAGGAAATTTCGGATCATCATGCGGCATTTGCACAAAAACAGTTGGGAGAACCGGGTTGGGACGGTTTGAGTGAGGAGGAGACGGAATCAACGATGAACCGGATTTTTCTGGAATTGCCCGAAAAACGTCGTTTCGTGACCGTTGCTCTTGAATATGCTCAAAAAGAATCACCCTTGAAAACACGACGGAAAATTTTTCCGCATTTTCCAGAAATCAACTTGCCGGTTTTGGGAGGAACTTGGGTCGCTTGGACCCCTTCACCTTATCAAACTTTTCCCCGACGTCAGCATCCAACTGCTTTTTTCCCAGAATTATTCTCGGACAATGAGACATTGGTTCTTTCGGAGTTTAACCTTTTTCCTCGTCTCTCGCGCGGATTCACACTTGGACAAACCGAGTCCGTTCATTCCTTTGACCCCTTTTCTCTTGATGATTGGAATCATCTTGTTTCGGAGAAACAACAACATGAACGATGTTGGGGTATTGCAACCCGATTGATTACAACCTTAGGGGATGAACAAACTTTGCGTTCTTTCAAGGGGAACACGGATTCCTTTGAATCAAATGGTGAACTGGGAACCGAAAACGTCGAAGAAACGAACGATGTTTTGACTTGGGGAAATGTTCTGGGAACACATCCCTTTCAAGTCAGGATTTTTGGTAGTTCTGCCGAATTGGGAGCATCCCGAATTCTCATTGATTGGATCGCGTTGAAACGAATTGGCATTTTCCCCAAAACGCCGATTATCTTTCCTGAACCGTTCCAGTCGACTTCACAAGGACATGCGGTTTTAGAAAAAGCAGGTTTGGCGTTTCTCTTCTTTGACGAACGGAATATACTTTTGACTTCAACCTTAAATGCGGCGAAGATTCAACGGGAATTAACCCCTTTACTTGGAGATCGGGTCAAAATGATGCGAGCCGGACCTGTTGCCGATCAATATCGACGTGCTCTTGAGGGGGATTTGGCTCCACAATGGATCACGCTTGAAACGTGGAAGAATCAGGGAACCGGTCAGGTCAATCCTTGGGGTCGTCTGCCCCGATCAACCCAACTCAGCGCAATGCTCTCAGGTTGGTCCGCCGTTGAATTAAAAATGAACGATTCTAAAAGTGGTCTCTACATCGCCCAACGTCCCTTGTTAAGCACTCTCAGTTGGTGTACCCTGCTCCTCGTCGCCCTTGTTGGACGAATTCAACCGTTTGCACGAATCTCCTTCCTCTTGGGATTCCTCGTTTTGTGTGCCGTTCTTGCCCAAGTTCTCCCCGCCTACTTCGCAGTCATTCCGGTTGGTGCTTTCTATGGTACACTCCTTGCAATCGGCTTTTCACTCCTACAATACCGTCCGATTGGAACAATTAAAGCTCAACAACCTGTCCCGCTTTCCTCTCTAACCGGTTCAATTGAGCAGCATGAATCAACAGATGCCGAGTATGAGGTCCGGGAATTGCGTCCGTTCTTCAACGAGGTTTCACCCAAAACAACGCGGGCGTTTTTTGAGACACTCAGCAGGGAATTGGAGGATTCAAAGGACAAATCGGAATCGACGGAGTAACAGCAAGGTTGGAAAAGGCAACTGCCAAATTGGCAGGTGACTCTTGTCCGCTGTTTTTGACGGGACACCGAATTTCCCAATGTTTCAGGATAAAATGTAAAATTTTCTTTTCTTTGGCGCATTCTTTGCGTGTACACTACGCTGAAAAAGAAAGACTGTCTATTCCGACGTTCAACAATGTTGGTCTAAGCATTATACAAATAGAAAGAGAGGAAAACTTATATGGCACAAGGTGAAAAAATTATCGGTATTGACCTCGGAACAACCAACTCCGTCGTCGCTGTTATGGAAGGAAAAGACGTTAAGGTCATTCCAAACGCAGAAGGAAATCGTTTGACCCCAAGTGTGGTCGCTTTTACAGATTCCGGCGAAAATCTCGTTGGAGAACCGGCTCGACGTCAAGCGGTCACAAACCCGACCCGGACAATTGCGTCCATTAAACGGTTTATGGGGCGTCGTCACAACGAAGTCTCTTCGGAAGAACGTATGGTCCCTTACAGAGTTGTCGGCGGTTCCGACGAATATGTTCGTGTTGAAGCGGACGGAAAGGATTACACTCCCCCGCAAATCTCGGCAATGACCTTGCGAAAACTCAAAGAAGCGGCAGAAGCGTATTTGGGACACAAGGTCAACAAAGCGGTCATTACGGTTCCTGCGTATTTTAACGACGCACAACGTCAAGCAACCAAAGATGCCGGGCAAATTGCCGGTTTAGAGGTCGCCCGAATTATCAATGAGCCGACTGCTGCTTCACTCGCTTATGGTCTGGACAAAAACGTCAACCAAAAAATCGTTGTTTTCGATCTCGGGGGGGGAACCTTTGACGTTTCCTGTCTCGAAGTTGCAGATGGTGTCTTCCGTGTCATTAGCACGAACGGTGATACTCACTTGGGAGGTGACGATTTTGACGAGGTTCTCATCAATTATGTCGCCGATCAGTTCCAATCAGAGCAGGGAATTGACCTGCGCAAAGATGCTATGGCGCTTCAGCGACTGCAAGAAGCGTGCGAAAAGGCAAAACGCGAACTTTCTTCGGCGCAATCGACGGACATCAATCTGCCGTTTATTACAGCCGATCAGAATGGTCCGAAACATTTGCAGGTCAAGTTGACCCGGGCCAAGTTTGAGCAGTTGACCGATCATCTCGTTGAACGTTGTCGAGGACCCGTCAATCAGGCGTTGAAAGATGCCAATTTGAACCCGTCCCAGATCGACGAAGTGGTTTTGGTTGGCGGTTCAACCCGAATTCCCAAAGTCCAGGAATTGGTCCGGTCCATTTTCAACAAGGACCCTCATAAGGGGGTGAATCCTGACGAAGTGGTTGCGGTTGGTGCTGCGATTCAGGGCGGTGTTCTCGCCGGAGAAGTCCGTGATGTCCTGTTGCTTGATGTAACCCCACTTTCACTTGGTATTGAAACGTTGGGCGGAATTATGACCAAATTAGTTGAGAAGAACACAACGATTCCGGTCGAAAAGAAGCAGGTGTTCAGTACGGCGGACGACAACCAGAATGCGGTTACGATCAAGGTTTATCAAGGAGAGCGGGACATTGCGGCTCACAATCGGTTGCTTGGTCAATTCAATCTTGAAGGAATTTTGCCCGCACCTCGCGGAGTTCCGCAGATTGAGGTGACGTTTGATTTGGACGCGAACGGGATTTTGAGTGTTTCGGCGAAAGACCTGGGAACGCAGAAAGAACAGAAGGTCCGAATTGAGCAATCATCGGGTCTTTCGGAATCGGAGATTGAGCGAATGAGGCGTGATGCTGAACTTCATGCGGATGAAGACAAGCAGCGACGAGAACTGGTTGAAGCGAAGAATGTTGCTGAATCGAAGTGTTTCGAGCTTGAAAAATTGCTCAAGGAGCATAATGACAAGTTGCGAGAGACGGACAAGGACGCGATTACGGCTGCAATTGGTCGGGTTCGAGAAGCGGTTGCGAGCGAGAATGCGGACCGAATCAAGAGTGCGACTCAGGAATTGGATCAAGCGTCTCATGCAATGAGCAAGGCGATGTACGAAGCGGCATCTGCCCAATCGGGTCCTTCAGGAGCGGGGTCGGGACCGCAAGGGGCTGGAATGGGACCGGATGGAGCGGGATTCCAACAGCAGCAACACCAATCGGGTTCCGGCCCGGATGATGATGCAATTGACGCCGAATACGAGATGAAAAACGGGTAATGCGGCGTTTGTCCGTTTAGCCGAGGAACAACGTTCCGCGCGTATTTTAACGGTTCTAAACGCGCGATACGTTGTATCGCGGCTAAACGTTAGGAACGCGCGATACGGTATATCGCGGCGAACGATAAAAATCTATTCCCTATCCTCTATCCCCTACCTCTTCAGTGTCTTTTTCAGAACAATTATCTTCTTCACAGCAACCCGTTTCAAAGCGGCAATTTTTGGCGGTTGCGTTTGACATGGACGGGCTGATGTTTGACACGGAAGACGTTTATTGGAAGACAGCAAGTGAGGTGTTGCGACGACGCGGTTGCGAGTACACGCAAGAGTTGTGTCATGCAATCATGGGACGACCACCGAAATACTGTTTCGAGTTGATGATTGACCATTTTGGTTTGACGGAGACCTGGGAGGAGTTACACGCCGAGTCCGAAGAGGTTTTTATCCGTCTTCTCGATTCAGGTTTCAAAATCATGCCGGGTCTCACTGCTCTTCTCGAGACGGTTGAGGACAGAGGACTTCCTAAATCGGTTTGCACAAGTAGTTCGCAAAAGGTCGCACAAGAGGTGATTGGCCGAGTCGGGCTGCTTGACCGTTTTGGGTTTATTCTGGCATTTGAAGATATTGTCAACGGAAAACCGAACCCGGAGATTTATCAAAAAGCGGCGCAACGGTTTGGGATTGAGCCGAATCGGATGCTGGTTTTTGAAGACAGTGCGAGCGGGGCCCGTTCAGCTCTTGATGCTGGATCATTCGTTGTTGCAGTCCGGGCCGAACACAACCGCGCGGTTGACCTCTCTCACGCTTCTCTCGTTGTTGACCGTCTGGATGCTCCCGAAGTTCTTAACCTGTTTTGCTGTTCTTGACACATTCCATGATTCCCCAAAGACTTGGATCGTTATCATGCGGAAAAGGCAAGTCTGCCAAAAAACCGTAATGACCTAGTTCCTGATCGACCAGATAATAGTGAAAACCAAGTCGGGAATGTTCAAGCGGTTCATAACCGGTTAGAACGTTCTCCCCAAGTGTTAGGTCCATTCGATACCCGTCCTCAAAAAGTGTACTCCGAATCGGAATGGACTCAGGAACAATCGGGTTCGGATGTCCTTTTGCACGATGTATGGGAAACCAAAAAACAGCCGGTTCTTTACCCCCATTTCCCTGTCCAATCGGCAAGAATGCAAAACGATGACAGAATCGGGTTGCACGATGTACATTGCGGACATCCCGGGTGTCGAGACAGATTTGAACACTGTCGCTCTCTTCGGGATGTGTCAGACGACACCAGGGTGCTCGTTTTTTTCCGCGAACAATAAAGGAGAAGGACAGTCCTTTTTCATTCCAACCGATCCGGCAATCAAGCGGAAAGGGAGAAACCTGAGATTGCGGCGTTGAAACCGATTCCGTTTGTTCGATTTGCGCAAATGCCGGAATTTGATAGGCATTTTCCAGACCATTTTTATCATTGGGTGTCCAAAGTTTTGGCAAATAGGGACACTCAAACGCGAACTGGAAAAAAAATCGTCGGGGAATGTTTAAGGTTGACATCAACGTTTATGATTTTTTTTCTTCTTTCGCCCAAGAATCACGCAAGGAAACAATTCGGTTGAAAACCGGTTTTTCCGGCGTTGAATCGGAATCCGCACAAAAATAACCCAATCGTTCAAACTGAAACCGTTCATCCGGTTTTGCCCCTTTCAACGACGGTTCCAGTTGACAACCCGTCAAAATCCGCAACGAATCCGGGTTCAAAAACGTCTTGAAATCCGCCCCCTCTTCAGAATCGTCCGGGTTCGCCCGAGTAAACAATCGATCATATTCCCGAATTTCTGCGTCCAACGCCCCTTCCGCAGAAACCCAATGTATCGTCCCTTGCACTTTCCGACCGTCCGGGGAATCTCCTCCCCGCGTTGCCGGATCATAAGTACAATGAACTTCAAGAATGTTCCCTGATTCATCCTTTATCACATCTGTACAGGTTACATAGTAGGCGTAACGAAGACGGACCTCTTTTCCCGGGGAAAGTCGGTAATACTTTTTCGGGGCTTCCTCACGAAAATCATCCTGTTCAATATAAAGAGTCCGCGAAAAGGGAACCAATCGGGTTCCATCATCAGGATTTTCGGGATTGTTGACCGCTTCCAACTCTTCCACTTGATTCTCGGGATAATTGACGATCACAAGTTTTAGAGGGTGCAGGACCCCCATACGACGTTGCGCCCTCTTATTCAGGTCTTCCCGAATCGCGTTTTCCAACAATACTAGGTCAATCGTGCTGTTAAACTTCGCAACCCCAATCGTCCGGCAAAACGAACGAATTGATTCGGCTGTATAACCCCGACGTCGCAAACCCGCAATTGTCGGCATTCGCGGATCATCCCAACCCCCGACAAAACCCCCCTTAACCAGTTCAAGCAATTTTCGCTTGCTCATCACCGTAAAGGTCAACGCAAGTCGCGCAAATTCATACTGTCGCGGATGATGAACATTGTCCAACTGATCCAAAAACCAATCGTAGAGAGGTCGATGATGCTCAAATTCGAGAGTACAAATCGAATGAGTAATCCCCTCAATCGAGTCTTCCAGACCATGTGCCCAATCGTACATGGGATAGACACACCATTTTGCGCCTGTTCGATGATGTTCGGCCCGGACAATTCGGTACATGACCGGATCACGCATGTTAAAGTTGGGCGACCCCATGTCAATTTTGGCCCGCAATGTCCTCGTTCCTTCTTCAAACTCCCCCTTTTTCATCCGTTCAAACAGATCGAGGTTCTCCTCGACGGTTCGTTCACGATAAGGACTCGGTTTCCCCGGTTCCGTCGGAGTTCCCCGGGTTGCCCGGACTTCTTCCCCGCTCAAATCACAGACGTATGCTTTACCTTTACGAATCAGTTCGACCGCCCAATCATACATCTGACCAAAATAGTCCGACGCATAAAAAATGCGGTTTTCGAGCGAATCTCCTGTCAACCAACGAACATCACCAATGATCGACTCGACATACTCCGTCTCCTCTTTCGCCGGGTTGGTGTCGTCAAAACGAAGAAAAAACGTCCCCCCATATTTTTGGGCCAATCCCGAGTTCAGACAGATCGATTTGGCGTGTCCAATATGCAAATAACCGTTCGGTTCAGGCGGAAAACGTGTTGCAACCCGGGAACCATTTTTCCCAACCCGCAAATCATCCTCAATGATCTGCTCCAAAAAATTCAGGGACCGTTCTTTTTCCGTCGTTTCTGACATTGATATAACGCGATAATGTTAGACTGATTGGATGAAAGTAACCGTTTTAACGGCGAGTATTGTAGTCCTGTTAGGGACGGTCCAATTGTAGTCCGGGATGAAGGGAGCAACGCGACCACAACCCCGGGGTCTGCTGATGTTTTGCATCATCAAAAGGACATTTCACGAATGTCGTAGACATTCCGTTATGGTAGTAACGGATTGCCCCTCAATCTTCAACTCCGTTCGGAGTTGCGTTATGGTCATTCCGGCGTTTTTATACCATAACGCAACCTCGACGAGGTTGCAGAGAAACATTTTATTTCGGGTCATTGAATGTTTTTTACACCTAATTTCAGGGCAAATAACGTACACAGACCCTGACCTACAAAAATCGTCTAAGCGGGATACTTTCTGAATACTAATACTACAATCGGTTTTCCACAATGAAACCAGACGATCATTGTACGTCCAATTCCAAAATAATCAACGCCCGAAAAAGACGCGATCAGGTTGTTTTCAGTCCGCTAACAAGTTTTGAGAAAAAGAGTCATTTTCATTTTTGAACCACGAAAATCACAAAAAACACGAAAACCTCACAAAATACCGTTTTTCGTGTTTTTCGTGTATTTCGTGGTAAAAATATATCCGTCCAACCCGGCTCGGTTCAAATCGCAAAACCAAACTTGTTAGCAGTCTGAGGTTGTTTTGGGGGACCCGAGAAACCATTTCATCAGTTGACAACCGGGGTCAAAAGCAATTACCGATTTTTCCGCCGTTTCTTCGTCAAACCGAAGTCTTTGGGAAGGTTGAGAAGTGAACGGTTTGCACGACTGTTCGGGCAACGAATCGGGCAAGGGATTTCCGGCAATGATCCAAGGTACAAAACCGTGAGTGTGCGTTTTATGCGCAACCGGGGTCGGATGATCCGGGGAAATCAGCAAACGCCAAGTCTTCTCCCGTTGCAGTTGTTCAACAATCGGGGGAATCACTTTTGCGTCAATCTCTTCAAGAGCATGGACCTTTTTCTCAACACTTCCTTCATGTCCCGCTT
The DNA here is from genome assembly GCA_051660685.1 of Thermoguttaceae bacterium. Classification (GTDB taxonomy): domain Bacteria; phylum Planctomycetota; class Planctomycetia; order Pirellulales; family Thermoguttaceae; genus JAVBSX01. The sequence goes on along the minus strand of JBOFQB010000094.1, from coordinate 20,127 downwards.
CATCTGTTGCTTCAATATGAACACAAACCAAATCATACTCCTGAAGTCCTTTTGCGGCATATTGACCCTTTGCCGCAAAATCAGTGTCAACATAACCGGTTATGCCCGGGACCTGAATTTGGTCCCAACCTAAAAGTCCGGCAATTCCTCGCAAAAGATCGACTGCCGTTATCATTGCCCCCCTGATCGGTTGTCCCTCAATTCCGCAATATTGTTGGGAAAAAATCGGAATGTTCGGTTTCTTCCCTTGTCCCCACAACCAACATTGCGTCGCCGGTTGCTTGCCCAACTTGATTCGATTGAGATTGACCGGATGTTCGGCCAAAACTTTTTTCGTCTCCTCCATGATTTGCAACAACAACTCAGAACCCTGTCCTGTTGGAAGAGCCGGTTGGACCTCTTTGTCCGTCCAATCATGCGGGGGACAGGTTCGTGTGTTTGACCCGAACAGCGAATTCGTTGTTGAGGTTGGCTCTGAAATAATGGTCAGATTTCTATAACTGACACCCCCTATAAAACGAATTGGAAAGGGGAATTTTTGTGGAACTGTCTCTTGAACGGTTTTGAGCAAAGCATGTGCTTCTTCGGTTGAAATGTGACCGGCTGTAAAACTTTGCATGATTCCCTTTGCAATCGTCACTAAATTGCAACGAAACGCCCAATCATTTGGTTCAAGCGGGATTCCAAGTGCAGCTGCTTCAAGCGGGGCCCGACCTGTAAAACATTCAAGCGGGTCATAACCGAGCAGACTGAGTGTTGCGACATCGGAACCGGGAGAACACGATTCGGGGACATTGCAGGAACGACCAACAATCCCCGATTCGGCTAAACGGTCTAAATTCGGCGTTTTCGCATACTGAAGCGGCGTTAAACCGCCTAATGATTCAATCGGCCAATCCGCACAACCGTCCGGGATAATAATTGCGTATTTCATCTTCCTGTTTTTCTAATTCTGATTTCTATTTGTCTGATTATTATCCCAATTTTATTGTTTTTGTCGTTTTTGTCCCGTTTTATCCCTATTTGCTGAAAAGCAACCAAGTGTATCCTTCTGCCGGAATTTTAACGGGCAGTGTCACACAACGGTCCCTGTCCAAAGAAACCGTTTGCGGTTCCGTCAGTTGCATAGGCGCGGTCAACGAAGTCGCTTTATTGCCGAACTGAACTCTCGCCTGTTCCGTCAAACCCGTATAGTAAAGAGGAATTTTTATGTCAACTTCCAATTCTTCCTGCAACGGATTGTACAAAAAGGCCAAACCCAATTCCTGACCGCCCGGGTTGACATGCAACCAACCGTCCCAATCCCGACCTGATGCTCGTCGCAAATGAATCAAATCACCGTCCAACACTTCACGATGTTCCTTGTAAAATTTGACCCATTTTTTCACAACCTCTTTCGTCTCGTCCGTATCATAAAGTCGCGGTCCACGATAACAGGCTTGAACCCCTGCTCCCAAAAGATTGGCAAATCGGGCATCATAATGATCGAGATGTTCAGCAAGCGGTTCAATCGTTGCAGCTGCACCCCCTCCATGATATTGACTGAGCGGAACAAACATCCAGCCCATTGAATTCAGTTTTGTCCATGTTCCGTCAAAAATGTTCTGACGCTCAATAATCACCTGTTCAGCACGAGGAAGCGACCAGTTCGTCTCGCGGTATCCCATTCCCGTTTTATTCCCCCCCGACAAAAAATAATTGTCCGGTTGATTGACAAAAATGCCCTTTGCGCGACACCAACGATACAAATCTCCTTGCGCTTTCCATTGATTCCAGACCGAATCGCTTAAACCTTGATGTCCGGGATGTTCCGTGCTCGAACAACTGTCCCCGGGAAAGGGCCCGTCATTCTCGAAAACGCCAAATCCGGTTTCGGACATAAAGGAACGGAGAGTTGCGAGATAGTCGATCCCCCAAGAGGAACCGAGACAGGGACCGACACCAAATTGGGGGGACGGGTTTTGAACATTGTCCGCTTTGGTTGCTGCTTCACGAGAAGATGTCAACGAATAACCCCCAAGTTCAATCCCCGATTGATTCGCCAAGTCCGTCAATTTACGATAATTCTGAGAATATTTTGGGTCTTTACTTTCCATATTCAAACCGGAACCGAAACTCATGATAATCAGTTCAAAACCGGTTTCCCGACATTGAGTGATTGCATCGTTAATTGCACGACGATCCGACTGAATTTTGTGGAACATGAGCGGATTTTCGGCAGTCCAGGGCGCAAGAGTTCGGAACAGGCGACGAATCGAGAGACCGCGACGTTCCCGATCATTACTGTCAAAGATCAATTCATAGATTCGGAACGACTCGAAATTATTGCCCGGTTTAACGATTTGATTGGGTCCCAGTTCAGGATAACAGCGAAGAAGGCAACGGGTTTTACAAAGATAGTTGACCTGAGTCGGGTAATTCGGGTCGATTTCGAGATGTGCAGCCCGGGAACTGTCAAAATCCTGACCAGCTCCCCCAAAAACGTAATCACTTTCGACATGAAGATTGAACCGTTCTGAGGAATGATTGACCTCGACTTGCGAATCGACTTCCGCTAAACGCAGTTCTTCAGAGACGAATTGGCTGACTCGACACTCTCTTAATTGGTCGAAACCCTGAGATGCCGAATTGGAATCATTGGAATCTTTTGTTGAGTGTAAGGCAGATGATTCGGATGATATAGAAGCGGGTGATACCGAAGATGATGTGTCGGGATACTTAACGACCAACCATTTTGCGAAAAGTGGTATTCCGTCATAAATCTCATAATGCACTTCGATAGAGGGCAGTATTCCCTTTTCACTTGACACACCTTTTTCGCTTGACCGTTGTTGTCCCGTTTCTGCGGTCTCCTCTTTTTCGGACGATTCTTCCCGATTTTTTTCAACAGCGTTCCTTTCAGGAGGAGCATAGTGCATGATGAGATGTTGACCTTTAGGGGGCCAAGCAAGGTCCCGGGACAACCATTTGGTCTGTTTTTTCCAAGGAAACCGTTCCTGAATCGGCTCCATTTGATAATTGACCAGTTGATAGGACCCCGGAGTCGGTTGCAGATCGTTAATCCATTCTTCCTTAAAATAGTTGTTGACCGGTTGTCCAACCAATCCGCCAATTGCATATTCTTTTTCGTTGATACTCACATATCCTTCTGGTCCGACTGCGCGGAGCAACTCCTCGCCTGTTATAAGGTTTTTCAGACTAATTGTTGTTGCAGAAGGAACGAGTACAATCCGACGTTGAACGAGACCGTTTGCGAGCACCAATTCGTTTTTCGTCGAATCGACAAGGATTTCGGCTTTATAAGGTGAATTGTCAATCAACCAATCCGTTTTGTTCGCTGAAACCGGAATGTCGGTTGCATAACACGAGACGGAATGGGTTAGATCACTGACCGCAATGAATAAAATAACACATAGGAGTACGAAGGAACCAAGAGGAGAAACAGGTATGACTTTCATTTGCATTTGTTTTTATCTTATGTGGTCATTACTTATTTACGTTTATGAGAACATTTCATCTCATAGGAGGGAAACATCATTGATTCGGCGAACATTTGGGTAAACCCGGGAAGAGTTGAAAGATCAACGTGTTCAACCCGTTGTCCAACCTGTTCCGCTCGTTCCTGAACAGAACGGTCAAGGGCAATTGCTCGAACACCTGCTAAAGAGGTATTCCCGTAAAACACGATTTTATCAGATGCTATTTCACTTGGAAACAGGCCGATTCGTTTCGCATTCTCAGGTCGTATGAAACGGCCAAATCCCCCTCCCAAATACAAATGTTGCAAATCTTCAGCGCGAACATTTGCTTGTTCAAGAAGAAGTTGGACACCAGAACGAATTGCTCCAGATGCTAATTGGACCTGACGAATATCTTTTTGTGTCAACAGGACCTCTTTAGGCGGAACAGGACTATGATTGGCGCGAGAATTCGCCGATTGCCTCTTTTCCTTTGACAGTCGAAATGCCGGTTGACCGTCCAACAAAACCAAGCGATCACGCAAGTCATTTTTCAACGTTTCTGACAAGGGGGTGTTACGAGACGGCATATGAGAAGACAATATAGTGTGAGACGAAGTGTCGTTGGACGTTTGTCCGTTCTGTTCGGCTTGTACAACTGCGTCAACATCCCGATCATCCGGCAATTCTGTCAACAATTGGCCGGTTGGGGTGATTAGCCCAACTCGCAACAATTCGGCAATCAGGTCAATCAACCCGGAACCGCAAATTCCAAGCGGTTCAACGTCGCCAATTGTTCCAATGTTGACCTGTTCGCCGAATTCAACCCGATCAATCGCCCCCTTTGCCGCAATCATACCATGTCGGATTCTTGCCCCCTCAAATGCCGGTCCCGCTGCTGTTGCTGACGCTCTTAGGTGATTGCCCGTTGCAAGAACCATCTCTCCATTTGTTCCAACATCAATCAACAAAGACGCAACCTTCCTTTGTCCGTCCTCAAAATCTTTCCGTTTCCCCCCCAATTTCTCTTGACTCTCTGCAAAATCCTGTTGACAGTCCCCCCTCTTCCCCTGTTTCTCCCCAAAATTCCCTTGTTTCTTCTCTAAAATGTCCTGTTGTTGCAACAGATCGAGTTGACAGGTCAAAATTCCGGCAAGAATATCCCCCCCAACAAAACCGCCCAAAATCGGCAAAACGTAGACCAAACCGTTGGGATGAATTGGCAAACGCAATTGAGAGCCGAGAATGATCGGGTATTTTTGCGTAATCGGCACAAACGGCGCAAAACCAAGTGAACTCGGGTCAAGCCCAAGAAAAATTTGCTGCATCACCGTATTTCCCGCAGTCGAGACAAAAACAATCTGTTGGGGGTCAATGTTTGCTTTTTTTGCAAGTTGCAGAATCATTTCAGCAACCGAATCGAGCAAAACATTTTGTAATTGCGACAAAACTCCCGGATTCTCAATCACTTGTTGGATTCGTGAAATGATGTCATCTCCAAACTTTTTTTGCGGATTAACCCGGGTTTCAATGATTCGGGGATGCTCGGAATAACCTGCTCGCAATTCAGACAACTTATTTGACCGATTCTCTGTCTGACCGACTGTCTGATTACCTGTCTCATTACCTGACTGATTCTCATCTCGTTTACCTGTCTGACCGACTGTCGTTGACTCCTCTTGTGTCAAAGGGTGTTGTTCCCAACCCGTTTGCCCGGGTCCTCGTTCCATCTCGTCTTGCGTCGCAATCGGCAAGAGCAGCAATTCAGCAACCAATGTTGTGGTCCCAATATCAAGAGCAACCGCAAAAAAAGGGTTCGATACCAAAGTCGGTAAAGAGGGTTGTTGCGTTTCTTCACAAACAGCTCGCGTTGTAAGGTTCTGTTTGTTGAGCGTTGGAAATTGCAAACCGTCCTGAATAAAACATTCCTCGTCCGAAAAAAAATCAATGAGACGATTTTGAAGAATCAGGGCTTTTCCTCGCCAATTTGCAGCTCGAAATTTTTCCGCGAAAGAACGTAATTGTTCCAGAGAAATTCGGGATCGTAACTCTTGCAGTTGCAAAGACGAATCGACAAATCGGTTCCAATCATCCCGGGCATCTTCCCGAGTTGGAGAACACCTTTCAATCGAAATCAACGTCAATTGCGGTTGTTGCGGACCAAAGACTCTGATGAATTCGTCATCTCTTCCGTCATTCGCCCTGTCATTGACTCCACCATTTCTTACACTGATTCCCGATTCAACGACAATCTGGACCTGTTCATGTTCCCGCGATTCGTTTGGAATCCAAACAGTAAGGTCATTCTGGATTCGATACTGACATGCAAGAACTGCAACCGTTTCATTCCGGTTGACTCCTCCTGTTTCTGAACCAACCTCTGTTCCAGAATCATCATGTCCAACTGCAACATGAATGAGACATTGACCGCAAGTTCCTGCGCAACCACAATCAGCACGAAGTGGAATTCCGTGTTGTTTGAGAACATCACTCAAGAGCGAATTGGCGGGGACGGACACTTCCCGATTGTCGTCCCCAAATCGAACACGGAATAAATCCATTTTATTAGTAAGGTCTTGGACAAACCTTTCCTTGAACGCGGGACGGAAGTCCCTGAATTCGTAAAAAACCGGTTGCATCCGTTTGATTGTACGCTTCTCCCCCTTCCATTGTTGCAATCCCCTCATCATAAAGTGAATTCTCGCTCGTCCGCGACGCAATCATCACATTCCCCTTATAAAGGTTGAGAGCAATTTCCCCGTTGACAGAACGTTGAGCATTGCGAATGAAAGCGAGAAGAGCGTCCATTTTGGCGTGATACCAGAACCCGTAATAGACCATTTCGGCAACTTCAGGTGCTAAACGGTCCCGCAAGTGCATAAGGTCCCGGTCCATTGTCAACTGCTCAACATAACGATGAGCGTCATAAAGGATCGTCATTCCAGGTGCTTCATAGACGCCCCGACTTTTCATTCCGACGAAACGGTTTTCGACCATATCAATCAGCCCGATTCCATTGCGACCCCCAATCAGGTTCAGTGTTTTAACAACTTCAAATGCCGAACACCGTTTTCCGTTGACTGCAACCGGAATCCCGGTTTCAAACGTAAGGGAGACACGTTCGATTTGATCAGGCGCATTCTGAGGAAGAACACACATTCCAAACTCGATCTGATCGACTCCGCAAACGTCCAATTGTTCCAACACACCTGCTTCATAACTGATATGGAGACAGTTTTCATCACTACTGTAAGGTTTCTTGATCGACGCTTTGACCGGGATGTTCTTTTCCTGACAATACTGAATCATTTCGGTTCGACCGGGAAACTGTTTTCTGAACGATTCCAAACGCCAAGGTGCAATAATCTCAATCGTTGGACACAACGCTTCTGCTGCAAGTTGGAATCGACATTGATCGTTTCCTTTTCCTGTTGCTCCATGTGCAAATGCGGTTGCGCCGACTTCCTTTGCAACCTGCAAACAGGCTTTGGAAATCAACGGTCTCGCAATCGACGTTCCAAGCAGGTACACCCCTTCATATTTCGCTTGCCAATTCAGAACCGGAAAAGCAAAATCACGACACAATTCCTCTTGAACGTCAATAATTCGGGCCGATTTGGCCCCAATTTTTTCCGCCTTTTCCAAAATCGCTTTGCGATCTTCACAAGGTTGTCCCAAATCGACATAGACGGCATGAACCTCATAACCTTGATCCATTAACCAACCTAAAAGAACGGACGTATCCAAACCGCCTGAATAAGCAAGAACGCACTTTTCCATATATTTATTACATCTCCTTTATTAAGGACACTGAACCAACGAGGGGGGCAGAACGAATCACACGCAAACAGAATAACATATTTCCTGAAAAAGGGAAGGTTGACTTCACGCAAAGTCCAGTTTCAGCAAAATGACATATTTGTTATTTTTGTCCTTTTCGTCCAAAACCCCTGTTGACGAAATCTCAAAAATCTGTATGATACCCAGATTCACAATTGGGGTTGGATTTTGCGCGCAAATCACGCGCGAACCAGTTTACATTTCCTGTTTGATAGAAATTTAGTAATCTAGTATAGAAAAATGGCCGTTCCAAAACGTAAACATAGTAATGCGCGAACAGGTACACGTCGTTCACACGATCACAAAATGCCCGTTCAGAGAATGGATTGCCCGACGTGCAGCAAATCAATTCCTACTCATGTGATTTGCCCCAACTGCGGACATTACATGGGTCGCGCTGTTATGAACCCGGACGAGTAAATGAGCGGGATTGTCCGTTCCGTCACTGAAAAAGTCGATGTAGTAATCAACCAATAAAAAACAATGGGGAAAACTGCCATTTTGTTTTGCGGTCAAGGTGCGCAAGAAGTTGGAATGGGCAAGCGTCTTTTTGACGCTTATCCCGTCGTTCGCTCCCTTTACGAAAGAGCATCCCATGTTCTGGAGTATGATGTTGCCCGACTTTGTTTTGAAGGTCCTGAATCGGAGCTTGATTCGACCATTTGTAGTCAACCGGCAATTTTTGTGACCAGTCTCGCTGCTCTTGAGGTTCTCCGTTTGGAGAATCCCAACGAATTGAAGGAGTGTGAGGTAACAGCCGGTTTGAGTTTAGGTGAGTATACGGCCCTTGTTTTTGCTGATGTTTTTGATTTTGAAGACGGTCTGCGATTGGTTCAAAAACGTGGAGAAGCAATGCAAGAAGCGTCGGACGCTATTCCAAGCGGCATGGTGAGTATTCTTGGACTTGAGCAAGATCAGGTTGAAGCTCTTTGCGAACAGGCCCGAGAAGGTGAGGTGCTGCAAATCGCCAATCTGCTGTGTCCGGGAAACATCGTCGTTTCAGGAACATGCAGAGCATGTGAGCGGGTTGCCGAATTGGCCGGTCCATTTGGCGCAATGAAAGCCGTTCCTCTTGCGGTTGCAGGAGCATTTCATACACCTTTGATGCAGCAAGCAGCGGAAAAATTGGAGAAAGCACTTGCCGGAATCAAAATGCGACCGCCTAAAATACCCGTTATTAGCAATGTTGACGCTCGTCCTCATTCAGAACCGGAAGAGATTCGGGCTATATTGATGAAACAACTGGTTCAACCGGTTCTTTGGGAGAATTCGATGAGAAGTCTTCTCGAGCAAGGGGTTGACCAGTTTTACGAACTTGGACCGGGACGTGTTTTAAGAGGTCTTTTGCGACGAATTGACCGAAAAGTCAATTGTCGTGGTATTGATGTTTAGAAGCGGATTGACGTTTTGAAGATATGTCGAATCGGGATGAAAACCATAATCAGGCAATGATTGGAAAGACCGCTTTGTACTTTTTTATCTGTTTTAGTCTGTCTCATTTCTGCAGTTCCTAAATTCCTCATTTGATCGAACAACAACGTCTGAGTGATCTGGTCTCTCATCCTCCTAACCCTTACTTCCTATCATGTTTCTTCCTGTTGATCTGACTGCAAAAACCGCTGTTGTGACTGGAGCAACTCGCGGAATCGGTTATGCAATTGCAAAAGCATTAGCAGCATCTGGAGCAAAAGTTGCCTGTATTGGAACAAATACAGAACTGTTGGAAAAAGTCGTCAACGAAATACGCGAAAGTGGGGGGAGTGCTGAACCATTTCCACTTGACATTACAGATGAAAAGGCGGTTGCCGAAACATCCAAAGCAATCCTGACCCAATTTTCAAAGGTCGACATTCTGGTCAACAATGCGGGAATTACGCGGGACATGTTGATTCGTCGGATGACGGACGAGGAATGGGACAGCGTGATTGCGGTCAATTTAAGAGGTCCGTTTTTAATGACGCGGGCGTTTACGGAATCAATGCGTAAAGCGAAATATGGGCGGATTATTAACATTTCAAGCGTCAGCGGTTTGATTGGTAATCGAGGTCAAGCCAATTATGGGGCTTCAAAAGCCGGTTTGATTGCGTTTACTAAAACTGTTGCTCTTGAATTGGCGAATCGGCACATTACGGTTAACGCAGTTGCGCCGGGGTTCATTGAAACGGACATGGTGCAGAAATTGGACCCGTTGATTTTGCAAGGTGCAAAAGACAAAACGCCTGTTGGTCGTTTGGGACAACCGAATGATATTGCAAATGCCGTATTGTTCTTGGCAAGTGAATATGCGTCCTTCATAACGGGGGAAGTGCTTGTCGTTGACGGGGGATTGACCGTCTAAGGAGTTGAGACGTTGTTGTTCGCTTACCCGCTTACATACCTCGTACACCTTATACTTACAGACCTAATATTCGTTATTATTGGAGTTCATTATTTCCGAAGCCGATAATGGATCGGGGTTGTGACCCAATTTACAGGGATTTTAACTTACACAACAAGGAGCCTAGAAATGGCGTCAATTGAGGAAAGAGTCATTAACATTATTGCCGAGCAGATGAATGTCGAGAAATCCCAAATCAATCGGGATACGGACATTGCAAATGATCTGGGAGCTGATTCGCTTGATTTGGCCGAGATGATGATTATGTTTGAAGAGGAATTCGACATTGACATTGTTGAAGAAGAAGCTCAGAGTATTACGACAGTTGGTCAGGTTATTGACCAGATACAGAAAAATGTGAAATCGTAGTGTTGCGGATTCACACAAGTGATTTCTGACATTGGATGTTGGAAGTCTGTTTTGATTTCCGAACAGAAGGAATGCGTCCCTATGAAACGTGTTGTCGTAACCGGATTTGGTTTGGTAACCCCGCTTGGTTGTCAGGTTGAACGGGTTTGGGAGCGTCTTTGTAACGGCGAGAGCGGAATACGGACGATTTCCAATCCCGAACTTTGTGTTTTTCGCTCGACGATTGCGGGGGAATGTCAAGAATTTTCGACGGAACCCTACATGCCGGTTGCCGAATCCCGACGACTGGACCGTTTCGTCCAATATGCAATTGTTGCAGCAATTGACGCCGTTCGAATGTCGGGCTTGAACTTTGAGCAGGAAGACCGTCGTCGTTGTGCGGTCATTGTTGGAACCGGAGTTGGGGGTCTCGCAGAAATTGAGGTCCAGTATCAACGATTGATTGATAAAGGACCGTCCAAAGTTTCCCCCTTTACGATTCCAAAGATCATGCCAAATGCGGCGAGCGGGAACATTTCGATCTATTATGGACTTCTTGGTCCGACATACAGCGTCGGTTCAGCATGTGCAAGTGCTTCAAACGCTGTTGCTGAATCTTTTGAGATGATTGGGCGAGGTGATGCTGATGTTGTGATTACTGGGGGAACAGAAGCGGCGTTGACGAAACTCGGTTTAAGTGGTTTTTGCGCAATGCGGGCTTTGTCGGAACGAAATGAAGAGCCGGAAAAGGCGTCTCGACCTTTTGATAAAGAGCGGGACGGATTTGTTCTTTCTGAAGGAGCTGGTATTTTAGTGCTTGAATCTTTAGAACACGCGCAATCACGAGGAGCGGAAATTTTGGCCGAGATTCGCGGAATCGGTTTGTCTTCAGATGCGGTCCACATAACCCAACCTGATCCAGAAGGACATAATGCCGCATTTGCAATGAGTCAGGCTCTTGAACGTTCCCAGATTAACCCGGATCAGGTTGATTACATTAACGCACATGGAACGAGTACACATCTTGGGGACATTGCTGAGACGAACGCGATCAAGCGGGCGTTTGGTGATCTTTCTCGGACAGTCTCTATTTCGAGTACCAAAAGTCAGATTGGACATTTATTGGGGGGGAGTGCATCTGTTGCACTGATTTTTTCGATCCTGACAATTCGAGATGGAATTATTCCCCCGACGATCAATCTGGACATTCCCGATCCTGAATGTGATTTGGATTATACGCCCAATGTTGCCCGGGAAAGAAAATGTGACATTGCCCTTATGAACAGTTTCGGTTTTGGCGGTCATAATTCCTGTATTGTCACGTCGCGGTTTACATCGTAGGACGATCAACTTCACCTCCCTCTCTCTTTTATGAATGCAGCACAGCAGACCCGGTCGTACTTGATGAAAAAGTTTGAGACGATTGGGATTCATCCCCGTTCCAAACTCGGCCAGAATTTTTTGATCGACCTGAATTTGCTTCGTTTGCTGCATGAATCAGCAAACATTGAAGAAAATGACGTCATTCTGGAAGTGGGGACAGGAACCGGTTCGTTGACTGCCGCACTTTCAGCAAAAGCGGCTGCTGTCATTACCGTTGAACTCGATACTGTTTTGCAGGAACTGGCGAAACAGGAATTATTCGGGCGCAAGAACATTCGCTTTTTGCAAATGGACATTTTGCGGAACAAGAATCGGTTGAATGAAGAGGTTCTTGCCGCAATTGCGGACGAATTGGCGGTTGACCCGAACAGACGGTTTAAGCTGGTTGCCAATTTGCCGTACAGCATTGCAACACCGCTCATGTCAAATCTGTTGCTGACCGATTTTCCGCCTCATTCGATGATTGTGACGATTCAAAAGGAATTGGCAGATCGTATTACGGCGAAACCGGGGACGAGAGATTGGGGCGGACTGTCACTTTGGATGCAATCGCAATGTCAAACGGAGATTGTTCGCGTACTTCCTCCAACCGTTTTTTGGCCGAAACCGAAAGTAACATCGGCAATTATTCGGGTCATCTACGATCCTAAACGTCGCAAGAAGATACCTGATTTACGTTTCTTTCACGAGTTTTCCCGGGCCTTGTTCTTTCATCGTCGCAAATTTTTGCGTAGTGAATTGTGTAGTGCATTCAAACAGACGATTCCGAAAGAGGTGATTGACCAAATCATGGTTGAACTGAATTTTGACGAAAAGACGCGGGCTGAGACGCTTGATTTGAAGACAGTCTTACGACTTTGCGAGCGTTGTCGGAAAGAACTTGCCCATTTACCTGAGAAAGAACAGAAAATTTTGTGAGAGACCTGTCCCCCAACACAAATGTTTAGCCGCGATACAACGTATCGCGTGTTCTGAAATTGTAATACGCGCGGAACGTTGTTCCTCGGCTAAACGGGGAAACACGCCGAACATTGTTCTGCGGTTAAACGACATTCTCGGGTTTTACCAGATGATAAGGTTTCCTCCATAAGTGAGACCTGCGCCGAAACCGGCTGTTACTATTTTTGTGCCCGGTTTCAGAAGACCTTGTGATTCCATTTCGACTAGAGCAACGGGGATTGAGGCGGATGCTGTATTGGCGACGTTCTGGACGTTCAGGAAAAAGCGTTCAAGCGGGACTTCCAGTCGGGATGCAGCTGATTTGATGATTCGTAAATTCGCTTGATGAGGCAGGAACCAATCGACATCTCCAACCGTTAGATTGTTTCGCTCCAAAATGGTCCGAAAAATTTCGGGAACAATTTTAATTGCAAAGGAGAAGACCGCTTTTCCTTCCATTTGAAGATAATACGGACTTGGAATCTGTTGGGATTGAATCAGGCGCGAACCCCCTTCAATCACCAAATGACAAGCCCCAGAACTGTCCGATTGCATGTAGGTGTCGATCAAACCGCGATTGGGGTCGGTTCCCGGAACAAGAACCGCAGCACCTGCTGCATCACCGAATAAAACACAGGTTGCTTTGTCCGTCCAGTCCACTTTTCGGGACATCATTTCCGAGCCGATCACCAAAACAGGTCGAGGATCGAGCTGCATTTGCGCTTTAGCGAGTTGAATTCCGTATACAAATCCGCTACATGCAGCAGAAATGTCGAATGCAACCGCATTTTTTGCTCCGAGTGCTTCTTGGATCAGGCAAGCGGTTGCGGGGATCGGCCCATAATCCAGAGTTGTGCTGCTCAGGAGAATCATTCCGACTTCTTCGGGGGGGATTCCTGCCGAATCCAACGCTTTTTGTGCAGCTGCAAACCCCATTGATGTCGCGGAGTCATTCTCGCCCGCCAAATGACGGTTGGAAATCCCTGTATGAGAGCGAATCCAATCATCCGACGTGTCAAGTGTTTGGGATAATTCGTCATTACTGACGATTCGCGGGGGAAGATAAGAACCGAGACCGGCAATATAGACAGGTTGCATTCCTGCTCCATTGTTAATATACATCATGCCTTTTCGTTGAGGAAATCAACCTCGCAAATGCTTACAAAAGGTCAAAAAGGCGTACAACAGGCACATATAACACGAACACCAGAAATGACCTTACATCTGCCTGAAATTCAACATTCTCTGAACTTTTGCATCCAGAGTACGCATCTTGCGTCCAACGATCACCCTCATTCTATCACAGAGAGAGAGACCGACAATGGGGCTGAAAGAACCCTGATTCTGTTATAATCCAATCAACAGGTTCATCTTCAGAAGAGGTTGGAACCTCCTCAATCACCTGAACGTCAAATGCAAGAGCAACCCGTTTGATTGTTCGCGGAACAGAAAAAAGAAAACGGTCATAAAATCCTTTTCCCCGACCGAGACGATTCCCTTTTCGATCAAACGCAAGACCGGGAATGATGATAAACCCAAGTTCGCCCGGATCAATCCGACGTTCCAACACATGTCGATATTCTGGTTTCGGTTCCAGAATTCCCCAACGATTCGGTTCCAACTCTCTCAGAGAATCAAATCGAAACAATTGCAACTTGTCCTGCTCACAGAAGGGAATTGTGACAGGAAATCCCAGAATCTGTCTGTTTTCACAAACATCAGGCTGCATCCCGTTCGGTTGTATCTCCCCAATCAGAGTCTCCCCGGTCAAAAATCGGGTCGTTTCAACCTCATCCTTGCAATCAAGATAAAACAGGACTGGGGTTTGGTTGGAAACGGCCGACTGAAAACAGGGCAGATGAACCAGATGTTGCCAAATGACCTCGCTTTTTTCCGAACGACCAACCATCTTTTGCAGTCGGTCCCTCATCTCCTTTCGCAATCCCTTCTTAGCCCTCGTCAACACGTCTGTTTCTGAAAATGTCAACATCGGGACAACACCTATCCAAAACAAAAGTCAATCACAAAATAGTTGTTTACAAACAATCGTTTATAAACAATTTCCTACAAAACACCTACAAAACAATCGTTTTACCGTGTTTGGCGGATTGGTAAATGCCGAGAATGATCTCGACACTTTTGCGTCCTTCCTGACCGTCCGAAATAGGACGCCGACCTGTTTTGATTGCATCCAAAACATCCGCAAAAAGCATTGCATGTCCGTGATGTCCAATTGCAGCCGGGTCAGCTGCTCCACCTCCCCCCGACAATTTGCTCGTCATCTGCTCCCGAATCTCAGCATCTTCAGGTCGAGATGTCTGGAAATCCCAACGAATAATGTCTTCCTCCTCAATAACGGCTGAACCGGTTGAACCGTGTATTTCAATCCGTTTGAGCGATCCGGGATAGGCGGCTGTTGTCGCCTCAATGATCCCCAATGCTCCACTTTGAAACTTGACTGTTGCAACCGCTGTATCTTCCACTTCAATCCGTTCATGTGCTAATAAAGCGGTTTGAGCCGTAATTTCGACAACCGGTCCCATTAACCAAGTCAACAGGTCAACACTGTGAATTGCTTGATTCATCAAAGCGCCCCCCCCGTCAAGAGCCCAAGTTCCTCGCCAAACTCCGCTGTCGTAGTATTCCTGTGTTCTGTACCACTTAACAATTGCATCTCCAAGCGTTAATCGCCCAAATCGGCCCAAATCAATCGCCTGTTTCAATCGTAAAGAACTTTGATGAAAACGGGACGGAAAAATGGTCGCAAGAACAACACCCGCCTTTTCAGCAGCCGCAATCACCTCATCACATTTTTCCAACGTCACTTCAAGCGGTTTCTCCACAATAATGTGCTTGCCCGCTTGTGCAGCTGCAATCGCCGGCTCTGCATGGACACCACTTGGTGTTCCAATCGTCACAATCTCTATATTGGGATCGGCAAGAAACGGTTTCAAATCGTAATAGGCCCGGGAACCAAGCGCGCTTGCAAGTCGGTCGGCTGCTTGAGGGACATGATCGAAACAGGCAACAACTTTTGAACCGGTCTGGGCGATTGCTTTTGCATGAAATTGGGCAATCATTCCACAACCGATAACACCAAAACCTTTGGACATGAGATGAATATTCCTTTCGAAAGAACTGTTTTTTAGCGGGATTGCATTTTCCCGGTTGAAATGACCAGTCCGCTAACAAGTTTGGTTTTGCGACCTGAATTGAGTTGGATTGGACGGACGTTTTTTACCACGAAATGCACGAAAGACACGAAAAACGGTATTTTGTGAGGTTTTCGTGTTTTTTGTGATTTTCGTGGTTCAAAAATGAAAATACTCTTTTTCCCAAAACTTGTTAACGGACTGTTGAAATGACCTAGATTGTAATGGTCCAAGTTGATTGGGGCAGTGCTGCAATTGGGCAATTATTTGGGTGTTGTAAAACCTTTGTAGAACCAACCATTATCTTCTGTCGTTCCGAGAACAATGGATAAACCTAAATACTTCTCGATTGATTCATAAGGGGGCATTTTACTTCCGTCAATTTTTGCAGGTCGGACATCTTCTTCTGAATCCGGCGGAGTCAGTAAGAGGTTGAGAAGACGGCCCAAAATGGATTTTGATTGCGGCATTTTTCCCTGCTGCAACAATTCATACGTTGGTCGCAACGAATCGACAACCCGGGTGTACGATTCCAGAAAATGCGGTTTCTGCCCCATTTCCATTTGTTTTGCAACCGATTTTAACATTTGGAAGTCGGGCATATTTCCAACCGAATCCTTTTTCTCGGCTGCTTTTCCAATCACCTCTTTCAAAAAGTCAATGTTGTTTGAAAAGAGCAAATACCCAAATGCAATCGTGATTGCTCCGTCAGGAAAAAGCGGTTCAGCATCCTTTTCAGCATCAGCTGCTTCAAGAGGAGGAACCGTTGACCGTGTTGTCCCCGGAATCGGTCGAAGTCCCCCCTGTTGAGGAACCTGACGTTGCCCAATCGGGGGGATTCCGGCTCCTTGACCCGGAACGAGCGGGGGAATTCCCCCGCCTATCTGAATTTCAGGACGTTGAGCATCTTCCAACGGTTTGGTTTTCCATAAAACATAATCGCCAAATGGAATTGCTTCAAATTCAGGGTCCCCCTCAAGAAGTTTGGCAAGAACCTCTTTAACGGGTTGGGCCCCTTCTTTTTGAAGTTCAATTCCAAACATCAGGTTTTCACTTTCCAATCCAATTGGCAAGGAGTATTTTCGGGCCGTGATGATTCGGGAACCAAAATGCCCTATCAAATCCCGACCCAAATCGATTTGATAACCGTCCTGATCCTCTTTCAACTCCCGCACAATGTCGTCCCAAACCCCTTTTTCCTGCATGACCACTTCGTCAAACAAAGGTCCAACATTATCAAAGAGCGTTTGGGTGTTGACGGAAACGCAGGTTGCAGATGCAACATCATTGGGAACCCAATTGGGGAACGACAATTCTTCGGTGTTCGGAAAATCGAACATTTGCATGGAACTTGTGTAGGGTTTCGGAGCATACAAAAAGGTTCGGTGTACTCCTTCCAACGAACCGGATATTGGCGTAATCGTTCCTCCCAATCCCGCAATCGCGTCAAAACCGACTTCAGCAAGAGCCGAATACAGAGAGGGTCGAGCACGCTGTTTTTCGGACAGATTGGAGATGGAACGAGCGGATTCACCATATTGTAAAGGGTGCATGAACCAACGAATAAGCGGTTCCGGTTCCTGTCCGTCCCGATCTTTTTCACAACGCTGCATCACGGCGATGTAACCGGGGTCATTTGCAATCGGCGAAGACAATTCGCCGTTTAATCGTCGAAACATGAGGTCAACCAAGTAGACCTGATCGGCTGCAATCAAATGATTTTTGGCGTGCAAAAAACCGGCAAAACGAACAGGGGCGTTCGGTTCTGTCGGGGTGATTGCATAAACCGTTGCTGTTTCGCCGGTTATTTTGACCATTTTTTTGACGGCTTTACGTTCGGTCATAATTCGCTCGACATTGGCGAGCAGTTTTTGGGTTTCACTGTCCCGACCCGTTACATCGAGAACGAGGACGAAACCGGGAATCTGACCGATTGGGGCGATCAGACCGCCCGTGATTTCTCCGGACGGAACAACGCGTAAATCTTCGAGCGAAAAACCGAATCGACTGGAAAATTGTGAGCCGAGTTGACGTTGCAAATCGGCATTAAATTCCTTCATTTCTGGAAGTTGCAACAATTTGCCGAACTGTGTTTGATTCCATTGTTCGTTGAATTCCCGGGCGTTTTGGACGACGAAAAAACCTTTTGTCGTGTCAGGAAAGAGGAGATCGGCGTCAATTGCCCAAGAAGGGGAACAAAAGGCGAACAGGAGAAAAACGAAAAAAGTCAGCTGACCGTATTTTTTGAGGGACATCATCTTTTGAATATTATGGGATTGAGTTGAAGTCACAACAGGCTCCTTGATTTCACATATCGATCATCATACTAAATTTTTTAATAAAAGGAAACATGGGAGAACCGGCAAAATCGGAAATTTTGTATCCCGGACTGCTAACAATTTTGGTTTTGCGATTTGAATCGAGCCGGGTTGGACGGATATGTTTTTACCACTAAAGACACTAAAAACACGAAAAACTGTCTTTTGTGAGGTTTTCGTGTCTTTTGTGATTTTCGTGGTTCAAAAATGAAAAGACTCTTTTTCGCAAAACTTGTTAGCGGACTGTTTGTATCCCGCATACGACAATCGAGGTCTTGCAGTTTCTCCTGAAACAGGTTAGAATCCCAACTTGTTGGTTACGTCCGGTCTCTTGTAAAAGGTATTTCGGTCCGTTTTAGATAAGACCGGAATAGGAGTAGGAGTTGTTTTAGAAAAAATTTTTTCAGGAAGTTTTGACGATCAAAACAGGAAAGGACCAGGAGATGATTGAACGTCCTAAAGATGATCTTTACGGTATTCCACAATCACAAATGATTCGCGCTTGCCGAAAGTACGGCAGAGATATGAAACTGGTTGATTCAACCGGACAGGAATTAAAAGGATATAGCACCCTGTTGCGGACATTTGTTTTTCAGCGTCTTGTCCACAAAATTCTTGCTCCAAGAGAGCAAGAACAATATGTCGGTTTGCTTTTTCCAACAACAGTGTATGGGGCAATTGTGAATGCAGCCCTTGCAATGGACCGTCGTGTTGCGGTCAATTTGAACTACACTTTTGGACCCGATACAATCAATGCCTGTATAGATAAAGCAGACATTAAACATGTTTTTACGACGAAACGGTTCCTTGAACGTTTTCCCAAACTGAAATTAAATGCCGAAGTTGTCATTCTCGAAGAAGCAGCCAAAAAAATCACACTTTGGGACAAACTCTCAGCCCTGATTGACACCTATTTTGTTCCGGCGTCGACACTCGACCGAAAATATGGATTGGACAAGATTGACCCGCATGAACCCCTTACGATTGTCTTTTCGTCCGGTTCAACAGGTATTCCCAAAGGAGCTGTTCTTTCGCACAATAACATCACCTCGAACATTGCGGCATTCTACAAATACATTGATATACATGAAGGTGATAAAATTTTAGGGGTTTTGCCCCTTTTTCACGGATTTGGTTATTCAACAACGGTTTGGTTGCCCCTCACAACCGCCGTAATGGGGATTTACCATTTTAATCCGTTAGATGCCAAAAAAATCGGCGAAATGGTTCGCAAGTACAAACCAACCGCAATGCCCTCAACGGCGACCTTTCAACGGAATTTTTACCGTCGTTGTCCGAAAGAGGATTTTGAGAATCTCCCAACAATCGTTTGCGGGGCTGAAAAACTCCCGCTTGACGTTGCTCAATCTTGGGAGGAGAAGTATGGACAACCGCTTATGGAGGGATATGGGACAACGGAACTCTCTCCTGTTGTCAGCTTTAACATTGATTCGTCCCGATTGCCTGATTATCAAAAATGGAATCGTCGCGGTTCTGTCGGACGTCCTCTATTCAATGTTGAAGCTCGGGTCGTCGATCTCGATTCCGGCGAAGTCCTTCCCCCAAATACCCCGGGAATGTTGCAAATCAAAGGTCCAAACGTCATGCTCGGTTATCACAAAGAACCGGAATTGACTGCTGCTGTTCTCAAGGACGGTTGGTATACGACCGGCGATTTGGCAAAAATTGACGATGACGGGTTCATTTGGATTACAGGTCGGGAAATGCGCATTTCCAAAATCGGCGGGGAAATGGTCCCGCATATCCTCATTGAAGAAGCAATCGGCAAAATCGTCCGAAAAGCAACCGTCTCCGTCGAAGATGTTGACGAAGGAATCACCTATTTCGTTGCAGGTCTTCCTGATGATAAAAAAGGTGAAAAAATCGTCGTCCTTTACAAATCTTTTCCGCTCACACCTGAAGAAATTTGCAAAGAACTGCAAAATGAGGGATTGCCAAATCTTTGGATTCCGTCCCCGCTCAATTTCAGAAAAGTGGACGAATTTCCACTTCTGGGAACCGGGAAACTGGATTTGCGGGCCGCAAAAGCAAAAGCAGTCGAACTGTTTGCCGAAAAATAATAGACTGTTGTATGAAAGTAGGCGTTTCTCGGCGACCAGTATCTCGTTTAGAGCGGTTTGAGAATTAGTATGGACGACTACAAAAGGAACACTAGACTTGTTCGGCAACCGATTGAAAGACTCAAAAATCATAACCGTTCACGGATATTTTTACAAAATATAATTGAAATGGCTTATTTTTAGGGAGGAAAATGAAATCTTCGCCCCAACGGGGCGCGACAAAATAGCCCA
>JBOFQB010000093.1:0-97603 GCA_051660685.1 Thermoguttaceae bacterium | reverse complement strand
AACCGAGCCGGGTTGGACGGATTTGTTTTTACCACGAAACACACAAAAGACACGAAAAACCGTATTTTGTGAGATTTTCGTGACTTTCGTGATTTTCGTGGTTCAAAAATGAAAATTGCTTCTTTTCGCGGAACTTGTTTGCGGACTGGGGAGAGAGGGGATAAGGAAGACCTCAACCCCGCGCAGCCCGAAGGAACATCGGATAGGCTCAAGGAGGAAGTAACTCTTCCAAAAATGTTTCCGCCTCTTGAAAGCGTTTTTGTTCCCGCAACAACATCGCCATTTGTAATTCAAGGTCCTTGTGAATCGACGACGTTCGCGGAATCCGTTGCAGCGCGACTCGCAAAACCCGCTCCAAATCCGCCGTCATTCCAAAAACCATGAGGAAATGGGTCGCGGATACAAAATCCTCCTCAGCCCAGTCCGAAAAATTCCGCTCCCCAGCACTGCGCAGTAAGGCCGCACTGCGTTGAACGGTCCAACTCTTCTCAACCTCCGAAAGTTGTGACACCAAAGGGGTCGCTGTCCACCAGAATAATCGCAAAAATTCCATCGTATCAGGAATCTTATCGTCCAACAAACGTAACTGCGGAAAGGCTTCGGCATACCGTTTCTCCTTCACCAACAACCGAATCAGCCGCTTCTGGTCCTCCTCCTCCAGAGGTTCGGTTTGTGACTTCTTTTCCAACAATGTAATCGCCTCCGAGACATGTTGATCCGTCGCTTCTGAAAGCATTGCACTTTGGGAGACAAAATCATTATCCTTCGGTAAGGAGCGGACCATCGCCTGAAATTCTTCGAGAACCCGTTGGTAGTCCGAAACCCAGGCATCGTGTGGACCATGAGGGACCTGTTTCACCGCATCGTAATGCTTTTTCATCGTAAGGAGCGAGGAAAACCATTCCGCCATCACCTTTTCATTTTCCGGGTTCAAATACAAGGCCTCCCGATAAAACCTTTCCATTGTCAAGGCGTCATTCTTCTCCGCCGCCGCTCTCGCCCGCATCATGTAATACTCATAACGCTTTTCGGGTGTGAGAAGTTTTTCCCCGCCCGTGATACGAATGTCATTGAGCTGCAAAATCATGTCTTCCCGACGATTACTCAGGCGGAAATACATAATGGCGGAAACCATTTTCCATTCTGCCGCTTTCGTCCGATTGCCACGATTCGTATAAAGATCAGCAATCGCATCCGCCGCCTGCGCACTCACCTCGGGATCACGAATTCGTACCGCCGCATCGTATAATCGCATCCACCGATTCAAATCGGCTTCCTGGGATGATTCCATCTGGGTGAGTATCTCCACCAGCCGGGTTCGGCTCGCAAGGACATCCGAAGGAACGGTTTCAAACCTTGCTGTATGTTCCATGAAAATATCATCATTTTTATCATACAGATAGACGGCACTGACGAAGCCGAGCAGGAGGAATGTGATGACAAATCCGAAGGAAACGATTTTTGCATCATACAAAATGGAATTCCTGACCTGCACATGGTCAATCGCCTGCCCCCAACCGAGGGCGGCTGCACGAAAGAGAAAGTCTCCGAATCGTTCTCTCACTCCCGCCTCCATCTTTTCCGTCGAAACGTGATACCGATAAAAGGTATTGCCCGCCAACCGAAAAGGTTCAACCCGATTCGGTTGCAAGGAACAATGAAGGGGTTCATCCCATTCCATGACCAATTCTAGGGGGGCATCCACCGGCAGATCGTAGGGCAGGACGAAGGAGAACGTCTGGGCATTATAATCTTCTACGACTGTTACAGAATCGTTCTGCACCGTATGAACATGGATCACAAAGGGGACACGGGGGGGCGAAAAAAAACGGTACAGAAAACGTCCAAAAGGAACGAGGGATTGAAAAACGGTGACGATCCATTGACGTTCACCGGAACAATAATTTTGTTCCAAAATACGCGGAACAATATACTTCAGCGCGATTTCGTCCAGATGCGTCAATTGTTCATTGCTCGGATTCTGTATTTCACCCCGATAAAACCAGCCGCGTGCCTGATGGTATCCCTTACGGACGAGAAAGGCTTCGGTGATGAGAACATCGACCTCAAGCGTTTGCAGGGGGGCCGTGAGAACCAAGGCAAGGTGGTCTCCACGTTCTAGAGGTGTCGAAGAAATCCACTCGATTTCTTGGTCATTGAAAAAAAACGAGACACCATAATTCATACGCTCAGATGATTCGGTTGGTGGAGCAGAATTTAAGAGATTCCCCTTGCGAAAAGCGACGGGTAAAACGGCGGGATAGTGCCAACGACGTTTTCTTCGGAAGCATCGCAATGATTTGTTGACGGAGATGAGAGCCAGCCAGATGAAAAAAAGCATGACCAGACTTCCGGCGATGAATCCGCTCGGATAATCAACCATGCCCATGGTGAGATTCAGCCCGGCCCAAAAAATGGCGATGATTCCCGCCATGATGACACTCAGCTGGGGAAGAACCGCCAGAAACATTTGCCAACCCGATGTTTGGAAATGTGTTCGCCGACTTGATTTGGGTGTAACGGAAAACTGGGGTCGTTTTTTTCGGAACAGGGTTTTCGCCACAGCTTTCAGTTGGGCGTGAAAATTCGACATTAAATTGATTTGGATACCGATTAAACTTGCGGCATTCCCGGAGACGTATTCCATGGCGAAGAGAAAACTTCCCAAGTAGGCGGTGAGCAGCAACAGGTAAGTCGGCGTAACCTCGCGGATGGGTGAAACGGTGGTGAGAAGAACGAAGATGGGTACTAGAAAGGTGAAAAACAAAGGCAGACCGACGGTCCAGCTTAAAATGGAACCGAGGTAATTGAAGCGTTGCGCCAGGGTGAGTCCCCGCATTGTGAGCGGATTGTCGAAATGCAGCACACTGAGATTGCCAAGCCCCCAACGAACCCGTTGCGTGTTGAAGGAGTGAATGTCCTCCGGGGCTTGTCCGACAATCAATGGTTCGCTGATCGCCAGTGATTTCCAGCCGCGTGCGGCAATCCGCATCCCAGTGTGAAGGTCTTCGGTAACTGTTTCCATGGCAAAATTGCCGACACTTTCGAGCGAGGATCGACGGAACATGGCGGCACTTCCACAGAAACAGGCGGCGTTCCAGTGATTCTTGCCGATCTGCACGGTGTCATGGAACAGATTGACATCCTCCCAGTATTGGTGTGTTTTCGGCGACCAGTCCCCCGAAACATTGTCGAAATTGTAAACCGAATGAGGGGACTGCACAAATCCCATTTTCGCATCGTCAAAATAACCGATCAACCGGTCAATCAAATGTCGAAAGGGAACATGATCGGCATCGAGAATGACGATGAATTCGCCAGATGTTTGCGTCAGGGCGTGATTGAGGTTGCCCGCTTTCGCCCCTTCACGATTCTCCCGGGTGATGTAATGAACGCCGAGTTCTTCAGCGAGCAACCGCATCGACTCCCGATTGCCATCATCGAGCAAATAGGTTTCATGCGGATAATCCATCGCATTGCAACTGGAGAGGGTTTCCCGCAGAATTTCAACCGGTTCATTGACTGTCGGGACAAAAACATCGACCGACCGATTCAGGAGCGGTTTTCTCGCGGGCGGTTCCTCCAGTTTCCAGACCTGAAAAAAATAGAGCAAAAGCAGGGCACTCATCCAGAGTTCGGAGACAAAAAGTCCGATAGACAGAAAGGTTGCAAAGGGCGAAACCAGATTGAGTGTCCAAGCGCCACGATAGAAGAGATACGCCAGAACAAATCCAGAGGCCAAGAGCATGACGAACTGACGGTCCCACTGATGTCGGAAGAGCCTAGTACCGCCAATAATCGAGCGATCCGTCCATCCCCCAACGTACCGTCGGTCGCCATTCTCCGAAAGTGGAAGCCCCAAACCGGTAAATGTCCTGTTCGATTGTCCCGGCATTTTCCATCACCTGCTGCAACCGACCGGCGATACCGCAGGAATAATCCCGTTGCGGGTTGTACACCACCCCGACATCACCCCGCGGTCGCGTTGAAAGGAATTGGTCGTAACCTGTTGTCTCCCAATCGGTGAAAAATTGCACATCCCGGTTGGAACCAGCCCGTTTTTTGTAGGAAAACAAAAAGGAATGTCCCGTAACATTGTGTGATTCAAGACGTGTTTCATAATGATTCCACGCATAACCTGCCGAAATGTACTCATCCAGATTGTTGCGAAGCACCAACATTTCTGCCGGGATACGATGTTCGCGGATGTCGGCCAGACCATCCCGTCCATGCTTGCCGAGAAACTCGTATCCTCCTAACAACTGGGGTTGCAACCGCCAAGCATCCGCTTGGAGTGAATGGTGATCGTACTGATTGAACGGATTGATTGCAAGCGATTGCCGGAATCGGCAAGCGGCGAGGACTGAATGGAGAAGCGGAGTGATATCCCTCACAATTCCCGATTCGGCGTGAAGTCCGCCAGAGGCAAAAAACCTGCTTCACTGAATAATGTCGCGGGAGCAAAGTTTATGAAACAAAAATATGAAATTTTACGGTTTATTACAAGTCGAGTTCTGTCTTTAGCTTTTCATTTTTCAAGAGATATTGATAAAAAAAGGAATTGCAATTTTGGCGCAAACTTGAGTATGAAAAACCGCAGAATCCACCGATTCCTAAAATGACAGTTATTATCCCAGACCATATAATCCCGAAAAAATTGCATGATGAAAAAAAGATAATAAAACCTAATACGGCGGTGATCGTTACCAACACCAAATATGAATAAATCTTTGCCCATTTGTCGCATGAAAGACGAATACGCTCCTTTGTATTCGCTTGCTCACCTTGCAGTTGCTTAAACTGTTCTTTCGTTTTATCGTGATTTTCGGTCTCTGAATCAAGTTTTGCCTTGGTCTCTCGCTGAATCTCTTCTGTAACCCGAGCCAATGCATCCGAAATGGTTTCTCCTGACAGTGCGTCTTCATTACCGAGCGTCATGTCCATCAATTCATCACCGACCAAATGACTACGAAGTATTGCGTGGTCTCTTTCGGAAAATGTATTGCTTGCGTCCAATTTATCTACTTCCTTTAGAACACGATTTAGAAAAGCGGCAGTTGGTTGAAAAGCAGAGTAGGCGTGCGAAATTATTTCAGACCGAGGAATAGAAGACTCCACTGGTTGCTTCAACCACGCAATATTTGCAATACTAAAATCGGTCATTACACACGAGAGGTCTTTGCCACCCGCGAACTCGTTGTCTTTCACATATTTATACGCCGCATAAGCAAATTTTGAATTACTTGTAATCAAAATTGCCTTTGAATTTTCAACTCGAGTCGGCGATATACCTTTTCTTATAACCATGACACTACGAACAGAATTAATGTCATAATTTATTGCTTGCTTGGAGTCTGCATGATAATGCACCTCGTCTTGGAGTATATCAGAAAATATACTTTCGTCAATTTGGAATTCTCTTTCATAATTTGGGGAAGGTTTTATCACAATGTTTTTTTCCTTCAGTAATTCATCGAGTTTTTCCGCTTTCAAGATTATGTCCGCCATCGAGAGGTGCTTTTTTCGTGCATGATTTACAATTCCACCTCGTCCGTCTCTACAATCAATAAATTTTGCGGATCGCCGAATAACATTTTCAACTTCTGTTTGAGTATGTGAAAAAATCGCAACTCTTCCATGCAGATTTTGTAAAGCAGTAATAAGTTGACAAATTGACTGTTGCTTTTCAGTACCGTCAAGTCCGAGTATTTGGATTACCAAGGGAGTATCGATATAAAATACAACGTCACGAAAATTTCCTCCCATATTTTGAATGTCATCACACATCAATCCGTTGGCAAGCATGTGACCTTGTACCAGCACCATAAAACTGTCAAATCGCTCGGTAAAATTGTTTTGTATTTCAAAAATATATTTACTTACGAGTACTAATTCAACATTTTTTGATCCTGAATTGATTTCAGGGATTGCGGTCCCCCTACAAAACGAACTTATACATTGAATTGAAAAGTCCGACAAAAACAGGCAAAATAATTCCTTCGCCTTTTCATCTGATTCAATGGGGTGATTATGCTTTTTAGAAAAATCAATGAGTCCCTTGACCACGGAACTAATTTGTCTGTCGGCATCTGCTTTTTTGTTCGCAATCCCTTTATCGTCGGGTGTTTTGGCTAGCGAGTAGACACCGTGATTCCTTATTAACACTCCTGATCTTACTAGACGTTTGAGAATGAGCTGCACCACTTGAGGAGGGATAATAATTCCATATCGTATTTCAAGTGTTTGAGAGATGTCAGCGTCTCTTACAATACTTGGGGTATCATCGTGAAGTATTTGCTCAATGAATGGACGTAAATACTGATTGTGGTAGTCATTCCCCTCGTTAATACTCGCTTTGAGAATGGCAAGACTTGAAAGTGTTTCAGATGTGGACATGTGTTATTTTGATTTGCTACTCGCATTACGTGCGTGACATAGAAAAACAACTGTTTAAATCATTGTCTTGCGGAACAGCAAGTTGTAAACGAATGATTCGTCCAGCCACAACGGCACTATTCTATCAGAAGCTTCATCGCATTACAAGAATACGGCGACAAAAATCTGTCGTGCCCAGTTTTGCCGGTGTCGCGGAGTTTCGGCTGGGACAGGTGAAATAGCGAGGTTTCCGTCCCAACGCAACACGGCGGAAGCGTGCCGCTTCACCGCAGAAGCCTCCCAACAACTAAAGTTCCGGTCGGCGGAAGTACAAACCAAACTGGGAGAAAGATACTTTTAATCCGAATGGAAGCCTTGTATGCAAGCACCAATTCGGGCTGCTCCGATGATTATCCGCAAGTTGCGCTGCGCTTCACATGCGGCTCGTGAAAGAAAAAACGCCGCGAAGTACCGTGTTTACGGCACTTGCGGCGTCCCCGGGAAGTAGCCAAGGCGGGAATCGAACCCGCACGACCATATCGGTCAGGGGATTTTAAATCCCCAGCGTCTGCCATTCCGCCACTCGGCCCCCCTTTTTCTTACGCAAACTACCCAAATCACCCATTCTGCCCCATTGTCAACTGCCTAACTTGCCCGAATTCCCAAATCAAATCACGGGATACCATTATAACCGTTGTCTCCGTCTTGTCAAATCCTCGCTCCAGCAAATTCTCCAACAAGACAAGGCAATTGCAAAGCATCAAGAAATTGCTCTTGCTCGCAGAATCAAAATCAGTTACTATCCCGGTCCGGCACTTTGGAAACCGTGTTGTTTTCAGAACATTCTCGAAAAGAACAAGTCAACCGTATGTGTCGTTTTTTACGAAAAACCTTTTAACCCCGCTGTTTGAATGTCTTCGGAAAGGATGCCGACGACAGAGACGTCACTTTTTGCTCGACCTCTCGTCATTATTACCCGATGTTGTGTGCGAAATCCCAGAACAGTTCTGCTGTTTGGGGTCGCGCTTGCCTTGCTTGGCATTGTTGGGGCAATCGGCAATCTCGGCTTCAAAACAAGTCGTCTGGACCTTATCAATCCCAAAAGTGGTTTTAACCAACTTTGGTTGAAGTACATTGAAGAATTTGGCGATTGCGAAGACATGATCGTTGTTGTTGAGGGGAAAACAGCCGACGAAATCGCCCCCGTTCTTGATCGCTTGTCCGAACTGATTGGTTCACAACAACGTCTGTTTCAATCCGCCTTGCAAGGGGTTGATGTCTCCAAAATCCGCCAAAAAGGGTTGCATTACGTTTCAACGAATGATTTGAAGACGCTCAATGCTTTTGCAAGTGAAGCTCAGGAGATTGTTCGCCGACAATGGATTCAGCTCAATATTGGCAACATGCTTGATTCGTTGCGACTTCGGTTGGAACATCCTGAAATGATGCGGCAATACGGCGGAAATGGGGTTGCAGAGGTTGCCGAACCGATTCAGAGTCCTGAACAATTACGAGCGAGGACATTGCAGCAATTGAATCTGGTTTCTCACAGTCTTGCACAAGCATTTGCGTCCCAACCGATTTACAATTCACCCTGGTCGCAGATGCAAGGTGAATTCGGGACCCCCGAAGTCGTTGGAGCGGGTCAACAGAATGAAACGGGATACTTCATTTTGCCCGGAATCGAAAACGAAAATGTAATGGGCTTTGTCCTCGTTCGACCCGTTGAAGTGGAACATACGGAATTTGCGCAAGGAACCGAATCGGTTGAAAAACTCCGGGAAATTATTCGTGAAACACAGAATCAGTATCCTGATTTACAGATCGGTTTGACCGGTTTACCGGTTATGGAAAATGACGAAATGCGGCTCTCGCAAGACGCAATGAGCAAAGCAAGCATCATTTCGTTAATTGGCGTTTCGTGCATTTTTTTTGCGGGATTTGGCGGATTGCGACATCCGCTCTTTGCAATCATTGCCCTTCTGATTGGACTGAGCTGGACAATCGGTTATGTTGTTCTCGCAGTCGGACACCTGAACATATTAAGTATCTCTTTCGGCGTTATTTTAATCGGTTTGGGAACCGATTTCAGCGTTCA
The DNA here is from genome assembly GCA_051660685.1 of Thermoguttaceae bacterium. GTDB lineage: Bacteria > Planctomycetota > Planctomycetia > Pirellulales > Thermoguttaceae > JAVBSX01. Next base: position 89,130 of record JBOFQB010000093.1, on the reverse strand, counting down.
CTATCTTGCGCGGTACATGCAGTTGCGCAAAAGTGTCCGATCCCCTCAAGAAGCAATTGTGCAAACAGCCGGAACTGTTGGACCTGGAGTGATTGCAGGAGCATTGACAACGGCGATTGCCTTTTTTATGGCAGCATTTGCTGAATTTACCGGAATCGTCGAACTCGGCATCATCAGCGGGGGAGGTGTTCTGCTTTGTGCGCTCGCAACCATTTTAATCGTTCCCATTTTCATTCAGCTCGCCGACGGAACTCGACCTCTTTGGAAAATTGCTCAACCGATTGACGTTTATCATTGGGTTAAACCGCTTTTTGCTTTTCCCCGTTTGACCCTGTTCGTTACGATCACTGCAACGGTTGTTTTGGCAACCGGAATTCCGCAAGTATGGTACGACCATAATCTGCTGCATTTACAACCGGAAGGACTGGAAAGTGTTGAGTTGGAGCAGAAACTGCTCAAAAGTGGTCAAAATGCCTGGTATGCCCTTTCAATCGCTGATAATCGGGAAACCCTGCTCAAACGCAAAGAAGAGTTTGCCCAAAAATACCCCGAACTCCGGGTTGCTGAAATCGTCTCCATGATTCCCGGTTACGACCCAACCAAACAGCCGTATATTGCCTCAATCGCCAAAGTTCTCGCCGATTTGCCCGAACGACCCCAAGTTGTTCCCCTTTTTCATCCTGATTCAATCGCCGAATCGATTACGGCACTTCAACAGGTTTTGCAGACGGATTCCCAATCCCAGGGAATTATTCGGAACCTGAGTTCCGTCCGGGACGCTCTTCGTCGCATGTCTCTTTCGGACTGTTATCATCGAATGCAGGATTATCAGAATGCCGTCTCGGTCGATTTGCTCTCACGTTTACATCTCCTGCGCGGAATTGCCAATCCAAATCCCCCCGAATGGAGCGACTTGCCGGAATCATTCGTTTCCCGATTCGTCAGTAAAGGGGGTAAACACCTTATGAGGATTTACAGTGATGCTGATATTTGGAACATGGACGAGATGGAAGTGTTCGTTAAAAAAGTCCGTTCCATTGATCCTCAAGCAACTGGGAGTCCTCTTCAGACGTATGAATCTTCATTGCAGATGCAACGAGGATACCAAACGGCATCACTTTATGCTTTGTTTGCAATTACGGCAATTCTGCTGATCGATTTTCGCAGTCTTAAAGACACGCTTCTTGCTCTTTCTCCGATGATGTTCGGTCTCGCTCAAATGCTCGGTTTTATGGGACTTTTGGGAATACCGTTTAATCCGGCCAATACAATTGCAATTCCGCTTATTCTGGGGATCGGGATTGATGATGGAGTTCATATCATTCACGATTATCGATTGCAGAAGGGGCGATTCCGAATGACTGCTTCAACCGCGAGTTCGGTTTTGATTGTATCACTGACGACAATCGTCGGGTTCGGCAGTCTGATGATTAGCTCTCATCAAGGTGTCCAAAGTCTTGGTCGCGTCCTAGTAATCGGCGTTACAAGCTGTTTGTTCTCCTCCCTTGTGATGCTCCCCGCCTTTTTGGTATGGTGGTCGCGCAATCGAGGAGAACAGGAGATTGAACAGAACGAGATTGAAACGGGATTGATTGCTTTTGAGTTGGACGGACAGAGGAATCGGGTTGGAGAAGGGGGTTCACGACAGGGGAATCGACTGCGAGCGGGGCGAGAGGAACAAACCGGGCAAGACGGTCGAGTTGGGCGAATTTGGCAAGATGGACAGGAATGGTCAACGGGGAAAAATGAACAAGAAGGACAAGCGGAATATCACGAATGGAATCAGCAACAAGGTCAATTCCCAGATGATACGGGTTTTGAATTACGTTCAGATACACGCCCGCTTGCTTATCCTTACGTTTATGAAGAAGATCAGGAAACCCGGGTTGGAATGCGTCCTCCAACTGTTGTTCCCCGCAAAGAATCAAACGATTCCTGCAAGGAATCTGGTGATTCCAACAATTCCATTTTTTCGCGGGGAACAACCGGTTTTGGTGAAACCCCCCGAAAACCGGGACCGGCATCGAGTTCAAACACCGAATCGGGCAATCACGTCGTTGCAACCGATCAAACGGTTTTATCGTTTGATGTGGAGAATCGGACGGAAACGACCTCAACGGGACGCATTAAACGGCTGAAACGTCGAGATGTTGCATAAAGGGCGAAAAAAGCATGAACACTATGACACCTGAACCTCTTCAAGCGACTTTCCGTCCAACCGGCTTTAACTTTGTGGACCTAGAGTCAAAAGCAGAAGCGTATCTTGCTCATGTCAAAGCGCAAACCGAACGGATTACGCAAGAAGCACGCGCTGAAGTCCTCAAGGTGCGGGAAGAGATTCGGAAGGAGCAGGAAGAGACTTCGGCTCTTTCGTTAAAAATGCAAAACGAATCGGCTGCTTTTCAAAAACGTCTTGCAGAAGAAAATGCAGTTCTGGACGAAAAACGGCGAAATGCCGAGCAACAGGGTTATGAAAAGGGTTTTGCAGAAGGTCGGGATGCCGGATTTCAGGAAGGTCGTTCTCAAGGATATGCCGACGGAGAATTGCAAGCGAAACTTGACCATGATTTACAAGTCAAACAAGAGGTTCAAATCTTTTTGGGGGACAAGCTGGAAACGTTGATTCCGGCGATCAAAAGTTCGGTTGAGCAGATTCAAACGGCGCAGCAATCGTTTTTACGACTCTGGGAACAGAGCGCGATCCATGTTGCAGGAGCAATTGCCGAACGGGCGATTTCACGACAGTTGCCCGAAATGGTTGACGTTCCTTTACGCCTTTTGCGTGAAGCGTTGGAACTGGCAGTCGGCTGTTCCCAAATGAGAATTCGGCTTAACCCTGATGATTATGAGACGTTGAAACCGCAAATGGATTCATTGATTGAGGAACTCTCGGGCGCGGCAGAGACGGAGATCATTTCCGATGTCCGTATTTCCCCGGGCGGTTGTCTGCTCGAAACGTCCTTAGGGACGATTGACCAACGTATTGGATCCCGACTGGACCGCATTAAAATGGAATTGGTCTGATTCGAGTAGGGGATAGGGAATGGGGGATAGGGGGGAGACGCAGACTGCTAACAAGTTTGGTACAAACGGTTCTCAACGGGGAATCAATAACAGCCGGAAAGGAGCGACCAACAGGGAGCGTATTGACGGTCAAATGACGGGCAAAAACACATCAAATTGCCCAGATTCACGAACAAACCGTCAATGCGCCGGAATACCGGCTCCTTTCCGGCTTTTATTTTTTCGGTTTTCCGCAAAACTTGTTAGCGGACTGGGATAGGGGAGAGACAGGAAGATAACGGCATCTCGCGAGTTAACCGGTTTCCCTGTTTTTGGGGACTTCAAATTATTATTTTGCCTCAATTCTCCATTCTCAATTCTTTCCCTATCCCCCAGTCCCTATTCCCTACCTCCTACTCTTTATTCTTCATGTCCGTGTTCGCTGCAACGGTGATCGTGACGGATCATCCGTAAGTCCGCCGAACCGTAAATCTCCTGAATCAGTTTTCCATTCAACTTTGAGGTTGGATGAACGACAACCGATTTGTTGACGCAAATCACACTTTTGACAAACTGTGAGACAAAGCCGATGTCGTGAGAAACGAGCAAAATCGTTAGACGTTTGTTCAGTTCTCCCAAAATGTCAAACAAAACCTCTTCCGAGGACGGATCAATGTTGCTCGTCGGTTCGTCCAGCAAAAGTAACTCAGGGTCCGAACACAAAGACCTCGCAATCAATACCCGTTGTCGTTGACCTCCTGATAATTCGCGGAAAGATAAACCGGCACAATTCCCCAATCGCATAATCTCCAAAGCATCAAATGCCGCTTGTTTATCCAATCTGCTGTAAAAAAGTCGTCCCCAACCGCCCCTCCCCCCTCGCAATCGCCCCATTAAAACAACATCAAGAACCGAAATGGGAAATTGTTCGTCAATATGGAGGAATTGGGGGGTATAACCAACTCTCTGCCGATTCCGTCTGGGGAGTCCGCCAAATAATTGGACTTCGCCGCTTTGCGGGAGAAGAAGACCTAAAATCAGTTTTAAGAGTGTCGTCTTTCCTCCTCCATTTGGGCCGACAATCGAGGTGAATTCGCCGCGATCAACCGTCAACGAAACATTTTCAAGGACCGGCAATCGTCCATAAGCGAACGAAACCGAACGAAAGTCAAGAATGGGGTCTGTTCTGTTCATCCTGCTCCTCAACTTGATTGTTCCAACACATTAGGGTACACTTGCAACGGTCCGATCATCCAAACGATACAGCCTAACCGCAATCCAACCCTGCAATTGCAGCAATCGAGACATGCAATCGACCCGCTTTGAGGATCATTTTATACAGGAAGAAGAGGACATACAAGTTGGCCTTAATATTCGGCGAAAACGTTCGTTTGAAGAGATGGACATGACCCCTATGGTCGACATTACGTTTCTGCTCCTCATTTTTTTCATGGTGACAGCCGCTTTTGCCTTGCAAAAATCATTAGAGGTTCCTCCGATTAACGAGCAGGAAGGGGGGGCGAGTGAAATGTGGGAGCAGACGGAGGAAGATGCTTTGACGGTTCGGATTGATTCGGACAATGTGATTTGGATAGAGGATCGGCAGATTCCTTCGCGGGGAGAACTCCTTAGTGTTTTACGCGGGTCAGGAAAGCGGGAAACCGGTTTTTCAACCGAAACACTGTTGGTCGTTGCAGACGGTCAAGCCCGTTATGAAACCGTCATAATGGTCCTCGATGTCGGACATGCGGTTGGAATGGGCAACATCCGCCTGAAAACGCAGAATAGGGAATAGAGGTTGGAGGATGGAGAAAAGATGTGTCGTTTAGCCGAGGAACAACGTTCCGCGCGTATTATACGGCAAACGGTTAGAAATGGATTGTTTTCCGATTGGAACGCGGGCATCCTGCCCGCACATTTGTTTCTTGATGCAGGCAAGATGCCTGCGTTCCGACAAAATGTCCATCTTGTACCCGTTTGGGGTATATCTTACTGTCTCCCCCTTCTTTCCTCCTACCTCCTAACTTCTACCTTCTTTCGTTGTATCGCGGCTAAACATTTGTGACAATGACGGGTCCTTCCATCTGCTCTCCCTTTTTGGTATGATTCCATGCACGTCTGATACGGCTTTACGCTGTACTTGGCCCAAAAGGGACCCTCCTCTCCCGGTTGCCTTGTTGGGTGTCAAGCTCCTCCCATGTTCAACCCCCTTTTTTTTCCCTTTGCCCTCAACAACGATACTGTAATGTCAACTGTTTCTGATCGTTTTCCCCATTTGAAAAAAGAAGATTCCGCCGTTTATGATTTGATTCAACAACAAATGGTGTACGAATCAAGTACGCTCAAAATGATTGCGTCCGAAAGTTTTGCTTCGTTCGCCGTTATGGAAGCAACCGGGTCGAATTTGACCAACAAGTACGCTGAAGGATACCCGGGTGCTCGGTATTACGAGGGAAATGAATTCGTTGACAAAATTGAGAATCTCGCAATTGAACGGGCAAAATCGCTTTTTGGAGCCGAACACGCCAATGTTCAGCCGTATTCAGGTTCCCCCGCCAATCAGGCCGTTTATCGCGCTCTGTTGAAACCAGGTGATAAAATTATGGGGATGCCGGTTCCAAGCGGGGGACATTTAACACACGGTTGGAAAGTCAACTTTTCTGGTATGGATTATGTGCAAATCCCTTATGGTCCTGATCCCGTTTCAGGGCGTTTTGACATGGACGAAATCCGTAAAGTCGCCCTTGCTGAACGTCCAAAAATGATCTGGGTTGGCGCAACCGCTTATCCCCATATTATCGAATACAAGGATTTTGCTGATATTGCAAATGAAATTGACGCTTATCTTGTTGCGGACATTGCCCATATTAACGCGTTGATTATCGCCAAAGTTCATCCCGACCCCGTTCCCTATTGTGATGTCGTCAGTAGTACCTCTCACAAAATGCTCCGAGGTCCGCGAGCCGGTTTTCTCCTTTCCAAAGAAAATGACCGTTTTCAGAGCAAGTATTTTCCTGAGAGCAAGCTGAATCTTGCAAAACGTGTTGATCGGGCCGTATTTCCCGGACTGCAAGGAGGTCCCCATTTGCATGTGATTGCCGGTATGGCGGTTGCGTTCAAAGAAGCCGCAACCCCGGAATTCCGCGAATATGGTGTGCAAATCGTCAAAAATGCAAAAGCATTGGCGAACAGTTTACTCACAAAAGGTTATGCCCTTGCAGGAGGGGGGACGGACACGCATCTTTTGATTATTGATTTCAGGAACGAGGAATTTTCGGGGAAAGATGCGTCAAGTGCCCTTGCAAAAGCGGGAATTATTGGCAACTTTAACATGGTTCCGGGGGACCCGAGAAGTCCTTTTGTGACAAGCGGGGTCCGTTTGGGGACTTCGGCGTTGACGAGTATGGGGATGAAAGAACCGGAAATGGAAATGGTTGCCGGTTGGATTGACCAAGTTTGTCAGAATTTGGGACGGATTGACGACATTGCCCCGAAAATTCGCGGGGAGATTGCCGAATTGTGTTCCCGTTTTCCAATTCCCGGCGTTGACGAATAGTGAGATTTTGACCAAATTCAATTTTTTAACGGTTGAACCTGCAATTGTGATGTATGATTAGGTTGGGTTTTCACCTTGTTTGTGAAGAATCAACCTTCTCATTCAGCTCTGTTGAAGAAGAGATCATTGGTCATTGAAGAACGGGGCAATCGGTTTTTTCCGCATAATCCTTAATTTCTGTTCGGGTCTTAAAGACCTGTATTTTCGGCACAATCGTTAAGAGAGAGAGACATGAGTGTTTGGAACAAAGTGATGCTCCCTATGATTGTCATCTTGGCGATCTTTGCGACTTTTTGGGCGGCGCAGGAGCTGAAGATTGAGAGTGAATGGGGAAAAGCGATTGCCGGTTTGGAGACAGCACAAGAGAAAACCGAACAGAGTATTTCGCGTTTAATGAACAATGCGGATGAACTGCCCAAATGGGAAGCTCGTGAGTATGCTCTTGTTTCCGATGTTGCTGAAAACTGGCGGGGATGTGATCCGGTTGCTGTTCAGAACAACGACGGTCAGGTTTCCGTCAACTTCACGCTTGCAACACCTGGAGCAAGTGGAATGAATACGGGCGATGTTATTTACATCTTCGACGAACGGGCTGTTCAGGACGGGGGGGGGTATCTAGGACGATTTCATTTGGCGCAGATCAACGATAATAAGGTAGATGCCGTTTCGTTTGACATTTTAGAACCGCGTGAAATCGAACGTCTACAGCAAAGTTTTCAGGACAAGGCAAAATGGTCGGTTCATTCTAAGACTCCAACGGACCGTCCTGATTTTTTTGAATCGATGAACGATTCAGAACGAAGCAAGTACCTCCCAGAAAAGGTGTTGGAATTGTACACCAAAGAGTATCAGCCGGTTGATTTTGGTCTTCTTCTTGCAACCTATTATCGATACCGTGTTGAACTCCGAGAACAACTTCTTTCGGCCCAGAACGAGTATCGGTCAATGCTTGAATCGCAGGAGATTGCGGACAAACAGTTGCGGGAGTTGCGGAATGAGATTGATGAAACGAACCGACAGATTAAGGACATGGACGCACAACGGGAAGAGGTTGGTTCATTGACTCAGCAACTGAACACCCTTGTTGTTGATTTGCAAACGCAATCGGAGAAAGTCCAACTCCACAATGAAAAGTTACTTCTCGAAATCGAACGACTTCAACGTGAAGCCTTAAAAAAGATGCGGGAGTAGGGGTTAGGGATTAGGGGGGAGTCTATTTCCCGTTTAGCCGCGATACAACGTATCGCGCGTATTTAGCCCGGCGTAAGCCGGACTGTAGGAGGTAGAAGGAAAGAAAGACGAGACAGGAAGATAACGGTGTCTCGCAAGTCAACTGGTTTCTTCTTCTTTTTTTGGGGATTCCAAATTTTTTTGCCTCAATTTTTCATTTTCAATTCTACCTTCTACAAGAATTACGCGCGGAACGATGTTCCTCGGCGAAACGGTCAAATTCCGGCGTCCTCAGTGTCTCCGCGAGAGACCTCTTCCAAGAAACCTTACTTTTTTTCCCCGACAAAAACGTAATACGGCATTTTGAACAGCGGGTTGGGGAACCAGGGAAGTCGGGTCAAATGCTCCTCAAAAATCAAAGGTTCAAATTTGCGATGTAAATACGGCACATGATCGGGAGAGGGGAATACGTTGTCGCTCGCAAACCAAATCGGCCAAAAAGAACGTTTAGCCCAACTATGCCGTTGATGTTGCTCTTGCGGATGTTTGCGGGAAACATAAAAATCGACAATACCGATTCGTCCGCCCGGTTTCAATAAGGACCAAGCATGATCGATTGCGGCAAACCAATCGGGAATCATCGTCAAGGAATAGGAAAACGTAATGACATCCGCGCTTCCTTCGGACGGAACATAAGTCGTCGCGTCCGCTTCTGCAATCTGAACATTCTTCCAACCTTTTTGTTCCGCCCGTTCCTGAGCAACTTTCAGCAACGAACCGGCAAGGTCCACAACATACACTTTCTTCAAATCGCCTATTTTATCACCAAAATAATCCAGATTTGACCCGGTTCCACCTCCCATGTCAATCCAGACCAATTCGTTCAACGGTCGGCTTTCCTCTTCTAACAACCGATTCCAAAGCCGTTCTCGCCCTTTGAGCAATCGACGCCGAAAATCGTCATAAGCACCTGCTTGCCCCGAGTAAAAATTGTCCATACGTTCGGCATGATTCTTCCCCCGAACAGGTCGTGCAACCATGTGATAAATAACCTTAACGTCTGACAATAAACCCATGTTTTAGCTCCTTGTGTGTCGGAAAACAGCCTTTCCTGCGATTGTATCAAAACAATCCCCTTTGATAAGAAGGACCCTCAAAAACGGCACACCCCAACTTTTTCCAACTGTTGTACACCAAAGAGCAATCTGCTAAAATTCCTCAACCGTTGAGTGTGTCGCAACCGTTTCGCCGCAATACACCGTGTCGCGCGTTTCAGCCGTTTAGCCGCGATACAACGTATCGCGCGTCAATAAAAGAGGACGAGCGCCGGAACAGAAAAGGGTGGACGAAGGGACTCGAACCCTCGACCATCGGAGCCACAATCCGATGCTCTACCAACTGAGCTACGACCACCACAGTTTCGCTGATTGTAACACACTATTTTGGACTGTCAACAACCTCCTTTGCGAGGTTTTTGACGAAATTCAACGTCGATTGTCGGAGAAGCGGTTTGTCGGCTTTCTCCAGCGTCCTATTGGTATTTAACCCGCAAAAAGGAGCTTTTTCCATGTCAGAACATCAGACTCCAACCGGTTGTGCTTGTTGCAACCTTTCTCGAAGAAACTTTTTTGCAGCCGGTTGTGCTGCAACCGCCGCTTGTGTTGGAACGACAACACTTTTAAGTGAGCAAACCGTTTATGGAAGGATGAACGAGGGCAAAAAGACCGTTCGGGTCTTTTTTGCCCTTCATTCGGACGTTCAAAAACAGCCGGATTGGCCGAACATCGGTTTTGATTTCCGACCGGTCATTAAGGAATACATGGACGCTTTGCAGAAAGGGTCGCCCGATCTGAACTTTGTTGCTTCTCTTGCAAATGGTCCTGAATCAGCCGATCAGATCATTGCTAAAGACGGAAAAGAGGTGATTGGTTACATTGTTTTCCAGATGAACTGTTGGAATCAGGTTCTTCAGAGTACACTTGCGACGCAAAAACCGACACTTTACTGTGATTTTCTTTATGCAGGAAGCGGCGGTTTTCTGGTGTATACGGGGACGCAACTCAAAGCGAAAACCCCCAACTTCACGTTCATGTCCACTTCCAATTTACGCGACATTGTTGATGCAGCCAAATGTTTCAATCAGGTTGCACAAGGTGAAAGTACAGCCGATTTTGTTGCAGCAGTCAACACATTGCGTAAAGAACGGACCAAACCGTACAACAAAGAGTTAAAACTGGTGTCCGATGATCTGGAATGTCTGAGTACGGAAGAGTTATTTGCCGAACTTAAGGGGCAGAAACTCTTGACAGTCGGCGGTCCTTGGGCGGATTACAAAGGGGTTGCAAAAGAGTATTTTGGGATCGATGTCATTGACGTTCCGTTTGCCGAGTTGAATGAAGCATGGGAAAAGGCGGATAAAGGGGAAACGCAGAAAATTGTTGATCGTTGGAAGAAGGAAGCAACCGCGATTAAGGATGTGAGTGATGAAACGCTCTTTGCGTCCGCCGCAATGGTTCTTGCTGAAAAAGCATTGCTCGATGAATACAAAGCAGCCGGAGTCACGATTAACTGTTTGGGCGGTTTTTACGGCGGTCACATTCATGCTTATCCCTGTCTTGGTTTTCACGAATTGGGCAATGAAGGGTTGATCGGGGCATGTGAATGTGACATTCGGTCAACGTTGACCATGTTAATTTTGAAGACGATGACGAAAGGTCGGCCCGGTTACATTTCCGATCCTGTTATGGATTCGGCGACTCGACAGATTATTTATGCTCATTGTGTTGCCCCGAATCGTGTTTTTGGACCGAAAGGACCGACGAATCCGTTTGAGATTCTCACTCATTCTGAAGATCGTCAGGGCGCAAGTGTCCGCTCTATTGTCCCGATTGGTTACATGACGACGACGGTTGAAATTGCCCCGGAAAAGAAGCAGATTCTCTTTCATCAAGGGGTTGTTGTGGACAATTCGTTGGAAGATCGGGCATGTCGGACGAAGATTGCGGCCGAGATTCCGGGCGACTTTGAGAAATTGTTCACAGAATGGGGCGGTTGGAGTTGGCATAGAGTGACAGTTTATGGTGACGTCAAACAGCAAATCTTTGATTTGGCAAAAGCACTGAACTGGGAAGTCGTCGAAGAAGCCTAATCAGGATAAACGGGAGAATCGGGATTAGGAGATACGGATTAGGCAATTGGGGACGACAACGGCATCTCGCAAGTCAATCGGTTTTTCCTTTTTTGAGCAGACTGCTAACAAGTTTGGTTTTGCGATTTGAACCGAGCCGGGTTGGACGGATCTGTTTTTACCACGAAACACACAAAAGACACGAAAAACCGTATTTTTTGAGATTTTCGTGACTTTCGTGATTTTCGTGGTTCAAAAATGAAAATTGCTCCTTTTCGCGGAACTTGTTAGCGGACTGCTTTTTTGAGCGACTCCCCTTTTATTTTTGGTTGGATTTTCTACAATGAAGCAACTTGGGTTTTGCGTTGATGTTGCGCAAGACCCGCTCCAATTGGTACATTTGACACAATTTAGGCGATATGGCGAGCAAAAAAGGAAAAAAGAAAGCGGAAACGGTCTTTCTTGTCTGTGAGGAAACGGGAGATTACAACTATTTCGTTCGTAAAAAACCGGGCGGAGAAAAATTGCGTTTGAGCAAGTATTCGCCCCGTTTGCGCAAACATACCATTCACAACGAGAAAAAGAAGTAAGACGGTTGGTTTCCATGTCGGAAAAAGCCGGAAACAAGGCGTTTTGGGCTGCGCTTTGTTCCCGGCTTCCGTCGTGTACCGACCGATTCTCACTTAAATCCTCCTATGTCCAAAATCTGGAAGTTCCGTCCCTTTGATTCCGAACAAGTCCGTTTGCTCTCTCAATGTGCAAACATACCCCCGGTTCTTGCCCAACTGTTCGTTTCTCGCGGAATTACCCGACCTGATTTTGTCCAACCCTTTCTTTATCCCAAACTCTCCTCTTTGCGTGATCCGCAAGATTTGCCCGGAACACTAAAAACAGCAACCCGATTGCTCGCCGCAATTCAGGAAAAACGTCGTATCATCGTTTATGGTGATTACGATGTTGACGGTATGACAGGAACTGCAATCTTGCGAGGAGGAATCAAATTACTTGGCGGAAATGTCGGTTATTTCATCCCCAATCGACTCGATGAAGGTTATGGACTCAGTTGTGACGCTTTGCATAACCTCAAAGAAGCAGGAGCCGAAGTCATCATCTCCGTCGATTGCGGCATCTCCAGTTGCAAAGAAGCTGAATTGGCCCGGGAACTCGGGATTGAACTGCTCATTACCGATCATCATACACCCGGACCCGTTTTGCCCAATGCAGCTGCAATCGCACATCCTCAATTGATTCAGGTTGGAGAAACCCTTTTTTCACCCAACTCTCCTGATTTGCTGAATGTCCCTCAATCAGAAAAAATTGTCTATCCTTTTCAGGAATTAAGCGGGGCAATGGTCGCGCTGAAAGTGACCTGGGCGCTTGGACAACTTGCAGTTGGAGAACAAAAAGTTGCAACCGATTACCGAAAATTCCTTCTTCAAGCAGTCGGTTTGGCATCTATGGGAACCGTTGCGGATGTTGTCCCTCTTCTCGACGAAAACCGAATCCTCGTCCGTTATGGACTCGAAAATGCAATTCCCGAACATGCTCCGATTGGATTGCAGGAACTGTTCAAAGTTGCGGATATTTCGCTCTCCAAACGGTTGGACTGTGAAATGATCGGGTTTCGTCTTGCTCCTCGATTGAATGCAGCTGGTCGCTTAGAACAAGCATCCTTAGGGGTTGAACTTCTTATTACGGAAGATGTTGATCGGGCAAAAGAATTGGCTCGATATATTGACGGTTTGAATTCAAGTCGGCAAAAATTAGAGCGGTCCATTTTTCAGGATGCAACACAGCAGATTGAGGAACAATTTGAGGAAGATGATGCGGCTTTTGTCCTTGCAAGTCCCAATTGGCATCCTGGTGTAATCGGGATTGTTGCGGGACGTTTAGCGGAAAAGTATTATCGCCCGGTCATTATGATTGCCCAAGATAAAATGGGGCTGAAATCAGGAACGGGTTCGGCAAGGACGATTCCCGGTTTTAATCTCTATCAGGCGTTGGAAAAGTGTGAAGAGTACCTAGATCGGTTTGGCGGACATGCAGCAGCAGCGGGTTTAGCCGTTTCTAACGCGCAACTGGATTCATTCAGGGCTGCTTTTTGTGAACATGCGCGGGAAGGAATTTCACTTGCAATGAAAACGGCGGAACTGTTGATCGACGCAGAATTGCCGTTTGGGGCGTTGACGCTTGAGACGGTCCGGTTGATTGAGTATATGTCTCCCTTTGGTTGCGCCAATCAACGTCCCTGTTTTTGCAGTTCCCGGGTGTACCTCAATGCAGCCCCGAAAAAAATGGGGGATCACGGACAACATTTTAGTGCTATTTTTGTTCAGGACGGATTGACGTTGCGAACGGTTGCTTTTGGAAATGGTGCTTGGGTTGAGCAGATGGAAAAATACGGAGCCGGGCCGTTTGACATTGTGTTTCACACAGTCATTAATTCGTACATGGGGCGTGAACGGGTTGAATTACATCTGCATGATTGGCGACCTGTCGAATCAACTTGATGTTCGGCAAAGGGGAAAATGTTTGGCAAACGAGAAAAAAGGAACATGTTCCAACCGACCTAACCCGGGGTCAGTCCCGAAACTCCTGAACTGCCCCGTCTATTCGCTTTGTTCACTTTGCTCGGTTTCACGCCGTTTCTGCTCGTTTTGGGCTGCAAGAAAAATCATCCGCAGTTCATGAAGAAGCGATTCCATCATCTTCGTCTCCTCTTCTGTCCGGTTCCCCGACGTTTTGTCGTATACCAGATTCACCATGTCAATCAAGTGTCCCGCCTGATTAAGCATCATCGTCGTTTTCCCCGTCAACGGATTCGGGAAAACGCCAAGTGAAATCATTGCTTGTGACGCAAGACCTGACATCAGTGAGGTCAAATCAGGGGGAGGAAGCGGAACATCTTGCGGTTCTTGGGACATTACTCGTTCTTCAGTCATTTTCGTCTCCTTAATAAAAGTGCTTTGTTCGTCTGTTGATTTGTTGCTTATCGTTTTGGGATTGGCGATTCGGTTTCAGCTAAAAAACTTACTGTTCTTTTGAGCTTACATCTGTTCAACGGTTTCAATCCCCAACAGTTCCAACCCTTTTTTGATCGTCCGAGCCGTTAAATCGCAAAGTTTCAAACGCGAAATCCGCGTTGTCGAATTCTCCGCCCGCAAAACAGGACAATGCTCGAAAAAGTTGGAGTATCGGTTTGCCAATTCAAACAAATAAGCGGTCAAATGATTCGGTCGGTAATCTCGGGCAACCGATTCAAGAGCGTCGTCAAATTTCAACAGTTCAAGGGCAAGTGTCCGCTCTTCAGGAGTGTCAAGCTGAATCGGGTCCGACGTTGTTCGAATCAACGCCGGATCAATCTGTCCCCTCGTAAAAATGCTGCAAACTCGGGCATAAGCATACTGCATATACGTCGCCGTATTTCCGTTCATTGCAAGCATCTTGTCAAAACTGAAAACATAATCACTTTCCCTGTTTTGTGACAAATCCGCGTAAATGAGAGCACCCAACCCAATTCGTCGGGCTGTTTCTTTTCGCTCCTCTTCATTGAGCCGGTTTCCTTCATCCGTTTTTGACTCTTCATTCGCCGTTATAACCTGAAATGCCCGATGTTCCGCTTCGTCAAGTAACAGTTCCAGACCAACTGTCTCGCCGGATCGGGTTTTGAACGGTTTTCCATCTTCTCCCAAAACGGTCCCGAACTTGACATGCAAAAGTTCCGGGAAATCGACTTCCTTCTGAACACTCAATAATTCCGGGTCCGTCTCTCTGATTCGGGCGATTGCCCCAAAAAGTTGCGTAAAGTGATGAGATTGCCGAAAATCGACGACGTAAAGTATGATGTCCGGTTGGAATTGCTCCATTCGATACTGAATCGTTGCCAAATCGGTCGTCGAATACAAAAAGGCTCCGTCTTTTTTCCGAATCAACATCGGTACTTCCTGACCGTCCAGAAAAATTCCAATCGCCCCTTCTGTCTCGGTCGCAATCCCGGCTCGAACAAGTCCCTCAACAAGAGGGGCGAGCCTTGATTGGTAATAACTCTCACCTAAGGTGTGATCGAAATGAATTCCAAGACGGTCATAAATCCCTTGAATCTCAATCAGGCAGATTGGCAGAAAACGGTTCCAAAGAACTAGGTTTTCCTCGTTTCCATTGTGCAGTTTGGCCGTTTCTTCAAGAACCTGCTCTTTAATGTTTTCTGGAACTTTCTGACCAAGCGGGTCCGGCAATTCCGGGTTGTCCATCATCTGACGAACCAAACGGTATAAGCGGGACAATTCCTGGACCGGTTCCGTTTCAAACGCCTTTTCGTCTCTGAAGTGCTTGTATCCGTATAAAATCATCCCGAACTGCGTCCCCCAATCGCCAATATGATTGTCCGTCATCACCTCATGTCCCAAAAATCGCAAAACCCGGGTCAACGAATGACCAATAACGGTTGAGCGAATGTGACCGACGTGCATTGATTTGGCAACATTAGGAGCGGAATAGTCGATCAAAATACGTCGTTGCTGATGAAGCGGCAATTCGGCGACTGCAAGTCGGTCAACATCGCAAAGTGCGTTTTGCAACAATTCGGCAAGAGCGGTTTCGCGGATTCGCAAGTTAATAAATCCGGGTCCGGCAATTTCAGGGGAATAGGCAAGATCGTCAATCTGCAATCGGGCAACAATTTCAGCAGCGACATCACGGGGGGATTTGCCCAGTTTTTTACCAAGCGACATTGCCATATTGGCCTGAAAATCACCAAACTTGGGGTCTTGACTCGGTCGTATCAATTCTAGGAATGATTCCGGTAATTCCGTCAATTCCGTTAATGCGGCATGAAAACGGTCCCTGAGTATCTGTAATATCATCGAATGAGAATAGAGATTAAGGAGAGAGAAACACAAAAGCCGATATTATATCGAAAGAAAAGCCCCGTTCAAGTCTTGTTCCGTGTTCAGATCGAAAAGGACATCCGATGAAAGTTTCCTTAATCGTCACAACTTACAATCAAAAAGACGTTCTGCAATTGGTTCTTGAGACGACCTTGAAACAGACGCGAATGTTGGACGAAATCATTGTTGCCGATGATGGATCAAGCGACAATACGGCAGAAATGATTAAAGCACTTGCCAAAACCGCCCCGATTCCGATTCTTCATGCTTGGCAACCCAATGAAGGGTTTCGTTTAGCCCGATCACGAAACAATGCGGTTGCTCTTTCAAGCGGGGACTATCTGATTTTCCTCGACGGTGATTGTTTCGTCAATCGTTATTTCGTTGAAGATCATCTCTCCTTTGCCCGACCTAACCAATATCTTGTTGGAACCCGGGTTAACATTACTCCCAAACGGAAAGAGTACATTTTACGAACACGGAATTGCAACATTTCGGTGTTCAGTTGGGGAACCCGAAAAAAATTCAATGCAATCCGTTCACATTTTCTTGCCAGTTTGTACAAAAAGGCAACGGGTATGGCAGGTGCAAACCTCTCAGCTTGGCGCAATGACATTTTACGAATCAACGGTTTTGATGAATGGTTCGTCGGACATGGAGGTGAAGATGGTGATCTTGCAATTCGTCTTGGAAATGCTGGTGTTCAATGTCGAAAAATGATTCATCTTGGTATGGTGTATCATTTTGCACATCCTCGCAATCAGGGTCGGGGTAATTGGGACGAGATTGTTCAACGGTTTGGTGAAACGGCAAAAGCGGGAACAATCCGTTGTGAATTGGGACTCGATTCCCGGGAAGAGATGAAAAAGGTAGATACATGAAAATTATGTTGTACTGCGGTATTGGCAGTGTGATTCACGGAACAGGAGGAATGGAGCATGTGCTGTGTAATATGGCAAATGCAATGTTGCGTCGCGGACACCAAGTGTGTGTCGTCTGCAACGAATCTGGTTCAGGTCGCCCCTTTTTTCCCCTTGATGAACAAGTTGATCTGGTGAACGTCGGTTTAATGGACGATGAACCCGAATACCGTCCCAGAAATCATCTCGTGTTAAAAATTGCCCGGGAAATTCTACACCCGTTGCAAAAACTCCCTTTTTTCAACCAGATTTCCAACCCGCTTGACGTTGAAAGGATGAGGAAGGTCAATCCCAAATTGTCCCGGGTCGTCCAGTCTCTTTCTCCTGATGTCATCGTCTGCTATTCCATTCATGATGCCGCATGTCTGATGTATCCTTTTCAAAGGGAAATGACAACGCCGGTTGTTATCATGCACCATTTTAACCCTGATGTGGTTTTGTTGAAAGTGTTGAAAACAGCATTGGGACGTTTGACGTATGCCAAATGTGCGCATTTGCAAGTCCTTCTTCCCGAATTTGCAAAAGAAGTCCGTCAAAAAACCGGTTGTGAGGCGATTGTCATACCCAATGCTGTTCCGCAAGTTCCTGATGATACTCTTGCGGATTTATTGCAGGAGAAAAACGAGTATCGTATTCTTATGACAGGTCGGATTGACTTTCATCACAAGCGACAGGATTTTCTCGTCCGTTCTTTTGCCCGAATTGCTCGAAAATACCCTCATTGGAAGTTGGACATTTATGGTGCGTGTTCACGACTGCGGTATCGTGGAGTCCTCGAACAACTTATTCGGGAGAATTCTATGGAGGATCAGGTCAGGATCATGGAACCGGTTGAACATGTTTTTGACCTGTTGCGAACGGGGGATATTTTTGCATTTCCGACTGCATTTGAGGGTTTTGGGCTTTCATTGACAGAAGCGATGTCGGCCGGTTTACCCTGTATTGGACTAAAAACAACCCCTGCTGTTAATTCGTTAATTATTGAGGGGGTTAATGGTTTTTTGACCGACAATAATGAGGCGTCTTTTGCGCGACAGTTGGAAGTGTTGATGCAGGATAGGGCTTTACGAGTTCAGATGGGGCGGGCGGGACATGAAATGGTGAAACAGTATGCCCCGGATGTTGTGTGGGACACTTGGGATCAATTATTCAGGGAGACTCTTGCCGGATCGGGGGTTGTCACAATCAAAAGGTGTGTGCATGAGTAAAGCCGTTGTCTTGCTCTCAGGCGGTTTGGATTCGAGCACTGTTGCAGCAATTGCCCAATCGCAAGGGCATGATTTGTATGCGTTGACGATTCATTACAATCAACGACATGCGATTGAACTGGATGCAGCGCGAGAGGTTGCCGTTTTTTTCGGCGTTAAGAAACATGTCATTTTCCCGCTTGATTTGCGGTTATTCGGCGGAAGTGCGCTGACAGATGATTGGGAAGTCGCCAAAGATGTTCCGCTTGAAAAAATCGGTTCAGAAGTCCCCTCGACGTATGTTCCTGCCCGGAACACCATTTTTCTTTCACTTGCCCTTGCATTTGCTGAAACAGTTTCAGCCCGGGAAATCTATTACGGCATTTCGTCGGTTGATTCAAGCGGTTATCCCGATTGCCGACCTGAATTTTTGGCTTCTTTTTCCGACTTAGCCGGATTGGGAACGGTCCGGGATGAGCGATTGGGAGCTTGGCGGATTCACGCCCCGTTACTTCATTTGAGCAAAGCGGAAACGATTCGCAAGGGGCTGGAACTTGGGGTCGATTATGGTCTGACCTGGACCTGTTATGATCCTAGTCCCTCGCTTTTGAGTTGTGGTCGTTGCGAATCGTGCTTACTCCGTCTGAACGGATTCCGCGAACTCGGCGTCCCTGATCCTTTGGTCTATACTTCCGCCTATCAATAACTTCGGTTTGGCCCATTCTTTCGATAAAAGCAACAGGTTCTCATTTTTTTAAGACGGTAGGGCAAGGTACATACTTTCCCAGTGAACCCCAAAACAAGGAATTTGGAGAAGAATCAATGGATCACGAGTTGAAGCAATTACTGGAAGCAGTCGAAGGTGAGAATGTCGAGTTCAAAGAAGCGAAAGATAGCTTTAGTTCCAATAAGTTGGCGCAGTACGCTTGTGCTGTTGCAAATTGTGGGGGCGGTAAAATAGTTTTTGGTGTGACCGATAAACGACCGCGAAAAATCGTTGGGACGAATGCTTTTGAACAACCTGAACGTACACTCGCGGATTTGATGAGAAAATTACCGCTGAGAATCCAACTACAGTTTTTTGAGGAAGGAGAGAAAAAAGTAATCGTCTTCAACATTCCATCACGTCCGATTGGTGTTCCTATACAAATTGACGGACAGTATTGGACGCGACAGGGTGATTCGCAACAACAGATGGAAGAATCAGAGTTACGTCAGATTTTTGCGGAGTCTGGACACGATTTTTCAGCCGATGCTTGCCCAAATGCCGAATTGAGTGACCTTGATTCAAACGCGATTGAAGATTTTCGTGGAAGGTGGATCAATAAATCACGGAATGAAAAACTTCAGACACTTTCACCTCAACAATTACTTAAGGATTGCGAAGTAATAACACGGGATGGTATTACATATTCGGGTTTGATTCTTTTTGGAACCAAAGAGGCATTAGGACGTTTGCTTGGACAGTGCGAGGTGATTTTTGAGTATCGTTCTTCCGAGATTTCTGGACCTGCTCAACATCGGGAAGAATTTCGGCAAGGTTTTTTCCTGTATTACGACAAGCTCTGGGAACTGATTAATCGTCGAAACGACATGCAGCATTTTCAAAATGGATTGTTTATCGACGATGTTCCAACCTTTGAAGAACGTACAATCCGTGAAGGGCTTTTGAACGCGATTAGTCATAGAAATTACCAATACTCGGGGAGTATTTTCATCCGACAATATGCAAGAAAACTTGTTATTGAGAGTCCGGGAGGTTTGCCGCATGATGTGACGGTTGACAATATCCTAGATCGCCAATCTCCGCGTAATCGACGGTTAGCAGATGTCTTTTCAAAATGCGGACTTGTCGAGCGTTCGGGTCAAGGGATGAATCTGATGTTTGAGCAAAACATCAGGCAAGCGAAACCTCTCCCCGATTTTACAGGTACTGATAAAGACCTTGTACGTCTTACTCTCGAAGGGAGTGTGCAGGACGAGATGTTTTTGGTCATGCTGAGCAGAATAGGACGAGAGCAGTTGGCTCTTTTCAGTACGGAAGATTTTCTTGTGCTCAATGCGATACATCAAGAAAAGCCGATTGACAATCAGCTCAAAAACCGGTTGCCCCGATTATTGGAAGTAGGAGCCGTTGAAAAGGTGGGACGTGGAAAATACATACTCAGCAAAAAATACTATCATCTCAAAGGAAAAAAGGGGACATATACGAGACTAAAAGGATTGGATCGAAATACACAAAAAGAACTATTATTAAAGCATATCCGAGAACGCAGACCGGAAGGTACTCCTCTTTCTGAACTTGGGCAGGTACTTCCATCGTGTCGTTTGAGCCAAATTCAAGTGTTTCTTCGGGAACTTCGAAAAGCAGGAAAAATTGAACCCCGGGGACGAGCTAAAGCAGGACGTTGGTTCACAAGAGATGATGATTTATAAAACTTTTATAAAACTTTTATAAAACCTGTAAACTCCTAAAACCCCGCAAAAATTCGACAACTTAAGACACTTAATACAACCTATTACAACCGCATCTATCCTTAAAAACAAGGGAATTTTCTCGACCAACGAACTTGGGATTAGATATTTTCACAACTTTGCGTAAAAGTTGAACGGCAAACGGTTTTGCGGTCTATCAAAAGACAAATTCTTGATATTTACAAGGATAAGGGTTCGTTTGCCAATTGGCGTTCACTGCGCGTTAATTCGTAAATGTCACGCAACAGTTGGGAATCGCAAGGACGCTGTTCTACATTACGTCGGGCAAACATCCGGGCTTGTGACGCAATCATCACCTCAACCGTTGTCTCTGTTACCTGACCAAATGATCGGGCGTAATTGACAAAACTCGGAACATTGGTCGTCACAAAACCGTAAACCATGCTGCATGCGCCAATGATTTTGCCTGTAAAAATACTGGTGTTGATCGCCGTTTTGGAGTAATCCCCGACGATGCAGCCGAGAAACTGCATTCCTGATTTGATCTTTTTGCCGGATGATTCGGGGACGACCTCACCGTAAGTGTTTTTCAGGTCGCTGTTGCAGGTTCCCGCGCCTAAGTTGATCCAACTGCCTAGATAACTGTGTCCTAAAAAACCGTGATGCTGCTTGTTCGTGAAGGAGTCAATCGTTGACGCTTCGACTTCTCCCCCGATTTTGGCGGTTGACATGATTGTAACGGCGTCTTTGATTGCGGCATGTTCAATGACACGGGTTTTTTTCCCGACATAGACAGGTCCTTTGATATAGCAATACGGCCCGATGTTGACATCATCATCGAGGACAATCGGCCCGTTTTTACTGTCGAAAACGTGATATTGCCCGATTTCGCAATTCTGGGCAACAAACACGCCGTCTTCAATTTCGCGGAACAGACCTGATTTCAGACGGTCGTCGAGATTCTCGTTGATGTATTTGATTTGATAACGAACCAGATCGTGTGTGTAGTCAAGAAGCGGAATATGCAAATCAAGAATGTCAAGGTGCATGTCATTGACAATGCCAAGCAATTGTCCGGCTCCAAGAACCTGATTCGGCAAACAGGAATCAGGTCCGGCAAACAGAGCAGCCGCAATCTGATGTCCGTTCATAATGATTCCACTTCGTCCCTGATTGACCAATTGTCGTAATTGGTCGTACAATTTGGCATGTGGAACAGCCCGGGCGTTGACCAGAAGAGTTGGACTTTTCCGTTCGCCCTGTTCAGGATTCCAGAAATCGGGAAAATCGGCTTCAACAATGGACCGTAAATGGGGGCGAACAGCAACTTCGATTGTTCCTTCGAGACGACGAATGAGATCGATGAGGCGATATGTACCAACATTCAGAACAAAAGCAGGTCGGCTGACTGTTGTCGGATAGAGCTGATTGACGTAGGAATCCTCAAAAAGAATAATGTGCATCTTTTTTTTTAATCCAAATGGAAAAACAGGTTGGTTGGGGGAGATACAGGTTCTGTAGATTCTACACTAAAAAAGAGGGTATTCAACAACATTTTGTCAAAAAAAGAGGTTCTTTTTACAACAAGATGACTATAAACCGCAAACGGTTAGAAAGGGTTTGTTTTCCGATTGGAACGCGGGCATCCTGCCCGCCTTTTTTTCTTGATGCAGGCAAGATGCCTGCGTTCCGACAAAATGTCCATTTTGTACCCGTTTGGGGGATAACACCGTTTTTCAAATGCGGTTCAAAAAATGAATTGACGTTGGTGTAATACCTTTTACCCAGTCCGCTAACAAGTTTTGCGAAAAAGAGTATTTTCATTTTCGAACCACGAAAATCACAAAAAACACGAAAACCTCACAAAATACCGTTTTTCGTGTCTTTCGTGTATTTCGTGGTAAAAACAAATCCGTCCGACCCGGCTCGGTTCAAAGCGCAAAACCAAACTTGTTAGCAGTCTGACCTTTTACCGTTCTCAACACGCCCGCGTCTTGTTATTTCCAAATTCTTTTGATATAACTGTCAACATGATTATTCTGCATGTCCACCTTTTTCTGGAGAAAAGATGACTTTGACAAAACCGTTGCTGCTTTCTTTGGCCCTTGTGCTGTTAGGAACCCTCTTGGGATATGCTCAGGATTGGACCGTTTCCGTTCCCGGGAAAATACAGGAAGAGATGATCTATATCAACGCCCCGTATCCCGCTTGTCATGCTTCAACAATTGAAGAAACAACGGGGGGGACATTGGTTGCGGCTTGGTTTGGCGGATTACGCGAAAAGGACAAGAGCGTTGGAATTTGGCTGTCTCGGTTGGAAAACGGCGTTTGGTCGACACCGATTGAAGTTGCAAACGGCAATCAACCAGATGGAAGCCGATTACCGTGTTGGAATCCCGTTCTTTTTCAGCCGAAAGATGGACCGCTCATGTTGTTTTTTAAGGTGGGACCTGATCCTGACAAATGGTGGGGTGAATGGATGATTTCGGACGATGAGGGGCAAAGTTGGAAAGATCGGCAGAAATTACCTGAAGGAGGGATCGGCCCAGTCAAAAATAAGCCGGTTCAACTTCCGTCAGGAGAGATTTTATGTCCAAGCAGCAGTGAAGCGGGGGGACCCTGGATATTGCATGTTGAGAAAACCAGTGATTTGGGCAAAACGTGGAGTACGACGGGACCGCTTCATGGTCGGGGAGATGGAGGGGCGATTCAGCCGAGTCTATTGACCTACAACAACGGGGGACGGTTGCAGATGATTGCGAGGAACCGAAATGGGAATACCGGCAAACTCTGGTTGATCGAATCTGACGATGAGGGGAAGAACTGGGGACCGCTCACGCCGCTTGAATTGCCAAATCCCAACTCGGGGACGGATGTTGTGACGCTCAAAGATGGTCGTCATTTGCTGATTTACAATCATACGAATTCCAATAATTTGAAAGATGGACAACCGAAAGGTCGGGACATGATAAATCTGGCGATTTCGGAGAATGGTCGGGACTGGAAAGTGGTTGCGACGGTTGAGAATACCCCAATGAGCGAGTTTTCTTATCCGGCGATTATTCAGACGAAAGACGGTTTGGTTCACCTCACTTACACTTGGAATCGACGGACCATTAAACATGTCGTCCTCGATCCAAGCGTCTTATAGAGGATAGGGAATGGGGAATAGGGAGGAATACTCCTCGCATTAACACCATATTACCGATTATGCGTCAGATGACGTTTCTGCCTTTTTTCATTCTCAATTCTACGTTCTCTTACGCGCGATACGTTGTATCGCGGCTAAACGACAACTGGATCGCGGTCAAACGGCAATTGTTTCACGGTTAAACGACGAACTTCCTTCCTCTTCCCTATCCCCTATCCCCCACACCCTATTCCCTAATGAGTACATTTACGCAACTTGACTGGATCGTCCTTGCCGCTTACTTCGCTGCAACTATGTGTGTCGGTCTGTACTTTTGGCGCAAAAGCCGGTCAACAGAAGGTTTTACCGCTGCTGAACGGTCACTCCCCGGTTGGTTGGTCGGTCTCTCCATCTTCGCAACCTATCTCAGTAGTATCAGTTATCTCGCGCTCCCCGGAAAAGCATACGGAGGAAATTGGAATGCGTTCGTCTACAGTCTCGCAATTCCAGCCGCAACCGCAATCGCTGTTGTCTGGTTTCTCCCCTATTATCGGGATGCAAAAGACGTTTCCGCTTACGCCAATCTCGAACAACGGTTCGGTCTTTGGGCAAGACTTTACGCAAGTGTTTTTTACCTCTTGACACAACTCGCCCGAATCGGCGTCGTGACCTATTTGCTCGCGCTCCCTATGTCCGTCCTCTTCGGTTGGGATATTCGACTTATCATTGTCATAACAGGTATCACCGTTACTCTTTACACGTTTATTGGCGGTATTCTCGCCGTTATTTGGACCGACGCAATCCAAACCGTCATTCTTCTCCTTGGCGCGTTGATCTCCCTCTATTTTCTTTCCGCGAACATCGAGGGAGGTCTTGGAAATGCAATTTCCGACGCTTATCAGCAGGGAAAATTCTCTCTTGGAGAAATCGGTCTTTCGCTCGATTCAAGCGGAACCGTTTCGTTGCAATTGGGAACGGCGACGATTTTGGTGATTCTGCTCTTTGGTTTTTGCGACAACCTGAGAAATTTTGGGATCGATCAAAGTTATGTTCAACGGTATCAAACGGCAAAAAGTGAACGTGAAGCCCGAAAAAGTCTTTGGGTCGGAGCTGTTATGTACATCCCCGTTTCCGCCCTCTTCTTCCTGATCGGAACATTGTTGTTCATGTTCTATCATGCACCGAATAATGCAACCGGATTGCAGGAAGTTTATCAGGTTGTTGCACATCAAAAATTGATGCAGGAAGGTGTTCGGGCAACATACACGACGGACGAATCGGGGAAAAAGTTTTTTTCCTCGGAGTATCAACAACGTGTTGACGAAAAAGCGGCGACTTTGGGGGAGAAAGACGTTGCAGATCGGGTTTTCCCCCATTTTATTGGGAAATCATTACCTCCTGGATTGACGGGTCTGTTGATTGCGGCGATTTTCTCCGCCGGAATGAGTACCATTTCCGGGAGTTTGAACTCCTCAGCAACGCTGATTTTACGGGATTACTATCTGCGATTTTTCCGTCCCAACGCTTCTGAACGGGAATCAATGAATGTCTTGTATTTGGGGACAATCACTTGGGGCGTTTTGGGAACGGGAGTTGCGTTGATTCTGATCAAGCTGACCGATAGTGCTCTTGATATATGGTGGACCCTTTGCGGTATTTTCGGCGGGGGTATGATCGGTCTGTTCCTGCTCGGCATGTTAAGTAAACGTCCGAAAAATTTCGCCGCAATTACGGCGGTTGTGATCGGAACAGCCGCGATTTTCTACATGACGATTCCCGATGTTTTACGTTGGTTGGGAAAACAAGGTTTGACAGGACCCGAAGAATCACTCAGAAACTTTGCGGTCAACAATCTTGGCGGTCTCAGCCCCTTTTACTCGAACCTGATCCCGGTTTTCGGAACGGTCATTATCCTTGTAATCGGCCTGACTCTTGCATTCTGCTTCAACCGAAAAGGAAAGTAAGTCGAACGTAGGTTGTCGTTGTTGTTCACCCTTTTGAGCGATTCAATCGACTTGTTTTTTTAATCTTGACAAAGAGGAACAGGTTTTGTACGATTCTGAAGAGTTCTGGAAAATTTCCGAAATGACTGCTTGAATGTCCCCGGAAATTCGATAAATAATTAACGGTTATGGATGACCGTTGTTTTCAGGATTCAATTCGGTCGTCAAAAATGACCGATTTTACCTATACTACCACTTTAGTCTCAAGGAAGAGCACAACGATGAAAGGGAATTTCAATAACGAAGACGGGATTCTGCCGTATCAGCAACCAGTCCAACTCCTCGATTTACACCGACATCATGGTCCGATCATGGACGAAATGGTGAGTGCTCTGAGAAGTGTCTGCGAAAGTGGTGCGTTTGTTTTAGGGCCGGAAGTGAAAAAACTCGAAAACTCCGTCGCCGCCTACTGTCAGGTCGATCACGCAATTGGCTGCGCTTCTGGAAGTGACGCCCTGCTCCTCGCCCTTCTTGCAGCCGATATTCAACCGGGTGATGAAGTCATTGTCCCGAGCTTTACCTTTTTTGCAACCGCAAGTAGCGTAACCCGTTTGGGCGTAACCCCGATTTTTGCCGACATTGACGCCGATTCGTATAACATTTCCGTTGACGATATACGGCGCAAATTCACAGCGCGAACCAAAGCAATTATCCCGGTTCACCTTTACGGCCAAATGGTCGAGATGAAAGAAATTCTGCAAATCGCGGAACAAAACAAGGCTCTTGTCGTCGAAGATGCAGCGCAAGCGATTGGTGCTGAGTTGGAAGGACGTCGAGCCGGTTCTTGGGGACATATAACGGCACTTAGTTTTTATCCGACTAAAAATTTGGGCGGGGCCGGAGATGGAGGTATGCTGACGACCCCAGATGCCGATTACGCAAAAAAATTGACGCTTCTTCGCGGTCATGGAATGGAACCGCGTTATTATCATCAGATTGTCGGGATTAACAGTCGTTTGGACTCCTTGCAAGCCGCAATACTGAATGTCAAGATGCGACATTTGGAAGGTTGGACAATGATGCGTTGCCAAAATGCCCAACGTTATCACGATTTGTTCTCCGTTTCCGAACTGGAGCGTGAAGTGAGTGTCCCGAAAATGTTGCCGAATCGACGACATGTTTGGAATCAGTATGTGATTCGGGTCCCGGACGGACGACGAGATGCACTTCGTCAAGCTCTTGCAGCCCGAAAAATCGGGTCGGAAATCTATTATCCGTTAGGACTGCATGAACAGCAGTGTTTCCAGTCGCTCGGTTATGCCCCGGAAGACTTGCCGGAAACCTTTAGAGCGTCGCGCGAAGTTTTGGCCCTTCCGATTTACCCGGAATTAACGGCAGATGAACAACACTTTGTTGTCGAGTCGATCAAGGACTTTTACGCGGAAAACTCGGCCCGACGACTCTTCCCGGTTGGAGCCCCAACACGAGAAGCAGCGTAAGTAGTGAATCGCGGAATAGGGGATTGGGATTAGGGGATAGGGACTAGGGAAGAAGGAAAAGGAAAGATAAGGACATCACGCGAGTCAACGGGGCCCCACTTGTTTTGTTTGACCCCAATTTTGTTTTTCGTTCTACCATGATTGAATGTCTACGACATTCGAAATTGTTGTATCGCGTGCTCTGAAATTTCAATACGCGCGGAACGTTGTTCCTCGGCTAAACGACGGACTCTCTCCCCTATCCCCTATTCCCCAGTCCCTATCCCCTATCAATGTCAGCATCTTCTTTTCGATTGGACGGTCAGATTGCCGTTGTAACCGGGGCGTCGGGCGGAATCGGTCACGCTGTTGCCCTTACATTGGCAAAAGTCGGGGCAACGGTTGTTTTGCACGCCAATCAACATCCCGAAAAAGCTCTTGAGGTTGTCCGGGAAATTGAAAATTTCGGCGGAAAAGCCGCTTTTTTTTCGGCTGATTTGAGGAAAATCGAAGAGCAGGATCACTTTCTCGATCAGGTTCTTGGACAGTTCCCCAACATTTCCATTTGGGTCCATGCAGCCGGGATCGATCTCATGTCCCCGTCTCTAAAACCTCTCTCCTTTGAAGAAAAACTGGCGGAACTGATTGCGGTCGATCTGCTCGCGCCCGTTCGAATGTCCCGAAAAATCGGCGGGATGATGAAACAATCTGGAAAAGGGGTGATCGTTCTGTTTTCTTGGGACGGAATTGAGCTGGGTTTGGCAGGAGAAACGGCACAGTTGTACGGAATTGTGAAAGGGGCAATTGCGGGTTTTGTCCCGTCCCTTGCCCATACTCTCGCGCCTGAAGTTCGGGTCAACACGATTTCCCCCGGTTGGATCGCAACCCGTTGGGGCCAAACCGCCCCGGAACAATTTCAATTGCAAGGAAAACAAGAGTCACTTCTGAACCGTTGGGGTCAGACTCAGGAAGTCGCAAACGCCGTTCTCTTTTTAGTGTCCGACGCCGCATCCTTTGTTAACGCCCAAAATGTCAAAGTCAACGGCGGATTAGCAAGAGGAAAAAACAACATTCGGTGAAACCGGCAGTATCAAAAGTGAACCGTTCTCAAGATATTATGACTTGTGTCATAAAGACGGCGTTTGAATAATTTCCTTCTTTATTGCTGCGTCGCAGGACAATGTTCTGCGTGTTTCCCCGTTTAGCCGAGGAACAACGTTCCGCGCGTTTGAAATCTCTCTCAGAACGCGCGATACGTTGTATCGCGGCTAAACACGAGGTCGCTGCAATACAGCGACTTTCATACGACGGTCTTGTGATTGTCGGTTACTTGGATTCAGGTTGCTTTATCAACGAGTCAATGTCCTCCTCAACGGATTTACGGTATTTGTTGTAAATCGCTTCAAAATCGGGGAGTTGTAACTTTTTGACTTCGGAATCAAATGATTCCAATTCCGTTTTCATCTTGTCTCGAAGATCATCCCAAGATTTTTTCAACGTCTCCTCAAGATTGACGGAATCATTTCCCTTTTCCTTTTTCGGAGTCATTATCATTCCCCGACGTTCTGAGGGACCGATCATTCGTTGAACCGGACCTTGCAGTTCTTCGGGCAAGTCCTCGACCTTCTCAACATCCCATATCTCATTGTCCTTGCGAACCTGAATTCGCTGCGTTCCCGGTTCGGAACCTGGAACAATTTGAACGGAAAATTGGTTCCGATTTTCAAGAGGATCATTACCAAACATCCGATCTGCCCCCTCAATCGCCTGAATGTCTATGCCCGCCTTTTCCATCTGCTCAATAAACCGCGAAATCATTCCCCGCGTCTCCTCCCCGTTAGGACCTTGAAAAATAATGCCGGGCTGAATTTGACGAAACATCCCGGTCGGCGGGGTCCCTTGCACCATTCCTTCAGGTCGTTTCCCCGGTTTAACCTGTATTTCCTGCTTCTTCCCCTTACGCATAATCTCCAGTTTCTGCTCTTTGTCCTTGTCCCGTTCTAATGTCGCAAAAATGTCCGTGATTTTTTTTACAGATTTTCCGTCCAGTTGCAAAACAATATCACCTTTGAGCAGACCTGCCTGATCGGCGGGACCGTCGGGAACAACGGCGAGGATGAGGAGACCGACATCTCCCAACTCGAGGTGTTCCGCCAGAATTTCAGGAACCGGTTCACACTGAATCCCAAGATAATACTCAGGAATCTGCGGAATCACCTGTTCCTCAACCGTTTCCACTTCAACAACTTCTTGTGCAATAAGCACTAAACCTGAGAGACAAAGAAGTCCCAGACCGACCAACAGTAAAGCATACAACAGCGGTTTCTTCATAATCGTTATCCTTATGTTAAGTTAAACAGAATAAAGGAGTACCTCTCACGATGTCCTTATCCAACCTTGTTATAGAGTTGAGCGTTTTTGAGTTTCACAAATTGTGCGAAAAAACGATCAATGAACTCACAAATTTTGGCGAATTTGGTACAAGGACAGGTTACATCCATAAAGTCACCTCTTTATGTTCGCATTTTGACAAAAACCGACTCGCCAACAGATTGTTTTGCAAAGTCTGAGTTTTTGAAAAATTGCATTATTCGAGGTGTATCAACAAAAAATCGCAAATGACCGAACCTAAGAGCGCGCAACTTCAGCGACAGACGAACATCAGGTGCATGAGAGAGGGACTCTCTCAAAAAGATGGTTGTACCGAAGATGCCCCTACAGTCCGTGAAAAAAGGATTTGACCAATAAAAAATTATTCGTAAAGGTTATTCCCAGAATACTGAATGAATATATCTTCAACAGGAACCAAAATGCGCTCTCCTGTTGCTGTTCCTACAATGAGATAAGAACGTTTGACTTGGACATCATGTCCGGCATTGCGCATTTTCTCCCGAAAATCATGTTGTGATTTATTAACAGGGGGGAACGAAACACTCGGTTCAATCGAATCTTTTTCATAACAGGGTAATTGAACCTGCTCGGTAAAGGGAGAATCATGTTTCAACGAAACCAAACGAAGTTGTGGTTGCGTTGGAGATAAGGAGGAACCCGGATGAGAGGAGCCTAGATTACCTGAAGTGATCGGAGTTGGCAAACTGTCAAAAGGAACAGATTGACCCGTCTTTTTCTCGGTTTGCGCCGTTGAAAACGAGGAAGGATGCCCTGTCTCCTCGGTTGTCGTCTGAACAATCCGATTCCCTGTTCCCAGATTAAATTGATCTGGACGGAGTAAGAAGCCGGTTGAAAAACCGAGAATGAGACAACCGGCGATTGCAGCCCAAAACAACGGGGCTGATTGCGGCATTTGACTGGTCCGAGATGCAGCCCGAATATCAGGTTTTGAGGTTGTCAATGTCCCGCGCATATCACCCAAAGAACTCGCAGAAGAATCGACTTCACCTGCCCCTTGTCTCTCAACCAATTGTCCTTTAGTCGATTGTTCTTTAACCGATTGTCTTGAAAACGATTTTGCGGGGTCGGTTTCGGTCCT
The DNA here is from genome assembly GCA_051660685.1 of Thermoguttaceae bacterium. GTDB lineage: Bacteria > Planctomycetota > Planctomycetia > Pirellulales > Thermoguttaceae > JAVBSX01. The sequence continues at coordinate 58,804 of JBOFQB010000093.1, read as the reverse complement.
TTCTTCCGAACCGGTTTGCATCCTTTCGTCAAACATTCCAAACGATTTGAGGAATTCGAGTTCGTCCTCTTCCTCCATTTCCATTTGCAAGGATTCAGGAAAAACCTCAAAGGGACTGTGACCTTCCAAAAGGTGTGACACCTCGAGTCGGGGAGAAAAGGCTTTTTTCAGTTCCTGATCCTCGATGTACAGCAGCGCACAATGTTTCCAACCGTCTGGAACGTGATCCAATTCGGCAAGAAGGTGTATCCGCTCAGATTCGCCCAATTCTCCGTCGACGAGTAAGGCGATCTGTTCAAAGTAACCAATGTGTTGTTGTATATTGGGAAGAGACATAACTTCGTGTACAGCAATAAAGTGATGAGACATGTCAAAAGTCGAATCAACATTAGGCAAGGTTGAATTGCAACCGGATGCTGCCTGAGATTTGAAACGAGCTGAAACCTGACATACCCTGAAACTCAAAAATGGTGAGTCAATTCATCCCGCAACCGTTCCCTTGCTCGATGCAGCCGGGCCTGAATTGCGGCGATACTCGCGCCCATTTTGTCCGCCATTTCTTTATAACTCCAATTGTGATAATACTTCAACATCAGAGTTTCACGATCACGTTGGGGCAATCGGGCAAAAGCATCCCGGACAATCTGACGACGTTCTTGCGTCAACAACCAATCAAGCGGATTCGATTCCCGATTATCCGATTCTTGGACGTTCACCTGTTGTGTATAACGATCAAGCAGTTTGCGCCGACGTCCCATTTTTCGTCGGTACATGAGCGACTGAGTAACGGCGATTCGGTACAACCAGGGTGCAACTTTACCTGCATCCCTAAGTGGTGCTTTTTGCCGAAATGCTGCAAGTGCTACTTCCTGCCAAACTTCATCAACAGCAGCCTGTTCTCCAACACGCGCAGCAATCACCGTCCGCAACCAATTCTGGTTCGCCCTAAGTGTTGCATCCCAATCAATCTCAGAAACTTCTCCAGATGATTGTTGTTCTTCAAACGATTTCGGTTGGAGTGTTTCAGACATCCTATCAAACATTCGTAAAAGACTTCATCAAATCCAAGTAAAACGAGAGTTGCCCCTAAAATGATCTTCTTTCACATTTTTTCAAAAAAAATGGATAGATTTCCTATTCCCCTTTATTATAGTCGGCTCGAACCGGATGTATACCCAAATTTTTACAATTTGTCAAAATTTCAGATTCCGTATTAGACCGGCCAAGTGAATTTCTGGACCAGATTCCGTTCAATCAGCTCCATATCCGGTTCCATGCCAATTCCCGGTTCGTCCCAAAGTTCAATCACTTGTCGTTCCTGACCTTCTACGTCCGGTTTAAGAACCGGTTTGAGCGGAATGCCCGGGTCGTCAAGCAGAAGTTCATCCGTTCTAAGATAATCGGCAGGAAGTGTAAAACCGGGAAGTGCGGCAAGTGCCGCAACGAAACGGTATCCAATCGACGTTGTTCCGTCACAACCGGAATAACAGGTAATTTCCGACGCGACGCTCGCATCATGTATCAGTTTCGCTTCTGTGATTCCCCCAACCCGACCTGGTTTTAAGCAGAAGGTATTGGCTGAACGAAGATCAATCGCAATTTCCGCTTGATCGAACGTCGAGATCGATTCATCCAAACCGATACTGGTCCTCATTCGATCCTGCAACATTGCATGTCCAACAAATTCGCTGATCGAAAGGGGTTGTTCAAGCAAACTCGGAAAAAAATCGTCAAATCGATAAAGAATGTCCGAATGTCGATCCATTTCCAGAACACCTTCAACATCGCATTGTAACATCTGAAGAGGTGCTTCATTCCTTGCAATTCCGAGAATTTGCAGGTCCCAACCAGGTCGCATTTTCAACGTAATCCGTTTGTATTTTTGCGCAACCGCTTCTTTGAAGTGATCGATAAAGGGGGATAAGGCTTCATAACGGTCAAAAATCACCCCAACCTCGATCTCCTTTTTATCCCCGCCAATGACGGTATGAAGAGGTTTCTTCTGCCGTTTCGCATACAAATCCCAAAATGCAAGGTCAAGAACCCCTTTTGCCGGTTGATTACCTCGAATAAATTTCAGATGTTCTCTCAACGATTCGCCGGAATCAATCGCGGGGGTTGGACCCAAACTGGGGAGAATACATTCTTTGAGAACATAAAACACCCCCAAAGACCAAGCGGATGTCAACATCGGCTGATTCCCCGGAAAAACTTCCCCCCAACCCGTATTTCCGTCCGCATCTGTCAACCGCAATAAAACGGTTTGCATCGCTTCCAGCATTTTATCCGCCCAACGAAAGGGGGAACGAAAGGGAAATCGTGTCAAGTAAACGTCTATCTGGGCTATTTTCATAATAAGGGAGGAGGTAATAGGGAGAATTGTGAATTGAGAATTGAGTAGGTATACCCCAAACGGGTCCAAAATGGACATTTTGTCGGAACGCAGGCATCTTGCCTGCATCAAGAAAAAAATGCGGGCAGGATGCCCGCGTTCCAATCGGAAAACAAACCCTTTCTAACCGTTTGCAGTATAGAAGGTAGAATCGAGAAGGGAGAGGATATTGAATATCAAATCGAGTCAAACAAAAGGAGGGTTACACAACAAAACAGCGGGATCGGAAAACCTGCATTGTGTCGTTATGATCCTGATTCCCCTTTCTTCACTCCCACTTTCTAACTCCTACACTTTATATTGTGGGATTTTTAACAGTTCCCCGTCTTTCAGGGCGGATTGATGAGCGATGATCCCGGGAACGGTCATGTTTAACGCATCTGCAACGTCAATGAGCGGTTTTCGGTTTTTCAAGAATCGAAGTGACGAATTCGTTCGCAAGATAACCGTGTGAACCTCCATGTCCTCCTGCATTCATTCCCGGGGGAAGTGCCGGTTTCCTGAGATTCAACGGACGAACAATCGCTTGTCCTTGTGATGTTCCCTGATATTCGGACCAAAACGACCCTAATTGTCCGCAAACCCGACCGGTTTCACCCCCAACTCCCGGGGTATCCCAACTGACAATCATGCGAGACATCCCCCCCTCACTTGTTCGGAACAACGCAACTTCCGTTCCAAAGGGATTGGCATACACATTTTTTTCCGGTTGAAAATGCTCCAAAATACTCCGATTCCCCAAACATGAGACCTCGGTAAAGGTTCCCCCGGTCACACAATTGTAGTAAGCGTTGGAATGTGTCGGATAATACTGAGGAGGAAGACCAATTCTCCAACCCCGAAAGGAATCAAGAGGCGTCTCAAAATAATGATAATACTCACCTTCTGTATAAATCATTTTGCCGAAACCGCCCGCTTGATAAATCTTTCTCATTGCGTAAACCGCGTCATGAAAAGCAGACGTTTCAAACATCATGTATTTCAAGCCGGTTGTTCGGACCATTTCCAGAAGTTGATCGGCTTCTTCAAGCGTTCCCCAAACAGCGGGAACAGCAGATGCAACATGTTTACCATGTTTCAAAACCTCGATTGCATGTCGGGCATGACTCGGAGCATCCGTTGCAACAAAGACCGCCTCAATCTCTTCGTCCTTGACCATTTCTTCAAGAGAAGGATAGGTTTTACGGCAACGAACCACTTTAGCAAGAGCGTTGCAACGGTCGGGAATTAAATCACTGACTGCAACCACTTGGACATTGGGATGATCCTGCAAACCGAATTGGGCTGCAAATTGGCAAACGCCAAATCCGACCAATCCCATTTTGATTTTTCGATCACTAACCGGTTTCCAAACAGTCGTTGAATCCATTTCGGTTGCTGTTTGGTCAAAACCGGCAATTGTCAAAGGAGATTCCTGACCTTGAATGCCGGAATAACAAGAAAGCAAACCGGCTCCAAGTGTTGAACCCAACAAAAACGAACGACGTGAAACGGACATTAGGGACACCTCACACAAAAAGGGGATCAGTCAACTGTTCAAACAACATTGTTACAAACAACAACACCCCAGTATAGCAGTCAATCGCACAATATTCAAACCCAATGTCCCAACCTAACCTCGAAAGTTTCACACTTTCCTATTTCTATTCATTTTCATTGTCCTATTCATTCGCTTTATTCTTCTGAACTGGTATATTCGTCCCAGCTTTTTATCTTGATTGATTCACGTCCTGCCCGACAAACGGCTTGCAAAAAGGCGGACGCAAGTCGTCCATTTGTCAACAAAGGAATGTTAAAATCAACGGCTCCCCGACGAATTGCATAATCATTCGTCAACTCAGATCGGGAAAGGTCTTTTGGAATATTGACGACAAGATCAACTTTATGGTCCCGCAACAGATCAAGAGCATTCGGCGACTCTTCGTCCGGCCAAGCAACCGGTTCCGCCAAAACACCATTTTCGGCAAGGAAGGATGCTGTTCCGCGTGTTGCATACAATTTGAACCCGTCGTTGGTCAACATCCGACAATCTTCAAGCAAATCGGCTTTTGCGCGGGGAGGACCACTTGAAATCAGGATACTCTTTTTTTGCGGTATTTTATAACCGACAGAGAGCATTGAAGTGAGGATTGCTTCGTAAAAGTCCTCTCCAAGACAACCGACTTCCCCGGTTGACGCCATTTCAACGCCGAGAATCGGGTCGGCTTTTGCTAATCGAGAGAAACTGAATTGCGGGGCTTTGATCCCGACGTAATCGAGTTCAAAACTGGATTTATTCGGTTTTTCAACCGGGAGTCCAAGAATCGCTTTTGTTGCGAGTTCAATAAAATCAATTTTCAGAACTTTCGAGACAAAGGGGAAACTGCGAGATGCCCGGAGATTGCACTCAATGACCTTAATGTCATTGTCTTTCGCCAAAAACTGCATGTTAAACGGTCCCGAAATGTTCAACGCTTTTGCAATTTTCCGTGAAATCCGTTTAATTCGCCGTATTGTCTCGATGTACAATTTTTGAGGCGGAAAAACAATGGTTGCATCTCCCGAATGAACCCCCGCAAATTCAACATGTTCGGAAATCGCATACGCAACCAGATCGCCGTCTTTTGCAACAGCATCGATTTCAATTTCTTTGGCGTCTTGAACGAATTCAGAGACAACGACGGGATGCTTCTTTGAAACATTTGCAGCAAGTGTCAGGAAATGGTCCAGTTCTTCCCGGTTGGAAACGACGTTCATTGCAGCTCCGCTAAGAACGTAGGAAGGACGAACAATAACGGGAAATTGGACTTCTTGGACAAAGTTGTGAATCTCATCCAAACCGCTCAGTTCCTTCCAACGCGGTTGGTCAATCCCGAGTTGGTCGCAAAGCGAGGAAAATTTATGACGGTCTTCAGCTTGGTCAATCGAGGTCGGAGCTGTTCCAAGAATCGGAATCTTCTGCTCATAAAGCCGCATTGCAAGATTGTTCGGCGTTTGTCCCCCTGTTGAAACAACAAAACCTTTAGGTTGTTCCAACTCGGCAATGTCGAGAACCCGTTCAAGAGACAGTTCGTCGAAATAAAGACGGTCACATGTATCATAATCGGTCGAAACGGTTTCAGGGTTGCAGTTAATCATAATCCCCGTATAACCCTCTTTGCGAATCGTCTTGATTGCTCCAACGCAACACCAGTCAAATTCGACGGAAGAACCGATTCGGTAAGCACCTGAACCGAGAACAGCAACGCTTTTACCATCTTTGGGGAATTCTATATCATGTTTTGTTGCATGATAGGTTAAATACAGATAATTGATTTTGGCGGAATATTCCCCGGCGAGCGTGTCGATCTGCTTAACAAAGGGGATGATTCCTCGTTTTTGACGTTCTTTTCGTGCAGCGAGAACTCCGGCGTCGGGGTCCAACTTTCCGTGAGAGACGACACGTCCGATTTGGAAGTCGGAAAAACCCTTCTTTTTGGCTTTGATAAACAGGTCGTCAGGAATTTCAGCAACCGCATTATACTGTTGCAGTTCCTGATTCGTTTCATGAATCGTTTTTAGTTTCTCAAGGAACCAACGATCTATTTTTGTCAATTCATAAATCCGGTCAACCGAATACCCCTCTTGAAACGCTTGTGCAAGCGCAAAAACCCGGGTATCTGTCGGATGTTCTAGGTTGTAATCAAGGTCTGTAATGTTCAAATCACGATTTGCAACAAAACCGTGCATTCCCTGACCGATCATTCGGAGTCCTTTTTGCATTGCTTCTTCAAAGGATCGGCCAATTGACATGACTTCGCCGACACTTTTCATGCTCGAACCGATTTCTTTGGAAACCCCTTTGAACTTGGACAGGTCCCAACGAGGTATTTTGACAATAATGTAATCAAGAGCCGGTTCAAAACTGGTCGGGGTTGTCTGCGTCACAGAATTTTTCAATTCGTGCAGACCATAACCGAGAGCAAGTTTTGCAGCGACCATTGCGAGCGGAAAACCTGTTGCTTTGGACGCAAGTGCCGACGAACGGGAGAGTCGGGCGTTGATTTCAATGACGCGATAATCTTCCGAATAGGGGTCAAGGGCGAATTGAATGTTACACTCCCCGACAATTCCAACATGTTCAATGATTCGGATTGCGATTTCCCGCAATTTCTGGTTTTCAGCAGCAGTCAGGGTTTGAACAGGGGCAACGACAATACTTTCGCCTGTATGGATTCCAAGCGGGTCAAAATTTTCCATACTCGCAATCGTAAAACAATTGCCGAATCGGTCCCGGACCAACTCGTATTCAATTTCTTTCCAACCGCGTAAAGATTTTTCGACCAGAATTTGATCGCTGAAGGAGAGTGATTTTTTGGCGAGGACTCGCAATTGTTCTTCTGAGTCGCAGAAACCCGACCCAAGTCCGCCAAGTGCATACGCCGACCGAATAATAACGGGGTATTTCAAATCAGCAGCTGCTTTGCACGCATCTTCAACGGTTGAGACAGCATGACTTGCAATCGTTTTAACGTCGATCTCGTTCAAGCGTTGAATGAACAATTCCCTATCTTCTGTATCAATGATCGCAGAAACGGGGGTTCCGAGAACACGAACGCCATATTTTTCGAGTACGCCGCTTCGATACAAAGCGACGCCGCAATTCAATGCCGTTTGACCGCCAAATGCGAGCAGAATACCGTCCGGTTTCTCCTTCTCAATCACTTCGGTCACAAATTCAGGAGTAACGGGCAAAAAATAAACCCGATCAGCAATATCCTGTGAAGTCTGGATCGTTGCAATGTTCGGGTTGACGAGGATCGTTTCGATTCCTTCTTCCCCTAATGCTTTTAGGGCTTGGGAACCGCTGTAATCGAATTCTCCGGCTTCACCAATTTTCAGTGCTCCTGAGCCGAGAATGAGCACTTTTTTAAGACCATGTTGAATCATTGGAGTAAAGAATCTGAGTATGGAATGAATAGGAAGGAGGGTAATAGGTAAGGGTCTACCAAAGTCGGTATCGAAAGTCACTTCACCTTTTCGCAAATGTCTTGCGTTGCAAGACTCGGCGAGTTCAGCGTCGGAAATCTCGAACCGTCCCGAGTATAGTACGTCCCCGTTATTGTTCGAGTCCTTTACAAAAACTTCTACAGCGTAAACGTTTTATCCCAACCTGTCAAGAAAGGGGGGGACCATTTTTTTGTAAGTAATCAAGAAAAAGGCAAATTCATAGAATCATCATAATCCGTCATTGAGCATCATTTCACAAAGCAGCCAAATCTCAGCGTTCCTTGTGTCGCTGTTTGAAATACTTCGCTCATTAAGGACTTCGCTGTTGTTCTGAGTTGACCGTTGTCCAGAGTTGACAGTTTTTTTTGAGCAAAAAGTGAAAACAAGTAAAATGTGTAAAATAGAGCGTTGGGAATTTGGTCTGGTCACAACAGAACAGGTTTTGTAGAATCCGGCGTTTGTCCCCGATTTCATTTTTTTCCTGCTTGAATGTTTCCTGATTTGCTCCAACAATTGAATTGGTTGAAAACGGTTTGCAGATTCCGATTATTGAGACTGTGCAACGCTGATTTCTCCATTCAATCGATAATCATTAGCAAAACAATAGGGCGTTTATGTCCGCTGTTGTTGATTCTGGTGATACTGACGACCTTGTTGAGTCGGGGTGAAGAACGTCTGGACTTTTCGGTTGATTCGAACATTGCGGTCAACAGCGAAACAAACAATGATGCAAACTGTGTCATAAGTGATGAAACAAGTGATGAAACGAGTAATGATGCAAATCGTGAAATAGGTTGTGAAAACGAGGAAGCACTCCTCTTGAAAACGGAGCAGCCTACTTCAGCGTCCGTTCAGGAAAGATCAGGAACTGTCCCAAAAATTTCAGAAGTGATCTCGAACCGGAATTTTTTCGGGACTTTATATTCGGGCCAATTTGAAATTTCCAACATTAAACAGGCCGAGTCGCGTCATGCAAGACATCTGCAAAACGTTGATGTGACCGCTCATGCCGGTTTCGGCATACCATTCCCCGTTGTGAATCCGATTCTCCAGACTGGATCGGTTTTGCAAACAGAAGGTGAAGTCCGTCAGACAAAGTACGATCAAAATCGGGATACAGGATTACAGTTTGTTGGTTTTCTTCCAACAGAACCGATAATCATTATTGATCCGAGCAATCCAGAATGGTGGAGCCCGTTTGCCAAATTGGCGTTCCTCAACAAAACAGGACGACACATTCCAGCTCTTTGGAAAGGTCCGTTAGGAAGTGGTGATTTGCTCCGACATGAAGAGGGACTCGGTGTTTTTGCCAAACTTCGTCCAAATGGAGAAAAAAAAGCGATTTCTTGGGAATCATTTTCCGTTCCTCTTCCTCAACCCAACCAACCCTATTTGTTGGAAGTTGAGTATCTTGCAGATAGCCCCCAAACATTTGGAATCAACATTTGGGAACCCAATCATCAAGGGGTTCTATGTCTGAAAACCCTAGAAAGCGGCATTGACGTTGCGCAGGAAGTGGTCCGCGAAGATCGTCCTGCTCAGATTTCTCTCTTTCGAGCCGTTTTTTGGCCGAAAACATCCAATCCGATGATCGTCGTGACGAATCGTCAGGATCGGCGACCTGCTATTTTCGGCAAAATCCGGATTTCCCGGATTATTGCCAAATTGCCCAAATCGTTTCCAAACCCGGCATCCCGTCTTTTTGCAGCCTATCTACATCGTCCTGATTGTCTCTTCATGTTTTCAGGTGATGTAGAAAATGGACAAAAGGAACTGTTTGTTGACCGGACAGTTGGGAATCTTGTAAGGAATCATTGGGACCGATTTTGTGAGGGGGGGGACCGACTGACCGAATACTTGCAAATGGTTGGATATGGAGGGGCAATGATTTCGATTTGTTCAGAAGGACAAGCACTGTTTGATGATTTGTCGTTTGGTCTTGTTGCTGTTGAATCCAATCGACAGGAAGAACGCAACATAACCGATTCTGGGCAATCAACTTTTTTGACCGACAGTCCTTTTACGAACGATCCTATTTCAAACAGCCCTGTTTCAAACAGCTCTCTTACAAATAACCCTGTTCCAAGTGATGCTCTCACAAACAGCCCTGTTCCAAATGGTTCTGTCCTCAACCGTTCTCTTGTCAACGGTTCAGACGGTGTTGAATATCTTGCCAATCTATTTGACCGGGAAGGATTAGCGTTCATTCCGGCAATTGGGTTTGACCGTCCAATGGAGCAAGTGGACCTTCGAATTCAGTTGCAATCCTCCTTGCCTGTTGGAACACGCGGTTTACGTTGGGTTGGACCAAATGGTCTGTATTTGGCGGATGAACGACCTCGGACAGGACCCGATTACAATTTGCTGCATCCTGACATTCAAAAAGTCGTATTTGAACAAGTTGATCGGATACTGAATCAATATGGTCAACATTCTTCATTGGGCGGAATTGCAATTCAACTTTCCTCAAAGGGGTTTGCGCAACTTGCTGAACCGTGTTGGGGTTTGGATGATGAAACAATAGGGCGATTTGAACAAGAGACCAATGTCAAATTGCCGTTTTTTTCAGGTCCTGATCGATTTCGGGAACGTTGGAATTTTTTACAAGGAGAACACTACGAAACTTGGATTCGTTGGAGAGCGGGCATTGTAACCCGTTTTTATCAGCAACTTTCGCAACGACTTGCCCGAAAAAATCCCCGATTCCTGCTCTATCTTGCAGGAGCAACGATGTTGGACAGTCCGTCCATTTCCGCCGAATATTATCCGACATTGACTCGAAAGAATTCGTTGACTCAGACATTGCTCTCACTTGGTTTTGACATGGAACAGTTGGGACAGGATTCCTCTCTCGTGTTCTTGCAACCGCGACAAATCATTCCCGCTTCTCAATTGGGGGATTGGAGTATTCAACAGGAAATGTTACAAGCAGGAGAAGGGGCTGTATTTACACAACACTCATTGAGAACAGGTACATTGTTTTACAAACCGGGCAAGGAGTTATTGATTCCTTCTTTTGAATCCAGTATCCCTTATGAGCCGATTGGAACTCGATTCACCTTACAAACAATTTCAGGGGGTGTCCAACATCGCAAACCGTATATCGAGCAATTGGCGATCAAGGATCAACCTGTCTTTTTTGAGGGAGGTGTCCGGTTTTCACCTCATTATGACGAATCGCTTTTCAGTCTGCTCTCTGTTTTCCGAGCACTACCCCCAGAATCTTTTCAAACCTTTTTACCTGACAATAACAGCTCGATTCAGCCGGTTACTGTCCGTTTTCTCCAAACAGAACGGGGAACTTATGTTTATTGGATCAACAGTGCTCCCTTTCATGTCGAGGTCCAGACGCATTTTGCGACGAACACAATTGCTCAACTGCAAAATCTGACATGCAATCGGGTCTTTCCCCAACCTCTTTCATCCGAAAAAGAGTTAATCTGGCGTATTTCTCTGGAACCCTATGATATGGTCGGAGTCCGATTGAGTGATTCCCAAGCAATTCCAACTCAGGTCATTGTTCAACGTCCTGAGAGTATTTGCGGTGATCGCGGAAAATTAAATGCTCAAATCGACCTTTTGACGAAAGCAGCCCAACATCGTTTTACTTGTACTGATTTGGTTAATCCCAACTTTGAGTCTCCCAAAGGATTGATTTCGCTCAAAAACACCTCACTTAATGAGCAACAAGGGTCTCTTGATAAACACCAAGTCTCGCTGAATGAACAGCGGATGTCGTCCAAAGAACGGCACATGTCGCCGAAAGAAGCGGATTTGTCGAACGAACACCAATTGCAACAACAGGTTGGGCAATTCAAGGACGGAATGAATCCGATCACGAAATCGCCCTCTTCGGTCATTCCCGGTTGGACGTTGTACAACTCAGACAGTTTTTTGGCCTGTTTGGACTCTCAACATAAAATGGAAGGTCAAAACAGCTTAAAACTGTGCAGTTCTGGGGAAACTGGAATCGTTCTCAGCAACTGTTTTCAAGCTCCTCCAACCGGTCGTCTTTTGCTGAGTCTTTGGATTGGTATTCCCGAAAATACTGTGAACCTTCCTCTTAGGTTAAGTCTGCTTGCAAAACATAAGGGGGAACCCTTTTTGAAAACAGCCGCTTTGAATGAAACCTTCTTAACCGAGATACAACGATCTTCTCCCGTTGAAGGTGTTCATTGGCGCAACATCCGAGTCCCTTTTACACAATTACCACTTGAAGAGCTGAGTGATCTCGCAATCCGTTTTGAACTCCAAGGAGCAGGAACAGTCTGGATTGATGATGTCCAAATGGAACGACTCTCCTTTTCAGAACAGGAACGTCTGGAACTTATGCGACTCATTAGCGTTGTCCGTTTTCGACAAGCAAATGACCGTTTCTCGGATGCTCTGAACCTTTTGGAAAGTTTTTGGCCCCAACTCCTGTTGGAAGAAATGAGTCAGGTTCCCCCCGAATCAAAAAAATGGCTTACCCTCATTCCAGCTCCTCAGCGTTCAGAACCTGCGCCCCCTCTTGCCGGTTCCGTTGCGAAACCGGTCGAGTCAAAGGAAACCGCAACCCCGATTTCTTTGACCGAACCAACAACCTGGTTCGGACGAATTCGTCGTTGGTTTTTCGGTTCAAAATAACCCGAGTCAAAGACGTAAAAACTCTCCCCCAAAAGTTGGCACAAAAGAATGTGACAAAAAGAACGACAAAAAAAAGTCAGACACGACATTTTGGAAAACATCGTGTCCGACTCAACCGCTTTTCATCTGTCTTTAACGTCGATCCGTCGTCCGCCCTCCTTACATCTTGCTCTTCCTGAACAGAGTTTGTTCTTTTACTTGAGCTTCATACGCTGAACGGACTGCATGAGTGTGCTCAACTCAACATTCCCCGGGAGATGTTGTTCGGCTTCTTGATAAACCTGTTCGGCTTCAGAAATTCGACCTTCTCCGCTCAAGGATTTGATCCAGGAATAGTAAATGTGAAGTTGATTTCCTTTCAATGAAGCAAAATTCGGTTCCAACACCTCAATCTGCTCCAGCAATCCGGCTGCAAGATCATATTGGTGATGTTTGGACGCAAAGTTGATTGCAAGGTTGTTGATTGCACCAACCAGATTCCCCCAAATTGTTTCATTCTCAGGGTCCAAGTACAGGGCCTTAACATTATCGACAATGGACTCTGCAAACTGCTCATGTTGCCAATGATCGAAACCTTGATTGTAATAAACGGTTGCAATCAACTGGACGTCAGAGATTTCGCGGACGATTCTCTCTTCGAGCAAGGTTTTTTCGCCCGAACCCTCATTCAGGTTCGGTTTGGCCGTTTGAACCCGATCTTCAATTCTTGCCTTTTTTTCTTTTTCACTTTTCAACGAAAACCAGTTCGGACAAGTTGTTTCAAGGTCGACAAATTGCGAAGCATACTTCGCGCGACTCAAAACGTGTCCGGCTGTTTCCAAACCGCAAACCTTGAGACCGCATCTCTGAGCAAGAGCATTGTACAAGACCGTTGCACTCACACAGTTGTAGTCCCCCGTTGTAATCACTCGCAAGGGATCTGTGACGTTGATGTCATATTCCCCAATCAACAATTCTTTGTGAAGCGTTTCAAAAACGACTTTCGCCGCATCTCCACCATTGTTGCGCAATGATACATTCTGTGCGAGTTGTGCTCGAACAGAAACGACGACCTGCTGAAATCGCTCTTCACATTGAGTAATTTCGGGCAACACATGACCTTCTGCGATCAACGCTGCGCGGAACAGATCAAACTGGTTCCAATCTCCATTTGCAGCATCATGCAAAAGTTCGACTTCAAGGGAAGAAAGTTGGTTCAACCGAAAATAATAGAGGTTCTCACTCTGAGCATTTCCGCTCCTCAGTTTCAGAGGAACCAGAATACACCCTTCTTCGAGCACAACTTCTTGAGCTTGTTCCCGGTCTAATACCCCGAGAAACTCAATAATGTTCCCATTTTTCTTCTCTTGTGCAACAACGCGATCAACACCAAAGGAGAGAGAAACAACAAGGCATAAAAGGAAAAATAAAAAATAGGTAAAACTGTTTCGAATCATTCGACCAAAATTCCTGGGGACATCAGTATTCCCCTTCTGAACATAAAACGTGGAAAAAATAGACATGGGACGATCCTTTCGTGATTCTTAAACGTTGCGGCATATGACTGAGACGTACCTTTGCTGGTGTTGCAGATTGAGGACCCTCCTAAAAAAGAGCACCATCTCCCCGCTCCACACCTATGATATGTCAAATTGACACTTTTGGGTTAGGTCACGTCCTGTTATTTTTTTGAAAAATCTTAAAAAATTCCGCTAAATTGACGAATATAGCAGTCAGTAAAAGTTTGATGATTATCAGGCAGCTCTAAAGCATAAACACCATTACGTCCTTTGCACTCATCTGGTCTTGAAAATTTTCATTATCCCGTCACGTCCCTTGAAAGGTTGAATTCGGATCATTGTTGAACCGAGATCATTAGGAATATACCTATTCTGAGGTTGTTGTGCATCATGCGCCTTGTTGCAATTGTAGAGGTAACTCGTTTTTTCCTCAAATTCTTTTTGCAATCAGGACGAAAGAAAGGATAGGTGAAAGTATTCGGGGTGTAAGGTATCAAGTTTTGTCAGATGTCAAAAGATGCGACAAAGACACGTCAAAAGACGATATGTCAAAGACGGTCCGATTCAAATCGGCTCTTCTGAACCGACCGATTGAACTGCCCAATTTTCTGGAAACCGCTATTTAGGTCAAATACTATGAAACGAGAGACTTTTCGTGTTGTAACCCGGGGAACGGACGACGAATTGAAAATCCGCGACTATCACTCCGAAGAGGAGATACTCAAACGACACTTGCAAATTGGCGTTGACGATTGCAGCGCGGACCTGAGTATTCGCGGTTGTCCCGTTTTACGCGGTTTGATCGGTCCTATGCCCGAACATCACGGTATTGTCAGGTATGAATCACCCGAAGTGTTTGAAACCTTGACCAAAGAATGGAGCGCGACCAAGAAACGGCGTACAAGAACACGACGTGCCTAAACGTCCAACAAACGGGTTAGGATCGGGCATTTTCAGGAACAATCAGCGTCAATCGTTGCTCGACAACTTCGATGTCAACCGGCAAAACCCCGCCCGGGTCCCCGTCCAATTGATAAGGGACTGGTTCATCTGACGTAATCCTGAACCGTTTTCCTTGCTGAATTGTAACGTCCGAGAGTCGACGATGCAATCCGAAACATTGCGCAAATGCCGTGTATTTGAGTCCGTGAAAGATGGAACCCTTTTTCATCATACACAAATCAAGACGACCGTCTGTTCCTTTTGCGCCCGGCGCAAGAGGAATCCCCCAACCATATCGATTCAGGTTAAAAATAAAGGACCAACACGCATTTTCGTGAATTGAATGAGGTTCTTCTGAGTGATTCTCAAACACCTCAATCCGCATTTTGGGGAACTTGTATCCAAAAAAGGCGTTCCAAAGCGGTTTCATGTACGACAAATAACTGATATGGGCTCCTCGTTTCGCTCCTTTTCGGTAATTCTCTTCCCGTTGAGTGTGAACCTGTTGAACCGTGTACGCGTCAAAACCGCAACCGATCATGACGAGAAACAACCGTCCTGACGCTCGACCAGCATCCAACGTCAACAACCGACCCTCTTCAATAACGTTGGACAACCGTTCAGGGGTCCCCCCCCAACGAAAATGTTTCGAGAGCAAATTCGCCGTTCCTGCTGCTAAAAGCGCAATCGGCGTTCCCGGTTCCGTTCGATTGACCAATTCGGCTGCTGTTCCGTCCCCCCCAACTCCAATCAACGCCCGCAATCGCCCCGATTGATGAAGCTCCTTCGCCTCTTCCGTCAATTCCGCCAAATCAGTCCCCAATTTGACCTTAAAACCTTTTGCAATCAGACGATCCCGCAATTCTTCTCCCCGTTCTCGCGGAGATTTCCGCCCCGCTTTAGGATTCAGCGAAATCAAAACATCCCGGGCCGATTCCGGCAATCTTACATGTTCCTTTTTGCTCATCATGCTTTGTCCGTCGAATCCTCATTTTTGAACAAAAGGTCTTTCAGACCGTCCAAATCTGACATTTCTAGGTTCGTCGCAAGTGAACGCATGATTTCTCCATGTTTCTCCCGCGCCAAACCTAATGCCCCATTGGTCGCTGCAAGAATCATATCTTCAAGCAGTTCACAATCTCCTTGCGTGAACAGTGAGGGATCAATGCTACATGCAAGAATTTCACTGAGTGCATTGACTTCAACCTTAACGAGACCTCCTCCTGCAACACTGCTAAGCCGAGTTGCTTTTGCCCGATCATTCAGTTCCTGCATTTTGACATTGAATTCCTGCATCTTTTTGAACATCGAACCCAAATTACCCAGACTACTCAAACTTGGAATGTTTCCAAACACGCTTCTACCTCTTTTCTGCTAAACCCCCTCTACAAAAAGCCTAATTCCTGTTCACATTAAATTTTGGGATTGACGATTCAGACTCAATTTGGAATTCAGACGGAATCCTATTTTTATCCCAGCTTTTTATATCAACAAAATTAACCAAGCACCAAAAACAACGATGAAAAGACCAACGTCTATTTCACCATTTCAGCCCAAATTTTTCCCCGTCTCCCCCCGACCCGACCCCTCCTTTGAGCGGACCTTTAGGAAGATTTTTCACTTTAAGCGGGACTGCAACGGATTCCGGTTCCGCTTTTTTCCCCTTGCCCTGTTGTTTTCCACCTCGTTGCCCCATTCCGTCCCCCGCTTCACCCCCTTGAACCGCTTCATCCGTCGATTCTGTCATCTCCGGTTGCGGTTCCGGGGCCAATTGCTTCATTGACAAACTGAGACGTCGACCGGTTTCGTCAATTGACTGAATAAAAACGTCAATCCAATCTCCTTCTGAAAGGACCTCTCCGACGTTGCCGATTCGTTTGTGAGATATTTCACTTATATGGACCAATCCCTCAACACCCGGCATGAGTTCGACAAACGCCCCAAAATCCATGATCTTCGTCACTTTACCCCGCGCTGTACTCTTCTCCGTAAATCGCTCAAAAATGTTGCTCCACGGATTGTCCGCATCATCTCGATATGTCAACGAAATCCGTTTCGTGTCCGTATCAATCCGGTTCACTTTCACCTTAATCCGTTGTCCTTCTGCAAGAACATCACTTGGATGACGGACTCGACCCCAAGAGAGAGCACTAATTGGAATGAAACCGTCCAGACCGCCCAAATCGACAAAAGCACCTGCGTCGATAATTTTGCGAACCAGACCTTCCCGGACCTGACCGACTTCGAGTTCCGCTTGCAGTTTTTCCCGCATCTCTTCCCGTTCTCGTTCGAGCATGACTTTGCGGGACAAAACAAGGTTCCGTCGGGACGGATTCGCTTCTGTCACAACACAGGGCAATGTCTGACCAACGTATTCTTCCGGTTTTTCAACTCGAAAAACAGCGATTTGGCTCATTGGAATGAAACCGCGAAGTTTGTTGACTTCACATTCCAGACCGCCTGTATTCGCTTTAATGATTTTGGCGTTGAGAATCATTCCTTCTTGAATCTGGTCCCAATCGCGGACATCAGCTGCACTCAAAGGAAGTGACAACTCGTACAAACCGTCTTCATGCAGGAATTTAAGAACGACAAGATCGAATTCCTGACCGATTTGGGGTTCTTCCTTGAATTGCCGAGTCGGGACAATCCCCTGATCCCGTTGTCCGATCTCAAAAAAGACATCTTCTCCGCTCACTGAAATGATCTTGCCCTTGAGTTTGGTGTCCGACTCCAACAGTTCCTGCGACGCAACCTGATCGACATTCACGAACAGGGATTCCATCTCGGTCCCGTCAAAAAGAGCACTGAATTCCTCTTCGAGATCGTCCGACATTTTGCCCCGCAATTGAGGGAGCGGAATTTTAGCAGCCGGTTGAAAGGGAACAGCGTCTAAGGATTGTTGCGAACGACCCTTTGATTGAGCGTCTGATCCTTCTTCCCCTGTTCCATTCTGACGACCGCGCGGTCCTGCTCCTCCACTTCGTTTTTGAGCCGAACGAGGACCTCGATCCTGATTTGTCCCCCCTTCATTTCGGGTTCCCCCGTCCCTGCTCAAACTTTTTTCGTCTGTTGAGCGAAACCAGGGTCGTGTACCGTCAAAATTTTGACCACTTTTGAATGAGGCCGACCGTAAATGTTCAGATGCCGGTTCCTCTCCTGTCCCCGATTCGTTCTTCTCCTCTTTCTTCTCGTCCGAATGTCCGTCGTTCGCGCGGTCACTTTCCTGCGACGAATCAATGTTCTGTTCAGGATCAACAGCCGCAATTGCCGGTTTCGGACGATAAGCGTCAGGATTCCGTTGTGAACCAATTGGAATTCTCGGACGAACCGATTCGGATTCCGGTTGGGCGGATTGTTCGGGGGTTTGGACGGAAGACTCGGGGGTCACTGAAGTCAATTCTTCGTTCATAACACAAAGCGAGCAAGGTTGAAGAGGGGGTTGAAAAGGAATAAACAGAGCGGACATTCTACACAAAATTTCAGTAAAAAAAAGGCGGGCAAAAAAGCCGGACAAAGAGGTTGCAACCAGATTCGCCCCGACGTAGAATGACCTTCCCATGTTCACTGTTCCTTTTCCTTTTTTCACTCTTCCAAAATTTTTCTCAAGATGACAAAAAGTATTCGAGGAAATCTCCTTCTTCTCACCTCTGTTCTCCTTGTGATCCTTGCAATCGGTTTACTTTTCCAATCTGATGCAACCGCGCAACCGGGACCAACGGATTCCAATTCGGAACCGATGTTGGAACGTCGTATAGAGACGTTTTTCAACAAATTGACCTCGACAACAGGCGGAATGAAAACAGCGTTGGAAGACCTGTTTCAGGACAGTCCTCTTCTCAGTCGGGGATCAACCGATTTAATGGAAACGATGAGCCAAAAATTTACGGAGCTAAAAGATTCCGGGATTGGTTCCTTTCAGGGATATGAACTGATTGATTCCAAATGGATCGGCAAAGACCTGATCGTTATGCGCTATTTATACAAAGGTGAAAATTTCCCCGTCCTTTGGTCTTTCCAGTTTTACAGGACATCACGAGGAACGGCTCTCAGTTCGTCCGCTTCTCCTTGGAACATCATCAACATCCGGTTTGACACCAATATTGAGCCGTTCTTTGCAGGACCGTAAAATGTTCAGAACGACCTCAAAGTAACAAACGACATCAGAGTAACAACTGTTCTGAACAACAACCGAGTATTGTGTGTCTTTTTTCTCTTTTTCCAAATAACCTTAATCTGACATGACCTTGACAACCTCATTCCGATCCCTGATTGTGCTGATTTTCTGTGTACTCCTGTTCACCCTGACCGGTTGTTCGGAATCGCCCGAAAAAGAACCGGGTGTTTTTGTAATCGGCATGTCACAATGCAATCTTGGCGAACCCTGGAGAGTGCAGATGAACGCCGATGTTGCAGCAGAAGCGGCAAAACACCCCCATCTCAAGGTTATTTTTCAGGACGCTCAAAATGATTCCCTCAAACAACGGAGTCATATTGAGGAATTCGTCAACTCAAAGGTTGACCTCATCCTCATCAGCCCAAAAGAAGCAGCCCCGTTGACCGAACCCGTTGCAAAAGCGTTTGAAAAGGGAATCCCCGTCATTGTTCTTGACAGGGCTGTTCTTGGCGAAAAATATACGACCTTTGTTGGGGCGGATAATCGCCGGATTGGTCAACAGGCGGGAAAGTGGATTGCTCAGAAACTGAACGGTTCGGGCAATGTTGTTGAACTGAAAGGACTCATGACCTCAACGCCGGGTCAGGACCGAAATCAAGGGTTTCGTGAAGGAATTCAAGGGAGCGACATCAAGGTCGTTTTTGAAGCGGACATGAAATGGTTAGAACCGGATGCTCGAAAAGAGATGGATTCCGCTCTTGCCCAATTGGAGAAAATCGATTTGGTTTACGCTCACAACGATCCCGGCGCACATGGTGCTTATCTTGCAGCAAAAGCGGCAAACCGGGAAAAGAATATCCTTTTCGTCGGAATTGACGCCCTTCCTTCAGAAGGGGTTGCCTATGTCAAGCAAGGAATACTGGATGCAACCTTGTCTTATCCAACCGGGGGTCAGGAAGCGGTCCAAACGGCACTGAAAATCCTCAACGGTGAAACCGTCCCCAAAAAAATCGAACTCCAAAGTCGTCTCTTCACCAAAGAAAACGTCCAAGAAGGGGGAGAACCTTTACCGAACAATTAACATTCTCGTTTGCGACTGAATGTATCGTGCGTATTTCAAAGAGAAGGTAGAAGTGAGAAGTGAGAATGAGGAACTGGGGAAAATAAAATTTGGAGTCCCATAAAAAGAAGGAGCAACCAGTGAACTTGCGAGACACCGTTATCTTCCCGTTTCCCTCTTCTTTCCTCCTACCTCCTATCTTCTAACTTCTTTCGGTGTATCGCCGCTAAACGAAAAATTCCCTATTCCCCAACCCCTATCCCCTACTCGACCTCTTTTCGATGAAAACGTTCTTACATATTATGGCGTCCTCCTCGTTTTTTGGGGGACCAGAACGACAAATATTTGGTTTGGCCCAAACCTTTCGTCAAGAAAAATACGACGTAAAATCTGTATTCGCCTCTTTTTACGAAAATGGTCGCGGTCGGGAGTTTATCGAAAAAACTCAAAAGGAAGGTTTTCAAGCCGTTTTGATGAAGAATGACACGCCGCATCTTTGGCGTGCAACGCGCGAACTGTCGCAAATCTTGCGTGATAATAAACCCGATGTTGTCTTTCTACACGGTTTCAAACCGCGATTACTCGGTTGGATTGCGACTTGCCGATTGGATGTGCCAATTGTCGGGGTTTCACATGGTTGGACGGGAGAAGACTGGAAAGTGCGTCTTTATGACAAAGTGGACAAATGGGTTCATCATCGTATGGACCATGTTATTTGCGTTTCAAAGGGACAAGCAGAAAAAGTGATTCGATCAGGAACGCCGAAAAATCGCGTTTCTGTCATACACAATGCAGTCCAAATGGAACGTTTTATGCAAAATCCGGTTCCTGAAGATCGACATACGTTGGAGCAAATGTTTCAACGGACGAAACCGCCCCGTTTTTTGTTGGGCGCGGTCGGACGTCTAAGCCCCGAAAAGGGATTTGACGTTCTTTTGAACACTCTTGCGACCCTTGATGAAGATGTCGGGCTTATTATTTTCGGTGAAGGTGTTCTGCGTGATTCGTTAGAAGAACAGGCAAAGCAACGGGGGATTGCAGATCGCGTTGTTTTGGCCGGTTTCACGTCCGAATTGGACCGTTACATGCCGCATTTTGATCTTTTTGTGCAATCCTCTCACACAGAAGGTTTACCTTGTGTCCTTCTTGAAGCAATGGGCGCGGAAACCGCCGTTGTTGCGACAAATGTCGGGGGAACAAATGAGGTCATACTAGAAGGGGAGACCGGTTTGTTAGTTTCATCAAATGATGCAGCCGGACTTGGGAATGCAATTCGGACCTTATTAGCAGATGACGAATTGCGACGGAATATGGGTCAACGGGGTCGCAAAAGGGTTCAGGAACATTTTACGTTTGAATCACAAGCCGTTCAGTATTGTGAGTTGGTTGACCGATTACTGAAAACCGGATAAACCGGTTCGTCTTCTGCGCCAAAACGGAAGTCGAAAACTCTTTTTTCATTTTTTTTGTTCTAACCGGGAAAAAACTCTTGACAAATACTAGCGTGAGCAGTATGCTGTTAAGCAGTACGGCTCTGAGCCGTATCGCTCAACAGTATCGTTGGACATTCTTGCTTGTAAAACCTTGTAAAACTTGGGAGAACAATGATGACGGAACAGGAATTCAATGCGTTGGGGACCCAACAAAGGCGGGTTCTGGAGTTTGTCTGGGAAAACGGCAGCGCAACCGTTCAAGAGGTGCTTGATCGAATCAATGCTGAATCTCAAACCAATCTTGCGTATACAACCGTTTTGGCGTCCATGCAAAGACTGGAAAAACTCGGTTGGTTATACCATGAAAAATCGGCGAATCAAAAGCAGGTTTACGTTTATAAAGCAACACGCAGTCGTAAAAAAGCGATAGGTTCAGCACTCAAAGCGTTTGCGGACAACTTTTTAAGTGGAGATAAACCGCTTCTTTTCCAGCATTTTATCGAAGATGCCGGGCTTACGGAGGAGGAATTTGACGAAATCCGAAACCTCATCCAAAAACATGGGAGGACGAAATCATGACAGAACTCGTTTCATTCTTTGTTGCGACACTCGAACTGGTCCGTCATTGGGTCACGTTCAGCGTTTGGCAGTCCTCGGTGATTCTCGGTGTCTCCCTGATTGTGGTTCGCTATTTCCGTCATACTCCCTGGTCCTCGCACCTGATCCTTATGTTGGGAATTTTTGCGGGAACACTTGCTCCCCTTTTTTCGCTCACGCTCGCACAATTCGGAGGTGGACTTGTTCCGGTCGGTTCACTTTTTGCTTTGGAAAAACAATTCGGAAGTCTGGCGCGGATTGGCGGACCAACCATTCTTGTTGGCAGCATCCTGTTTGTGAGCGTTTTGTTCTATGGAATCCTTTCGGCTCGAAGACTGATTTTTCACGCACATCCGTTTCCTGATCGGGAATCGCAAGAAGCACTGCTTGAAGGGTCAAAAACGATGCGAAATGTTTCCATTCCGATACTGTTCACCTCAAGTGCCGTTAAATGTCCAACCGTTTGGTCTTGGGGACTGCATCCCGCCGTTTTGCTCCCCGAATCGCTTAGCAAAAATCTTTCACGAGAGGAGCGTGATGTCATTTTTATGCACGAATTGGCTCACATTGTTCGTCGGGACCATTTAGCAGTTCTTTTGACCCGATTATGTGGAGTGCTGCTTTTTTGGAATCCGCTTTATTGGATTGCACTTTGGCTTTGTGATTTAGCAGCCGATGAATCGTGCGATCTCCTCGTCATTTCTGAAAAAAAAGTTTCACCCGAAGTTTACGGAGAGACCTTGCTCCGTTTGGCGGTTGGTGAAAAAAAACGTCCCTTATTTCAATGTCTTTCACGAAAGGAACAGCTGATGAAACGTATTAACACGATTTACCATTTTCTCGAAAATCGAGACGAATTGTCCGCGAAACGCAACCCGTTGCAGATCGCCGTCATGCTTATCTGCGTGATGCTGCTCACGACAACTCTGGTGTTCTGTCAGGAGCAGAAAAAAGAAACAGTTGAAGAGCAGCCCGCTCAACGTTCGCAAGTTCCGGGCGTTGAGACACAAGCAGGAAGAATGACACATCTGATTGTTTTTGGACCGGCTGGTGATTTTGCGCCGAAAAATCCAATGGATTACCTGAACATTGTCAATCCCAAGTTGGGAGAATTTGGAGTTCACGCCGGATATTTCCGCAGTAAACCTGAAGATGGTAAGCTGATTGCTTACAATCTCACTTCGACACCTGAGGAATATAAAAAATTGATTGATTCAGTTCCGCAAATGAAGTATATTCGTACTGAACCGCTCACGCAGGAAATGTTCAACAAGTACGAAAAAACAGCACAGGAATCACTTCCCAGTCCTCATTTAGCGGAAGTCGAAAAATCGGACTGGTTTGCGAAACTCAATGAGGACCAGAAACAATATGTTCGTTGGGAAGAAAATCAGTTTGCCTATGCTAATGATCCGGCAAATTATAATGTGTATGGAGCGAGGGACGCCTTTGAAAAACGCTGGATTGCGACACTCGAAAAGCCGGAATCAGGGAATCCGGGGTTTGAGAATTTATCGCCGTATGACGAAGCGATTTTTGGATTGGCGATCCTTAAAAGTGATAAAGCGGCAAAATTGCTGACGAAAATTGCTGCTGAAAAAGTTGTGAAGGACAATGCACACCGACATTTTGCGACGAAAGCACTTGGTATGCTCGGCGATGTTTCGGTGATACCGGAATTGATTCCGCTCTTGTACCATTATAATTTCAATGCACGTTGGGAAGCACAAATCGCCCTAGTACGTCTCACAGGTCAGAATTTCGGTTCTGATGCAGATGCTTGGGGTAAATGGTACAATGCGAACCGCAAAAAACTGGGAAAGGACCTCCCGCCTTTTGATCCAAAGCCGGTTGATTGGTCATGCGGCAGTGATAATAAGGAAATACAGTGGTACTGTAAGCCGGAAGTGCAGAAAGAATCCGATAATCAATTTTTTGGCAAAAAGTAGCACCGTTAGCACCTAATGTTTAGCCGCGATACAACGAAAGAAGGTAGAAGATAGGAGATAGGAGGAAAGAAGAGGGAGACTGGAAGATAACGGTGTCTCGCTTTTTTGAAGAAGGTAGGAGGAGAGAAGGTGGAAACGGGAAAATAACGGTGTCTCGCGAGTCAACCGGTTTCTCCTTTTGTGAGGGACTCCAAATTTTTATTTGCCCCAATTCTTCATTCTCACTTCTACCTCCTACCTTCTACCTCCTCCAAGAAGACGCGCGGAACGTTGTTCCTCGGCTAAACGGTCTATTCTCTATTCCTCCCTATCCCCCAGTCCCTATCCCCTATTCCCTACGTTACTCTCCAACCAGAATGAGCGTCTGTTTGGATTCCAACGCAAAAGGAATCGTCGCAACATCATTCGTCCATGTTGAAGAGACAGGCTGAATCGAACCATTCAACGGGTCGAGAACTAACCAGTTGCGAGCCGATTGTTCTTTCGGGACATTCAGTTGACCTTTATACGGTTCTTTACTGACATTGAGCAGCAGAAAAATGTCTCGATGATCCCGCGCAAACCGGGCCAAAACAATTTCAGGACTCCCCGGTTCAATTTGCGGCATTGCAACCCCCTCAAGAGGTAACAGGTCGTTCTTGACCAGAATCCGGCGTTGTCCGTCAAAGGTCGTCGGTTTCTGACTCTCCGTCAAAACAAAGGGTATCTGGCGTTGCATCATCTCCGCCCCTAATTGCTCAAAAGTCCGAACCAAAGCCCGGGTTCGTTTCGACTGATTCTCCAACGAAAGCGGTTGTGCGTGAGGAATGTACTCTTCCTGCAATTCACCAATCGGATAATAAAGGGCAACTTCACGAATCGGGGTTGCAAAGCGGAGAATCGCGTTGAGACGACCAACGAAATCACAGTATTGTTTGTAAATTTCTGCGCCCCGCTTGTCCATTCCGTAATACAAAGTGAACTCCGTCACTCCCCATGCTGCTTGCCAAGCTGCTGTTGCACACATGGACGCCAAATCGACCTCACCTTCTCCCCCCATGATTTGTGAAAAATCACTCACTTCCGTCATAATCAAACGTCGGCCCATAAAATCAGCAGCCGATGCAGGATAAGCGGCTCCTCTCCATGCTCCCCAAAAAACCGCGCGCGGATCACTGTTGAGCAGGTCCAAACCGGGAACGTCAAACTTGTTCATCACCTGCATCTTGTTCCCGTCAAGCGGAACATGTCCCTGTGTCGGCTCTTCATGCAAAGTGTGTCCACTTGCTGCAACTTTAAGCGGGGCAGAAGGATTCGCCGTTGTCGGAAAGGACGAACCGGATTTCTTACACCAATCTTCGATTGCGCCGTAAAACCGTTCGGTGTTCAAATCGGCAATGAGGGACCAGAATTTTTTGCGGACTGCACGATCTTTGGGGGTTTGACCTTCAAAAAGGCTTTTGCAGACAGGAATGAGGTCTTCCCCGTATTTTTCCTGATATTTTTCCCGAATGTCGTCACACCACGGAATCATCGGAAGAGGAACCAATGTCAGATCAAGCGGATCGTCCGTTCGGACGTTCAATCGGGCCGATTCGGGAATTTGCCCAATGTTGACCGCATTCAAGGACGGTTCGTCTGTGAAAAACGCCTCAATCTGCCCAAAGAGTTCATCCCCGAGATGTTTCTTGTACTGATCGTGTGTCACCTGCAAAAAACGTTGGGTTGCATCCGGGTAAAGTGGGTTAGGATACCGTCGTGCAGCCGCATAATTATTCGCGGCGTGAGTGAATTCATAGGCCGGTCGGACAATAAAGGGTTGTTCGAGAGTGGGATCATACGCGAGAGAATAACATTGCATGTGCGAGTTTCCTTCGAGGACAACTCCGCCTGCTCCAAGACTGGGATAACCGTCTTCGTCGTAAATCCAGACTCTTAAACCTTCTTTTCGGGCATTTTTAACAGCATCAACGAAGAGTTCCCATTCTTTTTCATCTCGGAGATAGTTTTTAGGTCCGACGTTGCAGACGATTCCGCCAAGTCCATAATTGTCTTTCAGTGAGGAAAACCCTTGATTGGCGTTAATGCCGACAATTCCTCCATGAACAATTTGAAGTGGTCGCATTTCGACGCCGGGATGATTCCATTGTTCCAACCAACTTTCCGGCAATGAATCCGACGTTGAAGCAGCCGGGCAAAAGGGTGTTGAACAGCAAAGCAGGAGAAGGGCGAGAATTGCGACAATTCCTGTAAAGCGAGCTTTTAGCGTATTTTGTATGGTCTTCATTGAAATCCTAGAAAAAAAGTAAAGTTTTGTCGTTGTGAATTTGAACCGAGGAACCTAAACATTATTGCTTGTTGTAAGAGGACCTGTCAAGATGACAGAAAAGTTGTGGACCTCGCCAAATTGACCTTGACCGGGAGAAAATTTTTCCCTAGTGTTCCAATCGGTGTGCCTGTTCTGCCGTTTTTTCGTCATTTTTGTCAAAATAGGAAAGAAACGCAAAATGAGAAAAATACTGATTCTGTCCGTCATCCTCGTTGTTGTCTCTTCCAGCTTCTTCGCCGGTTTAGCATTCAGTCTCAACAGACCAAAATCGACGGAAAGGGAACGATTGGAGTTTGCTGCTGTTTTGCGAGCGTTGCGACCAACACAAGCTGAAATCAACGCTGTCTCGCAAATGTATCAACCGATTGACCGTTGCGCGGACAAATCCGTGTGCGGGGTCGAATCTTTGAACGCCTACAAAAACAAATTAAAAGTGCGGGTCGAATGTCGTTTGCTGTCAATGGACGAAACGACGTTCAAAACGGTTCTGGAAACCCCGGAAATGTACTGGAACAGCACCCTCTCTCCCAAAAAGAAGCGGGTGATGCAGGAAGTCTTCATCGAAGTGGTCCCTAGAATGCCGTTAGTACCTGTCCATTTTCCGGTTCCCGAACCAATAACGGAAAGAACACCTGATTCGGTCTTTGTCCGTTTTCTCGACTCGACGCATTGTTCCCAATTTCTCAGCGTAATGCCGCTTAGTAACACGCTTAACATGTTGCAAGCTCCTACGCTTTGTCTTGAGTCCGGTCAGACGGGTTCTGTTTGTGATATTGTCAAAAGACCCTTTGTAACGGGCGTTACTTCGGAAATCGACGCCGAGAGTAAAGTAACAATTCATCCCGTCTCTCAGACGTTTGAAACAGGGGTTAAGTTACGTCTGCAAATCACTATCCGGGAAGACGATTCCTGTTATTTAGACGAATGTTATGTCGTCCGTTCAGAGATAGGACCCGGCAAAGAGTACCAATTGGGTGAGGGAGAGAACGCAATCATGGTCCAAATTCCCGAGTTGCAACAGTTGATTGCCTCATTTTCCGACCTGACAATTCCCCGGGACATGTCACTTTTAGCCGTTTTTCCGAGTTGGCAACGGACAAGTAACGGTCGAACATTGGCCGTTTTGTTGACGCCCCAATGTATCACTGACGACGGGACAGAGACAGAAGAGGATACAAGTATTGCCGACCAAGACGATCTGGAAGACGAATACATCTTTTCACAGAATCGTGAGAAACTTGAAGATATGTTGGATCGTCTGCTTTTTCTAAATCAATCAGAGAGGGAATGGAAATTTTTTTCGCAGGTAATAAAATGTCTCTCAGAGTAATTGGAATTGTTGGAATAACTGGAATAAATTGTCATAGTAAGGTCGGGGAGTGTAGACCAATGATTGAAATGCGCTCATGTAAACCGATTTCAGTGAACTGTGCTTATACAAACAGGTTAAAATCTAAAGTCAATAATCAATAATAATGATAGAAAAGTCAAAATTTCATAAGGAAAATGCGTTGGTCATTGTCGAGTCCCCCGCAAAAGCAAGGACAATTGGCCGCTTTTTGGGCAGTTCCTTCTCCGTTGAAGCAAGTATCGGGCATGTCCGCGATCTGCCCAAAGGTGCTAAAGAAATTCCTGAACAGTATAAAAAGGAGAGCTGGGCAAGATTGGGGGTTAATGTCGATTCCGAATTCGAGCCGATTTATGTTGTTTCGGACGACAAGAAGAAGCAGATCAAAAAGCTCAAGGACATCTTGAAAACAGTTGATTCGCTTTATCTGGCGACGGATGAAGACCGGGAAGGAGAAGCAATCAGTTGGCATTTGCTCGAAGTGTTGCAACCCAAAGTCCCGGTTCATCGTTTGGTTTTTCACGAAATCACCAAAGAAGCAATTGACGAAGCTCTTGCCAATCCCCGATCTGTTGACAATGATCTCGTCCGCGCCCAAGAGACCCGACGTATTATTGACCGGTTGTACGGTTATGAGGTTTCCCCCCTGCTTTGGTACAAAATCCGTCCCAAACTCTCAGCCGGTCGCGTCCAAAGTGTCGCGGTTCGGATGATCGTTGAACGGGAAAAAGAACGGATCGCTTTTCATTGTGCAACCTATTGGGATTTACTCGGCCTTTTTGCAGCCCAAAATGGAAAGTCATTCAACGCCGCATTGGTTTCCGTTGGAAACCGTAAAATTCCATCTGGAAAAGACTTTGACACAAATACGGGCAAACTGCTCAAACCGGATTCGTTTCTGCTTCTTGACGAAGAAACGGCTTCACTTTTGAAACATCGTTTATTGGCGGGAACGGCGAAGATCGCTAAAGTGGAGGACAAGCCGTATTCGACGCGACCTTATGCCCCGTTTACGACAAGCACCTTGCAACAGGAAGCGAACCGTAAATTCGGTTTTACAGCCCGAACAACAATGAGTGTCGCGCAAAGTCTGTATGAAAATGGTTATATCACCTACATGAGAACCGACTCGACGAATTTGTCGGATGAAGCAATTCGTGCAGCCCGAAATCTCGTCCAATCCCAATATGGTCGGGAATATCTCCCCGATTCGCCAAGATTGTACCGAACCAAAGTCAAAAACGCCCAAGAAGCTCACGAAGCAATTCGACCAGCTGGAAATGTCTTTCGACTCCCCGACACGTTGCGGTCAAAACTGTCGTTTGACGAATTCCGACTTTACGATATGATTTGGAAACGGACAGTTGCGTCGCAGATGAAAGAGGCGATTGGACGTCGGATGATGATTGACGTTGCTCTTGAGGACGCGATTTTTCAGGTGTCCGGGAAAACAATCGAGTTTCCCGGTTATTTGCGAGCGTATGTCGAGGGGTCGGATGATCCTGACGCTGAATTGGCAGATCGGGAAGTGTTACTCCCGCACGTTGTTGTCGGAGAGACAGTCAAAACGCTTGATTTGGAGCCGAAATCGCATACAACGAAACCTCCTGCGCGATATTCTGAAGCGGCGTTGACCAAAGCGTTGGAAGAAAAAGGGATTGGTCGTCCAAGCACTTATGCGTCGATTATCGAGACCATTTTGAACCGCAATTACGGTTTTAAGAAAAATGGGGCGTTGGTCCCGACTTGGATCGCGTTTGCCGTTTCAGGACTTCTGGAGAATCATCTGCCCGATTTGGTCAATTACGAATTTACCGCGCAGATGGAAGATCAGCTGGACGCAATCAGTCGGGGCGAATTGGGATCGCTCGATTATTTGCGGGAATTTTATTTTGGCAAACAGAAGACGGATTCGGGAAAAAGTGAGGCGGAAAAGGACGCGAGATTTTTGGGTCAACATGGTCAACGTGTTGGAGACAATCAGGAACCGTTGGATCATCAGGAACGCGAACATTCGGGACTCAAGGAGTTGTTGGAGAAAAAGGCGGACACGATTGAAGCAAAAGAGGTCAATCAGTTTGAAATTGGTCGTACACGTCATTCTGACGGAACATTAGGGGAACCGATTTATGTCCGAATTGGCAAATTTGGTCCTTTTTTGCAATACGGGGAACAACGAGCGAGTCTTTCGGAGGAGATACCCCCGGACGAATTGACGGTTGAAAAGGCGTTGGAATTGCTCACACAGACGGTTCAGGCGGAAGAACCGCTTGGTTTTTGTCCCGACACGCATAAACCGATTTACCTCAAAGTTGGTCGTTTTGGACCGTATGTTCAACGTGGTTCTGCGGATGATGAGGAGAAACCGCAATATGCGTCGTTGCTCAAAGGAATGGAATTGGACAGTTTAACGCTTGAAACGGCGTTGAAATTGCTGAATCTTCCCCGAACATTGGGGGTGAACGAAGAGAACGGCGAGGAAGTGATTGCCCAGAATGGTCGTTTTGGACCTTATGTTAAATGTGGTAAGGAGACGCGATCCTTGCCGAGTGAATTATCTCCGCTTGAGGTAACATTTGAACAGGCGCTTGAGTTACTTTCCAAGCCGAAATACGGAGCCGGTTCGGCTCGTTCGACAACACGAAAGTCAGAACCGGTCAAGGAATTCGGCACATCTCCGGTCACAACCCGGCCAATTCAACTGCTCAATGGTCGATATGGGATGTATTTGACCGACGGTGAAACGAACGTAACGATTCCGAAAGACGTTTTGACGGACGATTTGACGTTGGAACAGGCCCTTGACCTTTTAGCGATCAAAGCGGCAAAAGGGGGGAGTAAGAAAACAGCCCGGAAAAAAGCAACGACGAAAAAAGTTGCAAAGTCGGTCACGAAAAAGGTTGCGAAGTCGGTCACTAAGCCGGTTACAAAGAAGGTTGCTAAAAAGTCAGTCAAAAAAGCGGCCAAGAAAACAACCCCAAAAACGGTCAAAGAATAGTCTTCTGTCAACATTAAAAAGTGGGTTGTTGATGCAGAAGGTCAGAGATGATTATTGAATCCGAATCACCAATCCCGAAATGAAATAGAAACAAAGCAAGAGAACACAAGAACAAGAAAGGACTAACGATGTGGTTTCAAGAAGAACAAAGCAGTCTCTCGAAAGAGCAAGTCTTGGAGTTGACCCGAAGATTTGCCGAAGAGGCCCGGGAACGGATTTGTCGTAACCCCAAAAGAGTTTTGCTGCTTCCTCCTGATATAACTCGTGCTCATAGTGGAGCAGGTTACATGACGGAAGAACTGTATAAGGTTTTTTCCAAAGAGGCGGATGTCCATTTGATTCCGACATTGGGACAACATGTCCCGCATACTCCTGAACAAAATCGTTGGATGTTCGGTTCTGTCCCGGAAAACCGAATTCACGCACATGATTGGCGGGCCGGTTCCAAAGTGATCGGCGAAATACCCGCTTCTTTTGTCCGCGACATTTCCGAGGGAAAAGTGGATTGGGCAATTCCCGTTTCGCTCAACAAAATGCTCCTTGAAGATGATTGGGATATGATCCTCAATATTGGACACGTCGTTCCTCACGAAGTCCTCGGTTTTGCCAATCATAACAAAAATTATTTTATTGGTTTGGGCGGAAAAGAGATGATTTGTGCGTCTCACCTTTTTGCAGCCTGTTGCGGGATTGAAAACAATCTCGGGACGTTAATCACACCTTTAAGAGCTTGTTTTAATAAAGCGGAAGATGACTATCTCGGACACCTTCCAGATGCTTATCTCCAAGTCGTCATGTCCTATGATTCTTCCGACAAATTGGTTCATACAGGTTTTTATGCCGGAGATGATCTTGGAACCTATCTTGCAGCTGCAAATGCGTCCAAAAGACAGAACATTACGATTGTCCCTCCCCTTAAAAAAATCGTTGCCGTTATGCAAGGGGACGAATTTTACAGCACTTGGGTTGCCAATAAAGCGATTTATCGAACCCGAAAAGCGATTGCAGAAGGGGGAGAGTTGTTGATTATTGCGCCGGGATTGAAACGATTTGGCGAACAGCCGGATGTTGACGCATTGATTCGTAAATACGGTTACGTCGGAACGGAAAAGGTCATGGAATTATGGCGTCAATGTCCCAATGAGGGAGACCTCAAGGACCTTGCAGTCGGAACGGCCCATTTGATTCACGGTTCTTCTGAAGGACGTTTTACGATTACTTATGCGCCCGGACAGATGAGCGAAGAAGACATTCGATTGGTGAATTTTAATTACGCCAATTACGAGGAAACAGTTCGTCGTTACAATCCTGAAAAACTGAGTAATGGTTTCAACACGATGCCGGACGGAGAGGAGATTTATTTTATCAGCACCCCTTCTGCCGGACTTTGGTCGACCGCCGACCGGTTGTGAACCAGTCTTTCGTCCCTCTTCGTTCCTCTTCGTCTTCTTCACAATGAAACGATTTTTATTCTTCTTTCTGATCTTTCTTTGGACGGTTGTTCTGACAATTTCGTCCGTCGGGGAATCTTGGATGATTAACGGAGGAGGTGTGATCGAGGGGAAATTGTTGGAGTCCAATCAACGACTTCTTCAAATTGAAGTCAAGCCCGGAATTGTCTTGACGATTGATCCGAAATGGATTCAGGACAAGTCCGGAGAAGGACGTGAAGTGTTGCGGATGTACGAAAGTTTTGCCCCGTTGGAATCCGACACGGTTGAAAATCACCTGAACATTGCCAATTGGTGTACGGAACATTATCTGAATGATTTGGCAAAAGTCCATTTGAATCGGGTTTTGGACCTTGATCCCGACAATGTCGACGCCCGGCGTAAATTGGGTTACACCAAAGATAAGGGAACCGGGGAATGGAGTACCTCGGAAGAACGAATGGAATCCCGGGGTTATGTTTATGACAAAGGTCGTTGGAAATTACCGCAAGAGGTTTGGATTGAGGACCGGACAGAGGAGCGGACCCGGGCGATTAGCAAATGGAAGCAGCAGTTCCGCAAAGTACGTTCCAATCCCCTTGCCGAACCGAATCGCCAATTTTTTCTTTCAATCACCGATTCAACCGCAGTTGGACCGATTACAGAATTGCTCAAAGAAGAGAAAAATCCAGATGCCCGGATTTTGTATGTCCAAGTTCTCTCTAACATTGGGGGTTCTTCGGCAATCGAAGTGTTGACCAAAACGGCACTGAACGATTTCGTACCTGAAGTGCGTCGTGCTGCACTTGAGCAGATTGTCAAACATCCGGCGTCGATTCCTTTAGCAGGGAGTTATTTTTCCAAAGTTTTAGCGGATCGCAATTCAGATGGAACGAGCCGGACGGATTCTCAGGGGATACAGAGAGCCGCATTTGCAATTGCCGAAATCGGAGATGTCAACAGTATTGGCCCTCTTATTCGGTCTCTCATAACACGTCACAAAGAGGTTCAGGTTCAGGGATCATCCGGAATTGGCGGTTCAGCAACATCGGGGGGAGGAGGAGGGCTTGGATTTTCAATGGGGCAATCCAAACAGGAATATGTTCGAGAGGTCCAGAACGAGATGGTTTTGTTTGCTTTGAAAAAACTAACAGGCATGAACTTTCAGTACAATCAGGACGGTTGGGAGAACTGGTATCGAGAGCAGCAGAAACCCGTTCCGTTCAGTGTTCGGCGAGACATGTAGACCGTTCGGTTTTGTTATGCTGAAATCGGTCGATCACGATTCATCCTTATGTTGTGAAAATTCCCAGATGAAAAAGTCGCTTCAACCCAAAACGGTCTCTGATCTCGGTTTCCTGCGAGTCCAAACGGCGAAAAAACAAAAACAAAAGCGAATCGTTCCTTATCTTCCTGAACGTTTCACTTGGGTTGACGAATACTGCCTGAATAAAATCGGTTGCATTAGCGACTTTAAGGTGGAATGGGATGTAACCCGATATATGTTGGCGGGCAAGTTTTTCGTCATTATCATGCAAACCCCTAAAAAAGAGCCGATTATTACGCTTAAACTCGAACCCAATTATGGACGTCTTCTCCGACTCAATCACAAGGAGGTCATTCCGGGTTATCACATGAATAAGCTGCATTGGAATTCGATTTTTCTTGAAAGTGAATTTCCTGACGATTTGTTGGAAGAGTTGATTGACGAATCGTACACAATACTGCTTCATTCATTGAGCAGGAAAAAGCAGCAGGAAATTCTCAACGGTTCGACACTTTGCGGTCAATAAACGAGACGGGAAAATACGCAATGCAGGAAAAATACACAGAACGGTTAAAATAAGCAACATGAGGTGATTCGCAGAATGTTGTTCTGGTCTTAAACGGCAAACAGGTTTGGTTGCTTTTACCCCTTGGTGTTTTTCCGGCATTTGTGTATAATCAAGTCTGTTTCGGTTGTAAGGACCGTATGAATTTTAACAGATGTATCTTCATTGTCTCTTTATTTTCTCCCTTATACTCTTATTTGAAAGGTTTATTATGGATCGCCGAAATTGGATTACTCGCGTTGGAGCAATTGCTGCAACTCTTTTTGCAACCGGGACGGTTGGAGCATCGGCTCAACAGTTGATTCCGGTTCATCGTCGGGGACGACGCGGACTGAAAAAACATCCAAACACGTTTTACTACAAAAATGGGGAATTTAACCCTGATGCTGCACGAGCAGCGTTTAAGGAACTGTTTGATTATCACAACTATTCGTTGGGTGATTACATTCTCAAAAGTCCCGATTTCTGGGTCAACGATTTTCAGCTCGGAGATTATGCCAATGTTGGAATGGGCGGAATCTTTTTTGTCAACGACAAGGAACACAATTACTTTGGGCATGAAATTTACCTTTTGCCGGGTCAAATGATTCCCGAACATTATCATTTAGCGGCTGAAGATATGCCGGCCAAACATGAATGTTGGCAGGTCCGACATGGACAAATCTGGACGTTTGCGCAAGGAGGGAGTGAAGCCGATGTTCCGTCCGGGGTCCAACTGCCGAAATCACAAGAAGGGGGAAACATCACCTGCTTCAAAGCGAAAAAATTGGTCGTCGGCGATCAAGACTATCTGAACAAGTTGGACGAGCCGCATTTCATGCTCGCCGGACCCGAAGGAGCGATTGTGACCGAGTATGCGTCGTATCATTCAGGTGAAGGTCTTCGCTTTACCAACCCCAAAGGAAAAGCGTAAGGAATTGGGGGATAGGGGATAGGGAATGGGGGTCTGGATTCTCTCTGTTCCCTCTTCCATTCTCAATTCTGTCGACAACGCCAATCCGCAGTATTACGGCTCGACAATTTTCATAATCCCTATCCCCTATTCCCTACTCCCTATCCCCTAAAAAGATTGTAATTTTCCTTTTTTAACCGGTTTTACCACTTTATGGTTTCACTTGCTGACAGTCTGGTTTCAAGTAGTGCCCGAAAATTGCCAATTCGGGTCCGCTCGGACTTGCAAGCAAAACGAAGTTTCTATCTCGGTCGGAGTTTTTGGGTCATTAAAGACCCCGTTGGTTTGAAATACTTTCGATTTCAAGACGAAGAATACTGGATATTACAGCGATTTGACGGGACCAAGAGTCTGGATGAGATAAAAGAAGGTTTTGAAGCGGAATTTCCGCCCCAAAAGATCACACTTGAGGACTTGCAAAGTTTTTTGGGGACGTTGCACCAAAGTGGACTCATTATTGCGGGTGTCCCGGATCAGGGACATGAACTGCTGAAACGGCGAAATAAGCGACGACGACAGGAGATTATCGGGGCCCTTTCCAACATTCTTTGTATCAAGTTCAAAGGACTCGATCTGGACACCTTGCTCGGGAAAATGGTCCCCTATGTCCGCTTCATGTTCAACCCCGTCGTCATTATCTGCTGTCTCCTCTTCTGTCTCTCCGCCCTCATGCTCGTTCTGGTCGAATTCGATCAGTTCCGCTCCAAATTGCCCGGCTTCTACACCTTCTTTAGCCCAACCAACATTATTCTGTTGAGTGTGACTTTGGGGTTGACCAAAATCCTGCACGAGTTCGGACACGGTTTGGCATGTAAGTATTACGGCGGAGAATGTCATGAAATGGGAATCATGATCCTCGTTCTTACCCCCTGTCTTTACTGTAATGTCTCTGATTCTTGGATGTTGCCAAGTAAATGGCATAGAATCGCAATCGGTGTCGCCGGAGTCTACATCGAATGTATTCTCGCCGCTTGTTGTACCTATTTTTGGTGGTTCTCAACCCCGGGCGTGCTCCATTATCTGTGTCTGAACGTTATGTTCGTCTCCTCAATCAGCACGATTGTCTTTAACATCAATCCGCTCCTAAGATATGACGGTTATTACATTGTGTCCGATTTGTTGGAAATCCCCAATTTGCGGCAAAAGGCGACGAAAATTTTAACACGCAAATGCTCGGAATGGTTTTTGGGAATGGAACAACAGCCGGACCCGTTTCTCCCGCAGAAGAACCAAATCTGGTTCGCGCTCTTTACCGTTGCGTCCGTTATTTATCGTTGGGTTGTTATGGCGTCGATTCTGTTCTTCGTCTACAAAATTTTTGAACCAATCGGCTTGAAAGTGATCGGACAGGTTATTGCCCTGATGTCGCTTTACGGTCTGGTCGTTATGCCGATTGTTAAAGTGATTAAGTTTTTTTGGGTTCCAGGGAGAATTTATCGCGTGAAAAAAGTCCGCTTTTACACCTCATTGACCGGTTTTTTTGTCCTGATCGGCCTGTTCCTTTTCGTTAAACTTCCTTACACGGTTGTTGCGCCGGTTATCATTGAACTCTCAACCAAAAACTCTCAGGTTGTTTATGTGCCTGAATTTGGCGGGCAATTGGAAGAAGTTTACGTCCAACCAGGTGATTATGTGGATGAGGGAATGTTGTTAGCCCGAATACGGAATCTCCGTTTGGAATTGGAAGTTAAAGAACTTTTAGCACGCGAGCAACAGTTAATCAAGCGGATTGAACAGAAGCATTTGGCGATCATGCAGCGAGAAGACCTGAGTCTTATCTTGGAATCGGAGAAGAAGCAATTAACGGCGGTTCAAAGAGAATTACAGGGGAAATTACGGGATTACGAACGGTTGGAGATTCATGCTCCGCGAAGTGGAATTGTCTTTCCTCCTCCTTGGAAACCGTATAGAGAGCCTGTTTTTGGTCAATTATTAGCATGGTGGGGGACACCGCTTGAACCTCGGAATCTGGGAATGACCTTTGATGCAGCGAATACAGGAACCGTTTTTTGCAGTATTGGCGATCCTTTGAGTCTGGAAGGGGTGATTGTGGTCAACCAATCCAAAATCGGCTTTATCAAACCGGGTCAGGAAGTGGAGCTTAAGTTCAACGAATTGCCGAATGAAACCTTTTCTTCTTCGGTTGGAGAGATGCGGGACATTGAGAGCAGCAAGATGAACACGATTCCGACGCAACTTTCGACGAAAGGGAGCGGGGAGGTTCCGACGACGACGGAGGAGGGGGTTGAAAAGCCGAGTTCCCCCTCGTATCGTGTTTTGGTCCCGCTTGAGAATGAGCAATTACGTTTGGTCGTTGGAATGACCGGTTCGGCGAAAATTCATGTTGAACCGCAATCCCTTTATCAACGGGTCTTGCGCTTAATTAACGACACCTTCACGTTCAAATTGTAAGGATCAACAGGGATTAGTAAGGATCACATAAGGATCAACAAGGAGCAAACAAATGAATCGACGAATATTTTTGCAAAGATCAGCTGCAATTGCAGGGATGATGATGGTTAAAACCGGGTTTTCACGGTGTCTGAATGTCGGGGAAACGGAACCGTCCAAAAAGCCCGTTTCTTTCCAATTGGCCTGTTCCTCGATCAATTACTCCTCGCTCGCTCTTCCAGATGCTTGTGAACGGATTGCGAAACTCGGTTATCCCGGAATTGACATCTGGTCGGGACAGGCCGGTTGTCCTCATCTCGATTCCGTTTTGGAGAAATTCGGGTCAGACGGTCTTGCCGAAATGCTCACGCAGAACAAGCTCAAACTCTGTTCCTTCTCGACGTATGCAGGAGGATACGGCAAATACGCCGAATTACTCGGAAAATGTGGAGGAGGTCTTGCCGTTCAAGGGAGTACCGGTTGGAATACGGATCGTTCGTTGACGCGACAAATGAAGTCTTTTCTTGAATCGCAGAAACCGCTTCTTGAACTTTGTGAGAAATACAATTCCGCTCTTGCGGTTGAAAATCATAGTGGAGCAACGTTGCTTGACTCACTTGACTCGATCAAGGCGTTTGTCGATCAGAACCGGAATCCGCGACTTGGAATTGCTCTTGCCCCTTACCATATTCTGCATAACGGCGAATCGGTTTCAGAAGCGATCCGTCTTTGCGGTTCCCAACTGAAATTCATTTATCTTTGGGAAAATGGAGAGGGAGCCCGACAGATGCCGGGTGTTGGTTCCGTTGACATGCAGGATTGGATTGAAGCTCTCAGGGACATTCAGTACCCCGGATATGGAGTTCCGTTCATGCACGGAGAGCCGGAACCGGACGAAATGGACCGCTTACATCGCCGGTCGATTGATTATTTGACAAAATGGATGAAGTGAAGTAGGGGATAGGGACTGGGGAATAGGGGGGAGAAAAAATTGTCGTTTAGCCGAAATACAACGTATCATGCGTTCATCTTTTTCGGTTTTTGTTGGTTCGAGGGAGCATGCGGTAATACTCCTGACCCAGTAAATCGTCCAGATGACGACGAAGTTCAGGATTGACGGTAATGCCCATTTTGTTGCATTTCAGTTCCGCCGTTTTCCCATTCTGAAAACGGATTTGCAACTGCAACTCGTTACGCCCCGGAAATCCGCGAAGAAGCTCGTAAAGGTTTTTCAGCGTGATTTCCCAATTCGGCGTTTCGTTAATCAAAATGGAAAGACCAACCGCGAGTTTGGAATCCGCGTCCTCAATCGCAATCAATTCGTCAATAATCAAATTGGCATCATCTTCGTTCTGACTGCGACTTCGGTCAATTCGTCCTTTTGCAAAAACAACCTTTTCCTCTTTGACCAGCTGAGAGAAGAATTGATATTGTTCGGGCCAAATAAGAGACCGGATTGTGGAACCGGCATCTTCTAAGGTGAACATTGCGAACTGATTCGGTTTTCCCGGTTTCGGATTTTTCGTTTGGGACAGTTTGATGTCGCTGATAATTCCTCCTAGAAGAACTTCCGTTCGATCACCAAGCCGGACTCCATCATAAAGATTGTGTGTTCGATATTGGGCAAGTGTTTTTTCATGTTGTTCAAACGGATTGGTACTCATGTAGAACCCGAGTACCTCTTTTTCATACCCCGATTTTTCCTGATCGCTCCATTCAGGAATAGAAGGTAATCCGGGAATCGAGAGTCCCCCCCCTTCCTTTCGTTGCACAACCGGTTCCTCCTCTTCCACACCTCCAAAAAGACTTTTCTGCCCAATTTGCCGATCCAAAACAGCCGACTGACCCGCTTTGATTGCCCGGTCCACAATCTGCATCAATTGTGAACGATAAACACCAAAGGAATCAAAAGCACCCGCCTTAATTAAGGATTCTATCGTCGCTTTAGGACACTGTGAGGTGTCAACACGCTCACAGAAATCAAACATATTCAGGAACGGACCTCCTGTTTCCCTTGCTAAACGAATTGCATCTGCGGTCGAATCACCACAACCTTTGATTGCCGAAAGTCCGAAAAGGATTTCGCCGTTTCGGACCTTATATTCCCGGAATGAATGATTGACATCTGGGGGAATGACCTTGATGTTCATTCGGGCACAATCTTCAATGTGTTCAACCGTTGCATCCCGTTTCGAAAAATTCCGTCCCGTAATATCCCCGCAAAGAAGTGCGCCCATAAATTCAACGGGATAATGCGCTTTGAGATAAGCGGTCATGTACGCAATGAGCGCATAAGCGGTCGAATGTGATTTATTAAAACCGTAACCGGCAAACTTTTTAATCATTTCAAAAAGGTCTTCCGCCTGTTCCTTGGAAAGACCATTTTCCTGCGCTCCCTGAATAAAGTCCCCTTGAAACTTGTTGATCTGTTCTTCTTTTTTCTTACTAATTGCTTTAATACAGGTGTAGGAACTGGAGAGCGGGATTTTTCCAAGACGGTTCAGAATTCGCATAACCTGTTCCTGATACACCATAACCCCATTTGTCTCTTCCAACACCTCTTTCATAACGGGATGAAGATAAACGGCTTCTTTCCGCCTATGTTTGACATCGACATATTGATCGACCATTCCTCCTTCAAGAGGTCCAGGTCGATACAGCGCAAGTGTTGCGATAATATCCCGGAAATTATCGGGTTTCATTCGTTGCAACAGTTCTCGGATTCCGCCCCCTTCCAACTGAAAAACCCCTTTGGTTTCACCCCGACAAAGCAGCGCAAAGGTTTCTTTATCATCAAGAGGAAAATGATAGGGGTCAATCTCTTCCCCGTTATTTGTTTCTTTAACAAGCGCAATTGCCTGATCGAGAATCGAAAGGTTGCGTAGTCCCAAAAAGTCCATTTTGAGCAATCCCGCTTTTTCCACATCTCCCATAGACCATTGTGTGACGATTTCGTCTTTTCCTGAAACCTTTTGAAGCGGAACATAATCTGTTAAAGGAGTGTCCGCAATCACAACCGCGCAAGCATGAGTTCCGGCAGAACGGGCAAGACCTTCAATTTGTCGGGCGTAATCAACAACTTCGCGGACTTCAGAATTGGAATCGTAGAGTTGACGCAATTCCTCATTTTGATCGAACGCCTTTTTGATCGTCATTTTCGGCGCTTCAGGAACCAATTTCGTAATGTCATTGACCGTTCCAAGAGGAATACCGAGAACACGACCGACATCTTTTATGGAACTTTTGGCTGCAATCGTCCCAAAAGTTCCAATTTGAGCAACATTTTCCTCACCATATTTTTCTTTGACATAATCGAGAATCTCCCCGCGTCGCAACTGGTCAAAGTCAATATCAATATCAGGTGCTTCAACCCGGTTTTCATCCAAAAATCGTTCAAAAAGAAGGTCAAATTCAAGCGGACAAACATGCGACATGTTGAGCGCAAAACAGACGAGAGCCCCAACCCCGCTCCCTCTTGCGGTTCGATGTATTCCCCGTTCTTCGGCAACACGAACGAAGTCCCAGACAATGAGAAAATAGTTGGCGAATCCGAGTTTTTGAATCACCGAAAGTTCCCGGTTCAGCCGATTCATCACCTCTTCGGAAAGTTCCTCGCTTTCAATCCGTTTTGTATTCCCCTTATACCGTTGTTTCAGACCTTCTATACACAACCGTCTTAACAATTCATCTGATGTTTCTCCTTCTGGGGGAGTGAAGACCGGAAAAAAACGACGCCCCAGTTCCAGATCACATTGACAACGTTCAGCAATTTCAACGGTTCGACGAATTGCATCTTCGCAATCGGGCAATGCACGCAACATTTCAGAACCACTTCGGAAAAAGAACTGGTCGGAGTCCATTCTCATTCGTTTCGTTTCAGCCCGAAGTTTCCCCGTGTTGACACAAAGCAACAAATCCTGCGTTTCCGAATCCCGTTGTGTCAGATAATGCACATCATTGGTTGCAACGGTTGGAATCCCCAATTCCCGGGCAATTGCAAGGGCTCCTTCGAGAATCGGTTGTTGCATTGCAAGACCGTGATCCTGTAATTCAATGTAATACCGATCCCCAAACAGTTCACGATACCAGCTCGCAACTGCTTTTGCTCGTTTCATTCCGTCCGATTCGCCGTCTAAAATCAAATGAGAAAATTCGCTGGACGCGCAACCGCTCAAACAGATGAGACCTTCATGACACTCAGAGAGGACTTTTTTGTCAATTCTCGGTTTGTAATAAAAACCGTCCAAATAAGCGGAACTGGAGAGTTTCAGCAGATTCAAATAACCTGTTTTATTTGCAGCAAGTAAGGTGAGATGAAAAGCCGATTTTCCCAATTCCGAGGATCGGTCAAACCGACTGTGAGGTGCAACATACGCTTCATAACCGAGAATGGGGGCGAGACCTTTTTCTTTTGCTTTTTGGTAGAATTCGAGAGTACCGTACAAATTTCCATGATCGGTGATTGCAAGAGCGGGCATTCTGAGTTCAACGGCCCGATTGACAAGTTGGTCGACTTTTGCAGCACCATCCAGTAAAGAATAATGACTATGACAGTGTAAATGGACGAACGGGATTGCGTCAGAACCGGCGAAAACCGATTGCGGTTGCTCACCTTCCTCCATTCCCTTTTCTTCGTCTTCCAACTCAAAGTCATCTTCAAGCAGTTCATCAATATTCTCAAGTGTACTCATGTCAAATCAGGTTTAGGAGATAGGGATTAGGGAATGGGGGACAGGGAATAGGGGGATGAATGATAACGGCGTCACGCGAGTTAACTGGTTTCTTCCCTTTTTTTGGACAACCTTATTTTGCCGGATTCTTTCACCAACTCTTTGACGGAGTTGGTGAACATTATCAAAAAAAAACCAAGTGTTCACAAAAAAAACTGTTGTTGCGGTCTGGTTTGTTGAACCGTATTTCAAAACCAGAGTAATAGGAAACGGGGTCGACCATCTTCCTTTTCATTTCCTTTTCATCCCTCTTTTTCTGTTGTCTTTTCATTCGCCGATTTTTTTTCGGGAAAACCAACGAGTAATAGGGCGACTGCGACTTCGGCGAAAATGGAAACGGCCCGTTGCAAACCGGCAATCACAAGGGCAAGGGCGGTTGCTTTTGCCAATAATTCCTGCGAAGAAAGGTGTGGTTCTGATGATTGTAAACTTAAAGCAATCAGCGGAGCAAGGGTCTCGATCAGAATCCATTCTCGCGGTCCCAACCCCCCCGGAGTCATAAGGATAAATCCAAAGACAACGGACATGCTCATAATAGCAATCAGTTCGGGGAGCACTTGAGTGATTGGACCAAGTGTAATACCGAGTGAATGGAGCGTTGCCCAAAGACTCAGCCCAAAAAAGAACCAACTGAAGAACATCATGCCCCAACCGATTAAAATGGTTTTCAGCTCGATTTTTCTGAATTTTTCGTCTAACTCGGGATCACCTTTTCCGACCCCGACTTTTTTGGCGACGATTCGGAAAATGGGGGGGTAAATCGGCAGAGAAGCAACAACGAGCATGACGACATTGAGGATTGCGAAATAAAACTGTAAGGGATGTTCAGCAAACCAAAACAGGGTAATGATTGCGGCTAATAAAGCACCAACGGACATCATGCAGAAGGTCTCAAAGAAAACGCAAGCAGCCGCAAAACTAGCTCGGGTTTCTTTACTGCGAATGATTTCGGCTCTCATAATAACGGCGAGTGCTTTACCGGGGGTGTATTTGCCGAGTTGACTGAGATAATAGGCCCTGATTGCTCCATAAAGAGAAGGTCGTTGTCCCATTTTCCAAAGGACAAATCGCCAATAAAGACAAGCGGGGAAGAAACCGAGAACGAAGAAGAGTCCGGCGAGAATGAACCAAGCCGGTTGGACGTTCCAGGATTGTTGTGAGAGTATATCCCAAGAGTCTTTTAATTTCAGTCCAACCCAAAGAATGATGATGAGGACGACGAGAAATTTGATCCAGGGAAAAAGGCGTTTGAGCATGAGGGTTGCAAATAAAACGTGTGACGGGCAAGGTCAGAGAAAAAGTCGTTTTGTTTCAACGACCTCTTGTCCTTAAAAACAGACAGTCGAGTACCTCAAAAAAAATCAATCGTCAGAAAAACGACTTGGCAAACAGCGATTTGGCGATTTTCCCGGCATTATGTGTTGTTTTTCTGAACAAATGAATCAATTGAGGTTCTCGAACAACGGATTGGGTCTGCGTTTAACGAACAGGTTGGGTCCAAGCAGATTTGGTTTTGGGACCCAATCCGCTTGGAGGAGCAGGTTGGTCGGAAGTAATGACCGCCCGGACGTAAAGGTCGTTGTCTTTCATCGTATACGACGCTTCTGTTCCCTCAACCGTTGCAAAGGTTTTACCAATCTCGTCCGAGTAATGCAACGCAACCCGTTCAGGTAAACCCTTGACCCTTTCACTGTCCATTTCAATCACTTTGACCGTCGGGTCAAAATCCTTCTCCGTCCCAATAAAGGAAATGGAATAACGGACCCCTTCTTCAGGTTTGACTTTAACGGAGAAAGTCCGGCTCGTTGGGTCAAAATGGACATCTTCAACTTCAACTCCGTTTGAAGCGATAAAATCGCCCCGATTCATTGCGTCACAAATTGCATCTGGTTCAAGCGAGGAACTGCGGACATAAATCCAACCGGCTCCTGGACGACCAATCGAGTCATAAATGTGAGCATCATCCGAAGAGAGCGCATAAAGAAGCGGATCACCTTTGACGGCGCGAAAAGCGTTGATGATGTCCCAGAACTGGTGAATCGTCCAGAATTCGTCAAAACGTGTTTTCGGAGAGGAATTCATGTTCAAAAGTTCAAAGAAACGACATTCTGGGGTTTCAATCAAATCTTGTGGAGAT
This sequence comes from Thermoguttaceae bacterium, assembly GCA_051660685.1. Lineage (GTDB taxonomy): Bacteria > Planctomycetota > Planctomycetia > Pirellulales > Thermoguttaceae > JAVBSX01. The sequence continues at coordinate 15,095 of JBOFQB010000093.1, read as the reverse complement.
GTTTCATATTGCGGCCAAAGTGGATGATTATGAATGTAAAGTGACTTGCGGTTTCCCTCTTCGGACGCTTTTTGAACGGCGATTGCACAATCTTTGATCGAGTCTTTTAGGGGAAGACCTCCCTGAAACTTCAAGGTTTCTCCAACATTGACAACACCTCCATGATGTGAGCGATCTGGGACCCCTCCATTTAGTTCATGTCCGGGAATCAGGATAAAACGACCGGGATCGTCCATTTTCTCTTTTAATTCGGAAATCGGTTTCAGACGAACCCAAGTCAGACCATTTTCTTCCTTTGTTTCGACACAATCGCCGTACTTCTCTTGATATTTTTTAAGATGTGAGGCGACAATCCCCGCTTTACCGTCCAATTTTCCAACCTGTTTCCAATTGTCAGGATTTGTCTGCAAATTACCATGATCCGAAATACAAACAAAGTTATAACCGCGATCTTTATACCAATCGGCAACCTGTTCTGGAAGAAGACGACCGTCACTCCAATAAGAATGACAGTGAAGGTTCCCTTTGTACCATTTTGGGGATTCCGCAAAAAGCGGCAGAGTACACAGAACAAACAGAACGGAGAAAACAGAGAGAGACAAACGTTTTTGTCGTAACATGTTGCAACCTTTCAAATGTAGGCGTGAAAGTGAAGAAAAATGGAAAGTGGTGTTCAATAAGGAAAAAAATGGGGAACTGAAACAATCAGGAATGTTAATATGATTGAATCATTGAGTGAAACAACCGTCGAGACAGCAATTGTAGAATAGACATGTTAGTTTTCCAAAAGGTTTCGGTCAGCTTTTATAGAAGGTAGAGGATAGGGATTAGGAAGGAAATTTAGGGAAAATCCTGCACCCTACACCCGATCACCCATTTCCTCCCTCCTCCAAAATGCGCAGAACAGTGTTCTGCGACTATACCCCAAACGGGTCCAAACTGGACATTTTGTCGGAACGCAGGCATCTTGCCTGCATCAAGAAAAAAAGGCGGGCAGGATGCCCGCGTTCCAATCGGAAAACAAACCCTTTCTAACCGTTTGCAGTATAAACAGTTCAATCCGATTTAACCGATTCAATCCGGTATAAGGCATCTTTCGTTCGGATATAAAGGGAAGCTCCTGCAACTGCGGGGGTCCCCATACAACCATTATCTAGTTCACTTGTCGCAAGAACCCGGGCTTTTTCTGGTTCCGCTGCAAGAACTGTTGTTGTACCTGAATCGCTGAAAAAGTAAACACCGTCCGAATTGCCGAGAGGTGACGCCCAAAAACCGCCCCCCAACCGTTTTTCCCATTTGACCTCACCTGTTTTCAGGTCAATACAGGACGCAACCCCCGTTGCGGTCACATTGTAAAGGTGATCTCCGATCACAATCGGGGTTGGAACAGGGGTAATGTTCCGACGTGTTGCCCAAATAATATCCTCTTCTGTGAGAATCCCCTCTTTTCCAATTGGAAAACAAAGAAGGGCTGGTCGGTCAAAACCAAAATTAAAAATGACGCGATCTTTCCAGACGACCGGTTTTGCGGCGTTGGAATATCCCCCCGAATACTGGTATTGCGCCAATTCCTGACCTGTTTGAGGATCGTAAGCATAACCTGTATGAGCACCCGCGCTAAAAAGAATGTCCCGTTCGGCCCCCTTCCAGTTGACCTTTGCTAATCTCGGCGTGCTAAACGCTTTACGGACATCAGGGTCCAGCTTTTCCAAATCATACGACCGATTGACCTGCCAAACCGTCTCTCCTGTTTTCTGGTCAAGGGCAATGATGAACTGAATGTCACTTCCATCTGCCGAAAAAATCAACAAATCGTTATACGGGATCGGCGATCCCCCTGCTCCCATTAAATGTTCACATCTCAAATCACGCCGTTCCCAAACCGTTTCCCCTGTTTGCGTGTCCAGACAGAAAGTTCCGGCATAACCGAAATGAACAAAAACGCGGTTTTCGACGATGACGCAAGTTGGAGAAGCGTGTGAATTGATTGCGTTGACAAATTGTGGGTTCTCGTCAATCACAAGCAGTCGGTTGTGAACGATTTGGCCGGTTTCCCGATCCACACAAACGGCAAACCGTTCGGTCCCGTTTTCTGTTGCGTTCGCCAACCAAATTTGATGATCTCCAACAACTGGGGAAGACCAAGCGCGACCGGGAAGGGGCGTTTTCCACTTGACATTCTCGATTTCACTCCATTTGAGCGGAATGGGCAAATCAGCCGGAATCTGTCCATTTCCTTCTGGACCGAGAAACTGATTCCATTGTTCCGCCGAATAAAGAACAGCCGAAAAAACGCAAAGCAGCAAAATCAGGGCAAGTGCAACACGGAAAGGATATTGGGACATGGAGTTTTGGGGGTTAGGCGTTGTTGGATGCTGGACCATATTCTTTGTGCTGTACATCATATTGAGGAGGTAGAAGGAGGAGGTTGGGAATAGGGGTTGGGGGATAGGGATTAGGGAGGCGTAATCCTTGTTTTGCCGCAATACGACCGATCATGCGTCAGATTCCGTTTTTTTCCCTTTTCCATTCTCAATTCTTAACTCTCAATTCTTCCCCCCTATTCCCAATCCCCTATCAGTCCGCTAACAAGTTTTGCGAAAAAGAGTATTTTCATTTTTGAACCACGAAAATCACAAAAAACACGAAAACCTCACAAAATACCGTTTTTTGTGTCTTTCGTGTCTTTCGTGTCTTTCGTGGTAAAAACAAATCCGTCCAACCCGGCTCGGTTCAAATCGCAAAACCAAACTTGTTAGCGGACTGAATCCCCCAGTCCCTATCCCCTATCCCCTATCCCCTATCCTCACCCTTTTCCGTGCATCATCCGTTTTAAGGAGGGCGCAGCTGCAAGGACGATGATTCCGGCAAGAGCAGGGATTAACGCCATTAAAAGGAAAAAGTCGGCCAACCCCCCTGTTTTACCAAAAACCAATTCAATGCCGAGTGTTCCGTCGCTGCTTTCTGAGCCGAAAATGGCGGCGAGATAACCGCCCAGATAGTTGGCGATTGCACTGGAGATGAACCAGAATCCCATAAGGAGTGACGCAAAACGGATTGGCGCGAGTTTCGAGACCATAGACAGGCCGACTGGGGAGAGACAGAGTTCCCCCCAAGTTGCGAGGAGGTAGGAGAGAATCAACCAAAAAGGAGCAGCAAGCCCGATTGGACTCTGTTTAGCTTCAATTGCGCCGGGGATCATAACGATGAAGCTAAGAGCGACGAGGAGGAGACCGATTCCGAACTTAACGGGGGTTGAGGGTTGCAGTCGGCGACTTTCTAGGAATATCCAAAGAAAGGCGAAAAGGGGGGCGAAGAGGACGATTCCAAGAGCGTTCACCGATTGATACCATGTTGCAGGAAAGGTGTAGAGCGTTTGACCCGATTTGTATCGTTGTTGAACACGATTGACTGTCTTCTCAAGGTTGGAAACCGCCGTACTGTATTCTTCCAAAAGCGGAGTTAATTTCGCCAGTTCCTCTTCCGAAAGTCCCAACTCCCGGGTTTCAACCCGCCCTTTCGCCGTTTCAACCTGTTCCGTCGCACTTTCATCTCCCGGTTCTTCATTCCCTTTCTGTGTCGTCGTCGTTTCTACAACACTATTTTCTTTTGGGGCGTTTTCCTTAACAGCATTTTCTTGCGGAACAATCTCTTCTCCCGTTCGGGTTTCAATGACCAGTTGTCCGGCTGAATTCACGACCAATTTGTAAGGTTGACAAAGTTTTTCGGCTTCTTTGAACAAGCGGACAACCCGTTCCTCACGCCTTTTCGCTTTGTCGTCCGATTCGTTCTGCTCTTCACCTGATTGACCGTCCTCTTTTTTGTGACCAAAGAATGATCCGAAGAATCGGGCCAATTTTCCAAACGGGGTGATTCGGGTTGGGGGTGTCTTTGCAACCGTTTCTCCTTCAGGAGAACGGATTGCCGCAATTTCTTCAGCAACGAGTTCAACTTCACGAACGGATTGCGACATGTCGTCATTGAATTCATTCTCGATGAAGACATTATTGCGGACAACAGCGGGGATCGAGCTGGAACCCGGTATTTCACGATTGGTACTCTGTTTGGCAAACACATTGAGTGAAGAACCGGCCTGTTCAAAGGACAACCAAAAAGCGATTGTGAAAATGGACATTGCGAGAATGACGAAGACCCGATCCAAATCGGCTCTTGTGAGAGGACGTGTCCGCTCGTACTCCAATTGTTCCGCCTTTTTTCGCTCTTCCGGCGTCAATTCGGCGTTAAAGTTCATCTTTTTCGGCGGTAATCCCAAATCAGCAAGATACTTCGGTCGTAATAAAGTGTAGGTCAGGAGACCAAAAACCATACCAACACCTGCTGTAAAAAAGCCCCATTCCCAACCAATTGTTTCCGCAATTGTTCCTGCAATTAACGGAGAGAAAAAGGCTCCCAGATTGATTCCCATGTAAAAAATGGTGAATCCCCCGTCCCGACGAGGATCACCTTCTCCGTATAATTGGCCGACCATAACCGAGACACACGGTTTGAAAAAGCCGGTTCCGATGATAATCAGGGCCAAACCGCCAAAAAAGGTGTACAGTGCAAGCGGGTCCGTTTTGAGAGTGACCGCGATTCCACCTCCTGCCCGGACAAACTCCGTTGCGCAAAGACAGAATTCGCCAAGTGCAATGAGTATTCCCCCAAAAAGCATGGAACGGTGTTGACCAATGAAGTAATCGGCGATCCAACCGCAAAGAAGCGGCATGAGATAGACTAATCCTGTAAAGTAACCATAAAATTGGTACGCTTCTGACTGCGACCAGCCAAATCCCGGATTATTCGGCGCGGTTGCAGCTGAATAAATGTAAAGGGTCAAAAACGCCCTCATTCCGTAATAACAGAATCGTTCCCACATTTCGGTTGTGAACAGAACCCAAAGTCCGGCCGGATGTTTTTTCGGGAATTCCGTACTCGGGACATTGACATAACCCCGATCCGGCTCCTGATCGAGCATTTCATTCAAAACTTCCTGCTTGTTCTCTTGTTTCACGAAAAGGTTCCTCCAAAGTTGACCAAAAAAAGTGAAAGGGGGGATAATCCAAATAACAGGACAATCTGAATAACAGTATAATCCCAATAAAAGGACAACCTGAAATAATGAGGATAATCCGAAAGAGGGTTACAATCCCGATTATCCCCAGTTTAACGATTGTCGTTTTCCGAGTACAGAGGGTTTTGGGAAAAAGAGCAGACTGCTAACAAGTTTGGTTTTGCGATTTGAATCGAGCTGGGTTGGACGGATATGTTTTTAACACGAAACACACGAAAGACACAAAAAACTGTTTTTGTGAGATTTTCGTGTTTTTTGTGATTTTCGTGGTTCAAAAATGAAAATGACCCCTTTTCGCAAAACTTGTTAGCGGACTGGGCAAAAGAGCGAGAATGAACAACCTTTTTCAAACGACACGAGATGCTGGAATTCATGTTGACGCAATCCGCATTCCCTCTTCAAGATTGCTGTTTGAACGGATTGATTCTCTCAAGTCTTTCATCGAGCAAAAATTTGAGGTCAACGACCAATCTATTCCGTTATATGCCGTTTGACATCCGATCTGTTTACTTTTTCCGCTTTGCGGTTTTTTTGCCGGTTTTTTCCGTCGTCCATAACGGTTCGGGCTTTGTCGTCAACTTTTCGTACAGCCCAAACAAGAACGCCAATCGGTCTTCGTCACTTGTAAACGGTTCTTTACGATATGCCCGATCAACGGCCCGATCAAGTTCATGGTGTGCCTTTAACAATTCTTTCGGCATGTAACCTCTTGCGTACAGATCGGCAAGCGTATTATCAGGATACAAGGCTCTCGCGTCCAATACCGCTTGCGCCTTTTCGGCAATCCGTTTTTGCTGTTCCTCGGTTACATGTTCGGGCCAAATGAAGTTGTTGTAGACAATTTTTGCCGAATAACGATAATCGGATTTCAAGCGTCCGCAAACACGCCGCATCCAAACATTGTGCATCATTGAGGTTAAAACGCCAAAATGATACAATTTTGCGTTTGGGACGACAAACACGGCATCACTAGCGATTGTCTTGGCACTAACCCAGCCAATCGGGATATACAGTCGCGTTTCCGAGGAAACACGGGGAACGAGAAGATATTTTGTGGTCGGTTGACGTATTTCTGTAAACAATGTCGGTATCTCCGCGTCCCGACGGGTCGGCTCCTTTTTACTGTTCAATCGGAAATCCTTGACCAATTCAACACGCCGTTTGATTTCAGGAATCGACATGATGTCTCGCGGGTTCACGCCAACCAACCAAAAACACCAGCGTTTGATACCATTGATAAATTCTTCGGAGCCAAGAATCGGACGCAGGTAAGTTAGACACTCAGGATGATTTTTTGATAAGTTTCTACGTTCGTCCTCAGACACCATTAAAAAACCTCCATCTGCCGGTTTACTTCCGTAAATCATTTCAGGAATATTACAGAGTGGAACCCGACGACTTGAAACATAATGTTCCGGTCCTTCAACCAGATAGGGGCTAATACTCGATACAGATTTAGAGGTAATGATCCCTTTTACCTCCTCAAAGAGCACTCTTTTGTCAATCGGGGCAACACTGAATCCAATAATCACACAATGGACATGAGCTTTCCCTCTTGCTTCACTCGTCCAGATAAAAGAGGGATAGGCAAAAAATATACCAATATTCCATTTGTATAATTCCTCCCATAGAAACTCTACTTGTTCTCCTTGCGTGATCGAATTTGTTGAAACAAAACCAACCGGAATTTTCGTCCCTTGAATGTATCTGGCCGCTTTAATGTACCAACAGGCAACGTAGTCCAAATTGCCAAAATTCCGTACTCCCTGACAAACCAATTGCACGTCTTCTTTTTGCGTTGCATTTTGATACTGTTTGCCCACAAACGGCGGATTGCCGAGAATGTACGAGCATTTTTCTTTCGGCAACACTTCGGTCCAGTCCATACGAAGCGCATTTCCATGCACAATTTTCGCACTTTTTTGAAGCGGCAGACGGACAAAATAGTTGCCGAACCGGACCGACGCTTCAAGGTTCATTTGGTGATCCATAAGCCAAAGTGCCGTTTCGGCAATTCGGGCCGGGAATTCAACAATTTCTATGCCGTAAAATTGGTCAACATCAACCTGTGAAAAAAATGTTGCGTCAAACAGTTTTTGACCGGTTGTATGCAACGCTTCAAAAACGTCCATTTCCAAACGCCGCAATTCTCGATACGCGAGAACCAGAAAATTGCCGCAACCACATGCCGGATCAAAAAACGTCAACCGCCCCAGTTTGTCGTGAAACTGTTGCAGTTTCGCCCGATTCGCAGCCGACTTTCCGCTCTTGACCTTTTCAAATTCCGCTCGCAATTCGTCGAGAAAAAGCGGACGAATAACCTTCAAAATGTTATCTTCCGTCGTATAATGGGCCCCACATGCACGCCGGGCGTTCGGGTCCATGACCGATTGGAATAACGAACCGAAAATCGCGGGCGAAATCCGACTCCAGTCAAATCGCGTTGCAGCAAGAAGGGCGTTGCGAATACTCCGATTGCAAATTGGCGGTCGCAAGGTCTCTTCAAACAGACCTCCGTCAATATATTGTAGCGACGAAAGTGATTCGTCAAGGTTCTTTTGACGTTTCACAATCGGCGTGTCAAGCGTATCAAAAAACTGCGACAATCGCAAACCGAGATCATCACCGTCGTCTTTCGTATGTTGTTCAATAAAAGCCGTGAAAGCATCCGGTTCAAAAATTCCCGTATCTTCGGCAAAGAGGCAGAAAAGTGTTCGGACCAAAAATCGTTCGAGGGAGTGACCAGAATAACCGCTTGCAAATAACGTGTCGTGAACCTGACCCATGAGTTCTGACGCGATGATGTTCGCCGGGTCTTCCGGTTTCGGTTTATGCACTTTATAACCGGCAATGAACGCAAAAGCGTCAACATGTTTATGCAGATCGGCAAGCGGAAATTCCAACTTTTCGGCATCTCCCTCATCCGGCTCAAGGTCGTAAAGAACAATTGTTGCGAAATTGGAGACGATAATATAGCGAGGAATTTCGTCGTTACGACCGTCTGAAGTCAGGTTTTGAATGTACTCGAACGCTTGAGAAGCGGCTTTTTCGAGCGATTTTCCCCGGGATTTATGTTCAGCGAGCAACCGTCCGCTCCAAAAGAGGTCAATGGAGCCAAATTGCCCTTTGATGTTGCGGACTTTTTGTTCAAAGGAAGCGACGCTGCGCCGTTTAACACCGAACACGGCAAAGAATTCGTTCCAAAACGATTGAGATTCAGCTTCTTCGCGGTTTTCACTTGCCCATTCTTTAGCGAATTTGACAGCGTTTTGTTTAATTTCCTGACGTGAAAGCGGCATTTGGGGAAAAAAGGGTTGGACCGGGGAATCAGACTGCTAACAAGTTTGGTTTTGCGATTTGAACCGAGCCGGGTTGGACGGATTTGTTTTTACCACGAAACACACAAAAGGCACGAAAAACCGTATTTTGTGAGATTTTCGTGACTTTCGTGATTTTCGTGGTTCAAAAATGAAAATTGCTTCTTTTCGCGGAACTTGTTAGCGGACTGACCGGGGAATAAAGGTTCCTCGTGTAAAAGGAACGGACGTTTTTCAGTGTAAGGGGGATATTTCCAGAGCAAATCCAGAGTAAAAGTGTGGAATGGACCGAAATAACGGAATAATCGGCAAGAGGGTCACAATCCGATTATCCCCAGTTTAACGATTGTCGTTTTCCGAGTACAGAGGGTTTTGGGAAAAAGAGTACCAAAGAACAGGCTTTCCTGTCGACATTTTCTGTCAACACGAGATAACACGAGTCCGATTATGCAAGGACTCTTCCTTCCCCCTCTGTTCTATGGTACACTCGTTTCCGTTCTCAACCTCTTGCGTTGATAATCTCGTTCCCCTTGCCCTTTTTTTCCTCTCATGTCAGATTTTCTTCAACTCGCCCAAAAACAGTTTCTTATCTTTGGCGTTGCCAATAAAAAAAGTGTCGCTTACCATATTGCCCGAATGTTGCTTGAAGAAGGGGCAATTTGCACGTTGATCGTCAGAAACGATGAAATCCGAGAAAAAGTTGCTCCCCTTTTTCCCCAATCAACCATTTTGACTTGCGATGTTGAAAAAGAAGAGGAAATTATCCAGTTGAAGGACGAATTACAGCAAAAGATGTCCGGCGTTCGATTTCAGGGACTTGTTCATTCCATTGCATTTGCCGATTATAGTGAGGGAATCAAGCCGTTCCATGAAACGACGAAGACAGCCTTTTTTCAGGCCCTTGATATTTCCTGTTTCTCCCTGATTGTAATTGCCCGAAATTTGGCGGACCTGTTGGAATCGGATGCTTCTGTTGTCACTATTTCCATTTCAAGTACCCGAATCGCAAGTGAAAATTACGGTTATATGGCCCCAATCAAAGCAGCCCTTGATTCGGCCCTCGTCTTTCTTAGCAAATCATTCAGCCGCTTCTCCAATGTCCGTTTCAACGCTGTTGCGCCCGGATTACTGAAAACAGCAGCATCTGCGGGTATTCCCGGTTTTTCCGACTCCTATCTTTTTGCCGAAGAAGTTATTCCCCGCAAAAAAGCGGTTCAAACTGAAGAAGCAGCTGCAACCGCCGTTTTCCTTCTCAGTCCCCGCTCAAGTGGAATTTGTTCCCAGAAATTGATCGTCGACGCCGGAATGGAGACAAATTATTTTGACCAATCCATTATCAACAAGGTTGTGAAGTGAGGGTAATCGAATCATGTCGCAAGTCACTCTCCGAATCGTTGACGGTCCTGAACGCGGACGTGTTTATAATCGACTCCCGCTCCCATTAACAATTGGGCGGGAAGAGGGAAACTCCGTCCAGTTGAACGACGAACGAATCAGTCGGTATCACCTGAAAATACATGAGGACGCTGAATCCGTTCTGCTAACCGATTTGCAGAGTACGAACGGGACCCGGGTGAACGGGGAGACTGTCCAACTTTGGATTCTCCGTCCGGGCGATCTCATTACAATCGGTCGATCTGTCCTTCTTTTTGGGACTCCAACCGAAATCGGTCAACGTCTTGCCAAAATCCGACGAAGCAATCCGACTTCTGCGGTTTCAATGGGAGTTCCAACCGATTATGCGTTTCTGGACGAGGAAGAAAGGCGTTCAAGCGAATTTCCCGATTCGATTCCAGGGATAGAAGCCGAACTGTTTCGCGGTTTAACATTGGAGGAGGTTGAAAAATTCCATTTACTTTTTCCCCCGGAATTACCGAGTGATCTTCCGCCGAAACAGACGACGCAACTTGCGGAGTTTTTACAGTATATTCATCTCCGTTTGCGGTATCTGATTGCGACAATTGAACAGGAGCCGGTTGTCTGCACCGAAACTGATCCTGCCAAAATCACCCTTGATTCCGGTCAATGGGAGAACCTGCTTGACCTCTATTCCCGCTTGTCCATGTATTTACACTCTATTACGGAACCTCAAGGATAGAGGTTAAGGTTCATCATCGTGCCCGGCTGATCGATTTTGGTAGAATAAGGTTCGGCCCTCCATTGTCCGTCCCGCCCGCTCAAACAGCAATGAAATATGATGAGAAACACAAAATTAGCATTTCGGGACTTTACGGATCGGCTCAAATTGCTGGTCAAAAAGAGACCTGATTTAATCACGTTGACGTTGAGTAACATCTTTACAATGCGACTGATAGGGAATAAAACTCATGGTGATCTCGCCGAAATCGGTATTGCCGAGTTTATCAACCAATACATGTATGACTTTCAATCCGTACACGTCGGTAAAGATTTATACCGGGCGAAGTCTCAGGAAGAAGACATCACCGTCACAAATGATTTGACGAAAGAGACTTTTCCGATCAGTTTGAAAGCATACGGCGTTGGTCCGTTACAATTGTCAACGGACAAAGATTCTTTAATGTTTACGCGACTCGAAAAAGAGGGGAAACACAGACTCGAAGGGCAAAAAATCAAACAAGTTCTTTCTGATGCTGCATTTGTAGCGTTTGAACAAGTGAATGTTCTACCCCTTATTTATGACGAAAAAAAACAGCTTTGCAATATTCTCGTTTTTGATGCGGAGCGGGCAAAAAACTCCGTTAAATATATTCAGTTTGAAGACTCTTCCGCAATCGGTTCAAAAGGAAAAGGACGAAAACATCCCGTTTATCGTTTTTATGATAAAAATGATCAGTATATTTGTGAAGTCAGATATGGTGGGGCTGCTGCTAATGCGCTACAACGTGGATTGTGGACACACACGAAAAATGGAGAATCCTATTTTGACAGTATCACCAACGGTTGGATTGATTATTCACACAACCACCTTCTCGTGCAGCTGTTTTCTCATGCGTTAATCTCCGACTCTGCGTCACACGAAAGAGCTTTACGGATTATTAAGGAGAGTATTACCCGCTTACAATCAACCCCCTACCGAAAAGAAGGTGTCTAATGCAGCAGTCCCTTTTTGGTGGTGTCATTCCAAAAATTCCTCAAACACAGGGAATAAAGTATGCTGGTTCCAAATTGAAACTTTTACCGAAAATACTGGAATTGGTAGAATCAACGGGAGCTAAAACCATTTTGGATGGATTCGCCGGTTCTACTCGCGTTTCGCAAGCACTGGTTCAAAACGGATATACCATGACATCAAATGATCTTGCTTTTTTCTCGAAAATTTTGGCAACATGTTATCTGAAAAACATGAAAGAGCCGAAACAATACCGGGAATTGATTGACCATCTCAACGGTGTTCCTGCTGTTGACGGTTGGTTTTCGCAACATTACGGCGGTCTCCCTAATCAAGGTTCCTCCATTCAATCAGACGGTTTGAAAAAACCTTGGCAGTTGCACAATACGCGAAAATTAGACGGAATTCGAGAAGAAATTGACAGGCTTCCTCTCGGAGAAGTCGAAAAAGCAGTCGCTCTGACCAGTCTTATGCTTGCATTGGATGAGGTGGATAACACGCTCGGTCATTTTTCGTCCTATTTATCCGATTGGTCGCCGCGATCCTATAAACCACTTCTACTAAAAATCCCCAAATTATGGGTGAATCAACGGAAACACACTGTTACACATGGTGATATATTTGACACCGTTAAGACAGGAAAATTTGATCTCGCTTATTTTGACCCGCCATATGGTTCAAACAATGAAAAAATGCCCCCTTCCCGGGTCAGATATGCAGCCTATTATCATCTATGGACGACGGTTTGCTTAAATGACAAGCCGGATTTGTTCGGCAAGGCGAAACGTCGTGCGGACACCAGTGATGTTCATTCCGCCTCAGTTTTTGAGGAGTTTCGACGAGGTGAGGACGGACGTTTTCTTGCGGTCAATGCAATTGATCGGCTGATTCGGGAAGTCGATGCAAACTATGTTTTGCTGTCGTACAGTAGTGGTGGTCGGGCAACCGCAGAAGAACTTTCTGAGGTCCTCAATCGGAATGGAAACCTTGTTGAAACAGTCGAAATTGAGTATAAAAAGAATGTTATGTCCGACATGTGTTGGACGAATGAATGGACAAAAGATGCGGAAAAACCGAACCGCGAATTTTTGTTTCTTCTAAAAAAATGGTAGACAGGCAAGATGTCAACATGATCGGAGAATTTTGAGGATGCTCCGAGTTTTTTACTTTGCAATTGTTTGAGGGACGGTCCAAAGTCGGACGGTTGTGTCAAAACTCCCAGATGCAAGAATGTTTTGCGTCTGTTCATAAACCAACGTCGCAATCGTCCCTGAATGTCCTTTCGGACCAGCTGTATTCGCGTAATACGTCCCCGTTTGTAAATTCCAAAACCGAATCGTGTTGTCGCTTTCTCCTGACGCTAATATGTTGTCCCCACAAAAAGCAAGAGAATAAGTTTTTCCCGCCCTTTCTGGTAATGTCGTCAACCGTTTGCCGTTCTTCATGCTCCAAATCATAATGTTCGGACCTTCCCCCCCAACTGCCAGTTTCGTTCCGTCCGCATTAAATGCCAAATCGTTGACCCGACGTCCATCTCCCGCCAATTCATAGACCAAATCGCCCGAATCAACATTCCAAACCCGAATAAAACCCGTCCGACCTGCAACTGCAAGAAGAGAACCGTCCGGGGAAAAACGGATCGCCCGATTGTTCGTCCCGCTTGCTTTTAATGTTCGGAGAAGTTGCCCGGTTTCAACATTGTAAATCGGCACTTCATTTTCAAAACCGCAGATTGCAACTTCTTTTTTGCCCGGACGGAAAACAATGGATTGGGTTCCCCGGTTTTTTCCTTGCAACGATTTGACGGAATCACCATTTGCAGCAAGGTAAAGACTCATTGCGGCATCCTGACCAAGAGCAATCAAATACTTCTGGTCGTTGCTGAATGCAATACCGCGAATCCAGTCAATCTGATCACGATGCTCAATCGTCTTTTTTCGGGTTTGCAAATCCCAGACCCGAACGAAATGGTCATCTCCGCCAATTGCGAGAAATCGACCACTTGGGTCAAAATCAATACAAGTAATGACAGGAACCCGACCTTTGACCTGACCGTAAAGGTAAATCGTTTCAAGCGGTTCAACACTAATAAGTTGCGAAAGACTCCCCTGTTGCGTTGAACCAAAGGTTTGGGGAACCGTCATTGTCTGTTGAGAACCGCTCTGTTGTTGAATACTGACCGGTTGTGTACTTCCCCGATTTGGCGAAGAGATTCCCTGCGCAATTGTTGCTCTTTGTGCAACTCCTGTTCCTTGCGAGATCGTTGACCCTTGTGCAAGGACTGTTTGTTCCTCAATTGGTGTCAATCCATAAACCAAGAGGATGAAACTATAAAGCACGGAGAATGTGGAAATTTTATGCCAAGTCATTGTATTTTTACCAATCACTATTTTTTGCCTAATCGGTCGTGTCCCTCGATGAAGGTTCAATGTTCGCACGAATCCTTATTTCCTGCAAACAACAAGCGCAACCCTGTTCTGAATATCGGTATTATTTGGCCCAAGTCGAAAGAAAAGAGTGAAACGATGTACGAATTTCGGCAAAACCTGTTCCTTTTTTTTCCATAAAATTGTTATATCCCCTACAAACACTCTTGCATAATCCTTAAAACCTGCTAGATTTTAATTTGTGGGAAACGTGCCCAAAACAACATTTTTTTTCTGAGGGATATGGGAAACATGCCCAATATGTGATATAACGGTTTTTTGTCAGGACAAAAGTCAACCCCATTTGGTCGAATATAAAATCCCAATCTGGACTTTTGACCAACATTATTTCGGAACTCATAGACGCAGTTTTCCATGTCTGAGGTGAAGCAACTCCTTTTCGGCGAATACAGCAGAAAGGTCGATGATCGGTTTCGATTGTCGCTCCCTTCTGAGTTTGCCGAACAGTTTCAGCCGAAAGACGGGAATTGCGTGATTGCAAAAGAGCGTCCGGGTTGCATCTCACTTTGGGACCAGGAAGTTTGGCAATCGAAGCTGGACGCGCGAGTCGAGCTGATCCAAGCGAAACTGAAGTTGGGGGATTACGAGCAACGGATTCCTGAATTGCAGATGTTTGGACGATTACTTTCGACGCGACATCGACCGTTACAACTTGCAGGACGTGGACGGTTGGTCCTTCCAGAAGGGTTTCGTGAGTTTCTCGGTGTTGAAGCGGGCAATGAACTGATCGTCGTCGGCGCAACCGTTTGTATTGAAATATGGAAACCTGAAAAATGGATCGCCTACGTTGAAGAAAGTATCCCCAAATTCCGTAAATTGTTGACCCGATTGTCCAACTAGAAATTTGTCCGACTGAAAATCACCGAAAATACCCGGTAATGAACGATTTATATTGATATTGCCTAACTTTACAAGTTCGGTCGTCACCCCGGACGGGAATGCAAGTAATCCCAATCGTTGTCGCATTATCAACAAAGGAACAAAGGTTGTTGTGTTCCCCAAAAATCGTTCATTCCGGGTTGTTTTTTTTGTATCCGTTCACGGATATTTTTACAAAACATCATTGAAATGCCTTATTTTGGGGGTAGAGAATGAAATCTTCGCCCCAACGGGGCGCAACAAAATAGCCCGGGGTGAAGCGCAGCGAAACCCCGGGTTGGTGTCACACA
>JBOFQB010000092.1:0-15454 GCA_051660685.1 Thermoguttaceae bacterium | reverse complement strand
AACCCTAACGCCTTGATGTAAGCGTCTTTAACGTCTTCTTCGGATTGGGCATTTTGAAGTTGTTGGAATAAGCTCATGTCTAATTTGCCAATCTTTACGGTAATGATGCAACGGACTTAACGGTACAGCATGATGCTGTTCCCAATCGTTACCTCCTATCTCCTTTCCCAAACACCGAGCGAATTGGTCCTCAACCGGACAACCGAATCACGTCAAGCGGGCATGTGCCGTTTTGAGCAACTCCCGAATCGGCAGTCGTTGCGGACAACGACCTTCACAAACCCCGCAAGAGCTGCAATTGGACGCCTGTTTTTCGTGAGGTTGCAGACTGTACACCAGTTTGTCAAACTGTTCCGTCGCCGGTAATGCAACCAAATTATTGTAAATCTCGAAGATTTCAGGAATTGCGACCGTTTGAGGACAGGGAAGACAATATCGGCATTTCGTACATTTGATCGGCATTGCCCGTTCATATTCCGCTTGTAATTGGGCAACGAATGATTTTTCGGCTTCACTGAACGAACCGATTTGACTTCGATCAGCAATTTCGAGGTTCTGCTCGACCTGCTGCATCGTTGACATCCCGCTTAAAAGAAGGGAGACTTCCGGTTGGTCCCAGACCCAACGAAGTGCCAAATCAACCGGATTATGGGGCGAGTTGGCGAACAACTCCTCCATTTTACCTTGCGGATTCGCTAAAACCCCGCCAAAAAGAGGTTCCATAATGACAACCGGTATACCGCGTGTTCCCGCATACTGGACTCCGGCAATTCCCGCTTGAATGTTCGTTGCGACATAATTGTACTGCAACATGCAAACGTCCCAAGAATGGTAATTGAGAATTTCCTTGAACAATCCCAAGGAATCGTGAAAGGAAAACCCAAGTCGTTTGATTTTCCCCTCTTTCCTTTTCTTTTCCGCCCAATCAATCAACCCCCAATCCAACACCTTTTTCCAGAGATGATCCTGCAACGAATGAAAAAGGTAAACGTCAATACAATCCGTCTGCAAATCACGCAACTGTTCTTCAAAAATCTTCTCACAATCCGACTGACCTCGAGTTCCCCAAAGTGGAAGTTTTGTCGCAACCTTGAGTTGATGTCGTTGCGAACCGGCAAGGGCTTTCCCGAGCAAGGACTCGGCACAACCTTCATGGTAGACTTTTGCCGTATCAAAGTAGTTGACCCCGGCGTCCAACGCCCGATGTATCATCCGAATCGCTTCACGTTCATCAATCGGTCCTGTATGAGAACCGTCCGTCGTCGGTAATCGCATACAACCAAATCCAAGAGCCGAGACTTTCTGCTCTTCCTTGCCAAAATTTCGATATTGCATTGATTGATATAGGGGATAGGGAATTGGGGGGAAGGAAAACAGGCGTATTCAGAACGTATCCGAAATCATCGTTTAGCCGCGATACAACGTATCGCGCGTTGAGAAGTTAGGAGGAAAGAAGGGGGACAGGGGGAGATTAACGAATCACGCGAGTTAACGGGTTCTTTCCCTTTTTTGAGGACTCCGAATTTTTATTTGCTTCACTTCTCAATTCTTCCCCCCTATTCCCCAGTCCCTATCCCCTACATTTGACAACTGACACCACCTGCTGCAGGAAGGTATTCACTGTGAACGTAATCGGCGACCATTCGATGAGAGCTGAATCTCCACGCAAGTGTGCTGATCGAGTTCATCATGCGGCGAATCCAAGTTCCCGGCAAACCGTTGTCATCACATTCATAAAACATCGGGACAATCTCGTATTCCAAAACGTCAATCAACGATTCCGCGTCTCGAGTGTCCGTGATGTCAGGATTCGTATGATTCGTTCCATGTCCAATCGCAAATCCATTTGTCCCGTCATACGCTTCAGCCCACCATCCATCCAAAATGGAAAAATTCAACGCCCCGTTCAAGACGGCCTTTTGACCGCTTGTCCCGGATGCTTCAAGAGGACGACGCGGATTGTTCAACCAAACATCAACACCTTGAACCATGTGACGACAGACATTGATGTCATAATCTTCAATAAAGACAATCCGGTTGGAAAAACGGGGATCATTCCGTAAATTCGCAAGCGTCTGAATAAACTCCTTTCCCGGATTGTCGGCCGGATGTGCTTTACCGGCAAAAACAAATTGAACGGGACGTTCTGCGTCGTTGCATATCCGCGCCAATCGTTCAATGTCCCTCATTATCAACGTTGCTCTTTTATAGGTTGCAAAGCGTCGACCAAACCCGATTGTCAGAATTTTCGGGTCCAGAACATTTCGGGCCTGTTCGAGAATTTCATCCGATTCCCCCCGACGTCGGCATTGTCGGCTCAAACGACGACGTGCAAACTGAATCAGGAGATTTTTCAGAGCATTGTGTGTTTCCCAAAGTTCCCCCGGGTCCAGATCGCAAACCGCTTGCCAATCTTCAGGGGTTATGGATTCTTGCGACCAAGAATGGGGCAAATGTCGTTCAAACAGATTTTTCATCTGCCAAGACATCCAACTGGGGACATGAACACCGTTGGTGATATGACCAATTGGAATCGCTTCTTCTTCACGATACGGCCAAAGATTGCTCCACATCCGGCGTGAAACTTTTCCGTGTAAGGAACTGACCGCGTTCGCATATCGGGACAATTTCAGCCCCAAAACCGTCATGCAGAACGGTTCATTGTGATTGTTCACGTCAACGCGACCAAAACTCATCAATTGATCGTGTGAAATCCCCAATCGTTGACGAAGCGGTCCCAAATGCTCATCAATCAATTCATTGTCAAACCGGTCATGTCCGGCCGGAACCGGCGTATGTGTTGTAAAAACCGTATGTTGGGCAACTTCCCGAACAGCATCATCGAAACTCATACCGTCCTCGTCCATTCTTTCACGAACGACTTCAAGCGTCGCAAACGCATTATGTCCCTCGTTCAAATGATAAACGCCCGGCGTTATTCCAAGTGCTTTAAGAGCACGAACCCCGCCGATTCCAGAAACGATCTCCTGACGAATTCGGGTTCGGTTATTCCCGCCGTAAAGACGACTGGTCAACTGTCGATCTTCAGGTCGATTCTCCTCCATATCCGTATCCAGAAGATACAGAGAAACCCGACCGACATTCATTTTACGGACTTTGGCGTAAATGATGCCGGTTCGCGTCTCAATCTGTACCGTAATTTTCCGCCCTTCTTGGTCATACGCCGGTTGAAGTGGGAGATACTCGACCATAGTGTCCAGATACTCCTCTTCCTGCCAACCTGTCCCGTTCAAATGCTGTTTGAAATAACCCTGATCGTAAAACAGGCCGATTGCAACGAGCGGAACACCGAGACCGCTTGCACTTTTGATATGGTCTCCTGAGAGGACCCCCAAACCGCCTGAATAAATCGGGACGGATTCGTGAACGCCAAATTCGAGCGAGAAGTAGGCAACCGGTTTGGAACCGAGAACTCCGACATTTTCCCGGGCCCAAGCGGTCTGTTGCCCCATATACTCCCTCATCCGTCGATAAGCCTGATCGATTCGGGTATTGAGAACCAACTCGGCTGCACGCAGTTCAAGACGTTCGGGTGTAAATTCTCTGAGCAGGGCAATCGGGTTGTGACCGAGTTGTCGCCAACGAATTGGATCGAGCGAACGAAAGAGGTCAATGACTTCAGGATGCCAACTCCACCATAAATTATTGGCAAGGGCTGTACATTTCTCGTAAAGACCTGCAGGAATGTTTTCGGACGTGCGTCGCTGAGTATTCTGTAATCCCATGGTAGTATTTGAGCTAAATAACGGTAAAAAGGCGTGTCAACCGTGTTGGGGAAAGTGTCAGGAAAATTGGGTAAAAGGGCAAAAAAAATTCCAATATGCCAATTATACCTCTATTATACGTCCTTTTCACAGTTTTGCAAGCTGTGTTTGAAACAATACCACTTAGGGTTCTTTTTTCATTTTTTCGACAAAACGGCCCGATTGATCGATTCGACTGTTTGCCCCTTCAAACCCCAACACGGTTCCCCGAATGTCGGACTGTTGAGACAAAATGTGACCGGTTTCGATCTCCAGAATAACTTCCCCGGAAATAAGGCGGTCCATGATTTGAGATTCCAATTTGGGATCATCAATGGGGGTCAGACAGACCGTTTTGTACTGAATCGTTGCAAGTCCGGTTTTAACGCTTTTCAGGGTAAAAATCTGCTGCAACATCAATTTTTTTACCATTCCATTCGCTTGAGGAACGGCGACTTCATTCGTTAATTTCCAAGTTTCGCCGACTGCAACGGGCGTTTTGGGGAGAGGAATAAGAATTTTGCTCTCCAGAGAATCGGGAATGTGCGGGACAAAGGAAATCTTTTTGAGGATTTGTCCGTTAGGAGCGACCGTCAACTGCGTCAACGGAGTATTCAGCGAATTGGCAACATGTTCATAACCGGGCGGAATCAAGGTGTCCGTCTTGCTGTTATAAGTCGAATCGGGCAAATCCGACTGTCGTTTATGCATATTGGCTTCTTCAACACGATGTTCGATGAGAGCCGAACCATCTTCTTCAACGCTCAAGACGGTCCAGGTTTTGGTTGACTGACTCGTTGTATCGACGATCTCGGTTTTTGTGCTGATTGTCGTTTTAATCAGCAACTGTTGCAAAACGTCCCAACGAAAAACGTCACCTTCTCGAAAAGTGTATTTCAGTGTGTACTTTTCCGGCTCTTCCTCTTGCGCCGTAAGAGAAAAGGGCAGAAAAAGGAAGAGAATAACGGCCCAAAAAGAAAATCGCTTCATCGTGTGAATAGGGGATAGGGGTTGGGGAATAGGGAATAGGGGGAAAGGGAAAGGTTTGACGTTTAGCCGCAATACAACGTTCTGCGTGTTATTGTGAGAGGAGGTAGAATGTAGAAGGTAGAATTGAGAATGAAGAATTGAGACAAAAAAAATTTTGAGTCCACAAAAAGGGAAAGAACCAGTTAACTCGCGAGACGCCGTTATCTTCCTGTCTCCCTCTTCTTCCCTCCTACCTTCTACCTTCTCAAAGCGCGATACGTTGTATCGCGGCTAAACGTTAAACCTTTCCCTTTCCCCCCTATCCCCTAATCCTCTCACTTTTTTCCTTCCAGAACATGTTCGCGGGCGAGTCCAGCTGCTCCGATGTAACCTGCATCTCCGCCTAAAATCGCAAAATTCAACGTCAAAGCGTCCGCAATCGCTTTGAACGACCGATTGTCAATCTCCTCACGAACCCGGTTGAGAAACTTTTCCCCAATCGGAGCCCCTTTTCCGCCAAATGTCATTGCTCCTCCCAGTAATATGCAAGAAGGGTCAATCGTGTTCAAAAGCGAGACGATTCCGATTCCGAGGAACTTGGCCGCTTCATCGATGATTTCAAGGGCAACCGGATCACCTTTTTCGGCTTCTTCGCAAACGATTTTCGGGACATCACTCAAACGAATGTCCGGCGTGAGACGGTCGCGCAACGGTCCTTTCTTAAAATCGGTGACACCAATTGCTCTTCGAGATACCCCTGTTGCACTTGCATAAACTTCAAGATGACCCCGTTGACCGCAACCGCAAAGTCGTGCTTGATCGGAAATGTCAACGATGATGTGACCACATTCTCCTCCATATCCGCTTGCTCCGTCAACCGAACGTCCTTCAATAATAATTCCGCAACCAACTCCTGTTCCGAGCGTCAACAAGGCGACACTTTGCTGACCTTTTGCCGAACCGATCCAGTATTCACCATAAGCGGCTGCATTAGCGTCATTGCAAAAAATAACGGGAAAACCAACTTTTTTCGACAGTTCCTTGCAGATTGCAAAACCGTCCCAAGTCGGCAAATTCGGCGGTCGTCGCAATTTCTGCGTCTTCGTGTCCATTGTCCCGGGAATCCCCAAACCAACGGCCCCAATGTCCTTCATGTTCAAATGAAGTTTGTCAACCAATCGTTCAATTTCGCGGGAAATGAGCAAAACGGCACTTCGCGGGTCCCGTTCGGTCCCGATTCGGGCAACACTTCGCGGATTTCCCTCCTCATCAAACTCCTTCAGGTCAATCGGATGTCCATTACTGTCAACCAAACCAATTTTAATACTGGTTCCTCCAACATCAATTCCAAAGTAAAAGGGTTTTTCAGCTTGTTGAAGCGGGACGAGAAAGGATTCAGATTCGGACATACGATTCCTCCCAAAGGACCGGGGTTAAAAAATGTAAAAGGGGCAAGGGGGGAATTCTAACCGGATTCTGACAAAAAGACAATCTCAAAACGGGAAGAAAAGAGTGTTTTTGCGGAAATCGCAAAATAGGGGACAGGGGTTGGGGGGGAAAGGGAAACTCTCATTGGGTGGCCGAACATTGTGTATAGCATTACTGATCTGCTAATTTCCTAATTCCGTCGCGAAAGCATTGAAAACTTGGAGAAAGGTTATTCTCAACATCCATTTCAGGTGGAATTTTCGCTGCCCATACTCTCTTTTCTTTTAAACAGCTATAAGCCCGTCTGCCATTGGCAGTAAGTGCTTTACATCCTCCGGGATATACTGCATCAGCAAGTTTCTCCCAAGTACCACAAATATCATCTTGCATATAGCCATCAAGTACCGTTATTTTTGCCCTTGGATAAGCCCGCAAGATAGCAGCCCTGTCTCCCAAATACCACGCTTCCATTTCTTCTACTGCAATCCTAAAGAGGCACGTTGGCGCAAGCACACACAGGTCGAGCAATGAAAGCAAAGTTTGTTTGAAAGCCTTACAATCGTCAACATCATCAAGATCAACCAGAACAATAACCGCAAGGTTTGGAGCGTTTGATTCGCCATAAGCCTTCAGCTTCGAGCAAAGGTTGTGAAGCAATGTTTTATCATTCGGATTCGGTCGTTGCGAAGCATCCGTAGGAATTGCCCCCTTTCCACCATGAGGATGAATTTTCCATGTGTGCGGTTGTCCGTATTCACCGAGGATTCTTTTCATCAGGGGCCACAAAGCTGTTTTGTCTGACGTTCCCTCTACAAGTATTTCAAAGTGCATTTTTCTTTATTTGTCGACAGGGTTATCCAGATAATCACTATACCAAAGGGAGCCAAGAGGTTGACCATGTTCAACCATTTTCGAGACATAATTAAAAGTAGATGCACGTTTGATATTAGAAAAACCATCCTCTTGTTTTTCCAAAACCCACACCTCATCTGGCGTTAGCGCATCGACAAAATTCGGTTGGTGCGTTGTTATAAAAACTTGCGATGCCCCTTTTTTCCCAGTTGCATGATCACGAAACTCAGTTGCAAGTGTTTCCAGTAGTTTATGATATAGTCCATTTTCGGGTTCTTCTATACACATAAAAGGCGGCGGGCTGGGATCCTCAAGCAGCAATAAATAAGCGAAAATTTTTAGTGTACCATCAGACATTTGCTGTGAAAAAAACGGGTCCGTAAATCCTTTTTCGTTAAATTTCAAGAGAAGACGACCATCAGAAGATTTTTCATGTTCAATTCTTTTAATACCGGGAATTTTTTCTGCTATCCCGTCAAGAACTCTCTGAAATTGTTTCGGATGCTCTCGTTCCATAAACTGGACAACATTGCCGATATTGTCACCATGAACATTGAGGTGCTTTTGAGGACCCGCCAACGGTAAACTTCTTGCTGCATCCGGCGTAAAATAACTAAGATACCAACCCTCAATAAATTGTCGAAAGGCAGAGATTCTTGGATGCTGTTTCAAAGAGCCGAGAGTTGCTATTCCAAGTTTACGAATATCAATTAATTCTACAATTTCCGTTTCGCTACTTTCCTCTTTCTTCTCATGCGACTTAATAAATTCACCCAGATTAAACTGTTCATTTTCTTCGTTAATTTGTTCACCATCTTTTTCTCCTTTCCACACAACTCCTTTACCATAGTTCAGAATCAAAAAAGAAAAAGGCCATCCATGTCTTTGCCCCTTTCGGCGTTGACGCAGTCTTTCACTCAAAACAAACGGACGACCTAAGTCGTCAACAGAGATCGCCAATTCGTAGGTTAATGGGCGTGGACTAGACTCATTTCCCTTAAAATATAACGTAAACTCAATCGGTTCATTTGTACCTTGTGAACGAATTCGCGCAAAACCCCCTCGCTGTCGTTGGTCACAAGCATCTTCAACACCAAGCTTCAAGCAATCTGCGAGAAAACCAAAAGCGTCACATAACGTAGTTTTACCCACCCCGTTTCTACCTATGACAGCTGTTAATGGGGTAAGAGGCTGTTCAGATTGTAAATTCCAGAGTTTACCAAGCGTAATATCTCTTAACGAACGAAAATTTCGGATGCGAATTCCTTCAATTGTAGCCATAATATAGTCCGTAGAAACGCAGTTTCAGTATGAGAGGCAAACCAAACACGCCACTCTTATTGTCTCATACGATAACACTATAGTCAATGGTTATCTGAAGTAGACATTGGCGGAGGGTGCGCGAAAATTTTCTTGTAGGTTTGGATAAAATAGGTAAGTGATATTACAAAATCGCAGGATTATCCTCCTCCATTTACATTTTACAAGGATTTGGCGTTGATCTTCTCCCCAGAGTATTTGCACGCACTCATTGACGGATGTTCTGTCTCTACACAAACACTTTGCAGTTTCAGGAGCTACGAGTTCAACCTCGGAAATTTCTAGGGCGTGTTCACACAAACAAGATTTAGATGACTGTTGGCATGAATTTATGTGATTGTTCGACACAACGAAGATAATTTTGTAATGAACAAATTGTTCAAATTGCCCAAAAAGTGTCCCAGATAACCCAAATTTATCGTGTGAACACGCCCTAACCTTCTTTGAGTATGACCGATAAAACCGCCCTATCCCCCATTCTCTACTTCCCTTGCTGCAACTCTTGAGCCAGTTTTTCTGCGTTGTACACCTTTTGAAGGGATTGGAGAATTGCCGAAGAATGAACGGAAATCGCCCGGGCCTGTTCTTCAGCATGGACATAGTTGGAAACAAGTGAATAAATGTTCCCGTCAAAAATGAGTCCGACCACTTCAAGGTTTTTGTTGACCAAAGGACTGCCGGAATTTCCCCCGACAATATCGTTCGTCGTCACAAGATTCATTGGCGTTTGAGCGTCCAATGCCCCGCGCTTCTGTATCCAACTTTCCGGCAAATGATAAGGCGGTTGAAAATCATGCTCCTCAGCCCGTTCAAAAGTTCCCCCCATTTCAGTAAACGCCGGGACCTCACTTCCATCATCCTCCTTGTATCCCTTAACCTTTCCGTAAGAAAGTCGTAAAGTAAACGTTGCATCAGGGTATTCGTTCATCCCCGCAAGTCCGTATTTCGCTTGTGTCAGTTGACCATACGCTTGACGAAGTGGTTCCTGAACCTGATCGTCATAAGTCTTGCGGACTGCCCGGGATTGAACGTCAATTGACGCCGCCAATCTCAGTAAAGGGTCCTCGGACGAACGAATCGCTTCTTTTCCCCCCTCGAAAAGTCGTTTGCGTTCCTCAACCGAGAATAACTTTGTCCCCTTAATCAGTGAACGAGCGCGTTGTTGCGGGGATTGACCGTTGAGAATTTTTATGACATGAGGATTGTCAAAACCCAATTGTTCAACCAACATACTGAGTGAATCGCTCAGTTTGACGATTTCGACATCCTCATAAAGGGGAGCGGGAGAAAACAACGCCTGTTTTAACGTTTCTGCGCCCGATTCCCGATATTCCCGAAGT
The DNA here is from genome assembly GCA_051660685.1 of Thermoguttaceae bacterium. GTDB lineage: Bacteria > Planctomycetota > Planctomycetia > Pirellulales > Thermoguttaceae > JAVBSX01. The sequence goes on along the minus strand of JBOFQB010000092.1, from coordinate 5,781 downwards.
CGTTCAGAATTCGGTTTTTCCATTTCATCGACAAATCGTAAAAGTGTCCGGGCATAACCAAACAATTTACTATTAAACGCCGAACCGGTTTCCAGTAAATCATGGAGTAGAAAAATTTCTTTATGTTTTGCAAGAGCCGAATCAATGACCGACCAGGGATCGGCGTTTTCCGGCAAATGTCCTTGCTCTTTCAAGGTCTTTTGCAGAGATTTTTCTTCGGCAATTTTTTTCTCCATAAAAAGAGGGGTCTGCAAACCGGCTAACATTCCTCCCCGAACTTTCAGGTAATTGTCAATCGAAAAAATTTCATCCTGAACCCGACGTCGATTTTCGGCATTTCGTTCAGCAAACGTTTTCAAGGTGTAAAGTCGACGTCGCAACTTTTCAAGCATGTTCGGTTGCAACACATCCCGTTGAAACGCAAGATGAGATGTTGTGTACCCCCGTTCTGTCCGACCCGGATGTCCCGCAACAAAGACTAATTCATCTTCTTTTGCGCCGGATTGACTCCAGTTCAAAAAATGTTCAACGTGAGCCGGTTGGTCGTTCTCATAAACCCTGAAAAAACAGACATCGAGATCGTATCTGGGGAATTCAAAATTATCCGGGTCCCCGCCAAAAAACGCAATCGCCTGTTCAGGTGCAAAAACCAATCGGACGTCATTATATTTTTTATAGCGATACAGGTGATAAAGACCGCCCTGAAAAAGAGTGATGACCTCACTTTTCAGCCCGGTTAATTCCTGCGATTCCCGCTCCATCTCGTTCATCACAGCGCGACGTGCTTTTTCCGCTTCTTCCGGCTTCATCCCCGGTTCAACAGCCGCATTGATGATCGCCGTTACGTCTTCTATATTTTGAAGAACAATGAATTCGAGATCGGGACAGGGAAGTTCGTCTTCAAAGGTTGGGGCGTAAAATCCGTTTTTAACGTAATCCTTTTCTTTGGTACTCAACTTCTGAATCGTGTCGATTCCAACATGGTGATTGGTCATAACGAGACCGTTTGGGGAAACGAAGGAACCACTTCCCCGGTTGCCGACCCGGACGGACGATTTCTGGAGTTGTTCCAACCATTTTGGGGTCATTTCAAACCCATATTTTTCCAGAACTTCTTTTTGAGGGGGACTGGAAAACAACCACATTCCTTCATCCGCTGCAAGAAAACCGCCCCAAAGGAATAAAAGGACAATAAGAGGTAAATATATTTTTTTCATAGTGTCTTGTTAACATTAAAAGTTGAGATTGACGACTTCTGTAGTCCCAAGTGACGGGCTAATGTTTAGCCGCGATACAACGTATCGCGCGTTCAGAACCGTTAAAATACACGCAGAATGTTGTTCTGCGTGTTATTGTGAGAGGAGGTAGAAGGTAGGAGGTAGAATTGAGAATGAAGAAGTGAAGCAAATAAAAATTTGGAGTCCACAAAAAGGGAAGGAACCAGTTAACTCGCGAGACACCGTTATCTTCCTGTCTCCCCCTTCTTTCCTCCTATCTTCTACCTCCTACCTTCTCCAAAAAAGCGAGACGCCGTTCTCTTCCTGTCTTCCTCTTCTTTCCTCCTACCTCCTATCTTCTACCTTCTCATTATTGCCGTTAAACGGAGATGTTATAAGCAATATAACCGAAGTAGCAGACCAACAAAAACAGCCCTTCTTTACGGCTCACTTTCAAGTCTGTCACGCAAATGACAATACACAAAAATGAGGCAAGAAGCAACACAGGCATGTCAAATCGCAACGCGTTAACGGGAACCGGCAAACCTTTTTCCGGGGAACACAACGCTGAAATCCCCAAAACGCCCAGAATGTTGAAAATGTTACTCCCAATAACGTTGCCGATTGCAAGGTCTGTCTTTCCCTTGATTGCAGCAACGACGCTGACAACCAATTCCGGCAAAGAAGTTCCAACCGCCAAAATGGTCAATCCAATGATAAAAGAGGGGACGCCGAGAATTTGGGCAAGAGCAACGGACCCGGAAATCAACGTGTCCGATCCAAACAACAAAAGGGCTAAACCGATCATAATGCCCAAAAGAGCGAAAAGAACTGTTTTGAAGCCGGTTCCTTTCCCCAGATTCATCGTTTCTAATTCCATTTCGTCCGCAATCGCCTTACTTTGAGAACGATTCACGATCACCTCGTAAACCGTCCAGATCATATACGCAATCAGTCCAAGAACAAAAAAAAGACCCCAAAAACGGGAAAAGAAACCTGATTGCATTTCAGGTGAAAACAATTGAAGGAGTTGTCCGTTCATTGCAACAACGAACAACAGCAGAGAAATCCCGATCATGAACGGAATTTCCCGACGAACGAGCTTGGTCGAGACCGAAAGAGGGGCAATAACAGCAGCGCAACCAAGAATCAGGCAAATATTGGCAATGTTACTTCCGATAATATTTCCAATCGCAAGACCGGCTTCATTAACTCGGGTTGCTTGTACAGAAACGGCCAATTCAGGAGCACTTGTACAGAACGCGATCACGGTCAGTCCGACAACCAAAGGGGGAATACGCAAACACAGGGCAAGTTGCGTTGCCCCTCGAACCAACACTTCCCCGCCGAAAATCAGCAGGACGAAACCAAGAACGATTTGGAACAGGATGTACACGTTAACTGGTAATGGTGTAAGGTTGACGTTGTTCTCGCTTGAGCATTGCGTTTGCCTCATCATCCCCAGAAAACTGTTCCAACTCCGCGTCCCAAGTCAATTTCCGACCCCCCAATCGAATCGAAATGTTCGTCAAATGACAAGCGGAAATAGAACGATGTTGAATGTCAACCGGGGAAACCGGCACTTCACGCGATTTGACACAATCGAAGAAATTCTGCATCTGGTCGGAACTCGGTCGCACTTTCCAGTCTTTCCGTCGTGAAAGCGGACTCTCTTTCAGTTCTTCAACCGCTTTTCCATAAAGACCGCCCCGATTCACGAAAATACGACCTTTCTCTCCAATAAACATGATACCGTTGCGATCAAATGTCTTGATTTCTTCAGGAACATCCCGACCAAACAACCAATCCAAACGGTCTTGAGCCGTTTCGGCATGTTGCTCAACCTCTCCATAAATCGCCTTGTCATTCATCGACGAAAAATAAAGCAGTTCCACACCATTGGGATAAATCATCCGACTGAAAAAACGATCCGGCGTGTTGTAACAATCGGCCCGACCTTCATTCGGGAAAAGCCCTCTTGCTTCAATCGAACCCGGTCCCGTCAACTCGCAATCCATACCCCAATGTGCGATGTCGACATGATGATTTCCCCAATCCGTCACAATCCCCCCCCCATACTCATACCACCATCTGAAAATCGAATGACAACGGTTGTGTGTGTAAGGGTGAACGGGAGATTGACCTTCATACATGTCCCAATCCAGTTCGTTTGGAACATCTTCAGGTCCAAACGGACCTCCTTTTGTCGAGAAATACGGCAAAGCAACCCAAACCTGCTTCAACGGTCCAAGACGACCATTCCGAACCAGTTCAACAGCGGTCTGAAAGGACTTGTCACTTCGTTGTTGTGTCCCCGTTTGCAAAACCCGACCTGTCTCCTTGACCACTTTGCACAGTATCTTCCCCTCATCAATCGTCAAGGTCAACGGTTTTTCACCATAAACATCTTTCCCCGCCAAACAAGCGTCCACATTAATTTTTGTATGCCAATGATCCGGGGCTCCCTGAATAATAACTTCAATATCCTTGCGATCCAACAATCGTCGGTAATCCTGATACACCTGAACCGTCTCGCCAAATTTCGCTTTTGCCTGTTCAGCATGATTCAGATCAACATCGCAGACAGCAACGACCTCGCCGAATCGTGCAGCCGACATGGAATCGCCCAATCCTTGTCCCCCAACGCCAATACAACCAATCGAGGGACGGTCATTTTTCGACTCAGCCCGAACCGGTTGGTCCGAACTGACACAATACGCCGACAAGATGCCGGTTGCCGTTAAACCGACAGTATCACGCAAAAAACGACGACGCGATTTTGAAGTTTTCATAAGATTTTTTTTGACCGGTTATTTGCATCTACTTTTCTCCCTACACCCCAGTCCCTAACCCCTATTCCCCCTTTTACCCCTCTTCCGTTGGTTGGGGGTTATTCCGGGCTTGACTCGCCCGATCCGTCGAAAGGACTTGTCGCAAAAGAGCCGAAACGTCTTCAAACGGTTTTTCACTTGGGGGACCTGCTGCAAATTGCATGATCGATTTTTGGGTCCGTTCGGTCAACGAAAGGAGCATCGAGGAGACTGTCCCGTATTCCAAATCCTGAACCACAACCCCACGTTTTCCCATTTCATCCGCTTTACGCGAGAATGTCCGGCTCGCAACCGCGAGAAAGGCGACTGCCGAATCAAGACGCTGTAAAGTCAACAAACGTCGGACAAACTCCTGTTGCGGATCGTAATAATCATCCAGTTTCTTGGACGTAAGAATATGAAGTCCCGGCGTCAGACGTTCGACCTCGACCTCATCTCCTCCATACACGACACCTCCACTTGAGCGGTCAACGCAAAGATAGTTTGCGCCCGCATAACAGCCGGTTGAAAGTTCCTTGACCGCTCGTTCGATTGATTCTTCCGCAGTCCGAACACCGAGCAATTCCTTACAGAGTATCCCGCGTGATCGAGGGTCAAAAGGGGTTGATCGTTTCGGGGCGTTAATAACCGCGACAAAGAGACCATGTTGGTTGACTCCAGCCCAAGTTCCACCTGCTTTACGGTCAATGCCGCAAACAACCCGGGGACGACCCGATTGAATCCGGGGAGGGGTTGAAGGTCGGTTAAAACGCTCTTCACGATTATAGGCAACCAGAATGGGGGAATCCGACGCTGCTTTATATTGGATTGCGAGAATACTCATACAACTTTACACTCTTTTCGTTTTCACGCTTTTTTCAAAAAAACGCAAACTCTATTTGTCTGATCGTCATCTATAAAAGACGAAGAGAACAACTTTTTGCAGGGAATTTTGCAGGGAGATTAAGCACGAACGGGCGTGCAACATCGTGTGCCGGGAACGGCGACACGAAATGTCTGGGACATTATAACGTATTTCCCCCAATCTGCCAAGTACGCAGTCCGAAGATTCCTAACGGTCTGTTGACGGTTTGCCGAAGTGTGAACACAAATGAATGGGGGAAACAGAAAGGTTAAGAAGGGAGGTCAGCAACGTTGAAATCGCCAAAAGAGGAAAGATCGACAGTTGGATAAAAACGATTCCGAGGATTGTAGGGGCAAACACCGTAAAAATTTCACTTTTTATGCCGTTCATCCCCGAAATTTGCTTGATTTTTTTTGAAAACAGCATAAACTCGCAACCAAGTGGTTGTTTTGTGTCCTTGTCTTTTCACTGCCCTCAACAAAGACTCATTGCAGTAAAAGCATTGGCATGATTTTGTTTTAGAACATTTTGTGGTGTGGACTCAATCATCCCCAAAAATTATTGAAAAAATACCCCCAATCTCTGTGAGACGCTTGGAACCATTCAAGAATGGGTCTATACTAGACATGTTGCATAACCTATCATGGTCTTTCGGCGTTGAGGATGGCACAGACCAATTTCGTGCGTAACAGGTGTGTTGGACGGCGGTTACGATACGGATGCGACATGATCTTGAATACCTTGATCTTTGCGTTAATGTTCTCTATGAAAATCCGTTGGCGAGACAACCCCGTATTGTACGCCTTGTCCGACTCCGTCAACTCCCTCTTACACCCCTTTTTCGCCGGTATCAAACTCCACTCGTGATAGTCACGAATCCCCTGATAAC
>JBOFQB010000091.1:0-99645 GCA_051660685.1 Thermoguttaceae bacterium | reverse complement strand
ATTAACGCGAAGATCAAGGTATTCAAGATCATGTCGCATCCGTATCGTAACCGCCGTCCAACACACCTGTTACGCACGAAATTGGTCTGTGCCATCCTCAACGCCGAAAGACCATGATAGGTTATGCAACATGTCTAGTGGAACATGATGTTATGTGATTCACACCTGAATTATCTTGAGGCCGTTTTGGGGCGAGAGAATGTTTATTCGACGGATGAAATCAAAAAGGCCAATAAATCACCTGCCATTATTCATTATGTAACCGGTCGAAAACCTTGGGGAGCGATTTGTGACAGTGATCATCAAAAAAAATACTGGCAATACTGTCGGTTGACCCCTTTTTATATGCAGGTTCGACGTCAATACTGGAAATCTGTTTGGAAAAACATTCCTCAAATGATTCTCAAAGTTGCAGTGAGTCGCAAAAGGGTCTACCTGAAACTTTTTGGTGTGCAGGTTTTGTTATGGAGAATAGGTCAAAAGAAGACATGAGTTGTCCGTCGACTTCACGCTTGCTAATCGGCCCCCCTTTGACCCCGCATCCCCTCGCTGTTATAATGAATTGCGTGTTTTCGTTGACGTTCGTCCTCCTTCTCCCCTGTCGATTGGGTTGACGATTCCCCCAACAATCCTCTCTCTCATCAAATTAAGGCTGATTTATGACAAAGTACGTTTACAGTTTTGGACCCAAAGGAACCGACGGTGACGCGTCGATGAAAAATCTTCTCGGCGGAAAAGGTGCCAACCTTGGCGAAATGGCGAAGATCGGACTCCCCGTTCCTGCCGGTTTTACCATTACAACCGAAGTGTGTACCTATTATTATGCAAACGATCACAAGTATCCGCCGGAACTGAAAGACCAGGTTGCAGCTGCTTTGAAAGTTGTTGAAGAAACAATGGGGAAACAACTCGGGAGCACCGACAATCCGCTCCTCGTTTCCTGTCGGTCCGGGGCCCGCGAATCTATGCCCGGAATGATGGACACCGTTTTGAACATCGGTCTTAACGACAAAACCGTTGAAGCTCTTGCGAAAAAATCAGGCGATGAACGGTTCGCTTGGGACTGTTATCGTCGATTCGTTCAGATGTACGGCGACGTTGTTCTTGAAATGAAGCCAAAATCGAAAACGGACATGGACCCGTTTGAAGAGATTCTCGAACACAAGAAAGAAAAAGCTGGGGTCAAAAACGACGCCGATTTGAGTCCGGCCCAACTGAGAGAACTGGTTGCCGAATTCAAAGCAGCCGTTAAAAAACAGACCGGGAAAGATTTCCCTGAAGACCCTATGGAACAAATCTGGGGCGCGGTTGGGGCCGTTTTCGGTTCTTGGATGAACGACCGAGCAATCGTCTATCGTCGTATGCACGGTATTCCGCATGAATGGGGAACAGCGGTCAATGTCCAATCAATGGTCTTTGGAAATATGGGCAATGATTGTGCAACAGGTGTTGCATTGACCCGAAATGGAGCAACCGGGGAACCGGGAATTACCGGGGATTATCTCATCAATGCTCAAGGTGAAGACGTTGTTGCAGGGATTCGGATTCCGAAAAAGATTGAAGAATCTCTTCCGAGCGACATGCCCGAATGTTGGAAACAGTTCAAACAGGTTGCCGAGAATCTTGAGAAGCACTACAAGGACATTCAGGACATTGAGTTTACGATTGAGAAGCAGAAACTCTGGATGCTCCAGACGCGCAATGCGAAACGAACCGGTTTTGCACATGTTCGCGCTGCTGTTGATATGGTCGAAGAAGGACTCATCACCGAAGAAATGGCGGTTGCCCGAGTTCCGGCAAATGACCTGACGCAACTTCTTCAGCCGGTTTTCAGCGGAGAAGGTCTCAAGGGCAAACAGGAATTGTGCAAGGGTGTCAACGCCGGTCCGGGCGCAGCAACGGGAATCATCTGTTTCCAACCGGATGAAGCAGAAGCGATTTGGCAGAAAGACAACAATGCACAGATCATTTTGGTTCGACGTGAGACGACCCCGGAAGATTTGCGAGGAATGAAGGTTGCAAAGGGAATTTTGACCGCATTTGGCGGAGCTGCATCACATGCGGCCCTTGTTTCCCGACAAATGGGCAAAGCGTGCGTTTGCGGTTGTGACGCGATTGTGATTGATTACAAAGCGGAAACAATGACAGTCGCCGGAAAAGTTTTCAAGAAGGGTGATTGGATTTCGATTGACGGGTTTACTGGAAAAGTGTACGAAGGTCAGGTTCCGACCAGTCCGTCCGATGTTCTCCGCGTTTTGATTTCTAAAGACTTGGACCCGAAAGATGCTCCGAATTTCCGTCGTTTTGGTAAATTGATGGAAATGGCGGACAAGTTCCGTAAACTTGGAGTTCGCGCGAACGCAGATGATCCGAAACAGTCGAAAGACGCGATTGCACTTGGAGCAGAAGGGATTGGTTTGACCCGAACGGAACACATGTTCTTTGGTGAAGGTCGGACGGATGTTTTCCGCGAGATGATTTTGGCGGACAATACCCCGGATCGTGAAAAAGCACTTGAGAAGTTACTTCCGTTCCAACGAGAGGACTTTACGGGAATTTTTGAAGCAATGGAGAGCCGACCAGTTACGATTCGTCTGCTTGATCCGCCGCTTCATGAGTTCTTGCCGCATGAAGAAAAGGAACAGACGGAATTGGCGAAATTGATTGGCAAACCGGCTGCTTTTGTTAAACAGCGAGTGCATGAATTGGCGGAAAGTAACCCGATGTTGGGACATCGCGGTTGCCGTTTGGGCATTGTTTATCCTGAAATCACGCGGATGCAAGCTCGTGCAATCATTGAAGCGGCATGTGACGTGAAGAAGAAGGGGGTTGACGTTCATCCTGAAATCATGATTCCGCTTGTTGGTTGTTACAAAGAATTTGCGGATCAGGAAAAAGTGATTCGAGAAACAGCGGACAAAGTTTTTGCGGAAAAAGGTCTGAAGGTCGATTACAAGGTTGGAACGATGATTGAAATTCCGCGAGCTGCTTTGACAGCGGATGAAATTGCAAAGGGGGCTGAGTTCTTCTCCTTTGGGACGAATGACCTCACGCAAACGGGAATGGGGATTTCGCGTGATGATTATGCCGGATTTATCAACGAATATCTTGAGAAAGACATTTATCCGGCTGATCCGTTCCAGGTGTTGGATCAGGGCGGAATTGGCAAATTGATGAAGATTGCGGTTGAGGGAGGAAGATCGACCCGACCGGACATCAAGTTGGGCATTTGCGGGGAACATGGGGGGGAACCGTCCTCGGTCATGTTCTGTCACGACATTGGGCTTGCCTATGTCAGTTGCTCGCCTCTTCGCGTCCCGGTTGCCCGATTTGCAGCTGCACAAGCCGCACTTAAAGAAGCAAAAGCAAAAGCAGCCGGTTGTGGTTGCGGTTGCAAGAAATAAGGAACGGAAAGACGGTTGACTTTAGGTGTTTGACCTGATGTCTTCGTTGACCATTTGGGGGGGAATTCTGTTGGACGGAATTCCCCTCTTTCTGTTGTGCAAACGAAAAGGTAACTCGAATGATTCAATTGACTTGTTCGAGAACCGATTGAAATGCTTATGTCGGTCCTTTTTGAAATGTTAAGTCGTCCCAAATCGTAGTCCCGTCGGGACGACCTTTTTGTAGCCCGGGGTGAAGGGAGCAACGCGACCGCAACCCCGGGTTATGCGGTCCCCCCAACAAAGCAAGCTCCGCTAGGAGCGACCTAATTTATCCTTTTTTTCGCCTATTTGCATCTGTCTTTATTGAGGTCGCAGCTACGCAGCTCATTTTTTGTACTGCACTTAACCCGGGGTTTCGCTGCGCTTCACCCCGGGCTACAAAAAGGTCGCTGCTATGCAGCTAAGAGATGCAATCCTTTAATTTATGCGTCAAAAATACATGCAATGTGTATACCAATTATTGAAATGCTCTGAGAGATACCGTTCTGGTTTTTCCGTCCAAACACGAAAAAATAGAGGTGTCCGAAATGTTTACGGTTTTGATTCGTTTTTTCCTTCATCCAACAACATTTGAAGCAGGTCGGGTCGGTTCGTCGTGACGCTCTCAACTCCCCAATCAAGCAACGTTTTCATTCGAGTTGGATCGTCAACCGTCCAACACCAAATGTGCAAACCGGCACTCTGAAGATTCTTGATGAGCGTTTCCGACAAAAGATGATGATTGAGGTCCAAGATGTTTGTGTCCAGTTCGTTCGCAAGAGCGATTAACTGTTGGGTCAACCGCTCTGATTCCTGTTGAGCAGGGACTTTCAAGGATTCACTGTACAAAAAAGCGACCGAAATAGGCGGTTCCAACTGTCGGATTTTTCGGACGACATGAGGTGAGAAAGAGATGATCGTCGTTTCATGCAGCATCTCGTTGTCCCGAATGACATCGAGAACCTGTTGTTCGATTCCTTCCATTTTGATTTCAACAACAGGATAACAGGTTGTCCCTTTCAGGATTTTCAGGTATTCGTCCAGACTGGGGGGACGAATTCCGCAGAATTCAGGACCTTTCCAAGACCCTGCGTCAAGTTGGCTGAATTCCTCGAAGTTCATCTTCGTAATGTCCCTCTCCTGTCCGCCCAGTGTTCGTTTGGTCGACTGATCGTGTGAAAGAACAACAACTCCATTCTGCGTCATGTAAACGTCACATTCTGCCCCATTTGCCTGATCGGCAATCGCCCGTTGATAAGCGGGAATCGTATTCTCAGGTTGCAAAAAGGATGCTCCACGATGTGCGACGTTGAGACGTTTGTGAACCGGCATCTTTTTTGGCCCGGTTTGCTCACGTTCTGTTGCGTTGACCGTTTTGTCTGTGAGGAACAATGCCCAACAGAGACAAAAAAGAGACGCCAAAATAACTGTTTTTCCAGAAATAATCATTGTTTTTGGGGGATTGAGAACAGGGGAATAGGAAATGGAGTTGTTAAGGATGATCGTTTAACGGAATAATCAGTAGAATTGGAACATCTGGACTTTCAGAAAATTCCTTTCTCGCACCTTCACCGTTTTTCCGATAAACCCGGGGAAGAGTTGTTTTTTCATGGTCGAAAACAGCATTGTTCATACATCTGCAAGGATTCGCAGTTCAGGGAGTCTCACCTCAATTCGGGAGAAAAAAATGGCCCTAAGTACCGTTTCCAGTTCAGCTTACTACTCCGGTTATCGAAGTACGGCAAATAGCACTTCATGCCCGACATGTGGTCGAAGTAGTTCGACTTGCCCAACCTGTTCCGGCTCAGCTGCAAGATACAGCGGCAATTCCTCATCAGGGGGGGGTGTCAACAGCGGTTCAACCTGCCCGACTTGCGCCAAAAGTAATGCGTCCGCCTATTACAGTTCCTCTTCGTTGAGCAGTAAAACGTCTTCGTATGCCGGTTCGACCTGCCCAACCTGTCGAAGTGCGTCAACAACCGCTTATTCGGGTTCGAGTACAAAGAATAGCAGTCCCGCGACCTCAAGTCAATCAAAGAACACTCAAAGTGTCAACACTGCTGCTGTTAAGAAATCGAGCAACAGTACGCCGAACGCAACTTGGTTGTGGTAAAACCCGTTGGACGTTTGGATAATCGAGAACCGGGTTTGAATTGGGATGAACAAGGAAGGAATGGTTCGTTTTTACAACGAAATGCACAAAAAACACGCAATCGATACGAAGACTTAAACCCTTTGAGACGCTCCAGTTCGGGAAGTTATTTACACGCAAGGTCCTAGAACCCGGTCAAGCCGGGCAAGCGTTCTTGTCTTGCCCAAAATCACAAGCGTCTCGAACATGCCAAACCCAACCGATTTCCCGGTCGTTGCAATCCGAAGTGCGTGAACCAATTGCCCTAACGGAATGCCCTGTTGCTCCAGAAATGTTTGTGTCCCCCTTTCAAGAGACTCCAACGTCCAATCCTCAACCGCTCTTAATTGCTCACGATACAACCGCAAACGGTCTTTTGCGTCAGGATCGTCCAAAATCCGTTTTTGATAACCTTTTTCGTCGTAAACAAGCAAATCATCCGCCCGGAAAAAATCCTCAAAATCAAGAATATCTCCCCCAACTTTGATTCGGTCTCCCGCTGCAATAATCAGTTCCTTGATTCTTGACTCCGACATCGGTTCTGTCGGTTGTTCATCAACCAATCCCGCTTTTTGCAAAAACGGCAACGTCAAGGTGTATTTTCGGTCAACCGAAAGAGGAACAAAATGTTTCTCCTCAAATGCCAACAATTTTTGCGGGTCAAAAGACGCTGCACCTTTCGTAACCCGGTCAAGCGAAAACAGCCGAATCAGCTCTTCCGGTTGGAAAAATTCCGATTTATCATCAAGCGACCAACCAATCAGTGCAATGTAGTTGAGGATTGCATCTGGAAGATAACCAACCTGCTTGTAGAAATCGACAATGACCGGATTAAAACTCTCCGCCGTTGTTTCAAGCCCCATTTTGCGAGCAATCCCCAATCCATGCTCGATCAACTTCGCAAAATCCTTGTGCTTCATGTACTTGTCCAACTTCCGTTTGCTCAACTTCGTCTTACTCCCCGGTTCTGCAACAAAAGGAAGATGTGCATAATACGGCAATCGGTATCCAAGCGACTGAACCATAAAAATTTGTCTCGGAGTATTCGAGAGATGCTCTTCAGCCCGAATAATATGCGAAATCTCAAACGCTTCATCATCCACAACATTCGCTAAATGATAGATGAACGAACCGTCTGCCCGTTGAATGACATGATCCTGTTCGTTTGCCCAATCAAACTCAACCTTTCCGCGAACCAGATCGTCAATCACCAATGTCCCCTCTCGGGGCATTTTGAGCCGGACAACCCCCGCTCGCCCTTCTGCTTCAAAGCGTTGCTGATCCTCTTCGGTTAACGCCATATATTTCCGACTGTAACAAAACGTCCGTTTCTCCTGAACAGCAGCATCCCGCTCCTCCTGAATCTCTTCCGGTTTCGCATAATCCTTGTACGCAAAACCCCCTGCTAGAAGTTCCTGAACCGCCTTTTGATAATGTTCTTTCCGTTGAGATTGGTAATACGGCCCAAATGGACCCCCAATTTCCGGTCCCTCATCCCATTCTATGCCCAACCAATGTAAACCGTCCAGAATCGGGGCAAGTGCTTCTTCAACATTCCGCTGTTCATCTGTATCATCAATCCGCAAAATAAACTCCCCCCCCTGTTGTTTGGCAAACAACCAACAGAAGAGGGCGGTTCGGACACCTCCAATATGAAGATAACCGGTTGGACTAGGTGCAAAACGTGTTCGAACTTTCATTCCTTAACCTTTGATTCGCTTTCTTTGTCAAGATTTTCCTTCATGATTTTCCATGCTTGAGAAGACACATTGTTGGTCGGAGCATCATGTTCCCCCCCCGGGGGATCAATCATCGTAAAATTGTTCATTGCATCCATTGCCCAACCTTTGTCTTTGATTTTGGCAAAATACCAGAATAATCCGGCCCAACCAAATGCCCGACCTTGTACGTCATAGTCGGGAGTGTAGTTGACAAAATCCTGAAAAATCTGATAAGCCTTATTCACCTCGTCCTTTTTCATGTACGAGAGGGCCAATTGCTGTTTCGCCCGACGTTCATAAATATTACGCGGTTGATCGGGATTGTAATTAATCACACTCAACCAACCCTCTTCGGAGTCGAGACGACAAGCGACCATCCATTGTTCCATAATCGTGTTCCTATGTGGAACCGTCTCCGTTGTACTTTGAGGGGGGACCAATTTCGGTGTTTGTGCCTGTATTTGTGTATAAGCCGCAATCATCCCAAGTATAAACGCCCCGACAAGAGTGCTAAGGACAACTCGATTCCAATGTCGGGGAACCCAAATTTCCTGATGTATGGATCGTTCTAAATGCCGTGTCGCTTCTTCCGACGCAACCTGAGTTGGCGGAAAAACAGCATGATCCCAGTTAAACGTCGCCGTTTCCGAACGCGACTCCCCGATCCCCTGTTCATTGTACAATTCTCGCAAATCATTCATAAGACCCGGTATTGTTTGATACCGTTCTTGCGGTGATTTCGCAATCATCTTGTGAACGATCCGTCCCAATTTCGGCGGAATGTCCGGGCAAAGAACGTGCAACGGTTCAGCCGGTTTATTCAAATGCTGCAACGCCGTTGCAAGTGCCGTTTCCGCTTGAAAAGGCGGTTTCCCCGTCAAAAGATGATACGCCGTTATTCCAAGCGAATACATGTCACTTCGATGATCGAGCGGTTTTCCTTCCGCTTGTTCAGGACTCATGTAAAGCGGCGTTCCAAGCGTCATCCCCGTTTGCGTCAACGTCAATTTCCGCTCCGAATCCTCGCTGATAATCTGCGCAAGACCAAAATCCGCAACCTTCATCTCCCCAATGTCGCTTACCAGAATGTTTTCCGGCTTGATGTCTCGATGTACGATCCCGACTTGTGCAGCTCGGTTCAACGCCGACGCAACCTGCCAAAGAATAATCGCAACCTGTTGCGCAGGTAAAGGACCCTGTTGTTGCAGAATCGTCCGCAAATTGCTCCCTTGTACATATTCCTGCGCAATGTACCAATATCCCTCGAAACAGTTCACTTCGTAAATGTGAACAATGTTTTGGTGAACGAGACTTGCAGCTGATTTGGCTTCTTGAACGAAGCGGCGAACGTAATTTTTATCGGCTGCAAGTTCGGGTCGAAGGACTTTCAGCGCAACCATACGTCCCAAAGAGAGTTGGCGGGCGAGATAAACTTCGGACATTGCGCCTGAACCGATTTCACGAATCACCTGATAATCGCCGAATTTCTTATCCGACAAATCATGTTCGTAAACTTCAAGCAGGGCGTCACTTTCTTCGACACTCATAGAATACTTCTTAAACGGGATAAAACAGAGTCCTATTGCAAGGACGGAAAGGGCACTATTTCACCCAATTGCTGTTGCTTTTGATCGGAACGGTCAAAGGTTCCATAAAACGGAACATTCGAGTCCAACCATAATTCCAACCGATTCCTCTCGAGAGGGGTCATCTTCAGCACCTCCTTGTGATGTTCGTCCGTCCAGATCGACGACAAAGGGCTTGCATCGGCCCCACATTCACCTGGTCGCGTCACAATTGGCGAAATACTCCGACCGCCCCATTCATAAAAACGTAAATACGGCAACAATTCCTCGTAAGAACGTGTGAAACAACCTGTTAATTCTCCCGTCAAAACAGGAGAATAAGGTCCCGTTCCAACCTCTATGTTCATTGTCCCGACTTCTTGACTTGCAATTCCAACCTCTTTGTTCATTGTCCCGACTTCTTGATTTACAGTTCCAACGACACGATCCGTTGTCCGAACCGCTTGACTGTCGATTTGACCGTTTTGAAGCGAATCAATCTGTTCAGGATCAAAATGACAACGGACACAATGTGCGTCTAAAACCGGTTGGACCAAGCGCGAAAAACTGAATGGTCGTGTTCCGTCCGGTCCCGGTTCAATACGAGATGGTTCTCGCAAAAAGGCGATTCGGACTCCGCCCCGATCCGGCGTCGTCGAAATCGGTTCATGACAACCGACACAACTCCGCCGTTCACCTGCTTGCAAGTAGGTGATGCTCCTCATTGACTGGACTGCCCGACCTTGTTCGTCAACCGCTTGAAAATAAAGTGGGATTTCGGCAGGTGCTCGAAAAAAGGCGGAACCATCTTCCTCAACGGGGACGGTTCCGAGCAAGGCTCTTGCACTTTCGGCGTTTGCATGACCAATTCTCGGATCATTCGCAATGTGTTCCTCTTTCGGAAGAACCTGATATATCCGAAGTTGCCTAATCGGTCGATCTGTTGGGAGCGGGAACAAACTCCACTTCACGTCCGTCAACATAAATTCCCCTTCCTGCTGTTCCGCCAAGTCAACATCAATCTGCGACGGAAGATTCGGACCCGGCACTTTCGGCTCAAGGACAATCGGGGAAACGGCGGAAATACCTGAATCTCTATACAACAGTTCTTTATTGCCAAATCGGTCAAAATAGTACAATCCCGACTTCGAGTCTTCCAGATAATTCGTTCCAAATGCAGGTAATGGTTTGAAACTGTAAGCAACCAGAAAATGATCTTCGGAAAGGGGTTCGGGACAACTGTAATAGGATCGGGGCCAACCTTCTTCGGTTTCAGGGAAACAAACATCCGGGGTCAATCGTTCAAGCGAGTCAAACGAATCTTCCCCGGTTATTTCGTCATACTTAGCTTGATTTGGGTCAAACAGAACAAGGGAACCGCCAATCAGGGCGTGATGAGCACCTGCAATGAACGCGATTTTGTTGGAATGGGGAATCGGTTTCGGTTGATAACACGCACTTATGTTCATCGTGTAATTCCCGAACAACACAACCGGGGCTGTTCCGTCCGGGTTACTTGCCCAAAGTCCGTGAAAATGTGCGGCAGAACGGTCAACATAATCCCAACGTGTGTACACAATCCGACCGTCATTCAAAACAGCCGGATTCCATTCATTCGTTTCATGCCGAGAAAGCGTCCGTATGTCGGAACCGTCCTCATTCATCGAATGAAGCGTGTATGTTGGAAGGGGTTCAAACGGATTGTTACATCGACAATAACCTCCTCGTCGGGACGACATAAACGCGATTCGACCATTTGGGAGCGGAATCGGGTCAAAATCGTCAAACATTCCGTCCGTCAACTGTCGCAAGTTCGTCCCATCTTTATTGACGGAATAAACATGGAAATTGTTTCGAGCGGGCGAATTCCAATTAAATTCGGTCGGAGCATCTTTTGCAGCAGGAAGAGAATGCCAATTGTTAAACTCCCCGCGTGTCCGAACCCGATTTTGAACCGGGCAGAACGCAAAATAGACGGTCTGACCGTCATAAGAGAGTGCCGGACTCGAATACGCCCCTTGCGGTAAAAGACCGTCCGTAAGACTTCGTGTTTTGAGCGATTGACCGGGTTCGAGCAAAACTTCGATTCCGCCCCCCTGTACTCCGCCAAAATCGTAAAAATACCCAACATATTCATGCAGCATCTGACAGACGAAGCGTCGCTGCTTCATAAACAAAATCGGTTTATTCCTCAATCGCGGATGTTTCAGCGCAACATCCCGGGCAAGCAGTCTCGCTTCTTCATAAAGGGCAACACCGTTTAACCGACTTGACTGACCGTTTGACCAATCTGACGAATCACTTGACTGATCTGATGAAACACTTGATCGACCAGACAAATCACCTGACTGATTTGGCAAATCAGAGGAACCTGAATTCAACAACCCGGCCCGTTCTTTCAGTCGTTCCAACCGTCGAGACTCCTCAGAAAAATCGGGCGATTCTGCTTGACCGTCCCAAGACCTGAGCAACCGCTCAATCCGGTCAAAAACGTCCAAAAGTGCAACCCGATCTGACGGAGTTCGGCGCAATTGCCGTTCTTGCGCCGTCCAATCCGCGCGAAGCGCAGACAACAAATCTTCGTCCACAACCGCTCCTTGAACATGACCGCATGTCGCTAAAGTCGAGTGAACGAAGATTTGTAAGAAAAGGGCGTAAACCAATAATTTTGGCATTACTCTTTACTTGTCCTTCTCCTTATCTTTATCTTTATCTGCCTTTTTCGGGAATCCTCCCCCGGTTGATTTCGGCGGTCGCGGACGATCTCCCCCACTTCCCTGACCGGGAACGTAAGTGCTTCCTCCTAAATCAAAATCTTCTTCACCTTCTGCAGCTGGTCCTCCAGGTCCGCCCGGTCCCCCCGGTCCGGGTCCGCGACGCTCGGATGCTGCTTTAATGTACGCCGGGGTGTCCGCAACCAACTTGTCCCCCTTTGCCTGTTGCTCGCTCGTCAAGATCGCTTTGAATTTTCCCTCGTACTTGTTCTTGACTTCTTCACCTTTTGCACGCACTTTTTGGAAATACTCACGTCGTTCTTCCTGCGACATCGCCTGAATTTCATCCGGGGTTTTCATATCAGCAGGGTCCAATTCATCCAACATCTCCTTCTGAATCGCCTTTAACTTCGCCTTTTGGTCCGCCGTAATGCCAAGTGCCGTTTGACTCATTTGGTTGACACCAAGACCGGCATAACCTCCTCCCGCCTGAAAAAGGCGTTCACGAGCTTTGCCCATTTGATCCTTGTCCAGAATCTTTTCCACTTTCCCAATCACAATCGTTTGTAACTTGTCGGCATCTTCCATCAATTTCTGCCGTTCCGCCTTACTCATACTCCGAATTTTCTCGGGATCAGGCATTTGCATCCCCGACTCCATGAACGCTTCCATTGCAGCACCCTGGAGTTTGCTCATCTGGTCTTCGTTGACACCCAAGTCTTTTTGACCTTCTTCACCGAAAACCGCCATAAGACCTCCTAAACCGAGTCCTCCCATCATTCCCGGCCCCGGTCCCATTCCAGGAGGTCCGCCCGGTCCCCCAGGTCCTGGTTGTCCATAAACAAGGGCTGCACTCACTACCATTGCAAGTGTCAACGCCAACATTCCCAATCTTTTGTAGGTTCTCATGTTTCCATCCTTTCTAAAAAACGAGCAGACAACAATGGAATGTTATCTGGCAAAAAGCAACTCCAACTTCAACCGTCATGGAAGACAGACCCCAAGGGTCTGGGATAATAAACCCTCTTTATGACGACAAGTTTCTCAAAAATTCCGTTGATTAACAAGAGGGTTGGAAAATTTTTACCTTGAAGAAACAGCTTTGATGACCTCTTCAACGGCAACGCCTTGTGCTTGTGCGGCATAACTCAAAACGATTCGGTGTCGCAAAACGGACGGAATCAGGCGGATCACATCCTCTTGGGAAACGGTTGGTTCTCCCCGCAATCCCGCATACGCTTTTGCAGCCAAAATCAAATGTTGTGCGGCCCGGGGTCCCGCCCCCCAATGAACACATTCACGAACTGTTTTCGGCGCACTCTTCGATTCAGGACGTGTTGCCCGGACGATTTGGACCGCATATTCGGCGATGACTCGGGAAACGGGAATCCGACGAACCAGTTCCTGAAACGCAACCAATCGGGTTCCGTCCAGAACCGGTTCCTGTTTCTCCCCCGTCAAAGAGGTCGTCCGCAAAACCATTTCAACTTCATCCCCTTCGGATTCGGGATACACAATGTTCACGTTCATCATAAACCGATCCAATTGCGATTCCGGCAAGGGGTATGTTCCTTCCTGTTCAATCGGATTTTGGGTTGCGAGGACAAAAAAGGGGGGACCGAGTTGATACGGCCGACCTCCAACAGTTACTTGACGTTCCTGCATTGCTTCAAGCAGGGCCGATTGTGTTTTGGGTGGAGTCCGATTGATTTCGTCGGCAAGAACGATGTTAGCGAGGAGCGGACCCGGATTAAAGACTAATTCCCGAATCCCGCGTTCTCGATTCTCCTGCAAAATGTCAATCCCCGTTATATCAGAGGGCATAAGGTCGGGGGTGAACTGAATCCGGCTGAATTTCAGGTCGAGCAATTCAGCAACGGTCCGAACGATCAGTGTTTTTCCAAGACCGGGAACGCCGCAAAGCAGGAGATGACCTTGAGCAAGGAGAACGACGAGGATTTCTTCCAGAACCTCTTTCTGCCCGACGATCACTTGGGCGAGTCGGTTCATCATTTCCTGACGAACACTCGCCAATTCAGCGAGCAATTGACCATCTTTACTCATCATCTGTATCTGTCCCAATCGGATGAAGTATTATGATAACTGTTTTTCGGTCGGGACATGTCCGTCAATAGTTGTATTTCATTGGGACTTCCGAAATCCCCCCTGTCAAAACCAAAGATGTAAGAGGCGGGACTGTCCTCGGTTCAACTTTTTCAATACCATCTGGTAAATAAACCGCCTGACCTTTGCAATGCCCTTTTGAATCGACAAATTCGACTTCATAGGCTTCATGGGGCTGATCGAAAACACAGATAATCACCCCTGTTTTTCCAGATGGAATGTCATTCACTCTCACTTTTGTTTCCACAACATCGTAAATATCATACTTCATTGTGTTCCATCCTTTATATATACCGTTATCAATTCGGGTTGATTCGAATCAGTTCGAATGATCCAACCGGTCCTCACGATTGCGGTTGATCCATTTGGACCTTTTATGGGAATGTTCACTTCATATCGTTGCCCATATGCGTCTTTCTTTCCCGGAAGAGCCGAACATTTATCGACACATGCTTGAATTTGTGAAACAAGACTCTCCGAATTGGACTGATTGTACCCTAAAATTTTTTCAAAAGCTCTTGCTTTATGTTTCCCGACAGGATGATTGAAATTTAACACATATCCGTTAATTTTTTCGGAAGACACAACGGCTTCACGACTGTTAGGAAGAGGTGACAGATTGTCATTTTTCTTCGTCCTGTTGTTGCTCCCAATTCTACCTGTTTGCATGGTTTCTAAACCGCTTTGCTCAGTTCTCGGAATCGGGCGTTCAGGTCTTTAACGTTATTTTTTGAGGAAGCGTGAATTTCTTCGACGGGACCTTCAAAAACGATCCGACCTTCGTTAATGAAGATAATTTTTGACGCAACCGCTTCCACTTCCTGCATAATGTGTGTCGAGAGCAGAATCGTCTTTTCCTTCCCAATTCGCCGAATCGTCTCCCGAACCTCATGTATCTGATTCGGGTCCAACCCCGCAGTCGGTTCGTCCATAATCAATACATCCGGTTCATGCAAAAGAACCTGCGCCATACCAACCCGTTGTCGGTATCCCCGGGACAATTTTCCAATCGGTTTGCCGATTACCGACTCAAGATCGCACAGTTCAACGACTTTTGCGATTCGTTCGGCTCGCAAACGACGGGAAAGACCGCGTGCTTGCCCGAAAAAGTTGAGTAAGGTTCGCGGACTCATATCAGGGTAAAGCGGACCATTTTCCGGCAAATAACCTAATCGGGCTGATCCCGACAATCGGTCATTGGACATGTCAAAACCGGCAATCCGGGCAATTCCCCGAGTCGGCGCAAGATAACCGGTCAACAGTTTCATTGTTGTGCTTTTTCCCGCTCCATTTGGACCAAGAAAAGCAACCACTTCGCCCCGATTGACACGAAATGTCACATTTTCAATCGCCGCAAAATCACCATAATACTTGGTAAGGCCAATTGCCTCAATCATCGCCGCTTCTTTCATCGTGTGAGATAGGGGTTGGGAAATAGGGATGAGGGAATAGGGTGTTGGGGATTCGGAAAATAGGGAATAGGGGGTATAATTGAGAACAGAAAAAGGCAAAAACGTAATCTGATCGCATGATTGGAAGTCGGCGTCAAAGCGAGAAGTCTCCTCCCCTATTCCCTATCCCCCAGTCCCGATCCCCTAATCTCAACTACTTCACGGAATCGAGGTTGACCCAACGTCGTTCGACCGCCGCAATCATTGCCGCTTCCAAAACCCGTTGTGTCTGATAAGCATCATTAAAGTCAGGAAGCGGAACCGTCGGTTCTTTCCCCGCCAATTTCAGCAAAATGTCATACGCCATACTCGTGAAACAATGTTCATATCCAATAATGTGAGCGTCCGGCCAATAATTGGCAACGTAAGGATGATCGGCTCCATGTGTACACATGATTGTCGTCCAACCCTGAACAGCTCGCGGTCGTGTTGCATCATAAAATTCAAGCGTGTTCATCCGCTCAAAATTAAACTTCAACGCTCCCTTCGTTCCGTTGATTTCAAAACCGTTTGCATTTTGATTCCCCGTTGCTTGTCGAGCTGCTTCATACGAACCAACCGCTCCATTATTGTACTTTGCAAGGAACAGAACCGTATCATCGACGGTCACATCCCCCATTTTGCAGGAACCGGCCCCATCTTTCTTATACCGCATTTGTTCGTCGGTTACGATTCCTCCTCCACTATCCTGATCGATAATTTTACGCTGCTTGACAAAGGTTTCTGCAACTGCTCCACAAACATCGGAAATTTCCAGACCGGACACAAATCGGGTCATGTCAATAATATGGGCATTCAAATCACCATGTGCGCCTGAACCGGCCAATTCCTTCTTGAATCTCCAAGCATACGGAACCGACTCGTCGGCCCAATCCTGAAGATACGTTGCGCGAATGTGACGGATTTCGCCGATTGCGCCCTGTTTGACCAATTGATGAGCAAAAGCAACAGCGGGTGCTCGTCGGTAATTGAACCAGACGAAACTGGGGACTTTCGCTTTTGCAGCTGCTTCTGCCATTTCCCGCGCTTCCGAAAGAGTTCCGGCAATCGGTTTTTCACAAGCACAAGGTTTTCCGGCTGCAATCGCTGCTTTTGCAGGAGGAGCGTGCATGAAATTCGGAGTCACAATGTCAACAAGTCCAATTTCGGGCGATTTGACCAGATTTTCCCAATCGGTTGAAGCATGTGCCCAACCCCATTTTTCGGCAAAAACTTGCGGATTTTCACCTTCCATGCCGTATACAGTGTGCATAACGGCTTTAAGGGGGGCGTTAAAAAAACGGTTGACCTGTCCCCAAGCGTTTGAATGGGATCGTCCCATAAAACCCTGACCGATCATCGCAACATTGATTGTCTGCGTCATTCTTTCTTTTCTCCTATTTCCTATATGTTGGGATAAAAAAATAAAGCTCAGGGGCGCAAGCACGCCCGCCAAAAAGTTCGCCCCATTCTAATTCCCCAACAACCGAATTGCAAGAGCATTAAACAAGAAACCCTCTTTTAGGAATAGGTTTGTAGTATCGTCGGATGATTTCCGTTATAATCAGGCCGAAATCTGCTGTTGACACGGTTTCCCGCACCTTCCCCAAACAGACTTAAAATAGGAATTTTTTCATGTTGTCAAATCGTTTACGGACGGAACCTTTTTCAAGGTTCTTGTTTTTCTTCTGCTTTCTATTGGGTTACAACCTTTTTGACTTGTTTGCCTTTTCCGACGAATCGGTTGGAGCTCGACCCTATGAAATGGTTTGGGCAAATCGAACGATTGACGATCATCCTCCTCTTGTTGATTTTGAGAATCTGGACAGTTGGACGGTTGAAACAGTCCATTCACAAGCGACCTTTGAAAGGTCACAGAAAGAGCAACTTTGGGGGGATTATGTTGGGCATTTGACCTATCATGCGGACGATTTGTCGGACAAAACGGGAAAAGAGTCGATTCGGATTTCTCCCGCACAACCGATTCCGTTGACGCAACCCTTTGATTCGTTGAATTTTTGGATTTGCGGGAATAATTGGGATTGGGCTCCTGATCCAAGTACCCCGCAAGTTGGGATTAACATTTTACTGCAATCGGAAGGAGAACAAGGACGGGGAAAAGTTGCCCGATTTTCGCTTGGTCGGGTCCGTTGGAGAGAATGGTGGATGATGCACCATCACTTTTCGCCCGACGAATTGCGACAATTGGGTGAATCCCCCTCTTTCATTGGAATCGAGGTGATTCGGGGTTCAAACACCGAACCGAGAGAACTGTTTTTTGATAATCTCAGCTTTTATAAGGAAGAGCTGAAACCGCTTGTTTACGAACCGAGACCTAAAAGGGGCATAGATTTTCCAGACGGTTTTTCGGTTGGGACAAACACGGGACCGGGCCGATTGCCGTTTCCCAATCGGGAAGAAACACTTTTGCCGACCCCATTATCGACGGAACAGGGACAGACAAATGGAGTCCATCTTGAACTAAATGCAGAATCATCGGGCGTTTCTTGGGAATCGCGGGGACCGGACGGAGTATTGGTTTGGACCTATTTCCCCAAAACCGGTTTTTTGAGTGATTTAACAGTTTCTTGGAGACCCGCAATTGGGCCGAAAATCGATCTGGACCCCTTTGTTGAAGGACAATTGTTGTTTAATCCGGCATTACTTCATTCTTCAGATGATGAATTGACGAAAGAGGGTTCTGAAAAAGAGGTTGACCCGAATCCCGAATTGGTTCGATTGCAGAAAAAAGGTGAAACGATCATTGCTTGTTGGAAAAAAGGGTCCATTGAATATGAATACCGTTTCCAACTGGTTCACAAGACGTTGATTCTCGACGTTCAATCGCGGGGAGGAGCTGTTCTCGGTTTTTCATTCGGAAGAATTGAAGGAGCTCCCAATCCCCGAGTGATCCAAATTCCGTATCTGGTCGGAACCCGATCCAATCGACCGTCCGTTTTGGTCCTCGGAGAAAAGGACCAACCGTTGTTTCTTCACGAAATTCTCGATCATACACTGTCCAATTCGTCGGAATTGACGTTCCGAAACCGTCTTTCTGCCGATTCCGTCCAAATCAACGGCGGAAGTCGGTATTTGCCGAAAACGGACGGAACGTACAACGATTGTTTTGAGCGGGCTTTTATAACGATTTCGACACAGTTTGAGGAAGTGTTGCCGAATATTCCGAATGATCCATCTCCCTGGAAAAATGTGACGGGAGAAAAAGTCTGGATTGCACATGCGGCGTCCAATCATGAACAGGATTACCAACTCTGGAATCGGGTTCGTCGTTTTGGAATCGAGAACATGTTAATTACCGATCATGAAACACTTTGGCGTGATGAGGGGGATAGTTTCACATTCAGGACCAAAGCTGCGCCCGGAAAAGGGGGGGATGAGGGGCAGTTGGAATACACGCAAAAAATTCATGGACTTGGTTTTGTTTATGGACCTTACAACAATTACACGGATTACAGCCCGACAAACGAATACTGGAATGAGGATTGGGTAACCCGAACTTCAAACGGAGATTGGCGAGAAGCATGGGCCCGTTGTTACAATCCGAAACCGTCCCGGGTTGTTGAAGTGGAACCGAAGATAACGGAAATCATCCAAAACAAGTTTCATTTCAATACGGCCTATTGTGATGTTCATACAGCTGTTGAACCTTGGGCTTACGTTGATTTTGACGCCCGGGTTCCTGGAGCAGGGACGTTTGCGGCGACGTTTTACGCTTATGGTGAATTGTTGTTGCATCAACGGAAAATTTGGGGGGGACCGGTTTACAGTGAGGGGAATAATCATTGGTATTATTGTGGTTTGGTTGACGGGAATTATGCGCAAGATCAGGCGTATAAGATTTCCGAAAATCCCTGGTTGGTTGATTTTGACCTGCTCAAGATACATCCTAAGTGTTGTAATTTTGGAATGGGAAACCTGCAAATGTTTTACAATCAGGTTCCGACTGCAACAACGGTTTTGGAGCAGGACGCGATTCTGGACCGGTTTTTAGCAGCGACGCTTGCGTTTGGTCATACAGGTTTTCTTGCGTTAGAACGAGGTTTTTCAGGAGCAATTCGGTCATACTTTACAGTTCAACAACTTCATGCCCGTTATGCTCTGCAAAACATTCGGAAAATTCTGTACGCCGATTCAAACGGCATCTTTTTCCCGACGTCGCTTGCATTAGGGAATGACGCATTTCGGGAAAATCGCCTGTTCTTGGAATATGAAGATGGTTTGCAACTCTATGTCAACGGAAATGCGAAGAACAACTGGGAGATTCTGGAACTTAGAACGGTTCTTCCCCCAAATGGTTGGGTTGTTGTTGATCCTCAACAGAAAATAACGGCGTTCAGTCGGATGATCGAAGAACATCGGGTTGATTACGTCGATTCGCCCCGTTACATCTTTGCCGATTCTCGCGGAACATGGACTCGATTTGAGAAGGTTTTATGTGACGGACAGTTGATTGTGCTGAAAGAAGGTGAAAACGTTTATGAGGTCATTCCAGGTGTTTTAGGTGATAAAGGGTCAACCCAATTTGCAATTCGTTGGGATTTGCCGAATGAAGCTGATGTCGTTGCTCTTGATTTTGACCGCAAGGAATTGGGGAACGCAACAACTCGGTATTCTTCTCGCGGTTTTCTGCATATTGCTCCAACAGAAGGGGCAATCAGTTATAGGGTTCAACCGTCTGAACGAATTCGCAACAATGCCGGTTTGGAACCGAAATGCGACCAGATTGTCGCTGTTCCGGGTGAAACCGTCAAAGTTCTGTTCCCTGAACGAGCCGAAAAAACCGAGAAAAACGGGGAAAATGGGGAAAACGGGAAAAGCGGGCAACGAAATGCAGACAAGGAGGATGAAAGAGGAACGCAAGAGGTCCTTTCGCAAAAGGTCCTTACAAGGGAAGAAGGTCTCATAATACCTGAATCCGCCAAAATTGGGTCGCTGTATTGGTCTTGGATTCCAACGAAAAAGAACAATGTGAATTCGGACCAATCAAATTCCAACTCTGATTCCAACAACTCTGATTCAGTCAAGTTAAATTCCGCTGATTCAGACGCAAACAATTCGGTTCCTTTAATAACCGATTTAAGTGATTTTGTTTGGCTCGATTTTGACATTAAACCTCTTTGTCATGTTGACGTTTCTTATGGTGATTCGCAACAAATGTTGGAATATCAAATTCGTTTCAACGGAAATCGGGAGCAATCGGTCAAAGCAATCTGGACACAAGAGGGCAAGGAACCGGAAATCGACCCGTTAACACTGCGTCCCAATCAGCGATTGACTTGGAAGAAAAAAATCAATCCGGCTCAACGTCCACAACGGGAAAAGGTTCATCTGGAGATTGTCTCTGATCCCGTTCTTGCACCTGATGATGCTCTCGTCGTTTATCCTGTCAATGTTCACGCCCTCGATCCTGTTCTTGATCCTGACAATCGGGACATGAACGGTTCAGAAAGAACGGATTCCGGCATTTTGTGTGAAAAAGTCGTTTATCTGAAAACCGAAGAAAAACTCAGAATGTACGATGTCTTGTCCCAACAATACGAATCAGGTTATATTTTGCGAGACGGAACGGTTCACAAGATGGATGAATCAAGTGGGGCTTATGCTTATCTGGACGAACCGATTTGCGGGACGAAACGGCAAAAAGGTTGGTCGGTTCATCCTCCTTACACCAACGGGGTTGGTTCGACGTTTTTGCTGAGTGAATCGTTCGCTGTTCCGAACGACCCGACGATCACTTGTTCGGTTGAAGTCGGATTGCGGGGCGGGGGTGATACAAGTGACGGTGTTTTGTATCAGGTTGTCGTTGTTGAAAAAGAACGACGGGGACGATTGAAGGAGACAAAAATAGCCGAATTGTTCCAAACGAGAAACGATTGGGCAGAAATTCGGGGGAGTCTGGTTTCTTGGATCGGCAAGAACATCCAGCTTCGTTTGATTGCCGATGTTGGTCTGAACAACGATTCGACTGCTGATTGGGGTTGTTTCAGCAACATGCGATTAACAGCCGAATCGCCGAGTTTGGTCACGATCCTTGAAGAATAGACTTGTCCGGGAACGGACTGAAATACGCGCAAAACTTCAACCCGTTCAAAAGTCGGTTCAATGATTTTGAAAACAATGAACAACGAAACACACGAAATTCCTCACGAAAGACACAAAATTCTGTATTTTGTGAGGTTTTTGTGAGGTTTGTGATTTTTGTGGTTCAAAAATGAAAATGTCTCCGTTTCGCAAAACGTGTTAGCGGACTGAGAAAAAGAGGGAGATGTCACAAATCTGATTGACATTTTGGGGCGTTTGCGTACAATTCTCACAGTCGTGATTGTTGATCTGCAATTTGAACAGTGCAGATTGAAGTGTTGGATTCACTTACAGTGTGGTACTCATGTCTTTACTTCGCCTTATTTACCTCATTTTCCTCTTTCTCCTCCTCATCCCAAATACTCAGGCCCAAGATTGGGTCAGCCAATTGTTTCCTGTCAAGGAACACAATTTTGGTGATGTCCCTAAAGATGCTAAGGTCACTTACCGTTTTCAGGTTTACAACCCTTTTGAAGAGGAAATCCAAATCAGCTCCGTCAACAGTTCCTGCACCTGTTCCAGTCCAACCGTCGAAACCCCTGTTGTGCAGACTTATCAAACCGGCTCTATTCTCGTTCGGTTCAACACAGATCGATTGACAGGACCTCAAAAAGCAACACTAACAGTCTCGATCACGAAACCTTATCCTCAAACGGCGACGTTGCAGGTTCGGGGGAACATTCGCAAAGACGTTTCATTCCGACCCGGTAGTGTCAACTTTGAGGATGTTCCGTTGGGGACCGAAAAAACCAAAACCGTCAAAGTTGTTTATCGAGGATCAAGCAGTCTTTGGAATGTCAAAAGCGTTGATTCCTCGAATCCTGACATTACCGTTGAAGTGCTGGAAAGAAGTCTTCTCAAAGAAGGAATTGAAGTTCCGCTGCAAGTGACTTTAAGTGCGAATCGGCCGGTTGGACCTGTTAATGAACAGTTACTGATTACTTCAAATGACTTAAACAGTCGGATTCCCCTTCTTGTTGAGGGACATGTCCGGGGAGAGTATTCCGTCAAACCGGAAACGCTGTATTTGGGGACGATACTGCCTGAACAGACGATTACGCGGGCGATTGTGATTAGCGGGTTAAAACCTTTCCGTTTGCTTGGATTGGATTCGAGCGACAAAACCGTTGTTGTTGATCCTGAATCCATTCAACAGGAGAATGACGATCCGAAAATGCGATTTGTTCTTCCCCTTAAATTGCGAGCAAATGCGGTTTCGGAACCAACCAGTGTGAGTGAAACGGTCACGTTCCAGACGGACGATCCCGAGAATCCTCTCAAGTTGACCATTTATGGGGTTGTGAAACCGTAAAATTGCTCCGTTTGACGCAGAACAATGACCTGCATGTCCAGAATCGTCAAAACGGGTACAGAATGGACATTTTGTCGGAACGCGGGCATCTTGCCTGCATCAAGAAAAAAAGGCGGGCATCCTGCCCGCCTTCCAATCGGAAAACAAACCTTTTCTAACCGTTGCAGTCTAAGTTGTAAACATTGGCGTCATTAACGGGACATCGTTCGAGACTGTTTCGTGTTTTGGTTCATTTTCTTCAACAACGCTTTTATTAACGTATGCTCATCTTCTGTACCATAAAAAATCAGGCCCGTTGTTTTCTTATCAAGTTCAATTTTTGCGTCGGGAAATATTGCTCGTAAGGCGGGCAACTGCTCTTCGACGGGTTCAATATAGGCAAGGGGGTACACTGCGACAACCAATTCTGAATCCGTTTTCTTGCCGGGTCTTTGAGCGTTGCAAATCGAGTTTCCTTCGTCCTTCCAACGAATGTACGCGCCATCTCCATACGCCCCGCCCCCCCAAATCGGCGTGTTCATTCCGTCGTTCGTTCCCGGAATAACATCCAGACGAAAAATGCCGTCTTTCGCCCGAATCAGCGTCCCAACCGGAAATTCTTTCCCCGTTGTTTCCTCTTTCCATTTCCCGTCCTCAAAGACGATCACCATGTCCTTTGTAAACGGTATAAACGGAATGTCTTCTTGTTTCTCCTCTGAGGAACCAGAAACCTCGATGTTCCGCCCCATGTTGCTAATACGGATTGACTTTCCTAGTCCTGAAACACCGGGTCCAAGCGAGTTTCTCACTTGTCCCTCAGAACCCACTATGAGGAGTTGCAACCAAATTTGTTCCGGCTCGTTGACCAGCGTTGCAAGAGGGGGCAAAACCCGACCCCTTGTTACATTCTTCCATTCTCCGTTCTCAAAGACAATCACATCATCTTTCTTCAACACAAGACACCCAGGAGATGGTTCAACAATCCGAAGACCCGAATGGGGACGCGGTTCTGGACCAAAATACTGTATGGGTGCAGGATGAGGAACCTCTTTTTCTGGACCCTGATACTGTCTCGGCGTCGGAACCTCTTTTTCTGGACCAGAAATTCGTCTGGTCGCCCGATTTTCCGCTTTTTCGGGATCGACCAGTATATCGCCGAGATTCAAGGGCGTTTCTGGTTGCAATTCAACACCTGTTGCCAAGACGAGTTGTTTTGTCAACATTGGATTCTGACCTGCATGTCGACTCTTTGTCAAATTCTCTTTATCTTCCACAACAAACTCAAGGTAAATGTCATATCGTAGTGTTGCGTCGAGATCAAAGCTGAAGGTCCCGTCCTCTTGGGTTATAATACCGGTTGGCGGAATCTTTACTGCATTTGGAAGAGCAACGGGGCGGACATTGACAACACGGTTTCCAAGCGGTTCTTTCGTTTTGGAATCAAGCAAGCGACCGGAAACAGGAGCGGTTCGGGGCAAATGAAATGTGTATTCATCCAAACCGACCAGTTCTTCGCCAATTGGTATGAGGAACTCACCGTATTTTGGACCTTGAGGGTGTATTTGCAGAACACGATTTTTTAGCGGTTCAACAGTTCGGAAAATACCGTTTTCATCTGTTTTGGTACTCAACAATACCTGTCCATTTGAAAATTCTCCCGTTGAGAATAGGGGTGCATTTGAGACCGGATTTCCTTCTGTATCAAGAATCCGACCCTGAAAGGGTCGGGGAATACGGACATCAAACGTAACCGGTTTTCCCTCTTCGATCACAAATTCTTTCGCGTACAGATTGTCTTTCTTCTGGAAGTCTTTCTGTAAATAACGGTAATCAAGACTGTAAATATATTCGCCCGGCATAAGGTTGAGGTTGACCTCTCCTTTTTCGTCGGTTCTCAACTGAAAACTCAACTGCCCTTTCTGATTGGAATCGTCCGGGTTTTCAAACCGTTGAAAAAGAACTATCGTAAAATTCGGAATCGGTTCATTACTGTCCCTGTCCGTCAAAGTCAACCTAAAAGAGGTCCCCTTCTCGGTTTGTATCTGCATTTCCTCTTCGGGTGAATCCTCTTGAACGGTCAGGAAACGAAGAGGGGCTGTATAACGACCTTGCCGGTCAAGAATACCGAGTGTGAAGTGTACCCCGGGCATAAGGTCCAACGAAAAAGGACTCGAAGGTGCCCCAAGACCCGGTTCACTCGTTACGACACACTTGCCGTATTCGTAGAAACCAACACCGCAAAGGATCACATCACCAAGCGGTTCCCCGTTTGGAGCAAGCACGTTGCCCTTGAGATTAACAGATATTGTCGGTTTTAGTATTCTCGGATCAACGGGTTGAACGGGAACGGTTTTGGCGGGAACAGAATCGGAACTACCCTGTTGATGAGGACCTGCGAGACTGGAACTGCCCTCTTCCTCATTATCAACTTTGAGACCACTCTGTTGAGGAGGACCGGCGAGATCGGGACTGACCTCGTTTGCATTGTCCGCCTTTTCATTCGGCTGAGCGTCCGTTTGCGTCGGTTGAACAGATTGAACCGTTTGCGTCTGTTGCTCATTGTTTTGCGATGCTTGGGTTAGCCCTATTGCGGCGAGAAACAGGACCAAAAGGGAGCTGAAAAGGGTTGAAAGGAATCGCGGTTTTTCATGTTTCATAATCATGTCAATTCTCCTTGTAATCAATTTTTTCTGCAAGTCTTGCTGAAAAACCCCAACTAAACCGGGCAATCGTTGATCGTTGCTGAACAGCGTCGCAAACGTGAGAATGGTGTGCCCGTATTTTTTAGCGTTGTTTCGAGTAAGATGGTTGGAAACTGAATAGGGGTGAAAGGACGAATCAGATTCGGTGTTCAACGTCCGACCCAAAGTAAGGTCCGGCGTTTCGGCCAAATGCCAATCCGATGTTGAACTGAGCCTATTGAGAACAGCCGCATCACATGCCAATTCTCGATCCCTTTGTAGTCGGGAAACGAGAAACCAAGCAACGGGATTGGGCCAATAAATGAGGGAAAGGATCGTTGCAAGTCGCAAGACAATAGGGTCGAAACGCCGAATGTGCGTCAATTCATGGAGTAAAACCATTTCAATCGCCCTTTCGTCCATTTCCTGAACGGCTTCTTCGCAGAGCAGAATTTTGGGGCGGAAAATCCCGGTTGATGCTGCGCCGATTCGGTTGGAAACGGCAAACAGACGAACAGGGAGGAGAACGCCAACTTTTTTTCGCGCCTGTTCAAAAACGGCAAGAATTTTCGGATTGCTGATCGGTCGCCAATATCGGCTCTGTCGATAAAGACGTAATTCGTCTAACAGATAACGTGTTCCGAAGAGGAGCAGACCGAAAAACCAAAGGAGCAAAACGCTATTTTTCCAGTTTTCGAGGAGAAAGGGGAAAAAGCCCGAATCGGCGAAAACCGGTTGAGACGATTCGATCACTTCGGTTTCTTCCGTTACGTCCATTTCTTGAAGTGAGGACGTTGACATCAACTCCAATGCGGCATAATCGATCAACGGCTCAAGAACAGGTTGGACGGGTCTGAATTCGTGAGGTTCGGGAACCGGAGCAACGGTTGAAGCGGGAATTGCAGCGATGTCGGTTGGGACGGAAGAGGAAACGGGACTGTTCCAAACGCCCCAGGGACTGTTGGGGAGAACGGGTAATGCCAATCGGAGCAGAATGACACACCAAAGTAGATACCGAAATCGCGGTTGCAACCGGTTGCCCAAAAGGGTCAGGACAATCAAGAGCAGAACTGTCATAAGGACACTCTGCCAAGTGTTCGTCCAGAGCAGATGAAAAAGATAGTCTGTCATGTTACATTGCTTTTGTTCGAGTTATTCTTTCCCGTTTAGAGCGTTTCCAAAATTACTATACATGCACAACACCCTATCGTCCTTTAATTTTTGGCTTCAAAAAAAGCGTGAAAGGTGTATGACAATTATCGAAATGATTATGTCGGTCCTTTTGGAAATGTTAAGTCGTCTCTTTCGAGTCCCGTCGGGACGACCTTTTTGTAGCCCGGGGTGAAGGGAGCAACGCGACCGCAACCCCGGGTTAAGCGTCCCCTCAACAAAACAAGCTCCGTCGGAGCGACCTAATTTATCCTTTTTTTCGCCTATTTGCATCTGTTTTTTATTGAGGTCGCAGCTACGCAGCTCATTTTTTTTTGCTGCACCTAACCCGGGGTTTCGCTGCGCTTCACCCCGGGCTACAAAAAGGTCGCTGCTATGCAGCTAAGAGATACAAACCTTGAATTTATAGTTTCAAAAATACATGCAATGTGCATACCAATTATTGAAATGTGCTAAATAATCACCGTTCCAGTTGCTCGCGTAATTGAACGATCTGTTCGGGGGTCAAACCAACATCGCGGACCAAATGGGCAAGGAGCCGGGTTGTATCTCCAGCAAAAACCCGCTCTAAAAATGTCCGGCAATGAGCCATTTCACACGCTTCCCGACTATAATTCGGGGTGTAATAACAGGTTGGGTATTCTTTGGCTTTCCCTTTTTCTTTTTCAACCTGAAGAATCCCTTTTTCCGACAGTCGGGCAAGCAACGTCCGAACCGTATTCGGGCTCCAACCCGTTTCGGGAACAATCGCGTTAACGACTTCATTGGAAGAAGCACGTCCGCGATTCCAGAGAACGTGCATCAATTTCCATTCAGCATCCGTGATTTTTTCCATGTTGTTCATGTTTTTACCTGAAATTCAAACAAAAAAAATAATTGGGGGACTATTAAAAACTACATCTGTAAATCAGTTTAGTTTACAACTGTAGTTTTGTCAACCCTTTTTCGATCATTTTGGGGAGAAAATACAGTCCCAAACAAGTTTTGCGGCAAACCGAAAAAATAAAAGCCGGAAAGGAGCCGGTATTCCGGCGCATTGACGGTCTCATTCGTGAATCTGGACAATTTGGGTGTTTTTGCCCGTCCTTTGACCGTCAATACGCTCCCTGTTGGTCGCTCCTTTCCGGCTTTTATTGATTGTTCTCAAAACAGTTGAGAACCGTTTGTACCAAACTTATTAGCCGTTTGTGGAAGAATCGGGCGAATTCGTTTGAGACCCTTGACAAGCAAACGTCTATAAATTACGGTATTCCCGTTGTCTGAAACAGTGTTGCTCAAAGGTTCTCAAGATGGTTTCTTCTTCAAAGGAAAACCTCCCTTGAGAACAATTAAGGTCAAGCCGACCTCATTTTACGAAAGGAAACCCGATGTCCTCCATCTTTTTACGTCGCTCTTGCCTGATACTTGGCGTTCTCTTCTGTTCCATCTTCTGTTGCGGAGCTGAATTCAAAATCGAGAAAATTTTTGATAAAAAAGATCAAGGGGGCGATTACAAACATCCGGCGTCGATTGCCGAACTCTCAAACGGCGATCTTTACCTGTCCTTTTATGGAGGTGGAGGTGAATACATCGCCAATACGGCCGATTGGGGGTCTCGATTGGTCAAAGGTCAGAAAAAATGGTCCCAACCCAAAGTAATCGCTGACACGCCGTTCATTTCGGACGGAAACCCGGTCATTTGGCAAGCTCCAGACGGTCTCGTCTGGTTGTTCTACGTCGTTCGTTATGGTGATACTTGGTCTGATTCCGTGATTATGGCCAAAGTTTCTTCCGACAAGGCGTTGAGCTGGTCGGACCCTATCATTATGACCGCCGAAAAAGGGACGATGGTCCGCTCGCAACCGATTGTCTTGAATAATGGTGATTATCTTTTGCCGATCTATCACGAATGTGGGGGAGATAGAGAAGAAGTGACACCTGAAACAACATCGTTGTTTTTGCGGATTGATCCGAAAACAAAGACTTGGAAAGAGACGAATCGAATCAAGGGTCCAACAGGCGTTTTACAACCTTCTGTTGTTCAGCTAGATGACGATCACCTGATTGCCTATATGCGAAGAGGAGGGGGATATGAGGAGGACATTCGGGATTACGTTTACAAGGCGGAATCGCAAGATGGAGGTTATACTTGGAGTGATGCTGTTGCGACCGAATTCCCGAATCCGAACGCCGCAATTGACCTGCTAAAACTCAAAAGTGGAAATCTGCTTCTTGTCTACAACGACAGTTTTACCGACCGAAACCCGTTGACGGTTGCTCTTTCAACCGATCAGGGCAAGACTTGGGATCATAAGAAGAACATCATTGACAAGAACGAAGATTATGCGTATCCCTATGTTATTCAGACGAAAGACGGGAAAATACACCTGATTTTCACTTCACACGAACGATCCCAAGTCAATCGTTGCGTCTTCACAGAAGAAGATTTGCTAAAATAAGACAAAACAAACAGGGAGAGTCCCAAGAGCAAGTCATACCAAGAGAAAGAACTGTTTGACGGGCTGTCTGAGAGATAGACGGTCCGTCTAAGAGAAGTGGGCAGGGCCGGGATTGAACCGGCGACACCTGGATTTTCAGTCCAGTGCTCTACCAACTGAGCTACCTACCCAACACAAAGCGACTTGGAGGAACAAACAGTTCAGGTCAACGGACCTAACTGACTCCGAATCACCAATTGATTCGACCATTTTAGCGGGCAGATTCACCCTGTCAACAGGCGGGGGAGAAATGTTGGAAAAGACTTTTATTCGTTAAACATTAGCTTTTAGAAATCAAATGAAATTATTGGCAATCAGCGATCATTATATTCAGCGATCCTTTATGCAGGACGGGTTACAACCTCTGAGCGAGCAAGGGGTTGAGGTTGAGGTTCGACCTTGGGAGCATGAGACTCTTGAGGAGTTGCAAGAAGCGAACCTTGCGATTGAACAAGGCGGTCCCGACGCCGTTTCATTGCCGGAAGAACTGTTTGTCGGACTCGATCAATACGATTTTCTGGTTGTCCAGTTTGCTCCGATTCCACGACGCATGATTGAAGAGGCAACCCGATTGAAATACATAGGGGTTTTACGAAGTGGGGTTGAGAACGTTGATGTCCAAACGGCAACGCAACGCGGGATCAAGGTGTTGAACACGCCCGGTCGGAATGCCCGGGCCGTTGCCGAATGTACACTTGGTTTGATTTTAACGGAAATACGGAATTTGGCGCGATCACATGCGGCCTTAAAACAGGGGATGTGGACGCGAGATTTCCCGAACAAGGCGGAGATACCTGAATTGCTTGACCGAACCGTTGGGCTGATTGGTTTTGGGGCGATTGCTCGATTGGTTGCCCGATTTTTAACCGGTTTTGGCGCAAAAATTATTGCGTATGACCCCTTTGTTCAAGGTGAAACCGGTTCCGTCGAAATGGTCGATCTGCCAACTTTGTTAAAACGGTCTGACATCATTTCAATGCATGCTCGATATTCCAAAGAGACACATCATTTGTTGGGACCGAAGGAATTGGCAATGCTGAAACCGAATGTTGTGATTGTCAATACAGCACGAAGTGGTTTGATTGACGAAGAGGCGTTAATCGAGGTTTTGCAGAATCAGTCGATTATGGGGGCTGCGCTTGATGTTTTTGATGAGGAACCTCTTCCGATTGGACATCCGTTTTTCTCCCTTGAGAATGTGACAATCACGCCGCATTTGGCGGGGAGTACGGTTGACGCATTTCGGAACAGCCCGAAACTCATGTGTTCCCATTTGCAACGCCTGTTGCAAGGTGAAACGAATCTGCCGATTGTGAATCAATAGGGGTGAAGACAGAAGGTCCTGTCGTCGGACCGTTGAGCCGCAAAACAACATTCTGCGTGTACTTAGCCCGGCGCAAGCCGGACTAAACCTAGACCAAACCGAGTTGGTTCAGTATGTCACGAAAGCCCGACTCCGAAAGTGTGCAGTCAATAAAATCAAGAAACTGTGACTTGGTAAGGTGCAATTGCCGGGACATCAGGGCAAGAAGTTCGGGTCCAATCGTATGTCCCAACATACCATGACTCATTTTTGTCCTAACACTTGATCCCGCGAAAAAGTAGCAGAGATGGTCTCCATCTGAATCACGCCGAAACCCTTTTTTGCGAAGAGCCGCATCAATCTCACGTCCCGAACGAACATTACCCATTTTCGATCTCCTCAGCCCTTTCGAGGAACCGTGCTTTGATCGTTCGGTCAAATGAGGAAAGTGCCGCATCCGGTTGTCGCATCACCCGTTTCCAAGTCATACGAATGTCACTTCGCAGACAACTTGCGAGTTCCTCTTCGTCAACACCAACGGCGGAAATGTCAAGAGAAGAATTTTCAGCAAAACAACATTCTCCGGGCGTTCCCCGGTCGAGAATCACCGGCTGAAGGACGAGCGGTTCGAAGAATTTGATCGTTGCGTCATCCAGCATGACTTCCCAGATTTCGACAGGCGCGAGCGTTTCAGTGACGGTACTCATACCATTTTGGGGTTTACGGTTTATGATCGAAGGATGGAGACGTTAAGCAACAGACACCCGGGCGATTCTACGAAAAAAGCCGCAAAAAGTCAAGCGACGGTTTGGCCAGTTCTTCCCGATCTTGTGTCTTTCATGTATTATGTCCAGAGTGTTCAGCGTGGAGTCCACCAAAATGAGTTTCTACGTCCGTTTCAAGCAAGCATAATACAGAAAGAGCAATGAGGAATCATCAATATGTCCCCCCATTTTCAACGGAATGAAGCGGTCCAACCCCTTGCAACACCCCTTTTGCGGGTTGCAACCGTTCCCTTTTGCAATGCTTGGCCCTTAACTCGGTTTTTGCCCGATTTGCTCCCCAATCTCCACCTCTCCACTTGGTTCCCCTCCTCAATGAGAAATGCCCTCATCACAAATCAGGTTGACATCGCTCTCATGCCAGTTGCCGAACTGTCAAGAATCCCCAATGCCGCGATTCTCAGCAACGCTTGCGTTGCATCTCACGGTCCCGTTCAAAGTGTCCTGCTCTATAGTCGGAAACCGATTGAACAAATTCAGACAATTGCTCTTGATGCGGCATCACGGACCAGTATTACGCTTGCCCAAGTCATTCTCCGCGAGTTTTACGCCGTCCAACCGAAAATCATCCCCTTTGAACTCGATCAATCTCCAGAATCGGTCGAGTCAGACGCTTTTGTCGTGATTGGTGATCGGGCGTTGACCTTGAAACCGGGAGAATGTTGGAAACACCGAATCGATTTGGGAGAATGTTGGACCGAAAAAACCGGTCTCCCCTTTGTCTTTGCAACTTGGATTGCACGCAAATCGTTGGGACCCGAACAGGATGAAATTGTTCGCTCGCTCGAAAAAGCCCGGGATCGAGGAATCACCTCGATTTCCCGAATCATCAGTGAAGCCGAAATAAAAGCCGGGTATCTCGGAACACCCTTGTTCCTTGAACGATCCGCTTTGCAGCAGTATTTAGAGCGGTCCATACATTACAAAATGGACGAAGAAGCGAGAAAAGGCTTGCACCTGTTCTTAAAATGGGCGGACGGAATAGGGGATAGGGGATAGGGTCAGCGCACTGTTTTGGACGATATATGCAAAGTGCGTATGTTGGGAATGTCAGATAATAATGCTTTGCTTCATCATATTGGCATTTCCCGAATGTCGTAGACATTCCGTTATGGTAGTAACGGATTGCCCCTAAATCTCCAACTCCGTCGGAGTTGCGTTATGGTCATTCCGACGTTTATTACCACAACGGAACCCCGACGGGGTTCAGATTTTGTTTTTGTCACTTTTCTACCATAACGCAACCTCTACGAGGTTGAGGAAATACATTTTTTTGGGTCACTTCAATGCTTTGTACACCTCTTTTCAGACCCAATAACATGCGCTGACCTTAGGGATTAGGAGAAAGGTAAAGGGGCGCAAAAACAAAGAACGCGAGGTGCATCACATCTCGCGTTCTTCATAAAATGGAGTGCAGAACAGAGAAAGAGAGGGGGAAAAAACGGTCTCCTCTCCCCCTATTCCCTATATCCTATGCCCCATTCCCTCTCCTACTTCCGTCGAAAACGTCGGGCAACTGGAATTGCGGCCAAACCGAGTCCCATGATAAGCAGCGTTGCCGGTTCTGGAACTTCCGAATTCTGACTTTTTTGAGTGACAACCAACATGGTTTGGCTGAGCTGACGATTGTTGTCCGTGTAATAGACCATGATGTCATAATCTGTGAAATCCGTGTAATTCAGCTTATCCCAAGTCGCTGCATAAGGAGTCCGGTCCTGTGCATCCAACTGGTCTTGGTACAATGCTCGCATAATGTCCGTCGCCGGTTGAAGAAAATCAACTTGCGATCCTGACGAAACCCGGAAAGAACCATCTGTCAACGAACTCCCCATTGCGCTGTAAAACTCTTGGAGAGTCCCGGGCAAAGACGACTCGGTCGTGATTTCCCAGAGAACTGTTTGTATCGAAGAAGCAAGCATTTCATTCAACACCGAATTGGTCTGAAGATCAATTGCCTTACTGAATGTATAACCAACCAATTGCGTAATCAAGGTCTTTTGGAAATCGCTGTAAAAATCGGCATCTGCCAAACGGACATAGTTGTAGTCATTATCCTTCTTCAAGCTGACCAAAGGATCAACGCAAAAAGCAATAAATTCTGTGTTGTCCGAAAAAGTAAGCAACTGAGGGGCCGTATTGAAATCGCCCAATGATCTGTTGCCAGCTACAAAATTTGCAGGCGACATAAAAGCCGCATTGGTATCAACCAATCGAACGGTGTCGGCAAAGGAGACGGAAGCAACGAGGGTGAGGATAATAGCAACTAAGGAGGGTGTTATTGTTTTTTTCATTTTATTACCACATTTTCATTGATGGTGTTGTCATTTGTTTGGGCGGGCGTTTCCATTTGCACACACCCTGAATCTGATTTATAAGTTGTGCAACATGCGTGCCAAATAATGTTTTTTTTCTCAATTGGAAGAAAAACGTGGAAAAACCTGAAAAAAGGGAGATCAAACCGTGTAATTTCAAGAACATGAGAGTTTCCACAACAACAAATTGTTTTACATGGAAAAGTGTAAGAATGTGTCTCAATTTCCAACAATGTGCAAAATGATGCACCAAAATAATACACTGTGCCAAAATGATACAGTGCATTATTTTGGTTTAGACATGCAAAAGAGTGTCGCAGAATGATGTTCTGAACGCGCGATACGTTGTACGCAGCTCAACATTCGTGTCGCCGCTAAGCCGAAATTCTTCGAGATGGACGTTGAGCTTGACGAAGAGCTTCCTGTTGGAATACTTCCAACTTAATAGCGGCGACTTTTTTGCGGAGCAGGACAACGGCAATTGCCTGAAAAGCGGCATACCAGACCCAAAGGTACAGCAGCGCATTATCGACAGCGAAACCGGCGAAGAACAGTTGGATCAATCCCCAAAGAACGGCAAATGCGATGTAATAGAGGAAAGCTCCCTCTTTTTCACGTCCCCAACGTTTTAATTGTTTGTACAATTTGGACGCTTCCCGATAATTCAGGATGATACAAAGAGCGAGCGTAAGATAGGCAAGCGTTCCAACGGTTCCGAATTCTCCCAACAACTGTCCGATCAGGTTGTGCGTAACAATGCGGGACCCCGTTGCCGCACGGTAATTTCCCGGGGCGATTCCAAAGACGGGATACTCGGTCCACAACCGAATTCCGCCCCAAAAACCTGCCAATCTCCCCAATGTTGAAGCATGAGCACTACTCGGTCCACGCGAGGGATCGATAATCGTCAGAAAACGGTTTTGCATGGATTCCGGCAAAATCATCCAAAAAATCGGGGCACAAAAGAGACAGATTGTTATCCAAGTGAACCGGCGTTTGGAGAGGAGGATGAATCCGATGAGGTAAAGGAGGAGGAGGATCAAACCACTTCGTGAACCGGTTCGTTGAATGATGGTGAGAACGAGGAGAATATAGGTGAGGACGAACAAATAACCGCCGAATCGGGAGACAAATGATTTCCAGCTTCTTACCATCATCACGAAGGGGAACAGCATGACCATAGAAACGCTGAGGAGCTGACAAAGACGGTTGGGACCGGCAAAGGACGTGCCGATTCCATAGAGACGCCAAATCCCCATTGCGGTTTTCCCCCGATTCATCACCAAATGTTCATACAAGGAATGGGACATGTAAAACATCAGAGAAAAAAGAAAGGCTCCAATGAGTATTTTCAGCTCTTTTTCTGTTTTGACACAGGTAATCAACAGCAAGAAGAAGACATAAATTTTGAACCAGTCCTGAATGGTGCTGTTATCCCAAATCGGCGCATATGGGGAGAGTAAGGCAGAAATAAGAATAGAACCCCCAATAAAGAATAATGCCGTACAGTTCCGATTGTATGTCCAAGTTTTGGTCGAAAAGGTCGCCAACCAAGCGAACAACGTCATAATCATGTAGAGTCGTTCCAGCCGGATCGTCGAGAGTATCATAAAATACTCAAAGGGACGATAGACGTATAAGAAGATGTAGCCGACGAGTACCCAGAGCATTCCGATTGTACCTCAAATCCGTTATTTTCTGTTTTCTCGTTAAAGCGGTTTAATCATGATTCTTGACAGGAAAATAGTTGACCGACATCATCGGTCCATCACGAATGCCGTTAGGCATTCCATTATGGTAGTTTTCTACCACAACGCAATCCCGACGGGATTGAAGAACAATGCTGAGTCGGTGTCAACACAAATCATTGATCCGCTCTATGCACTCTAATGTACTCATCTGTCAACGCATCTATCTCTCAGTCTACCATAAAATAATGACTCGGGTCGGAAATTTCTTAACAACAGGACAAACTTGTAAAGAAAAAAAGACTGTACAGGTACAAAAAACAACCGCAACGCCCGTTTCCAGACATTGCGGTTGCTCTTTTCTGTCAAAAATTTTTCAGATTCCGGTTCCTCCTTCAACGTCTTTAGAAGGTGACAACCAGATCAACCCCGGTTACGAATTGGGTCTTCTTGGTTCCATCATTAAAGATACCATTGAAACCCGCATTGGCGTCGGTTCCCCTGATGTTGGACCAATCCCAACGAATTTCAGGTCGCAAAGTGATGTTGCTGCACGGTTTCCAATTCAAACCAACCGAAAGATTGGTGTACTCATCTCCCAAAACTCCGGGGATTCCGGCCAAGTTAATCACTCGGGAGTAATTGACATCTCTGAACCATTCTGCCCGACATCCAACCGAAAGGGTCGGCGTCAACTGCAAGTAAAGGTATTGAATGAATGACAACCAATCTCCGTTGACATAAGGTCCATTTCCGATTCCATCTCGACGGTAATTGCTTTCATGTCCCAAATCATGTTGAAAAACATAGTGCAGATTCGGCGTAATTGCTTGACTGAAGACAAGACTGTAATTGGTCCGAACAGCCCGGGAATATCCGCGATCCCGACGAATTGCATCATCAACAGCCGATGTGGGGTCAATTCCTGTGTTAATCAGGAAACCAAGTGAACTGGTTTTGGACCAATTTTCCCATTTCAAACCGGCAAGGTAGGAGGTTGCGCCCGAATTATTTTCCCATTTATCCCAACCGGAATGGACACCAAAGTAACCGGTCAAACAGGGGGTGATTCGCTGAGCAACCAACGCCCCAGTCAACGTCGTCGGTTCTCCATACATCATCGTATACGAATGTGTGTAGAAGAAATTCTGCGTTGACATGACCGATTCATGCCCCATTGGAGAGTAAAAATGTCCCAATTTAACATTTGTACCAAACGAGGACTGAACTTCTCCATATAATTGCGGCATTGCCAAACCATAAAGAGCAGCCGTTCCTCCCCGACGCGAACCGTCATTGCTGTTCCAACCCAAAAGGGCTTCAGTCGGATCACTCGCAGGTGCTCCAAATCCATTGACCTTCTTCGTTTCCAACCCTAACGCACTTGTGTAGAAATAGTCCGTTCCATAAAGAACATCAACCCGACCGCCAATGTCCCAACGACATGATTGTTGATCGACCGCTTTACCAAACGCCAGATAAAGCTGGTTCATCTGGTATTCGTTCGCCCGATCTGTATAACGAAGTGGACCATTTGTCCGGGGATCACTCGGCCAATAACCGTTAATCGTGACTCCCTGATCGATCCAACCGGTTAAGAACCATTGATCGCTCCAACAGAACATGGGATAACAACCGGCGTCAACCATGCAGCCTGTATCACAGGTGACATCGCAAGGATTACAGTCGGCAATCGGCTCACATGCTCCACAACTTGGTTCTGCCGAACCGCAACTTGTGCAGGATGAACCTGTGTTGTATCCGACGGTCTGAAGTGCCGGACCCGTTGAAATTTTAGGCTGGACGTAACCCGCTGTCTTAGTTGCAGCATTAGGAAACGTCTGCGCGTAAGTGTGTGTTGTAAGTACCACACTTAACATCACTGCAAATGTGAACGGTAAAAAACGAATTCGCATCTGACTCTCCGCAAATAGTGTTGCTTGAAACCGGATTAAGGTCAATTGACAGTTTTGACCTTGAACCTGTAATTGATCTGCATGAACAGACTTTTTTCTCTCCCAATAATCCGAATGACCGAATCGACCGCAATAACGCTCAAAAACGTCAAAGTTCCTCGATTACTCTTTCTTTATCGGACCGGAATGTTCCAAACTCTCCCTAAAAACCGAATTATCTGATTAAAATGCAAAAAAGAATTATTTGTTGTTTACGGAAAATCCAAACAATACAACCTATTTTACCTATTCTTTTTCATGTTTGCCTATTTTGAATGTTCTATCTTCTTTGCGAACTCCACGAACACGGCGAGAGTCCCCAACCTTTCTATTTTGCCTGCTCAGATTGTTTTATACCTTTATCACCATGTCAGACTGCTAACAAGTTTGGTTTTGCAATTTGAACCGAGCCGGGTTGGACGGATTTGTTTTTACCACGAAACACACAAAAGACACGAAAAACTATATTTTGTGAGGTTTTCGTGACTTTCGTGATTTTCGTGGTAAAAAAATGAAAATTGCTCCTTTTCGCGGAACTTGTTAGCGGACTGATCACCATGTGCCCGTTATTGACTTTGCAAGCCGAGTACACTATCTTAGCCGCTAATCTGCCTCATCATAGGCGAGAATGGATCGATTGAATTCAGCGAGTATAAATCGACACGATGAAGAAGAATCATTTTAAGAGTGCATTGCAACAATTGGCGACAACACTGTCGGGACATGTGTCTACGTCGGATAAACAGTGGACGGTCAAGGGATTTATCGATGTTTTTCGAAATATCTATACGATTTCTACCGATACAAAGATCGTTTCAAAGATTCTTGAAATTCACCTGTTTCCGCTGTTGCTTCAGTTCGCCGAAGAAAACAATTTTCATATTGTTCTCGCAGAACACCAAAATTATTATCCCGATTTGTCTTTTGTTAGCGACAAAAAACCAAGTCTCAAATATGCCGTTGACCTGAAAACGACTTATCGTTTACCAACCAATCCCGAATACTGTAATGGATTTACCTTGGGATCGCATGGAAACTATTTTAAGGAACGCGACAAACGGAAAAACATTCAGTTTCCCTACAACGAATACGCGGGACACTTCTGTCTCGGAGCGATTTATTCTCGTTCCGACGCTACACATCTTGATGAAACGCGTATTCACAAATGGGACGACTTAAAATCGATAGTCTCCGTCATCTCAGATATTCAATTTTTTGCATCTGAAAAATGGGAAATTGCAAGCGACTTGCAGGGGAGTAGCAATACGGCTAACATCGGAAGTATTGTGTACATTCCTGATATATTGGCCGGAAACGGCATATTCAAAAATCTTGGCGAAAAGTGGTTCGATGATTACTGGATGAATTATGGTGAAATTACAATCACAAAAAAGGGAAAACAGTGTAAGATTACGAAGTTGGTCGATTTTTTGGAATATCGGGGCGAAACGAGTGAAGCGGCAAATCCTGTAAAACGCTCTATCAAATCGACAACAAGGAGAGAGAAAAATGCTTAGAATTCTCGTTCCGCCGATCAAGTGTCAGGGAATCAAAACCAAGTTAGTACCCTTTATTGCTGAAATCGTCCAAGAAGTGAGGTCCTCTTCAAAGACGAGTGTATGGATTGAACCGTTTATGGGGAGCGGCGTTGTCGGACTCAATCTGCGACAACAAAACGCGATTTTTGCCGATCTCAACCCGCACGTTATTCGTTTTTATCAGGCTATTCAATCAGGCAGAATCACGTCGCAGGTTACTCGGCAATTTTTGCAGCACGAAGGAAACCTTCTTGAACGGGAAGGTGAAAAGCATTATTACGACATTCGGAAGCGGTTTAACGAGCAAGGAAACCCGCTCGATTTTTTATTCCTCTCCCGAGCATGTTTCAACGGCATGATTCGGTTCAACAGCAAGGGCGGATTTAACGTACCTTTTTGCCGAAAAACAGCACGTTTTGCGAGACCTTACGTCACAAAAATTGTAAATCAAGTCAAACAATTCCAAGAAGCAATCGGTCATTATAACTGGGACTTTAGACATCAAGATTTTGAAATAACGATTTCAGAGGCCAATGAAAATGACATTATTTACTGTGACCCCCCGTATTTAGGACGGCACGTCGATTATTTTGATTCGTGGACTCAAGAGGATGAGAATCGATTGTTCCTTGCTTTGTCAAAAACTCGCGCACGATTTCTGCTCTCAACTTGGCATAGTAACATGTACCGAGTCAATGAGTCCTTGAAGACACTTTGGGGGCACTTTCCTATGGTCACCATTGAGCATTTTTATCATGTCGGGGCCAAAGAGTTGAATCGTGTTCC
Organism: Thermoguttaceae bacterium; assembly: GCA_051660685.1. GTDB lineage: Bacteria > Planctomycetota > Planctomycetia > Pirellulales > Thermoguttaceae > JAVBSX01. The sequence continues at coordinate 60,450 of JBOFQB010000091.1, read as the reverse complement.
TATGTTGGAAGCGGTTGTTACAAATTTTGAAACGAACATTCATCGAACCCGAAAGAACGCCACAAAAAGGCAAAATCTACTGTTTGCATGACTTCATCAAGCCGATTCTGTTATTGACCATGCTCCGAACCGTTTTGTGCCGGGAAGGTGTTTACTACTTCGCCGTAATCTTTCTGATCTTTTTCGGGGCTTTATTGCGTCAGGTCAACCTGCTGCTCCTTTTCGGCTCGCTCCTGATCTGCCCCGTTTACATTGCTTGGCGATTAGAACGTAAAACGATGAAGAATCTCTCCCTTTTGCGACACGCCCCCAAAACAGTTCTTGCAGGAGACCCTTTTCATGTCGGATTGGAAATCAAAAATGAACGTCAACGACTTTCCTCTTGGGCAATTGTCCTCGAAGATACCGTCCAGCGACTCCCAACAACAAAAGACCCCGAATCGACGACACCTTTTGTTCCTTCTGTCTATTTTGAATATATCAAAGCCGGAACAAGTCGGAAAAAGACCTATTCCGCACTTCTTCCTCAACGGGGAAAATACCATTTAGGGCCGATCATCCTTTCAACCCGATTTCCGGTTGGTTTTTTCCGAACAACATTGCGGGTTGCTCTTGAGGACGAATTATTGGTTTTGCCCCGTTTTGGGGTTCTTTCCGCAAGTTGGTTGTCCCAACAACATCAAACGGAAGATCAAATGCAGCAAGCCCGTCTATTTCGGGCAAGTCGGACGACCGGGGAATTTCTTTCTGTCCGACATTGGCAACAAGGGGACGCCAAAAAATGGATACATTGGCGAGCATCGGCCAAACATCGTCACCTCGTTGTTCGACAATGTGAGCAGCACCAGAGTCAAGACGTTGCCGTTATTCTCGATTTGTCACAACCATCTCAACCGTCACAACCATCTCAAACAACAGGGGCGGATCGTGCTGCAATCGAATTGGCAGTCAGTTTCACAGCAACCCTGATTCGGGAAATCGGCCGGGTCGGGTCGGCTCATCTCTTACTTGGAACAGCAACGAAGGAGGAATTGTTGACGATAGAGACGTCTTCGACGACCGGGAAACCGAACGTCAAAATGGGATATGTGCTTCAAAGAGGTCTGGTGAATCCCGTTCTGTTGGAAAATATGTTCAAACGTCTTGCGATTGTCGAACCAACACCCGAACCTATGTTGGAAGAATTGTTCCTTGAGGTGTTACAACACACCTCACCTAACACCAAGCTGTTTGTCATCTCTTCTCACCCTGTTGATTTTTCCGATCCAGATCGTTTTGGCCGGTTACATCGTGACCCGCGTTGGAAAAACGTCTTACACCGTCTTCAGATCATTGACACATCGAATCCCGAGTTGAATGATTACTTCCGAGTTGAGGTTTGACAAAGGTGACAGACTGGAAAAGCGACGGAAAAAAACAAATCCCCACTTGAAAGAGCCGTTTTTTGTGTTATAGTCCGATTCCAATACAATTCGTCGCCCACTTTTTGTGGTTTTTCACAAATTTGTGATCGAAATTGAGGGTAAAAAACAAGCCGAACTGGCGGAATGGCAGACGCGGCGGACTCAAAATCCGCTGACCGCAAGGTCTTCCCGGTTCAAGTCCGGGGTTCGGTATTCTTTACTAGACTTGTTCGGGAACTCAAATTATCTGGCCTATGTTGTCAAATCAATGTATGTTTGGCAAAATGGATAAAGTTTTTTGGTAACCGTTCACAGGAAATTACAATTGGAGTCCTATTCTCAGCACCAAAGGTGCGGCACAAAATAGACGGCGGTTTTAACCGCCGGTGTCAAAATGTCAAAAAATATTCGCCCTGTCAGGGCGAAACAACGGATTGTGCTGCCCCTTCAGGGCAGATCGTCTTGGTGATACCAACCCAGGGTTGCGGCGAGTACGCCTTACCCTGGGCTATTTTGTCGCGCCCCGTTGGGGCGAAGATTTCATTTTCCTCCCTAAAAATAAGCCATTTCAATTATATTTTGTAAAAATATCCGTGAACGGTTATGTTTTTTGAGTCTTTCAATCGGTTGCCGAACCAGTCTACTATCTTTTTTTCCTTGACCGTCATGTTGTCTTGACAAGTCGTCTTGATGATCGTCCTCAACCGGTTGGAATGCCCGGTCAACGTCCAAGAAGTAAATCGGCCAGTTCACACAACACCCCTTGTCCTCCCTCTGTCTTGAGCGTTATTGCCGCTTCTCTTTTGACCACTTCGGCTGCATCGTTCACTGCAATCCCCAATCCGCAACATCGGAACCCGGCAATATCCTGAACATCATCTCCAAGAAAGATCGTTTGTGATGCTGGAACCCCCGCTTTTTGTATCAGGCGAAGACAGGCATCTCGTTTCTCCTCTTGCCCGACTTCAATCAGCCGGATGTTTAACTCGTTCAATCGATGTTGCAAGGCGGGACTGTCCCGACCTGAAAGAACCGCGACCTGAATATTCGCTTCTTGGAGTAAACGGATCGCCTTACCATCTCGCGCATGAAACCGTTTCATACACTCCCCGTCTTTGCCGTAATACAAACCTCCATCTGTAAGAACACCATCTACATCCGTTATGACAAGTCGTGTTTGGCGTAATACGGCTTTCTTGCTTTTCTCCGCCTGTTCCTGCAATCGTCCCCCTTGTTGTTGCAGATGCTGTTCTCCAACCTGTCCTTGTTCTCCAGCATGTTGTTGTTGAAATCCCTGCAAAATCTCGTTTTGGTTTTTGACAATTACATCCTTACGGTTTTTGGCCAATTCATCTTTACGGTTTTTGGCAATTTCATCCAATGCTTTGATTTCATGCAACAGATCGGTTAATGCGGCAAGGGGGAGCATGTTGGGACCATCACAGGGTGCCTTGTCGGGATCATGATGCACTTCCATGAACAGAGCCGCAATACCGACTGCAACAGCAGCGCGGATCAGGACGGGGACAAATTCCCGTTGACCGTCACTTGCATGTCCTTTTGCGCCCGGTAATTGAACGGCATGTGTTGCGTCAAAGACAACGGGGTGTCGTGTCTGTTTCATGATTTCCAGACTGCGCATATCGACGATCAGATTTCCATAACCGAAACTGGTTCCCCGTTCGCACAAAAGAATGGAATCATTGCCCGTACTGCATGCTTTGGAGAGGACGGAAGACATTTCCCAAGGGGAGAGAAATTGGCCTTTCTTGATGTTGACCACTTTACCTGTCAAAGCAGCTGCCTGAATCATATCTGTCTGCCGACATAAAAAAGCGGGGATTTGCAGAACATCGACGACTTCGGCAACGTGAACACATTGTTCGGGGGAATGGACATCTGTGACGACGGGGAGTTGGACCTGCTCGCGTATATCGGCCAAAATGGACAGTCCCTCGTTCATGCCGGGTCCTCGAAAACCTAAGAGGGACGTTCGATTCGCTTTGTCAAAACTCGCCTTGAAAATGAGAGGAATGCTGTGCTGTTGAAAAATTTCCTTGAGCGCAATTGCCATTTCAAGAGCATGAGCCCGACTTTCCAGAACGCAAGGACCGGCGAGACAGACCAAAGGTAAGGTGTTTCCGATCAGAAGGGGGGGACCCGAAAGGGGAGGAATTGATGAAAGAGCAACCGTTTTTGAAATCGTCATAGTTCAGTATCCTGCTCGAAGACAATCGTGCATGTGTATAATGCCAATTGGGCGTGAATTTTCGGTAATAAATAGACAGGTAATTGCTTTTTCGTTCATCACCCTGACAACCTTGCTGAGAGGGGTCTCTTTTGAGAGGGTGATAGGGTTTTGCGTCATCACATCAAGGGCGGATGCTTGGAGAAGCGTTTCGTTCATGTGCCGACGTAAATCTCCATCTGTGATAATGCCAATGAGTTGACCCGTTGCGTCGAGAACACCGGCACAACCGAAACCTTTACCTGTCATAATCAAGAGGACTTCGGACATGGAGGTGGAAGAGGCGACTAAGGGTTGGGCATCTCCTGAGTGCATGATTGAGCCGACCAAGAGGAGTTTTTTTCCAAGAGCTCCTCCAGGATGGAGTTCGTTAAAGTCTTTGGGGGTAAAACCGCGTGCTTGCATAAGTGACATTGCAATTGCATCACCCAAAGTCAACATTGCAAGGGTTGAAGTGGTTGGGGCACACCCAATTGGACACGCTTCTGGAACATCAGGAATGAGTAAAACCTGATCGGCACATTTTGCAAGCGTGCTTTGAGGTTTTTGAGTGATTGCAATGATAACATGACCCCGACGATGAGCAAAATTGAGAATATCCGCTAATTCTGCCGTTTCACCTGAGACCGAAAGGGCCAAGATGGTATCTTCTTTGCCGATCATGCCCAGATCACCATGACTCGCTTCTGCCGCATGAATGAAATAGGCGGGAGTTCCTGTTGAAGCAAGGGTTGCTGCAATTTTTCGTCCGATATGCCCACTTTTTCCCATACCGGTTACAGCAACACGACCTAAGGAAGAAAGGAGATGATGCAGGGTGTTCTGGAAGGAGGGGGTGAGAGAGTTGGCGAGGGAGTCCAAAAGGTTGACCTGTGATTTGGCAAATTGCTTCAGACTTTCGAGGGCAAAACTTTCAACTTCGCTGGAATCGGGCATTTGGGAGAAAAAGGGGTTAGGTTGACTCAACGTCGAAAATTCCAACTGTCGTGAGTGCATGATTATGAACAGGTTTTCCTGTCGTTATTAGCGGTATTCCCATTATAAACGGTATTAGGAGCCTAACCCTTTCCTGAAAAACTGTCAAGTTCAATCTCCAAGCCTACTGAAGACACAAGGTGGAAGAAGTGAGAGGAAAGACGAGCGAGGGAAGACACGAGCGGAAAGACAGTTGGGGCGTTTGCTTTGCCCGAGAGTCAACGGTTTATCAACTGTTTGGCAAACGGTTGGTCAACAGCTTGTATTCTCAGACGTTTATAGGGACTTTTACATGTTGACGTTGGAAATTTCAAACCGTGCTGCTTCTAAAGCACCTTAAAAGTCTTGAAAGTTGAGAAGATGGTTGAATCAACCCTTTCAAACGGGGTGTTGTGAGAGTAAAACTTTTTTTGGGAAATGCTCTGTTCTAACCCTTGTACCTCCTTCCTTTTTTTGAAAAGAAACTGGTATAATGACCAATCAGGTTTCGCGGTTCAGAACCTGTCTGTGATGCAAGGACCTCTCCAAAACCACTTTTCAGACGGAAAAAGCAGCAAATGCGGGAAAAGGTGTTGGTTTTGCCGACTGTTCGTTAATGAGAAAGGGGTGTAGAGAGAGGGTTGTATTACGGCATTGACGAAAAAGTCTATCGTTTTTGGGGTGCAGCCCCTTTTTTGAAATTTTTTTCTGGAACTTTCTTGACACATTTGGTTTCCAACAGGTTGTCAGGACAACATTAGGACAGCATTTTGAGCGAGGAACAGTTGATACAACGTAGTTTGGCCGGAGATAAAGCGGCGTATGAACAGTTGGTGCTGAAATACCAGAACCGTCTGTTGCACGCCGTTTTTCCCGTTGCCCGAAATACCGAAGATGCTCTCGATGTCGTTCAAGAAGCATTTGTTCAGGCCTATGTGCGACTTGACTCCTTTCGTCAGAATAGTCAATTTTACACATGGTTGTATCGAATTGCGTTTAACATTGCACTTGGACAACGCAGGAAACAACGCCCTCATTACTCTTTGCAACATCCCGGTTTGGAAATGTCGGAAGAACCTGTTGATGAAGACTCCCGTTCTCCGTTGGAGCAACTGGGAATGCAGGAAATGTCTGAAATCCTTTGGGATGCAATTGGAGATTTGGAGGAAGAATATCAGAGTGTGATCGTTTTACGCGAAATGGAAGGTCATTCCTATGAAGAAATCGCCCTGATTTTGGAACTCCCAATTGGAACCGTTCGCAGTCGTCTACATCGGGCAAGAAATCTTCTCCGAATTGTTCTGCAACGACATGAACGGAATTTTTAAGAGGCATGAGCGTCAAGAGGGGCAAAAATTTATCAGAACAGGCAATGAAATGAATCGGCAGGAATTGGAACTGTTAATCAGCGAGTATATCGACGGAGAACTTTCTTTGCAGCAACGCAAAGAGGTTGAACGGTTGTTGAACACCAACAATGAGGTGAAAAGGATTTGCCGGGATTACCTTGCAATTCGTCAGACGCTGCAACATTCGGTTGTAACGGTTGTGAAGTCCGATGTTCCCGCTCACTTTGCGCAAGGTGTTCTGAAAACGATTGAACGGGTTGGGAAACCCGGATTGGGGAACGATGTGAGGAATGACGAGGAAAGGAACGGCGTGAAAAATGTCGGAACCAATCCTCAACGTGTCTTGCGCGATGTTACGTCGAGTCGTGTTACTTCAAGTCAAGGTCTTTCGAGCCGGGTTCCTTCGAGTTGGACGATGTTCGTTGCCCAACGATTGAGGAATCCCCGCTTGATTTCATATCCTCTTGCCGTTCTCGGGGTTGTCATTTTCCTCGCCCTCTATTATGCCCCTTCTTCGACCGAGCCGGTCCAACCTGTCTCGGTTGCTCAATCCGGTCTTTCCGACCAATCACCTGTTGGTCCGCAAATGAAAAGGAGACATGAGCCGATTGCCGGATTCCATGCCGAACGGGTTGGAGACGATCAGGGTCTGAGTGTTGGTCCGGCTGAACCGATTACAGATAGTACGTCGGGTTGGATTGCTGATAATACCGATCATACGGTTAACAGTGCCGACAATAGAGCAGATCATCGTGTTGATAGTACGAGTTTGGCAGATAATACGGGTTTGATTGACAATCCGTTCGATCATCCGTTGGAGTCTTTTTCCTCGTCGGCGTTGCAAGCCGATCAACTTGCAACGGTCGATTGGTTGGAAACTGGGAAACAGGTTCCTGAAATGAGGGTTCGTGAACGTATTTATGCCCCGATGTCAGACGCAAGTGTCAAGAGGTCAGATGATGTTCTGGTTGAGCAGCAAGGGACAATCCGTGTTGTTTGTGTTTTGAAAGAGGGTCTTTTGGGAAAGAACTTTTTTCCTCGATTTTTTGCTCAACGGAATGTGAATTGGACGCAGTTTACAGACGGTTCTGCTCTTTCGGGTTATGAAATCCGGGTTTCAGCCCGATCTTTGCAGGAAATGTTGCAAATGCTCCAACAGGAGACTCCCGACGTTAGAGAGTGTTCTTGCGAGTCTTATGACTTTTCGGCTGATTCTGTGAACGATGAGACTCAAATGTTAACAGTCCGTTTTGAAGTCAAAACGCCGTAATGCAACAATAGACTTGTTCGAGAACTCAAATTATCTGGCCTATGTTGTCAAATCAGTGTATGTTTGGCAAAATAGATAAAGATTTTTGGTAACCGTTCACAGGAAATTACAATTGGAGTCCTATTCTCAGCACCAAAGGTGCGGCACAAAATAGACGGCGGTTTTAACCGCCGATGTCAAAATGTCAAAAAATATTCGCCCTGTAAGGGCGAAACAACGGATTGTGCTGCCCCTTCAGGGCAGAATATGTGTGTGACACCTAACCCGGGGTTTCGCTGCGCTTCACCCCGGGCTACAAAAAGGTCGCTACTATGCAGCTCATTTCAGAAGACCGTCTATACGACTGTCTTCTGACTTTCGGTATCTGCATCCCACTTTTTAATGTTGACAAGGCATTAGTGACTTTCGTGAAAAATTTTGTGTGTTTGGACGAAAAACCAGATCGCAAATAACCCCTTTTTGCAGAGTCTGCGTTTGGAATAATTGAATTCTTCGAGGAACCCCAAAGTGACGAGGATGAGAACTGTTCTGTTGTCGTTGTTTGTCCTGTTTTCCGTTGTTGCTGTTTCAGCGCAAACGGTCATGGAAACCGGTTGGACGGATTTGTTTGACCGGAATTCCGGTTGGAGCGGGGCTGACGGGATATATTCCGTCAATCTGGACGGGACCATTTTCGAGGGAATAGAGAATCGTCCGAATCAGAGGACGTTTTTTGTTTTCAGCGACACAATGATCGGGGATGTTGATCCGCAGACGAAGCAGCGATCATCGGTCAAAATGCCCAATCACTCTTTTGCTTTGCTGAAAGGGAATGAACCGCAACAGGATGCAATTCGGTTTTATTATCCTGAAGACCGACCGAGAACGTCTAATCTGCCTTTCTTGCCGGAAAAAAAAGGAAACTGGTATTGGATTGGCGATTGTTTTGTTCTCGGGGCCAATCTTTACGTCTTTTTGTTGGAATTGGAGAAACAAGGAGAAGGGATGTTCGGTTTTCGTCAGGTTGGGGTCGATCTACTTCGATTGCCAATTAAGGAAGATGAGCCGGATTTTAAGAACGCTGTCATTATCAGGGATTCTAGGACCAGTCCTCGTTTAATGTCCTTTTCAGACGGAGAACCGAATGTCTTTTTAGGTGGAGCCGTTTTGGAGTTTTTCCCGACTGCATCTGCGGGGTTGGGGGACGAATTTGTCTACGTTTACGGTTTTCGTGATGTCCGTAATCCTGATTTGCAACGTCTTTTAGTTGCAGCCCGATTCAAACCGGAAGAGGTTGAGAATTTTGGAAAATGGACGTATTACGAGGGGAATGACGAACAGGGTTGTGCTGTTTGGGGAAACGATTTGGCAAGAGTAGTTGGAATAACGGGTCAGGTCTCACCTGAAATGAGTCTAACGCCGATTTTTTCTGGTCCACAAAAAGGGAAATTCCTTCTTGTCTATTCCCCCGGAACAATGAGTTCAAAAATTGCAGCCCGAATTGGCGATTCTCCTGTTGGACCGTTTGGGGAAGAGCAGATTCTCTTCGAAGAAACCGTCACAAGGGGATTAAAAGGGAAACCGTTTGCGTATAATGCAAAAGGACATCCGGTTCTTTCGAGAACCGGGGAGTTGCTGATTTCGTTCAACGTTAACTCAATGGACGATGAAATGTTGGTTTTCAAAGATGCCGAAATTTATCGGCCCCGTTTCATTCGGGTTTCACTCGACTCATTGAAATGAATGTTGGGCAAAAAGGGGTATACAGGTTGACAGGGTTGTAGTAGAATTTCAAGGGTATAAAAAACTCGGGTGTAGAGTCCAACGGCGTGTTCGTTCCCTTTTCTCCTTCCCCCCTTCCCTCCCCTGCTCTGTCATGTTCATTGGTCCGGTTTTTGCAAGAGAAGTAACAATCGCCCCTCGTCGTCCTTGGACGTTCGTCGCCCGGGCCGTTTACGGTTTGATCCTCCTCCTCCTCGTCTCAACCGCTTGGTTGGTCTTGACGGGAACCCAACTTGTTCGTGATACAGGAGATTTTGCCCGATTTGCGTTCACGCTCTTCCTCTTTCTCGCCCCCTTCCAACTGATTCTCGTTCTCTTCTTTTCCTCCATGTTCTCGGCAAGTGCTGTTGCGCAGGAAAAAGACAAAAAGACGTTGATTTTACTCCTCCTGACCCGAATGTCAGGGTCCGAACTCGTTCTTGGCAAACTCCTCGCCAGTCTCCTCAACGTCCTCGTTATGATCGCCGTCTCGCTCCCCATTTTTATGATGATCGCCGTTCTCGGGGGTGTCTCTTATCCCCAGATCGTTCGCGTTATGCTCGTAACGGCCTTTTCCGCAATCGTTTGCGGCAGTCTCGGTTCCTGTATTGCACTTTGGCGCGACAAAACCTTTCAAGCACTTGCAATTACCCTGTTGACATTGGTTTTCTGGTTTGGATTTTGCGAACTGCTCGGTTTCGGTCTCTTTGGACAACATTGGTTGGGTGTTTCGGCCCCAACAATTGCAGCTGCATTGAGTCCCTGGAGAGCAATGTTGACTGCTTTGTATCCGAGTCTTTTTGATTCAGAGACGACCTTGATGTTTGCGGGGACGTTTTGGATGGTTGTGCGACCAATCGCCGGGTTCCTCCTCGTTTGCAGTTCCCTGATCCTTCTGATTAACGGTCTTGCAATCAGCATGATTCGGGTCTGGAACCCCTCACGAGAAACCCGAAGTACCGTTATGGAAGAAGATACTTGGCGAAAAGAACAGGAAATGGATTTGGTTGAAAAGGCTCTTGAACGAAGTGAGATTGTTGTTGGATTGGAAGATCAAGGCGGACCGAATGAGAAGATGATCGGGATAGAAAATGGGAGTGTCCCGAAATCGCAGGATGTCGTTGGAAAACACGGAATTGGCGAAAATGGTAAAGTGCGGCATGTTTGGGACAATCCGATTATTTGGCGGGAAATCTGTACCAAAGCGTATGGAAAAAAAATGTGGATCGTTCGCGCAACCTATTTCCTGTTCTTCCTGCTCTGTGTCCTCGTCTTAAACGGTATTCTCAAAACCAATGTCGTCGTTTCTCCCGAACAATTACTTCCCCCCCTTATTCCGCTTTTTTTGCTCTCTCTCGTTCTCGTCAACGCGCAAGCCGTTACCTCACTCACCTCCGAACGGGACGGAGGAACATTTGACCTGCTCCTTGTCAGTGATTTGACCCCGAAAGAATTCATTTACGGAAAATTGGGAGGAATTTTCTGGAACTCCAAGGAAATGGTCCTCTTTCCTCTTGCCCTTTGCGTTTATCTGTATTGCAAAGGGGCAATCGAGTTCGTTCCCCTCATGTTCCTGTTCCTCGGTCTCTTGACCCTTTACGGGTTTGTCGTCATGATTGGTCTGCATATTGGAATGCAATATGTCAATTCTCGAAGTGCGACCGCAACCAGTCTGGGCATTATCTTTTTTCTCTTTGTTGGGATTGCAACCTGCATGTGGATCATGGTTGCGTTCAGCGGGTCTTTTGAAGCCCAATTGCAACCTTTTTTGGCTTTTATGGTTGGAGGTGCAATCGGGTTGTATGTGACCTTAGGAGCAAAAAATCCGTCCAACGCAATCCTTCTCTCCTCCTTTATTCTCCCAATTGCGACCTTTTACGCAATCACCAGTCTCCTGCTCGGCCAATATCATCTGGTTTTCATTGCTGTAATCGGGGCGTATGGATTTACAACCCTTGCAATGTTAATTCCCGCTGTTGACGAATTTGATGTTGCAACGGGACGAACAACGGTTGATTGAGTCGAGGATAGGGGTTAGGGAATAGGGAATAGAGAATAGGGAATAGGGAATAGGGAATAGGGTGTAGGGAATAGAGAATAGGAAGGAAGGAGTTCCCGTTGAGCCGCGATACAACGTATCGCGCGTACTTAGCTCGGCGCAAGCCGGACGTTGGGTTGTGACAACAGTATTGGACAATAAACAAAATAGGAAAAATTTTCCGATTATTCTGATTTTAACGGGTGTTGTGGTCGATAGTAGAAATGATACATCATTTCCGAAACCGGTTTCGGTTTCACAACACCGTATTTTGAAGAGCAATGGAATTTCCTGCTTTGACCAAATTGCGTAAATTCGCGCCAATCAGCTTCATTTTACTCCTCTCCTTGTTGTGCGGCTGTTTATGCGGCTGTTCCGTCGAATGTCTTAAACCGGGAGTTGCTGTCCGAAGTGATTGGTCCCTTGAATTGAACCGAAACAAGCCGACCAAATCTCGCAAGAAGGATGATTCGGGTCATCATTCTCCTTGCGGACGAACGGGCTGTTTGCGTTGTGCGCTTGCGCCCAAAACGGTTGAGGGGTCTGAGGAGACTTCCTCTGAAGCGCCCCAAATGTTTCCCAACCCGCTTGTTATGTACCCCCCCCCCTATCCTGCTGCTCCTTTCCCCGGAATGATGCCCCCCCTCCCCTATCCCGGTCCCATTCCCCAACCAACTGTTATGATTGCCGTTATTGATCCAAGAACCGGACAACGTTCAGTGATGCAACCGGTTTTGCCCGGAATGCCCGGCATTCTCATGCAGAACGCAATGACGGGACAACCTGTTATGGTCAACCCCTATCCTGCTCCAAATCAAGGTCCCAATGCTCCTTTTTACCCCCCCTCTCCTGCTCAATCGTTTCAACCGGGTCCCGGGGGAACCTCTTTTCCATCTCCTGTTGCCCAAATGCCCTATATTGCCAATCCCGGCATGAATCCGGCCCTTATGCCGGTTCAAGGGGCTTTTCCGCCCAATCCGGCAATGATGACCGGGCAAGCGTATGCCGGGTCAACAGCAAATGCCGGTTTTCCGAATCCGCAGGAATCGACAAATTCGGCTAATTCGACCAATTCCGCGAAATCGGCTCCTAAATCGTCAATGCCGTATCCCAAGTATCATGGTGTTCCGACGAAACCGGTTTTTCAGCGAACAGAGGGATTGGCGACCGAAGAGGCGGTTGAGAATGAGGAAAAGGCCCGATTACGTCAATTGGGAAAAGCACTTGGGACGAGTATTCCAGAAGGGACGAAAATTGCCCCGAACGGGATCAATCAACAACTTTTGCCCGATTCAGGGAGAACAGGAGGGAATCCGGCGAACGGACTCCCTTTTTCTCTCGGTGAAAAGCTCGGGTTGGGCGGAAAGAGCAGCAAACCGACCCCAATGACCGCGCAAGAGAAGTCGTTGCGTGAATTGCAAGAGCAACAAGAGGTTCAGTTGCAAATGGTGGAGCTTGAAAATGAGTTCGGCGGAATACAGGGTTTGCGTCAGCGTCCCAAAAAATCGGGATTCTTGGCCAACTCCCTGTTAAGTCCTGCTTCACAGGAAGTGAAATCAGAACGACTTGCGGTTGAATTGGCCCGACATGAAAATGTTGGGGTGTCGCAAATCCGCAACATCATGGTGACAGAATCGGAAGAGATGCCAATTGCCGAGATGATTCTTGAGGAACCGTTTGTTGCAATCGCCGATTCCGTTGAAATTGAAAAGACGGTTCAACCTGCTCAACCGTCCAAACAGGTCCAACCGAACAAGCGTTCGATCCGTCGTGTCAACGAAACGTCGGAAATAGGGGGGAGTGAAATTGCGGGCAAAGGGGGCGAGGTGTCGGGACAGAAAGCGGCGACGAAACCGCTTAAACAGGTTGTTGGGACACAAAAGGAGAGCGTGAAACCGTTGCAAAGCCAAACATTGCCCCAAACATTACCGATTCCGGTTTTCCCCCCCGTTCTTCCCGATTCCCCCTCCCCTGCTCTTTTGCAGGACCTAGAAGGGGAAAACGAAGATCAAGGGGTTGAGGAGGAATCACCGAGTGATTTGATCGGTTTTGCAGAGGAAACTGAAATCGGGCAAATGGTTGTCCAAGCGGGCAAACAGACGCAACCGCTCAGTCATGTTGCGCCCGAACCGGGTCAAACTCCGACGAAATCGCCAACTGTTTCACCTGTTCACCCTCAAACACGTTCTAGGGTTGCGCCCCGACCTGCAAAACCGTATCTTGGAAGTAAAATGTGAAACAATGACGTAAACCGGTTCTGAACGCGCGATACGTTGTATCGCGTTTAGCGCATTTCAATAATTGGCATGCACATTGCATGTATTTTGACGCAGAAATTTTTTGTGTCTTGAAATTCAAGGATTGTATCTCTTAGCTGCATAGCAGCGACATTATTGTAGCCCGGGGTGAAGGGAGCATAAGCGACCGCAACCCCGGGTTAAGGGTCCCCCCAACAAAACAAGCTCTGTAAGAGCGACACAATCACAGATTGGCAACGTATTGGCGTGTATTTTTTATTATGTCGCAGCTACGCAGCTCTTTTTTTGTGCTGCACCTAACCCGGGGTTGCGCTGCGCTTCACCCCGGGCTACAATAGGGTCGCCGCTATGCGGCTAAGATACTATGTTATCGTCAATACCAATTATTGAACCGCTCGAAACGGCAAAATCCTCGTCTTCCTCCCTATCCCCAATTCCCTATCCCCAATTCCCTACCCCCTTTCTTTTTCCCGAATCCGGGGGATTTGACGAAAAGGTTCATTTCGCGTAGGATAGAGGGTGGACTGTTGGGGGGGTGACAGAACCGAATTGTTTTTCAGACACTTTTTTGGGGGAAGAGAAAAATGGCTTTTTTGCGCTCTTTGACGACTGAGTACACGAGCGAGGAGACATACCCGTTGACGGGTGATTCGTTGATTATCGGACGACATCCCTGTTGTGAGGTCGTTCTCGATCACGGCGCGGTCAGCCGGGAACATGCCCGTATCTTACGAGAATCCGACGGTTTTTACCTAGAAGACCTGCATAGTCGGAATGGAACCTCCTTGAACGGGCAATCGCTTGAGTCAAAGAAAAAACTTTATGACGGCGATGTTGTTCGTATTTGTGATGTCGAGTTGAAGGTGATTGCCGAGAATGCGGATTCGGAACTTCTCCGACATGACACAGGACAACATCATGATTTATCCGGGGTCATCCTTGACGATTCCATGTTAGATGAAGGAATCCAGATAACATCACAAATCAGTCTGGAAGGGGAGAAATCGGTGATTAACCCCGCGAATGCCGAGATGAAACTCCGCGCGCTCATCGAAATTGGTCGGCATCTCGGGTCCGCCCTCGATCAGGTCCTCCCCCAATTGTTGACCAATTTGCTCAAAATCTTTCCCCAAGCCGATTGTGCCTACATCCTGCTCAATGATGAAAAAACGAACCGACTTGAATTGAAAGCGTTTCGACACCGTAATCCCCGCTCGCAGGACTCCTTCCGAATCACCCGTTCCATCATCGAACGGGTTGTCCAAAGCAAAGCCGCCATTCTCTCCGATGATGCCAAAAATGATTCCCGGTTCGACCCAAGTGACAGTATTATGAATTTTCATATCTGTTCCATTATGGCAACCCCGATCATGGATTCCGAACAGCGAGAATGTCTGGGAGCGATTCAAGTTGACACGAGGACAAGCGGGAAAAAGTTCAACTACAACGACCTTGACCTCCTCGTCAGCGTCGCCTATCAAATGGCGGTTGCGATTGAGAACACCCGATTGCATGAATCGGCAATGCAGGAACGAATGATGGAGCGAGAGCTTAACATCGCACATCACGTCCAACGAGGTTTTCTCCCGATTGTACACCCTAAAGTCCCCGGTTATGGTTTCTTCGATTATTATCAGCCCGCCCGTTTTTTGGGAGGGGATTATTACGATTTTATTCCGCTCAGAGATGGTCGGATTGCAATTACTCTGGGGGACGTTTCTGGTAAAGGTATCTCCGCCGCACTTTTAATGGCGAAATTGTCCGCCGAAGTCCGTTATTCCCTCCTTATGGAATCAACACTGGAACAGGCGATGATTCGTCTGAACAATTCGTTTTCTGACAGTCGTTGGGATGATCGGTTCATCACGTTTTTACTTTCGGTGCTTGACCCGAGAACGAATCGAATCGAGTATTTCAATGCGGGTCATCTCCCGCCGATTCTGGTCCGACCGAATGACGTTCCGATTGAATTGCCGAATGATAACGGCGGTTTGCCCTTAGGGGTGATGCCCGGAACGGAATATCGAGGATGCGAACTGGAGCTTGGCCCGGGCGAATCCTTTGTCATATTGAGTGACGGGTTGACGGATGCAATGAACAGTGAGAACCGATTTTTCTCGATTTCGGGGATCAAGGAGAACCTGAACAATTTCCGTCAATCTCCGGTTGACCAATTGGGGCGGAATTTAGTGACAGCGGTTCGCAGTTTTGCTGGTCGTGCCCCGCAAACGGACGATCAAAGTCTGGTTATTTTTGGTCGCAACGCCGAATAGGTGATATTTACCATTTTTACTCTTGACTTTTCCTCTTTTTCGGGGTGAAATAGAGATAGATATACATCCCGTTGAGCGTGGTACGACGTTTCTCACGCAAAAACACATCCCGTTTAGCCGCGATACAACGTATCGCGCGTCCGAAAAGCGCGCGGAACGTTGTTCCTCGGCTAAACTATTCATCTATTCCCCCTCTAATATCATGCGACCTTATTCACATCGACGGGCGTACACGCTGATTGAAATCATCATTTCGGTTGCGCTGATGATGATGCTCATGTTAGTCGTGACCCAACTGTTCAGCCTCATTGGCGGTTCCATTGCCAATACCAGTTCGGTGTTGAACACCTTGAGTGATTTGCGAAATGCGAAGAACCGTCTTGAGAAGGACCTTTCGTTAATGACGGCGGACCCGAACGAAGCCCCGCCGGTCAAAATCGGGACCAACAAAGGTTATTTCTGCCTCATCGAAGGAATGGGCGCCGCCTATTCTAACGGACAATTGCAGAGCAACGGTTATGTCAGAACCTCGGAGATTGCGCTGAACGCAGATTCAACGGATAATGCTTATGACAATACGGTTGGAGATACGGACGATATTGTGATGTTTACGGCAACTGCCCCGGTTGGTGAACCGTTTCGCGGACGATGTGGTTCATTGGGCATTATTGAATCGAGTACAGCCGAAATCGCTTGGTTTGTCCGAGGAACAACCCTTTACCGTCGCGTTCTGCTGATTATCCCGGATTCGCTCTTGCAACAGGAGTTGGGGAAGTACGCTCTGAATATGCAAAAAGGAGAAGGTTTTTACAGCGAATTCGACATTTCAGCTCATCCTGTTTTTGACGCATCTGGTAATCCGACTGGAATGGTTGCGAACACGTTGGATGATCTGACGATTCGTGAAAACCGTTTTGGACATTGGACAGGTCCGCCAACTCCGGGAACGGTTAAAGATGGTATTCACATCAATTCCGCCGTTTACTTTCTGCGACTCCCAACTCTTGCCGAATGTGCGTTTCTGGACCCTCCCACAAGTCCAACGCGCACTTGGAACGCCGGATTGTCTTTTACGGCAAATATGATTGCATTGGGCTTTACGACACCTCCGACAAATACTTCAGACACAACTCCTGCGCTGAATTACAGTCCCGTTCCACCTTCCCCGACCCCTCCTGACAGTTCCTCGTATCCCCAAACAATAACACCTCCCGTTCCGTTTATTGATTTTTGGCTGAAACCGCTTCCTTGGAATGAGGTCAACCAAAAAACGGGCGATTTGGATTTACTCGGGAATAGTCTCCCGCTTGACCGAACGGGCGAAGACGTTATTTTGAAGAATGTGTTGAGTTTTGACGTTCAGGTCTGGGAGGAGACTCTAAACCGTTACATCAATTTAGGGGAATTTGGTTCTGCTTTCTTTTTTCAAGGACAGGGACGGTATAACTTGCTAAGAAATCTGTTGCCAACTCAAGGGTTATTACCCTGTGTTTATGACACTTGGACGGATTTTTATGAGATTGGCAGACCCGGGATGAATCAGATCGACGATCCTGGTCGTTCAGGTCCTCCCGACGGGATTATTGACAACATTACTGAATGGGAGTGTCCTCCTCCGTATTCGGAGCCTCTTCGGGGGATCAAGGTGAGTATCAGGGTCTTCGACCCTGACAGTAAGACCGTCCGGGAAATGACGCTGATCCACAGCTTTGCGAAGTGACATTTCCCGTTCTTCGTCTCCGTTTAGCCGCGATACAACGTATCGCGCGTCCAAAAAACGCGCGGTACGTTGTACACGCGGCTAAACGATACGTTAGAACTTCATCAGCGCGGAGACTCCCCCGGAAAATTGCGTCGTCTTCTCATGTCCAAATTCCCCCGCATGTCCTCCATCCATCCAGTCATATCGAATTTCAGGCCGTATCGTTAAACGCTTAACAGGCATCCAGTTCACTCCATAACTGATTTGGTAGAAATCAATCTCCGTCCCGTCTTCACGTTCTCGATACCATTCACCTCGCAAACCATACGACCAACAACGATTCAGTTTGTAGATCAACTCATTGTTCAGCCCATACGAGGAGTAACCCGCCGCTACAGGGGCTCCATTGAGAAGACTCCAACCAAAATTGTACTGCCAACAATGATTCATCTCCCATTCAAATTCCATGACCTGTCGGAAAACCTTTCCACTTCCATGTGACTGTTCACGTTGTCCGTATTCCCCCCAACCAAGAACGTATTTCATGTCAAGATTCTCCGCCAGTTTTCCTTCCAGACCAACAAATCCCAAGGAATCGCCAAATCGGTTTTCCAGCGTGTTAAAACCGGCTGACCAACCGCCTAAAACCGTCCAACAACGATTCAGTTCGTAATCAACCACAACCCCCGTTTGCGTTGTCGTCGCTTCAAAAACCGATGCAAGTGAACGACTGTAGAAAAACCGATCCGTCGCTAAATGTCCTTTGTCAAAAACCGAATAGAACCGGCCAAATTTCACCCCCAGTTCACGGTATCCGACTTCTCCATACAGTTGCGGAAGTGCCAAGCCGTAATCCCCCGACCCCCAATGATAGTCAAAACGACGTCCCCATTCATCTTCATTTGCATCCCGCCAAGTTTGCGCAATCCAAGCATCTGTTCCATAAAGTAAATCCGTTCGGAATCCCCAATCCCAACCACATTCCTTGTGCATCTCCTTGCCAAGAAATAAACCGAGTTGGTTCATGTTCAGATCACCATTCTGCAATCCCCCAAAGGGTTTCCCATTTCCAATGCCCCGCTCATCATTTTTTAGCGGATTTCCGTAAGGACTTACATTTCCCCCGCGTGAACCATATTGGTTCCAGTATCCCCCTGCTTCCATCCAACCCCCTAATTCCCAGACGGAATGACCAACCTTGAATTTCAAACCCGGTTCGTCATTCCAGCCAAACAAACGATACGGCCCGCTTGCGCAGGTTGTCCCGCAACCCTCAAAATCCTCTCCACAACCTCCCATTTCGCAATTTCCGGCCAAAACCGTTGATGTCCATATCAACATTACCGCGCCAAGTGCGGCAACACTCCCTAAGCAAGTCCTTTTCATCGAATTGTTCTCCTCCAACAAGGGTCAGTTCTTACAGATGATACATAAAACGGGTACAAAAGGGACGTTTCGGACCGGGACGCAACCGGCTTCTTGTGTCCGCATACACCGCATCTCATGTATCGAGAGAAAGAGGGTGAAAAAATTCCCAAAAAAAATCCCGGCTGCAAAACCGGGATAAGGAAACCAACACTAAAAATACGAAGAAACGGAACAGCCCTCAGACTCACATCAACCGCAACAATCGGAACAAACCTGATTTTCTCCTCAAACAAAAGTTTAGGCGCGATACAACGTATCGCGCGTTTAGTTAAAATGCGCGCGGAACGTTGTTCCTCGGCTAAACGATAATGATCGTCAAAACTTAATTCTGGTTCCGATTGCGACGATTACGACGATTCTTTTGTCCTTGTTCCCCCTCGTCATTATTCGCAGCATTCGCCGCTGAATTGTTCGTTGCTTTTGCCGGAGCTACATTCGTTGCAGTCGCTTTCGTCGGGGCCGCATTGGGCGCATTCACACTTGTCGCAGTCGCATTCGTCGCAGCATCTGCGACCGCTTGCTCGCCCGGAGGAGCCGCTTGCGCGTCACCCCCCTCTTTCCCTTTACCCCCCTTGCGCCCGGTTTCTTTCTTCGGCGCAACTCCACTTGCCTTGATCGCCGCAAGTCGTTCCGCATCCTCCTTACGCTTCTTGTCCTCGTCAAACTTCTTCAAAAAATTGTACGCTTCCATGACCGTCACAATCCCGTCATTGTTCGCGTCAAAACTTTCAAACTCCGAAACCATGACATCCGAAAACGGTTGGTCATTCCCCCATTCCATAAGCGTCAACTGTCCGTCCTTGTTCTTATCACGCTCCAAAAACCAAGTCGGGACCCCAACCGGCAACCGATCCTTCACCGTCGCCGTTCGACCCTCTGTTTTTATCAGTTCAACAGGAGGTATCCCCCCCATTGCCAATATAATTTCACTCAAGGTGAGACGACCATCTCGATCTCGATCCGCCGTATTGGTGTTGATTGACAATCCAACCCATTCTCCGTTCAACAAGTCCAATGTTCCATTACGGTTTTTGTCCTTCTTCTGCATCAAATCTCGCGCCCCTGCAAGAATCTGGGCTTCTTTTTGCGCCGCATCCGCTCCTTGATTCGCTCGACCAGCCCGACCGGGACGGACAACGGGTGTTGCTGCACCAGCTAAAACATTGTTCTGCGTCTTCGGTTCCGCCGGGTCAGGAATCCCAAATCCAATAATCGGGACGCTTGGTCGTTGGGGTTCACCAAAATAGGGGACTAACGGATTCTCAGGAAGAGCGATTCGGCTTGCACCTGCTGCTGTTGGAGCAACACCGGGAACGGCTGCTCCGGTTGCAGCCGCTCCGGCCGCTGCTGCTTTTGCAGCTCCGCGTCGTGTGAAAATTCCAGCACTCTGAATTTTTTCGGCGGTCAAGGACTCAAGATCGACCCCGGAGTCGGCAAATTTCTCCAAGGACGCCAGATTGATTGATTGACCCGGCTCGATGTTAAACCGGCTCAAAACCATGTTGAGCATCGGTTTCCGACTTTCAGGTATTTCATCAGGGTCCAGAACACCGTCCCCGTTTTTGTCCATTGACTTAATCATATTCAGTCCCATTTTAATCATTTGGGGACTCGGCTTGAAATTGGCGAGGGGGTCACCTCCTCCTCCTCCTCCCGGACCGCGACCACCTCCCCCTCCCATACCGAATTGGGCGTGAGCGAGACTGCCCGAACAAAGCAGCAGGAGAACAAACAAGCATGAACAGATTCGGTTATTGTTTTTCATTGGACAAAATTATTTTTATATGGTGTTCGTTTGACAAACCGAACCAACGGATCGACTAATTTCCTAATTTCCTAACTCCTATTCCCTATTCCCTAACCCCTATTCCCTAACCCCTACAACTCATCTTTTTTGGTCACACGCAGAATTTCATCAACGGAGGTGTTCCCGGAAAAAACTCGTTTCCAACCGTCCTGACGTAAGGTGTGCATCCCTTCTTTCATTGCCGTTTGTTTGATTTCCCAAGATGTTGCATTCTGTCCAGCAATTTCGCGGACTTTATTCGTTGTAACGAGCAATTCGTAAATGCCGAAACGACCTTTATAACCGACCTGACGACAATCGCGGCAACCGACGGGGCGGAAAATTTTTCCGCCGCACTGTTCCATTGCCGTTTCCAACGGAAAATCATCCGGCAGATCAGCCGGGTCGGGAACATATTCTTCTTTACAGGAGGGGCAAAGACGTCGAACGAGACGTTGCGCCATAACCGCTTCGACGCAACTGGAAACGAGGAAGGGTTCGACCCCCATATCGATCATTCGGGTGTAAGCACCTGCCGCATCATTGGTATGAAGGGTACTGAAGACTAAGTGACCGGTCAAAGCGGCTTGAACGGCGTTTTCCGCCGTTTCAAGGTCTCGAATTTCCCCAACCAGAACAATATCGGGGTCATGTCGGAGAATACTGCGTAATGATGCGGCAAAAGTCAGACCGATTTTGGCGTGAACCTGAATTTGGCTGATTCCGTCCAAACGGTATTCAACCGGGTCTTCGGTCGTGATGATTTTGGTCGACGCATCTTTAATTTCGGTCAGAGAACTATACAAGGTTGTTGTCTTACCACTTCCGGTTGGACCTGTTACCAAAATAATACCGTGAGGGAGACGAATGAGTCGGGAGAAAACGTCGTGCAAACTGGGGTCCATACCGAGACCGCGCAAGGAGAATTCCATTGCTTCTTTGTCGAGCAAACGCATAACGATTCCTTCACCATGAATCATGGGGATCACGGAAACGCGGACATCGATTTCACGGCCGGAGTATTTGAGTTGAATACGACCATCTTGCGGGAGTCGCCGTTCGGCAATATTCATTTTCGACATAATTTTCAACCGGCTGATGATTGCGGATTGAAAACGGTGTATTTCGGGCGGAAAAGGTTGAATGTGCAATACTCCGTCGATTCGATAACGAATTGAAAGACCGGACTGTTCGGACTCAATGTGAATGTCACTTGCCCGAGATTCAATTGCTTCAAGAAGAATTTCGTTGACCAATTTAATGACGGAAGGTTCTTGCGCCATTTCGGAGAGTTCCGACCCGTCCAGCTCCAAATCTTCGAGTAATTCAATCGGACTCTCTTCAGCGCGTTGCGCCATAAGACTGTCAATTGTCTCACTCCCCAATCCAAGATGCTTTTTGATCAGTTTCTCGATTTCCCCTTTGATTGCGAGAACCGGTTGAATGTGCATCCCCGTCTGAGACGCGACCTCATCAAGCGGATACAGGTCAAAGGGGTCATTAACGGCAACGACGAGCATTCGGTCATAACAGGCAACCGGAAAAAGTCGTTCACGGTGTACAAAACGAATAGGAAAGGTTTTGAGCAACTCAAGGTCAACCGGCTCGGTTACAAGATCGATAAAGCCGATTCCCAACTCTTGCCCAAGTGCTTTTAAGACCTGTTCTTCCGTCAAATATCCTTTGAGAACAGCGACTTGATCCAGACGCAGATTGTCCCGTTGCTGCATTCGGATTTCTTCGAGCATTGTTTCACTCAGCAGACCACTTCGTACTAAAATTTCGCCGGTTTCCATAAAAAAGGGGATCAAAATGCCAATATATTTCTATTCACAACACAAAAGAAAAGGAAGCTCAAAAAAAAAAACGGACAACGACACGTCCTTCTTCTGTCTTTTGTGCTCTTTTCTTGTTGGAGTTTTTCACAACTTCACAACACCATTCCTATTTTACACAGGACTCAACGCTTTTTTGCGCCGAAATTTCACGTCTGCCGTTTCAACCATGGAAGACGAAAAGGCTCACGTTTTTTTTCGGGTTCAGGGCTTGAGTCGGGACTGGGGGGAGAACCGGGAGGAGGACCGGGACGTAAACCGGGGGAAGGACCAAAGGGTGAACCGGGGGGAGGGGGACCAAAAGGACCTTTGGGATTGGCCGCAATAATTTGCTGCATCAAATCCTTACCATTTTTCTTGATCTCGTCCGCCTGTTGTTTTTGCTCCTCCGTCAAAACCTCCTTAATCTTCTGCGTCGTTTCCTTCCCAATCTCCTTAAACCGATGCAACGTGTCTTCAGGAATCGGCGATCCGTTCCCTTCCCATTCTCGTAAACCGCCTAAAACTCCGTCAATCAACGCCCGCATCTTTTTCCGTGATTCCGCTTGTATATCCCGTATTTCCTGCTTTTGCTCTTTCGTCAAATTCAAAACCGTCAAAAAGGCAACCCCAATCATAGGGAAGTCAATCCCCTCAGACGCCAAAAACGCCAATTCTCTCGCTTTTTGGACCTGTTCTCCCGGTTGCAGTATGGACTCATATTTCTTAACAATATCTTCTGTCACCTCTTCCATAACAAGGGGCATTTCGCTGAACACCTTACGTCGAACAGAGGGACTCCATTCATGCGGGGGTTTTCCCCCTGTAATGTCCATAAGTTTTTCGAGAACATCGGACCAAGCCTGATCGCTCACTTCCTCAAACTGTTTGACCTGTTCGTCGGACAATTGGAGATAATCGCGGACAACGCGATTCCGAACGAACATTCCAAGGGGACCGGTTGAGGGAGGGGCCAATAACGATTTGGGTGATAAGGGGGGAACAGGAGGAGGGGTGTCCGTCGATTCCGGTTCCTGAGATTGCGATGTTGAAGGGGTTTTGGGGGCGGAATCCATACCTTGAGCGAGTACAGTGACAGAAATCACTGAGACGAGGAAAGGGACGGACAAAACACAAAGCAAGGTTCGCATGAATCACTCCATAACGTATGTACCGATTGTAGGGACAGCGAAAATGATACAATGACATCACAGGGATTATAGCAGAAAATTTTACACAATTGGAAAAAAGGTGATATTTTTTCCAATTTATCCGCTAATGTCCCAGAAAACAATTTTTCACTCAACAGTTGGGTGAAAAAAGAGATTCGCCGGACAAACGGTTGTGCAGCTCAGTTTATGCTTATTTTGACAAAAAACAATTGACAAACCCTCTATTTTATAGCATCTGGGGTTCAGACAACTATAAAGGATGAGGGGTGTCCGATCATTTCCCGTCATTTCCCGGAATTTATCTGTCATATCGGTTGAAAAAGGCATCTCTCTCCAAGAACACCGAAAAGACTCAAAAGTTTCTATACCGCCAAACGGCATCTCGGTCTGCTTCACACGATGTTTTTTCACCTTGTTTTATGTTTTCAAGCCGTATAACCGCCTACGTTCATACTACACTCCCCAAAAGAACTTGAATACGCTCAATCTCGTACACTTGACGACTTGCCGAAAATCAATTTTTGTTTTCCGGTTTTGGTTTGGGCGAGATGATTGCAACCCCTATTTGAATCGGGGGGATTGTTGCGCCCGTGTTATACGACAATTCAAAGACGTTCGGAACTAGTTGTGCATCTGGAAACCGTTCTGCAAAAAAACGCGGGATTTGACACTGCTCCCCTGATTGTCCTTCCTCATATCTTGTTCCGTTTTCATCCCTTGAATGAATTTCCCAAAGTATCATTCCCCCTTTTGCGTGCATGTCGGCTTCATTAACCCAAGTTCCAAGTAAAGCCGATTGTTTTCTTGAATCGTTATTATTGGCCGAATTGGTCGAATTCAACGAATTCGATGAATTGGACGTATTAGACGAAATCGACGAATTGGACAGGTTGGACAAATTGGACGAATCGTCGTAAAAGAGGACGGTTGGTCGGTCTTTCATGCTGATTGCAGCATTGCCCGCAGTCCACCATTCACCTGTCAAATAAGGACAAGGAATCGAAAAGGATTCATACCAAATTGCATCACACAGTTTGCCTAACTGTTGCATCGGATAATGAGTTCGACTGACTTTCCCCGTTAGATAGGGGGCAAGAAGCGACTGAAACAGCAAAAAAGCGATCATGATAATTTCTGTCGCAAAGAGCAACTGAATTGATCGTCGGAATCCGTTGGATTCCTCCTTGCATTGTGTTATGCTTTTGGGTTTCTGATCGGCGTTCAACGGACATTCCCTCTCTCTAGGATTGCTCCAGCGCGGTTGAAATTCCAGTAATAACCAAACGCCAAAGAACAACCAGAATGGTGCTCCGTAATCAGTGTTTAATTCAATACGAAAAAAGGAATACAGAACAATATGAATTCCTAAGGGAATCAGCATGGAACATAGTATTAAAAGCCGAGCATCGCTTCTGACATCTGTTTTTCTTTTTCGTTTCCAATGTAATCCCAAAACCGGAAGTAGAATAATAACCGGGGTAATCAGATAGGCCAATTCGCTTAACAGGAACTCGATTGGGAAAAAAGATGTCAATCCGCCTGTTGAGAGAACGGGACGTGATTCCGCATACTCAATCGTTGCAAAATCATGTTGATACAACCAAATCAGATGAGGCAGAAACAGCAAAAAAGCAATCAACAGGGTCAGGTAAGGGCCGATTCCCAACCATAATTGACGATTTCGTCGGTCCAGAATCATTGCAAAGAGAATTGCAAGGACCAAAAAGAGTATGCTGTACTTTGTATGGAGAGCGCAGCCAATAAAAAAACCGGTTCCAATCCAATAGGGCAATCGGTTGGTTTGAAATGCCAAATGTGAAAACAGGAGAATCAACGCCCAAAAAGAGAGAAGAACCGAATTCTGGTTGTACTTAATGGATTCAATGGTAAAGAACCAATAAGGAAACATTGCAAAGGTTGCGAGCAGGGCAAGTTGTTCGGGCAGAACCGTTCTCGCAAATCGCCAAACAGCCCAAAGAGCCAAACCGACACAGAATTGGGCCGCAATGAAAGGGGCTGCAAATGCCCGATTTGTCAGAATGTTGACGACTTCCAACAACCAAGCGGGCAACATGGGATGTTTCTTAGTCGAAAGAGTCCATTCTTTGGCAATAAACTGCAATTCAACCGTATCAAGTTTGTAACCGGAATGTAAGAATGCAGGTAAAAGAATCCAACATAAGGAGAAAAACACCAAAACGGTCCAAAACCAGATTGCGGCTGTTTTGCTGCTCATCTTTTTTCCGTATCTGAATACCTGTCAACAGTGTTTTTATCCGATTTTGTCAATACAATGTTGTAAAACGTATGTTTGACAACACCATATCATTGGACAAACAATTATTCCTGCAACAACAAAGGTGTAGGTGTACTCTTTTTTTCTTTCGCAACCGAGAGGGATTGCCCTTTTTGCCCGGTTTTGGCGTTTTTCATAGGTGTGTTGTTCAAAATCATCTGAGGTGATGTTGGACTGTTTGCTGCAACCGGTTCAACAATCGGGAACATGCCCAAATCCAATCGGCCAATCTCCTTTGACATTTCTTCTTGAGGGAGAGATTCCGTAAGGGGTAATTCTTTTGGGGCCAATGTTGGAGTTCGGCTCTTCTTCTTTTGGACCGGATCAAGTCTTTCTAATTTTATCTCCTCCGATTTTGCGGGGCTTGACAAGCGATCATCCGATTCAGGTGTCAGTTCCAACTCGGGAACCGTCGAAAGAAGCGGTTGTTGTTTTTTGAGGGCGACAGGTTTTTGTCCTGTTTTTTGCGAGGACTCTTGAGATGTGTCTGCCGTTTGATCTGTCGATTCCGTCCCTTCTTTCAAGCTGTTTTGGGACAATGTTAAAACGGATTTCGATTCAGCTTTTTGAGAAAAATTCTGAACCAATTCCTGCTCCGCACTTGTTTTAGGAACGCCAAAACGAACTCGGGGCGGTGTTAACGGTTCAACTTTCGTGTCCAATTCCTGCATCACAATTTTTTGTGCCGAATGATCTAACCCTTGCTTTGCTGTATTGTTAGAGTCCTGATTCGGCAAACTCGGATGTTGTCGGACGATCTCGACCTCATCCAACATGTATTCAGGCGGTTTTGTGACCGGCGTCTCTTTTTTGGTTTTACTCTTAGATTTATTTTTTTTCGATATTGTCCCCAAATTTGTCTCTGAATCCAAGCCCGACTTTGATCCAGAATTTGATTCGGTTTGATTCGGTTTCAAAGCATCATTGCTTTGATTGGACGTGATTGGACTTTGCGTCACCTCATCGATGATTGCAACCGATTCCATCTGGATTGGAGAGGACTCCAATCGGACGGTAAAAACCGGTTCAGCCGATTCCAAAACGGTCATGTTCTCGACCGTTGAAAAACTGACCGATTGTTGAGCCGAAGTATTTCGTGATGTTGCGGGATCGGCAAAGTATTGGTTAAAATGGGCCGTTTCTTCATCCAACAATCGGGCGTGAACCTCAACCCATATTGGGTCCTGATCCTGAATGTCTGTCTCAACTTTAATTCGTTGAGAGAGGGACCTTGAACCTTCCTGAGTATTTTTCCGAGGTGTTAAGGTAACAGCAATGATTTGAACACTGCTGCTTTCTTGGGGGACTGAAAACTGGAATTGTGGATCATTGGTACTGACCTTTTTGACCTTAAATGGTTGTGTTCCTCGCAAAACCAAATATTTTGTGACCACTTCGTCAGGAGAAACCATACCGAATTGGAAAGGTGAAGGTTTGGCAACCAAATTGTCAAGAATAGCAGCATTGACCGGCAATTCGATGACGGAGTTGCTTTTTTCACCCCGTTCATTGAGCGACCCTTCATTGGTGATAAACCGCAGATTGTCCCGAAAATAACCGGGCGGAGTGTTACTACTCAACGTAACGGTCACATTATACGTCACTTCTCCCGGATTTTTCGACGATTCGTCAGGAACAGCACGATAAGCGAGATAGGGGGTCGATGTTTCTATTTTCTGAATCTTCCAACTTGGATTTCCGGCATACTGTACCTGAACTGTTTTGGAGATACTTTTTCCTTCCTGAACTGTCCCAAAATCAACCGTTCCAGGACTAAGAACAACATCGGGTCGAATGTAAACGGCGACTTCGAGTTGGACGTATGCTTCTGACGGTCGGTCAAATCGAACCGTAATTGTTGCTGAACGTTTTCCTTGATGTTGTCCGCTTGTGTTCACTTTGGCGATAATCTCGCCCGTTTCCATGCTTTTTATGACCTTCTTACTATAAGAGGGACTTGTACAACTGCATGATGAAGAAACGGATGCAATTTGTATGTCGCTTTTGAGGGTGTTTTGAAAAACAAACCTGTACTCGGTGTTGGATTGCAACGCGACTTTACCGAAATTGTGACTTTTAACTTTGAAGAGACTTTCCGCCCAATTTTGGGAGAAAACGGCTGATGTTCCGCCCAAAACAAGAAATGCGGCAATACAAACGGTCAACAGCGAACGGTAATATGATTTCAAAACCTGAGTCAACATGTCAAGATTCCTGATACTGACGTTTGACAAAATGGAACCCCTCTTTTGTAATTCTGACAAAATGAGACTGCTCGAATCCGTTTTATGCCGGTCTCTGTCCGTTTTCATCCCAATCTGGAAATCTTTCAACAGATGACGCAATAAACGGGATATGTCCGGGACAACGCAGTTCCTCTCTTTTCTTCGGAAAACAGCTCACCCTATCTGTTGGAATTATCTAAAAAAAAGAAAAATTTATCAAAATAGGAATAATTTCCCCAAACGGACTTTCACCCTACAACAAATTGTCTTGACCGGTTGTCGCAAAAAAATTTTCTTTCTCGCCCGGAAAAACAGTCCGTTCAAACGTCTTGTTATTATCCCCAAAAACCATTACGTTGAAATGATGAGCGAACAGGACCTGATTGAACGCTTGTTGGAAGAAACCGGCCCGGTTTTGGTACTCTATGCGCGAAACTGGTCCCCCCAAACGGCTGAAGATGTTGTTCAAAATGCCTTTTTGAAATTACTCCGCGAACAACCTTTTCCAACCAACCCCAAATCTTGGTTGTTCCGCGTCGTCCGAAATGCCTGTTGGGACGAAAAACGACGTGAAAAATATAAATGGAAACAACAGGAGGAGTTGACAGATTGGTTTGAACCGGCTGTTTCGACTCCCTTGAGCGACGAAATGGACGGAGAGAAGCTGACAACGGCTCTTGAATCGCTCGATTTGGACGTTCGTGAACTCATCATTGCGAGAATTTGGGGCGATTTGACATTTCGGGAAATTGCCGAACTAACGAAACGACCGATCAGTAGTCTTTACGACCAATATCAGCGGGGATTAAACCGTTTGAAAACAATACTGGGGGAGAATGATGAAGACGAATGAAACGAAGAGTGAAACATGGGATGAACGGACTGCTTTTGAACGCCGCATTTCGGCAAGGCGACCGCGATTGGTCCGCGATTTCACTCAGGTGATTCGGACAGAGTTGGACAATAGGCAAAAAACAGGTTGTTTACATGAAATAAACGGCTCGCAAAAAACAGACAGATCGCACAAGAAAGACACCAATCACAAAATAGGAAACACGCAAAAGTTGGGTTGTTTGGGTTGTATTGACAGTTCGGGACATGAAGGGGATTTGGTTCATTGGAATTCACCTTACGACCGTCAATCGTCCCCAACTCAATTGACCCCTTACCTCCTCGTCGGGTCTGCCTGTTTTCTGCTCGGTATTTTCTCAACCTTGTTCCTGCAATCCTACAACTTTCCTGACACTCCAAAAAGCGAGCCGGTTCAATCCGTTCGGTCCGTCCCAATTGCAATCGAAAAAATTCCCTTTGATTCAATCAAAACTCCGGCTGCTTACCTTTCCTTAACGCGAAATCATCTCTCCAAACAGCCAATTCCCAAATCTCCTGATCGTCAACGTCCACTTTCGATTGGAACAAGCCGAATCGAGCATTTCCTGTAAAAGCCGTTTAGCGGCAGAACAACGTTCTGCGCGTTTGGGCGAGATTCAGAACGCGCGATACGTTGTATCGCGGCTAAACGTTTAGGTTGAACCGCTGTCAACAGATAAACCAACCAAAAGAAACCAACAACAAAAGGAGTCGCATTATGAAACCGCAGAAACCCTGGTATCGTCGTAAACGCTTTCTCATTCCCCTGATCCTGCTCATTCTCTTCTACTTTTGCTTCATTCCGTCCCGATTCCATGTTTCTCCTGAAACGACGGGATTGCAACATCCGACCTTGCGAGACGGAAAAGTTGATTATTTTGCGGCGTTGGATGAGACTTATAGTGAACCGTTGAAGCATCCTGAGCAGAATGGAATGAGGTATTGTATTGCCGCATTTGGTCCTCAAGTCCTCGAATTGTTTTATATCCCCTCAGAATCCTTTTCCTGGTCGGAATTGCTGACCAATTCGGAAACGGAAGAGCGGTTCAAAAATTTTTGGGTTCCCCTTTGTGAGCAGATGTACATTGATCCTTATCGAAAACCGCCGTTTTACGATTACAAGTACCCCGATTTTTACAAGTTTTCGAACACACTTGACGAATCGTATCTCATGGAAAAAGCCCGGTTGTTCCAAAAGGCTGACAATACCGAATCACAGGAGGAGAAAGACGAGGAGGAAATTTCCAAAGAAGAGGCAATGCAATCCCTTTATCAACAGGTTTCGTCCGCTCCCTGGACCGCAGAAGAGTATCCTGAAATCGCCGATTGGGTCAAACAGTACAACGAACCGTTTGATTACTTCGGAATGTGTGTCCGTCAACCCTATTATGCGTGTTGGAGAAGGCGTGAGGAAATGCTCTCGGACATACTACTTCCTGATGTTTCGATGCAGCGTCACTTTGCAAGAAGCCTGTCTGTTCGTGTCTGCGAACGTCTCGGTCGCGGAGATGTCGAAGGTGCATGGTATGATGTCCTGAGTATGCTCTATCTTGGACGACACTATAAAGCCCAAAATAACTTTTTCGTCATCAATCTGGTCGGTATCCATATTGAAAATCTGGGTTTTGAAGCGGCGAAACTGGTCCTTGCATCTCCTTCCTTAACCGGGGAAATGTTACAACAGTTTGTAGAGGATTTAAGAAAGTTGCCCGAAAATACAATCATGCCTGATATAACCGCCGAAATGTTATCTGTCCAAGAGTTCCTTAATACAACGGGCCAACTCCCTTTTTGGGAACGGTTGAAGTTTATGTCCCGATTGCAATCACTGTCTGGTCCTTCAAGTTTTTCTTCTTGGCATTGGCCCGCTATTATTTCGTTTGACAGAAATATTGCAGGAAAACACCTGAATGATTTCATCGAACAAATATCGGGTGAAACAGGGGAAAAGACATTGATGTCGCAGAAATTGCATATTCAGCAGAACAGCGAATCGTTGTATGATAAAATCGAAAAAAGTGTCACCTCTCCATCTCTTTGGCGTCTTCTGTTGATCCGAACACGGTCGCAGTTGACTGCCGAAATCATCATTGCACACCTATTCCCAACGATTGACCGGATGATTGCAAGTTATGACAGAAGTAATACGAATGGAGCAATGCTGGAATTGGCAATTGCGATTGAACGGTATGCCCGGGATGAGGGGGTGTATCCTGAAAATCTGGACGACCTTTTCCCCCGTTACATCAAAATGGTCCCGCTTGACTTTTGTACAGGTCGCAGCACTTTTGTTTACAAAGTAACCCCGGACGGAAAACATCCGTTTCGTTTGTACGCTTATGGACCGAACGGAATGGACAATGGGGGGACACCTATGTCAACGACGTGTACGAGCACGAGGTGTACGAGCACGAGTGAATTCGACCTTGTGTTTTGGTAAACGCAGGTCGGGTCCGTCATTTTCCCCATTTCAAATGCCGTTTTACGGATACAGTAACGACCCGATTCGGATCAAGGTTGCCCCTTCCTCGATTGCCAATTCAAAATCATCACTCATCCCGATTGACAATTCCTGAAGTTGAACATTTTCGGGACATTGTTGACGGAGTGATTCGGCACAATTGCGAAGCAGCGCGAATTCCCGGCGTTTTTGGGATTCGTTGGAATGAAGACCGCTCATTCCCATAAAACCGCGAATAATGAGGGCGGAAAATTTTTCCAACTGTTCCAAAACGCCCGGCAATTCGCAAGGGGCAAAACCTTGTTTCGCTTCTTCCCCAGAAATGTTGACTTCAAGCAGGATTTCCGGTTTTTTCGTCAACGCCTCTTCCCGAGCAATCCGGTCAATTGTTTCAACAAGATTGAGTGAACCGACGGAATGAATGAGGGTACAAATCGGCAGAACACGTCGGACTTTATTTCGTTGAAGAGGTCCAATAAAATGC
The DNA here is from genome assembly GCA_051660685.1 of Thermoguttaceae bacterium. GTDB lineage: Bacteria > Planctomycetota > Planctomycetia > Pirellulales > Thermoguttaceae > JAVBSX01. The sequence continues at coordinate 28,679 of JBOFQB010000091.1, read as the reverse complement.
CAATGAACATTTTCGGCAGATAAAGAAACATTTTCGGATGATAAAGACGTTTGCGAAGTCGGAAGAGAGGAAAACAAACCGACTTTTCGGAGTAATTCTTGGACTCGTGCTTCACCAAAATCGGCACAACCGGCCCGGAACAGCTCCTCTAAAAAAGTGACATTGCCCGTTTCATACTTTGTAACGGCAATCAAATGAATATCGGTTGCGGACCGTCCTGATTTAGACGCTGCAACCGCGATTCGTTCCCGGACGAATTCAACTCGTTTGGCAACTGTATCCATTTTTCTTCAAATGAAATGAACCCTTATTCCAAGACGAGTACATTCGCGCTGTAAGGAGGAAGGACAACCTGAATCACCCCGTTTTCAATCGCAACAGTCCCCTCTGTCGGCCTGATTTTATTCGGTTCCTTGAGCGTGTTGCGATCTGAAAGTCCGGCTGAAACCGTCTGCAATTTTGCCGATTTGAATTCGGCAGAACCGCGACCCGCATTTCCAGTTCCTTCCTGTTCAGTCCCCAATTTGTTCCTGTTCTCTTTGTCAACACTATCCCGCTTGTCAACACTGTCCCGCTTGTCAACATTTTCAACACAAAGTTCAACCGTTTGCGGCGTTTCAGCGCGGTTGACCATTTTCACAATAATTTGTGAACCGTCCTCCGTTTTTGTTGCAACGACATCAAGATCGGACGATTCGGTTGAACCGGTCAACTTGAGCAGATTCGGGGCATAATGATCGCGCCATAATTTCATAACGATATAATTTGGGGCGGGAAACCAACCGGTTGCGTCAAAGTTGACAAACGCATTGTCCCAATCTTTAGCACTGACATGTCGTAAAAACAGTGCCGGTCCCCCTATTTCAAGTATATCACTACATCGTTCAAATTCGTTGAGTATCCCCCCCGCATAAAGTCCCGTTCGCCAATCCGTCGATTGAGCATTCCATTCTGAATCAAAAATTTTAATGTTCGGATTATTCGACTTAGCAATGAGTTTTTGCAACTGACGGAAATAATCACCTATTTTCTTAGGTCCCTCAACAAAATGGTTGGGGTCATCATACATGTGAAAACTGATATAATCGAAAAGCTCCCCCGCCTGTTCAATAATCGGTCGGTCCCAAACCTCTCGCGGTTCATAATGGGCTCCTGAAACCAGAATTTTGATGTTGGGGTCAACCTTTTTCATTGCTGGAACAATTTTTCGAACCATTTCAATGTACTTCTCAACGGGGATTCCTCCCTGCACTTCATTGTCAATTTCCCAATACTTCACATTGTAAGGGTCAGGATGTCCATTTTCTGCACGAATTTTTCCCCATTTTGTTTCAACCGAACCGTTACAATACTCAACCCAATGGACTGCTTCTTCGACCCAATCAACCGACTCAAGTGCAGCATCCCGTTTCACATTCCAATTCGGCGTCCCCGCATTGATGACGATAATCGGTTCGGTCTGGACGCGACGACACAGTTCCATGAATTCATCTGTCCCAAACGAATTGACATCTCGGTCATCCCAAATCGAAAACGGATACGGCACACGATCATCTTGCGGTCCAATCCCTGATTTCCAACGATAAGCGGACGCGAAACAACCGCCCGGCCAACGAATTGTCGGGGGTCGCAATTCGGCAATTGCACTCAAAAGGTCCGGTCTCATTCCTCCATGTTGTTCCAACCAACTTTTCGGCATGACACTGACCTGATCGAGAGACAATGTAACGGGAGAATCGGAGTCGCTATTAAAAATGATAATGATTAGAGCCGCACTATTTGCCTTGTCGGGATCGACATCAACACCGCTCAAGGTTCCTTCCCATTTTTTCCAAGTTGACGTTGCAACATCCGAACCAGACAACATTTCTGCTTCACCCGATTCGGTCTCTGTTCCGAAATGAACCCCGATACTTGGTGCAGCCGTTTCATCATGTTCGAACTTATACCAAAAAGAAACAAGATACGATTCGTCTTTGCGAAGAGACAAGCCTTTTTGAAGGAGTAACGCCAGTCCTTTTTCTCTAAGAGATATTTTTTGATAAACATTTCCATTTCGAGCATCTCCTTCTTCCAGAGAAGCACGAAAATCGCCAAATCCATGCGCCTCCCAACTTTTTCCAGCTTTTGTATCAGGAAGTTCGGGCATCTCCTCATACAGCGTTTGACCGTCAAGGGATTTAACGCAAAAATTTCGGAACTCCGCTTGGGTTGCCCATGTTCCGATCCCGACCTGCCCGGATCGAGGTCCCGTTTCGTCAACCACTTCAAGTAATGTTTCTCCGTCGAGCAAAACAGTGATTTTAGGTCCCTCACAACGAACCGTAATTGTGTACCATTTTCCGTTTCGTATGCGACCCTTTTGCATCTTGCCGATCACCCCTTGTCGATCCTGCGCAACCGTTTTCCGTTCAATCGCATGTTGTTGATTGCCCCAACCGCCCAGATTGACCCAATAAAACTCATCTTGGTTTTGAGCGCGAAACAGAATTAGGAAACCTTCTTCTCCGCCTGTTTTTCTCGCTTGTACAGAAAATTCGTAATCGTCCCAACTCACATCACCAAAATACAAACGTTGATCCGTATCCAAACCGGTTTGTGCAATCACCCCCTCTTCCAACTGTTTCCAACCGCCCCCCATGTTATCTTCAAACGAACGGTTCCAAATCAACTCCCCCCAAAGACCTCCGTTGACCGAATGATAAATGTGTTCGAGAAAATGACCATACACCTTTTCGTCAATCTGCTGCTGAACCGTCCCAGCATCAATAACAAATCGAGCCGGTTGAGAAGGTTGCGACTCTTGTGCAAAAACGGTCATTACAGGGCACAACAACAAGCAAAACAAAGACAGTATTGTCAACAGAAAATGTTTCATCGTTTCAGACAGGTTAGGTTAGAAATTGATTTTTCCGACTGGAACACGGGCATCTTGCCCGCATCCTTTACCTCGTTTACTCCTCGCTTAACTCCGTTGTTGCGAAAAAAGGTCTTTGAGGTACGCCGAATTCTCCAAATGTGATTCTTTCCAATCACCTTTGACGGAACTTTCGACGACCAACCAACCGCGATAATCGTATTTTTCGAGCAAATCGCGGATTCGGGCAAAGTCAATCTTCCCTTTTCCCAATCGGTGATTGTACTCTTTGACATGAACCTGACAAATCGCCTTTTCCTTCAGCAATGTTTCAAGATCGTCATAAATAGGATACCGTTTCTCATACATATTCCGTTCATCATAATAAACCTTAACAGCATCACTTGCGATTTTGTCCAGCATCTTCAAATGCGTTGCAGCATCAAGATAACTTTCGATTCCGAGAATCCGCCCCGACTTTTCGGCATCTGGTGCAAGTCGTTTGAATTTTTCAACGACAATTTCCTGAGCATCCGGTTTGTCGTTCAAATCCCCTTTGGAGAAAAAGGCGATCAACGAATTTTTGACATTCATTGCGGTCATTGCCTTAATACAATCGCGGACCCAATCTTCTGCTTCTGGAACTGTTGCAAGCGGTTGTCCGTTCAAAACCCCCATTGCAAGGGACGAAATCTCCATGTCCGCCTCTTTTGCTGCATCGAGAAACACTTGATAGTTCTCAGGATTCCGCAGAGAAAATTCTCCGTCGGGACTGAACGAAACCTCAACCCCTTCAAACCCGAGTTCTTTTGCAGCTGCAAAAGATTTCGGCGAGGTCCCTGTTTCTTTCAGGTCCCAATCGCAAATTCCAACACGAAAAGGACGTTCAGAAGGAGCACCAAAGACTTGGGTGATCGAACCAAACGGAAAAACCGAACCGGCACAAACAGCAGCTCCGGTCAAGGTCAAAAAACGACGACGTGAAACAGCAAGGTTCATTGATTTGCTCCTATAAACTAAGTTGACGATCAGATTCGTTGGACGAATTGTTTTGTTGAACAAACAAATTGTTGGACGGACCGATTTGTGAGACGGACAGAATTGAATACGACAAGACGCGACGAAAACAAAGGGAGGACGCCCTATTCCTCGTATTTGTTAAACCAAGCTCGTTTCTCAAACGGTTGTTTAGCCGGTTGAACATGCACTTCAGCAGGAATCCCAATCGGGAGCAGGACCTGGACACGAAAAGGAGCGGGCAAACCGATCACGGTTCCGATTTTTTCGTCAACCCCTTTCCGTAAATAACCGTCATACCAAACACTTGCATAACCCAAGCCGGTAATCGCAAGGAGCATGTTCTGAACAGCAGCCCCGCAATCTTCCGCCCAAAACGTCATGTCTTGATATACGGGACTTGGATCGGAAATGCAGAGAATAACGGCCCGGGCCGATTTCATCGTCGGGGTTGTGATCCATTCACTGAATTGGACAAGTAATCCCGGATCGTCAACAACGACAAAACGGGGGGATTGGGCGTTGCAAGCACTTGGAGCAGCGATTCCGGCCTGAACAATTTTCTTCAGGTCTTCTCGCGGAACCGGTTTGTCCAAAAATTGACCTCGATAACTGTGTCGCTTCAAAAAGGCTTCAAAAAGTTCCATAATAACCTGTTGTTAAACTTTCCGTAAGATTCAGTCGTTAAACTTCCCGTAATATATTCGTAATACTTTGCTGTTAAACGTCCTGTTAAAAATAGGGCAACTGTTGACAATAGGGTTTAACCGGCATTAGCCGCTTCCTGAGCTGCTTCAGGATTGAGAATTTCCTGCATTTCCAGTTCCATCTCTTCAAGAAAAGCCGGATCAATCATCCAAAACATCATTCGGCATATAACCGGTCGCGGTTCATCCGGTTGATTACGTTGGACAGTGACGAGAACGGACACCAAACCTTCTTCGTCGGTTCCCCCAACTTCAATGGAATAGAACCAACGCGGTTCTTCCAGAATACCCGATTGCGAATTGACTTGCGAATCGGGATAATCACTATCAAAGGTCGTCTCCAACGTTGTTTCAAGTGGAATCAATCCAACCCGAATTTGTCCAACGACACTTTCGCAGAGCAGTTCCGCTTGAGTAATATCTCGCGCAAGAGCCGCACTTTGCAAACCGAGACGCCCAACACCTCCCAGAACGGCAATTGCCCCGCCCAAAATGATAATTGAGAGGATGATCTCCAAAAGAGTCAAACCGGAACGGGATTGTTGCTGAAATGAATTCATTGCGAGGTCATCGTTCATAAATTTCCCTTACGGCTTACTTCAAGTTCACAATTTCGTTTTCAGAAAGCCCGGTAATTCTCGATATGGTGTTTGCATCGAACCCTTCCATCTGAAGTTTGCGGGCAATTTCCACCTTGCCTCTTGCTTCACCTCTCGCTTCACCAATTACAACGCCCCTTGCTTCACCTTCTGCCCGTCCTTCCCGCCGTTCACACTGCATCGCCCAATCATAATCCCGGCGATGCTTTTCCGCATCCTCGATCAACTGCCGCGCTTTCTTATCCGCCGTAAATTCCGTCAAAACCCGACCTGTACTCGCAACCATTGGATTCGCAAAAAGTACCTTTTTCATCGTATCCTCATCAATTCGCTTGAAATTCAAAAACCTGATCCAGTCCGCCAACTCCGGCACTAAACCTTTCAACATCTCCGCCGTCAATTTTCCGCCAAACTGAATGAAAACATACTGAACATCATCCGTCAACACATACTCAGGGTTCGTCTCGGACGTGATCCGAAACGGCTGAAACGGACCCGGCAAATCGTCAAACAGCACAAAATCCGTCAAAACAATGCTAATCGTCGGGCGAAGTTGGTCATATCCCTCACCTTTGCCAAGTTGCGAACCGTGTATTTTTGCATTGTAGTAGACAACTCGCCGGACAAAATGCCCTCGCTTAATCAGTTGCACCTCGACATTGTACCAACAACCTTCACCGTCTTGGGCTTTAATGTCTAGGAAAGTTATTTTTTCGCCCGGATTTGTCGGATAATTCGTCGCACTTTCAATCGTCACTTTGGTAATGAGCGACTGTTGCATCTGCTTACGAACCGCGTTGAGCAAACTCATTAGACGCAGTTCGGCTTTTCCCGGCTCACCGAACAGGTGCTTGAAAATCACGTCGTTCAGCACGCTAAACTCGCCAAGCCCTTGTTTAAGTCGGTCAAACAGTTCGTCAACCTGAGCTTTGGTAACCGGGCCAAGTTGCGGTTCAGTTGATTGGGATTGTTTCTGCTTCATACAAGGAGACTCACGAGAGGACTCTTGGTCGATAATTCATCGAGGAATTGTATTTTAATTTCATCCCAGATATTACTCTTCTGCTTCACGCTCGCGTTTACGCCTTGCCGCATCTGCGAGTGTTACTATTCCTTCCCCTATACCTTGAACACAGTCTTGGAGTTCGGCAGCGAGCTGCGCCGGTGTTTTACGAGAGTCCATCTCCACATAATCAACAATCGCGGGAGGTGTATCCAAAAATTCAGGTGGTAGAGGTGGTATGTTTGACATCTGTGTGACCTTATAGTGAGGGTGATCCCATCTTTCTGACATAAAAGTGGGCTTGATTTAAGAGAGATTGTTGAGTTAGTGACTGCAAATCGGAGGGCGTAAACATTCCAATGTTCACTTTGGGTCATTCGTCTCTCCGTTAGTTTTGCTGAAAACCCCAATCAATCATCCCTTCTGGATCGTAAGCGATTTATCGGCTCATTCGCTCAACAATCCCATTCTTCCAAAACAAAATGGAAAAACGGTGCATCACTCCAACGCTCTGCTCCGCTACTGTTCGTACCAAGGACCCTTTTCCAATTGGCGCTCACGCATTTCTCTCGCATATTCGTTCGCCATTCGCCGTTCGTAGTCACCATTTTTTAAGGACTGGGTGAGGCAATGTGTCTCAAAGGAACGCTCTGCTTCTGCCAAGGCACGCTCAGCCACACTTATACATACTGAACAACCACCACGACGCAAAGTCCGCTGCACGACACGACTAACATCGAGAATGCACATTGACCTCTTGTACGCGACATCAAGTACATCCTCATTCCCGTCAACATTACGATAAAAATACCGTTCTGGCTTAAGTGCTTGCTCAATTGTAGTACCGCATGGTGTCCCATCACGAAGTATGATATTGCGTTGACGACACGCATCGCACAGTGAGCGTGGATTTATTACACTTCCCATGTTTTTCCTCGCCGATACTTTCTGCGAAATTGCAAAAGGGTTAGATTAAACTTGTTGAAGAACCCAAAAGGTACTACGGCGCCCGGTTCCGTCGGCAATATGGCCAATTCGAGTGCTTTGGTCAAGGATGATTTGTATGGAACGGGTTGAAAAAATTCTAAAATGTTCGGACGAAACATTTACCAAAACATCGGTATCCACCATTTTAGGCCCGATCCGGTATTAGTCGAGAAAACCGACCAAATCCTGACTGCGGATTGGTTGTTGCAATTTACGGACTGCTTTTGCTTCAATCTGACGAATACGTTCCCGGGTTACTTTGAAAATATGCCCGACCTCTTCGAGAGTATAACTGTATCCATCTCCCAAACCATACCGTAATTTGATGATTTCCCGTTCACGATAACTGAGCGACTTGAGGACTTTGGTTATCCGATTACGGAGCATCTCCTGAGCAGCCCCAATTGAGGGATTTTCAGCTGCACCATCTGGGAGCAAATCGCCAAAATGACTGTCTTCACTGTTTCCAACCGGTCGATCCAGACTAATCGGAAAACGATTCATTGCCAAAATACGCCGGGTTTCGTCAATACAGGTATTGGCTGCTTGCGCCGTTTCTTCAACCGTTGGTTCACGTCCAAATTCCTGAAGTAATTTTCGTGAAACATTGCGCATTTTCGACATGGTTTCGACCATGTGAACCGGAATACGGATTGTTCGGCTTTGATCGGCAACCGATCTGGTGATTGCTTGCCGAATCCACCATGTTGCGTAAGTGCAAAACTTGAAACCGCGACGATATTCAAATTTGTCAACCGCTCTCATCAACCCTGCATTACCTTCTTGAATCAGATCGAGAAAGCTCAAACCACGATTCCGGTATTTTTTGGCAATCGAGACGACCAATCGTAGGTTCCCTTCTGAAAGACCTCTTTTCGCTTCTTGGTATTTGGCAAAAAGGTCTTTGACATAGGCGACGCGATTGCGCAGACTTGTTGGGGATTCCTGAACCAATTGCAAAATGTTGCGATACTCGGCAATCCACAATTCACGTTCGTACTCAGGACGTCCACTTGCCTTATGTTCCTGAATCCTTGCTCGCAATTCGTCAACTCGTCGACTGAACTCCTCAAGCGTCGTAATCATCGTCTCAATTCGTTGCGTTCGCAATCCCAGTTCCTCAATCAAACGGACTGCACGACGTCGGGAAAGACCGAGCCGTTTCCAAGCGGACGCTCGTTCATCCGAGTTATACGTCCGACTGGTTGCAACATGATAATCACGTCGATTACGTCGGACCATAAGTTCCAACGACCGCAAATTAAGCGGAAATCGGCCCATAATCTGCTGTTTTTCAAGACTGTCCGAAACCGAAACCTGAACTGTCCGATCAAACGGCAATTCATTGTGGTGTACCCGGCGAAGTGTTCGGACCGCATGTTGCAGCACATAATCACATTCGAGCAGTTTAGCCCGAAATTTACGTCGGGTTATCTCAATTTGCATTGCAAGGGCAATTTCTCTTTGCCGGGTCAAAAGCGGAATCTCCCCCATTTGCGTCAGGTACATGCGAACCGGGTCGTCCGACCAAGTTTCAATACCGTCCAGCTTCAAAAACTCCTCGTCAAAAACTTCCGCTTCCTCTTCTTCGTCCTCAGCAAGCAAACTAGAAACAACCTCGTCATCATCAAGGTCAATTGCATCTGCTTCTTCATTGCCCTCTTCACGATCAAGGACCATCTCCTCCTCGTCGTTCGTCAGGACATCATCAAATTCGTCTAACAAAGCATCAGAGTCGTACAAAACAAGGCTCCTATATGTAAAAATGGTCAAAGCCGGACTTCGAGAGTCGGCATTCTATATTTTCTCAATCATCCTGGAACACCAAGTACATTCTATATTCCAGCCAATCATTATCATTTACGTCCAAAGACGTCCTTTTTTTGATCCTATTCTCCCGGAAAATGTTGCCGCAACCTTCAGAAACCATCTGTTAACGGATTTGAGGAACCTTTTTTATGAAAAAATACCTCTTTATAAAAAATACCTCAAAAAAAAGGGGGAAGGGACATATTGGGAACAAATCGGATTGAAAACCGGGAATCACTTACGAAAAATTGGCACAAACTGTTCTTTTGAAAAAAAGCAAAGCAATTTTTTCAGACAGACGCGACATTGACGATCACACATTGACATCAATCAAACCAATTGTCATAAGAGAACCAGGCGAACCTCAAAAAAGAGAATTATTCGGGCAAAGTGAACAACAAACAAAGTGAACAACAAAACCAACTCGTTCTGAAACAATGCGCTCACCCAAAACGGGAGAACGGCACAGAAACGAGACCATAATCTCTTCCAACGGGTTGCTTGACATTCAAAAGATTTTCAGAGCAAGCGGGGGACGGGCCTAAAATAAAGGGTCCCATATTCTCCCCAGATAAAGCTCTACAGCAGTCTGAAAGGTAAACTTTCGAGTGAAGCAGCACTATGACTATTTTACTGCCTTCTTGAGTAAAATCCAGTAAGGAAATCCATTTTTTCCAAAATTTTTTGAAAAAATGACAAATCTGTAAGCATTGTATGTAAAAAATGGGGGGGCTAAGCGGCACAACCGGTTCATCTCCCCGAATTTTTTCAGCACTCCCCTTCCCGAGTGAACACCCGTTTTGCTTTGCCCTCTTGACGAGGGAGTTCACCTCGTTTGAACACGTCACCTTTGGGAGAAAAACCAAGTCGCTCTTTAAGATGTTTCTCAACCATGTAACCCGTTACTCCTTCTTCGGCTTCTACATTGACCCGAATGTCTTTTACTCCGTCCCATTCCTCCACAATGATTTGATAATGCGGCAGAACACCTGGAATTTCCATTAACGCCTGTTCAACCTGTTTCGGGAAGAAATTGACACCCTTAATAATCAACATATCGTCAGTTCGACCTAAAGTGGGGGCAATTCGGACATGAGTCCGACCGCAACGACATTTTTCGCGGGACACAATTTGCGTGAGGTCTCCCGTTCGGAATCGAATAACCGGCAAAGCATCCCGGGTCAGGGATGTAATCACCAATTCGCCGATGTCTCCGTCGGGAACCGGCTCCAACGAGCGAGGTTGCAGAACCTCAACGTAATAATGGTCCTCCCAAACGTGAATACCCTGATGTTCAGAACAGTCCATTCCAAGCGTCCCAACCCCCCCCGTCTCTGTCATTCCATAAATGTCAAACGGTTCCAATCCCAACGAATCACGGAATCGCTTTTTGAGTCCTTCAGAAAAGGTTTCTGCCCCAAATATGCCAATTTTTAACTCCGGCAATTGAATCCGTGTCTCTTCCATAACTTCAAGCACCCGAATTCCGTAAGAAACGACTCCACAAAAAATCCGAGTTCCAAAATCCCGGGCTAAACGAACCTGTCGTTCCGTATTACCAGCTCCGGTTGGGACAATGAACAATTCGGCTGCACGAGCTCCATGATACATGCCAAATCCCCCGTTAAAGAGACCGAATGAGGGGGTGATCTGGACAACATCACCTGTTTGGGCTCCTGCCATTTTATAACAACGCCCCATACACTCACTCCATTGTTGTAAATCGGCAAGTGTATACGGCATAACAATCGGTGTTCCCGTTGAACCGCTTGAGAGATGGATTTCCCGGATACTCGATTTGGGAACGCAACAGAGACCAAGCGGATACTGTTGACGCAACGTCTCCTTGTCGATTGTTGGAATCTTCACAACATCTTCAAGACCCGAAAATTGGTTTTCTAACCAATTCCGGTCTATGCCGGACTTTTCATACCGTTCACGATAAGCGGCACTCCCGGAATAGACATGCAACAATTGCTTCTTGAATAAAGTCGTCTGCTTTTGACGCAGATCGTTAACCGACAGTGTTTCCATTTCGGGGGAAAAGTATTTCTCAGACATCGTTAAACCTTCCTTATTGTTCATCTTTGCACAATTTATACTCAAAACTGTCAAGCAATGCTTCCCAACTCGCTTCAATCACATTTTCATTGACCCCAACTGTCCCCCAAACATCTGTTCCGTCGCTGCTCTCAATCACAACCCGAACCCGCGCTGCTGTTGCTGCTTCTGTGTTAATGACGCGCACTTTGAAGTCAACCAGTTTCAAATCGGCCAATTTCGGGAAATGCGGAATCAGTGCTTTACGAAGTGCCGTATTCAAAGCGTCAACCGGCCCGTCTCCTTCTGCAACTTCATGCTTAATGAAAGAACCCGCTTGCAATTTTACCTCTAATTTGACGGTTCCTTCTGTAATCAGGGCATTATTGGTATCTGCACTAACATTGACGTGATAATTTAATCGTTCAAAATGGGGCTGAAAGGTCCCCGAACACTTGCGAACGAGCAGATCGAAGGAACCTTCTGCTGCTTCAAATTGATAACCGCTTGATTCTTTGGCGACAATTTCGGCCAAAATTCGCTGCATCAACTTTTCATCATTCTGAATGTTGTACTTTGTCGCTTTTGCAACAATGTTGGACCGACCGGACAGTTCGGAGATCAAGACGCGACGTTCATTTCCAACCAATTCCGGCGTAATATGTTCATAAGCGGACGTATTTCGATTGATTCCGCTCACATGCATTCCTCCTTTGTGAGCAAACGCACTTTTTCCGACATAGGGGAGTCGGGACGGAACGTGCATGTTCAACATTTCATAAACATAACGGGACAATTCTGTTAATTTGGCAAGTGCTCCTTCCTTGAGCAATTCGTATTGCCCTTTCTTTTTCAGCAACAGATTGGCGATTACCTGAATCAAATCAGCATTTCCACAACGTTCGCCAAACCCGTTGATCGTCCCTTGAACCTGTGTTGCACCTGCATCAATTGCAGCCAAACTGTTTGCAACCGCCAAACCGCAATCGTTATGAACGTGAATCCCAATCGGATGATCGAGACGACGGAGAACGTCGGAAACAGCAGCCGTTATCTCTTCGGGCATACATCCCCCGTTCGTGTCACAAAGCACCAAAACGTCGGCTCCTGCATTCACTGCAACCTGTAAAGCGTCAATCGAATACTTCGGGTCCTCTTTCCAACCGTCAAAAAAGTGTTCGGCATCAAAAAAAACCTGACGTTTTTGTGAGCAAAGATAACCGATTGAGTCGGCAATCATCTCAAGGTTTTCATTTCGGGTTGTTTTAATGACCTCTTCGACCTGAAAGGCGGACGATTTTCCAACAAGGGTAATAACGGGAGTCTTAGCGTTCAGAAGAGCGCAAAGACCCTCATCCTTTTCAGGTTTCACCCCCTTACGTCGAGTCATTCCAAATGCCGCAACCTGAGTCGTTTGCAAATTGTCCGACTGAATCTTCTGAAAAAACTGAGCGTCTTTGTCGTTGGATGCAGGATACCCCCCCTCAACGAAATCAAAACCAAGCGAATCAAGTCGTCGGGTCAACAAAATTTTATCATGCAGAGAGAAATCAATCCCTTCTGCTTGAGAACCATCTCGCAGTGTCGTGTCGTATATCTGTAAACGTCGCATTTTGCGTCTTACTGTTTATTATCCGTCTTTATTAGATGCCCGTATTTATAACTAGGCAGATGAAAAAACTCGGTGTTCCCTGAGTCAACCTTGTTCTCTGTATTTTCTTCCCTGTATTGTCTTCCTGAACCTTCTTCCAATCCTGTTCAAATCTTTGTTCCAACATGATTCGCTGATCTGTTCTTTTCTCCTCTCTCCTCCTCCTAAAAGAGTCCAAACAGAGACAACAGGCATTTTATCGAAAAAAACAGGGGAAACAATCCCGGGACTGGGGAGAACGCAATCAGGTTTTATCAATCACGCAATTCGGGACAAAGAAAAGCGAGGTAAGAGAGCGGTCATTCAATCAACCCAACCCGTTCAAGAAGTGGACGCCTCTTCGTCCGAATCCCCCCATTCTGCTTTACCCCAATCTTCCTCCGTTTCCTGATCTTCCTGTTCCTTACGAACAGCCTGTTCCGCTAAGCGAACGACTCGCCGACGGAAAAAATCCTCTTCCAATTTTGGGTCCGGCTCTTCCGGCGTCAAATAGTCCTCCAAAATCTCTCCTCGTCGTTTTAACGCCAAATGGGTCAACCCAAAAACGGCAAGCAGAACTCCTCCCAAGAGGATCGCTAATTGCAAATAACCCGGTTGAAAAATAAACATGGGGAAAGAGAGAAGGTAGAAGAGAGAAGACGGAATCGGCACAAATGTTTAGCCGCGATACAACGTATCGCGCGTTCTGAACCGTTAAAATACGCGCAGAACGTTGTTCTGCCGCTAAACGACAATGAGGTTCCTCAAAAAACAACGCAAACGGGACTGCCGACTTCAACGGACGAGCCGGTTGGGGTCAAGCGGCCCGACTCGGGGTCAACCCAAAACGAGACAACCGTGTTGCTGTCCTGATTTGCAGCCAATAAAAAACGTCCGTCCGGCGTCATCGAAAAATTGCGCGGCGTCCGACCTTGTGTCGATTCCGTCTGAACCAACTTCAACTGCCCCGACTCTGCGTCAACCGAAAAAACCGCAATACTGTCATGTCCCCGATTCGACGCATAAACAAACCGACCGTTCGGATGAACCGCAATCTCCGCTGTCCAATTGTCCAACTTCTTCTCCGCGTCCAAAACCTCTTGAGGTAAAGTTGAAACATTCTGGACAATTCCGAGAACTCCGTCTTGATTGGGGCGAACAACACTGACGGTTGAATTGAGTTCGTTGACAACGTAAATCGTCGGGACACTTGATGTCCCCTGATCCGTTCCAAACGCCAAATGTCGCGGACCTGACCCGGGAACCATTTCAATCGCCCGTTGCGACCCCGGGGTCAACGTCCCTGTTTTCAAATCCAAATCGTAAAGCACAACCTGATCAATCCCCAAATCAGGAACGTAAACCCTTTGTTGAGCGTCAACGTAAACTCCATGTGCATGGGGTCCTTCCTGCCGATCCTTCTTCGGTCCCGACCCTTGATGCTGCATGAAACTCACAACCTCGCCAATTGTACCATCCTTCTCAATCGGCAAGGAAACAGTCGTTCCACTTCCATAACAGGCAACGACCAAGACATCCGAATCCCCTGAAACCGTTGAATTTCCGGCAAGACAGAGATGAGTCGGTCCAAGAACTCCGTTAATCTGTCGCGTATTCAACAATCGAAGCTGATTCGTTCCCGGTTGGATCGCAAACGAATGAACAGGTCCATGATGTTCCCATGTTTCGCCAATTGAATACAAAAACGGTCCCCTCGGATGTCGAATCACAAACGCCGGTCGGTCACATTCGACAACCAATTCCGCTTGTGAAAGTTCTCCCGTCTTCAAATCCAATTCCGCCCGATATATCCCTTGACCCTGAAACGGAGCTTGTGTGTATGTCCCAACATAAAAGGGACATTGCGTTCTCTGTTCCGGTTGACAACCGCTCGATTCTTCTTGAGCTGACATAGTGTTGGTAAAAACAAAAAAGACCAAAAAAAGACGAAAAAACCACATCATTCTATTCATTTTCACACTTTTTAGAACATTCAAAATTTACCGTTTTGTCGCGGAACACCGTTCCGCGCGTTTTGAAATTTTTCTACACGCGATACGTTGTATCGCGGCTAAACGGTCCATAACACCCCGGAATTGTATTCCCCGCTCCCCCCCCGGTCAAGCTCACGTCTGTGAATGTTCCCCTTTTTTGTATCCTCACCTTTTATCAACCCTTTTGCAAATCCACAAAAAAAAAACGGTGAACCTTTCGGTTCACCGCGATCATGTTCATGTTCATTCCACACTCAAAAGTGCCAGAATCACGGACCACTTCAGACTACTTTCTGCGAAAACGGCGTGCAAGCGGCAAACCACATGCAGCCAATCCCAACAACATCAGCGTCGCCGGTTCAGGAGCAACATTGCCTGTAATCGTCGTTTCAGACGTTTTGTTGGCAACAAAACCATAGAACGACATGTCAAAATAGGACCAAGTTGAAAGATTAAACGCACTTCCCCGACGCATGGAACCACCCAAATTAACATAGGTTCCTTTGTCAATCCCTCTAATCAACGTTGAGGTGGTTTGAACGTCGCCTGTCGCTTTGAAATCACGAGCACCACCTGCTGTCCAAGCTCCCCCCTCCAGATTACCATAATTCGTGTACTCCGCCCCTCCGATCAGAGTCCAACCGCCTGCTTGCAGACCCAATGCACCCAAACCGCCGGTCGCTCCTTTTCCATTTGTACCGATTGCACCAATAAAACCTTCCTGTCCGGCAAAAAGGGTGTCCCAGAAACCATCGAAAACAGTAAAATCTTTGTTTCCAATGTTCTTATCACCCGTATTGTTCCGAATTTGTACAACCGCTTGACCAAGATCATTGATGACAAGGTTAAAATTGTCATTTTTGTTGGACGTGGATGTACTGGTCGAAGCCGCATTCGTCAAAGAGGTCGTCGTCAACAAAGCCCCGTTCAGAAAAACTTCAGCTTTGATGTTACTCCCGTCCCGACTAAACAGAAACCTCATTGCATTACCATAATCATAGTTGGTTGTTTCAACCGTATTATAGTAGTAGACATCATCTTCCCAATCATAGGAACTTGAGACAAAAGCATCAGGCAGACCGGGCAAGCTCGATGTATTGCCCATACCAATCCCAAACGCGCTCGTGCCGACCGCCAAGGTCAACGAGACCATAACCCCCAGCAACAGTAACTTTTTCATACGAAACTCCTTTCAGTAAATTTCGATTTCGAACACCCCCTTTTATATGAAGCAAGGAACGGAATCTACCCTGCTTTTCACGCCGTGTCAACCCTTTTGGGCATCTGTTGTCCTCACCTGGGTGTTAAAACAACTCTTCACGACAATATCAGTTGCAAAAGTTATGCCTAAATTGTGAGAAAAATGATTTTCTGAGTGCAACATTTGATGCAACTTGTTAAATCAAAGTGACTTACAAAGAATAAATTTCTATTTTTTTTTTTTTTTGTCTTTTTTTGTTTCAAAAATATAGTGTATGATTTTGCTGTATTAAAATCATACAAAGTGCAGCAAAATGAGACAGAAGAGATAGACGTTGAACGCCCCAAAAAAATTTCAAAAAAAATAAAAATTTTCTCAAGAAAGTGCTCCAAACGGTCAGATTAGCACGATTCTGACCCCTTGTGAGAGGTCGTGTTCACGATTGAGGACGATCTTTGAGGACAAGAACGGGACAATGAGCAAGGTGCATAACCCGATCTGTTGTCGAACCAAGTAACATTCGTTGGATCGCACCTCGACCATGTGAATGAACGACAATCAAGCCCGCTTGAATGTCTTCCGCATACAGCGTGATTTCGCTCCCCGGGTCGCCCAACCGAATCTCAATCGCAATGTCCTTATAACCTTTTTCCGTCAACAACTCGCTCAAAACCTTTTCGGTCAACCGAACGCGATCACCGTCGTTGATTGGCGTACTTGTTGACCAACTCAATTCGGGTTCGACCGATTCAAGCGGTTCAATCAGGGGTAAAACATGAACAACCCTTAATTGGTTCGGGTTCTCGACCAATTCGTAAGCGGCTTGAAAGGCTTGCATTGAAAAGTCCGACAAATCAATCGGGACAACGACAAGGCGATTGGTGATCCAAGACATGATAGGGGATAGGGAATGGGGGATAGGGAATAGAAACAATTAACAATTTCATAACCGTTCACGGATATTTTTACAAAACATCATTGAAATGCCTTATATTTAGGGAGGAAAATGAAATCTTCGCCCCAACGGGGCGCGACAAAATAGCCCAGGGTAAGGCGTACTCGCCGCAACCCTGGGTTGGTATCACCCCGCGACAATCTGCCCTGAAGGGGCAACACAATCCGTTGTTTCGCCCTGACAGGGCGAATATTTTTTGACATTTTGACACCAGCGGTTAAAACCGCTGTCTATTTTGTGCCGCACCTTTGGTGCTGAGAATAGGACTCAAAGTGAATTTCCCGTGAACGGTTACACAATTGCTAAAAATCGTTCATAAGCCTCATCAAACGCTTTTGCCTGTTCCAAACCGGGGACAAACTCAGCAACGTCGAAACTCTGCCGGATCACTTCCCGGGCTTCTTGAATGTCTTTGACATCTCCAGCTGCAACCGCTTGCATCATCAAATTGCCAATTGCAGTCGCCTCAATCGGACCTGTCAGAACCCGACGTCCGGTTGCGTCCGCTGCTGCTTGACATAATTGTACGTTCTTGGTTCCTCCTCCAACGATATGAACGGTTTCAATTCGTGTTCCGCTGATTTTTTCACACATTTCCAGAACATGACGGAATTTCATTGCGATACTGTCAAGAGCACAGCGCAAAACGGCTCCTTCATTTTCGGGAACGGTTTGACCGGTTTTTTTGCAGAATTGTCGGATTTCTTCCGGCATGTCACTTGGGCTGAGAAATTCCCGGGCGTCCGGGTTGATGAACGAAACAAGAGGTCGGGCAACAGCCGAAAGTCGGTTCAAATCTTCCCAATCCCAGGGATTCCCGGACGTGTTTTTTCGGCCCTGTTGAACCCAAGTTCGACGACATTCTTGAATCAACCAAAGACCGCAAATGTTCTTGAGTATTCGCGTCGTCCCCCCAACACCCCCTTCATTGGTGAAGTTCAAACCCGAAACTGTTGAGTTGACAACGGGTTGAGGTGATTCGATCCCCAACAAAGCCCAGGTTCCCAGACTGATATAGCACCAATCGGTTTTTCCAATCGGACTGTTTGTTGGAACGGACATGACCGCACTTGCCGTATCATGTGAACCGGGCAGAACGACCTTGAGTCCGTTTAAGCCGGTTTCCTGCTCAACGCTCTTACGAAGTGGACCCAAAACAGTCCCGGGTGCTGAAATCGCCCCAAACAAATCTGTTGGTAATCCAAACGATTCCAACAACGGTTTCGCCCAATCTCTCGCAATCGGATCATAAAATTGCGTCGTTGTTGCATTGGTGAACTCATTACTTTTGACACCAGAAAGCAACCAATGAAAGAGGTCGGGAATCATCAAAAACGATTCGGCGACATCTAAAAGCGGGGAATTGCTCCCTTTCATTGCGAGGAACTGAAACAGGGTGTTGAACTGCATGAATTGTAACCCGCTTTGTCGGAAAATGTCATTCCGTGAAACGATCTCAAACGCTTTTTCCATGATTCCATCTGTTCGGGCATCTCTATAGGCGTAAGGATTACCAAGCAGGACATTTCCGCGACCGAGCAAGGCGTAATCGACGCCCCAAGTGTCGACACCGACACTGACAATGGGGGCGGTTGCGCGGGATTTTGCGGCTCTGAGACCATTTTGGACATGTGACCACAATCCGGGCAGGTTCCAGTAAAGACTTCCTCCCAGATCAACAGGTCCGTTTTCAAAACGGTACACCTCTTCGAGAGTGATTTTGGAACCGTCAAAATGACCGAGAATGTGACGCCCGCTTGAAGCACCCATGTCAACGGCGAGATATGTTTTCTGCATCATAGGAGACAGGAAGAAAGGTTGGAGAGAGTCAAAAAAGATAAAACACACACAGAACGCCCCGAGTATACAGTTGGGCGGATTGGATTTCAAGACCGGCATCTAGGTGACATCTCTTGTTTCTTGAGCCGAATGAAGCAAGAGGAATCAAAATTCGTTTTGAACTCGCAAACGCAGACAAAAACATTGGACTTGTGATATACTGACCGGTCGTTTCCACATTCAAAATATGTAAAATAGGCAAGATCGAAGTGAATGATGACCAACGAGAACAAATGATGATAAATGACAAGAGAAACGAATGAGGAGCGTAGAAAACATCACAAGGGTATTGTCAGAAGCGGCGTTGAAACTCGGGTTTGAACTGGTTGGAGCAACGCCGTGTTGTCAACCCGAATCGTTTGAACGGTTTGAAAACTGGATTGAACAAGGACATCATGCGGGCATGTCGTATCTCGCAAGAAATCTTTCAATCCGGTCCAACCCCGAACTCCTTCTGCCCGGAGTCAAAAGTTTGCTCATGTTGGGGGTCCCCTTTGCAACCGTTCTCCAATCGGACCCAACATTGCAACAACTTTTTCAGGTCAAGTCGGGATCAGGTTCAAAACATGAATCTGATTTCAGTCAAGATGATAATGGGGCAAATGTCAAAAAAAACCGGTCAGACAAGGACAATCAGTTAGATGAAGACAATCGGTTTGACAGAGATGTGCGGTTAAATAACCAATTGGATCAGATCAATAGGACCAACAAGACGCTTCTCAAGGTTGCGTCGTATGCATGTGGAGCCGATTACCATGATTGGATCAGAAAACGACTTCACCAATTGGGGGATTTACACCATCAAGTTGCGCCCAAGAGTCCATTTCGAGGGGTCGTTGATACGGCTCCACTTCTCGAACGTCAATTTGCAGTCAACGCCGGATTAGGGGTGATTGGAAAGAATACCATGCTCATTCATCCGAAATGGGGAAGTCGGCTGTTTCTCGCTGCTTTCTTGACAACAGAAGAGTTGGAGTACACGATTCCCGGGCCGGAATTGGAGACGTTTAACCCTTGTCTGGATTGCAACTTGTGCATCTCGCATTGTCCCAATCAAGCACTCATCCGCCCTTTTGAACTCAATGCCGGTCAATGTCTGAATTACTGGACAATCGAACATCATGGTGAAATGCCCGAAACCGTTCAGTCCGTCCTTGCAGATCGTTTTTTCGGTTGCGAAACCTGTCTGGACGTTTGTCCCTGGAACCGACAAACCGCACAAACGGTTGAATCTGGTTTTGTCGTTCAGGAACAGATTGTTTCAATGACAGAGGGTGAATTCCAGACTCATTTTGCGGGGACTCCGATTGCAAACAGTAAAAAAAGACAGCACAAGGTCCGAAAACCTTGACGAAAAAACCGGACTGCTTTTTTGGACTTTGATCTCCAAGTGACCCGCTCCCCAAATCAAGAGGAAGAGGTAAAATGAGGGCCGTTTGTTTCGCTCTTCTGCTCGTAAAGCAGAGAACGGTCTGTTGTCGTTTGCCAAAAACCGGTCCTTTCAAAATCCTTTTATTTAATTCTTTTACAAAAAAATCTGGAGAGGAAAATTATGTCGAAAAAAACAATTGCTGATGTTGACGTTGCCGGAAAAACCGTCTTGATTCGCGTCGATTTTAATGTTCCCCTTGATGAAAATGGAAACATCACGGATGATCGACGGATTCAAATGGCGCTCCCTTCGATTAAATCCGTTCTGGATCGGGGCGGAAAACTGATCCTAATGAGTCATCTTGGTCGTCCGAAAGATGCACCTGACGCGAAATACAGCATGAAACCGACTGCGGTTCGGTTGGGAGAACTGTTGGGGAAACCGGTTCAGTTTGCAACCGATACTGTTGGACCGGACGCAAAAGCAAAGGTTGGGGGATTGAAAACGGGAGATGTTCTCGTGCTGGAAAATCTCCGTTTCCAACCGGGTGAAAAAAAAGGCGATGCAGGATTTGCGAAGGAATTGGCGGAAATGGCAGATGTTTACGTCAATGACGCTTTTGGAACCTGTCATAGAACGGATGCTTCTATGGTCGCGGTTCCTCAAGCGATGTCAGGCAAACCGAAGGTATCCGGTTTTCTTGTTGCCAAAGAAATTCAGTACCTGACCGATGCAATTAAGAATCCGAAACGACCTTTTGTCGCTATTTTGGGTGGAGCAAAGGTTTCTGATAAGATCATGGTGATTAAAAACCTGCTTGGCATTTGCGATAAAGTCCTGATTGGGGGCGCAATGGCGTACACGTTTATGCTTGCTCAGGACGGAAAAGTTGGCAACAGTCTTGTTGAAACGGACAAAATTGATTTGGCGAAAGAGCTTCTTTTGACGGGCAAGGACAAGCTGGTATTGCCGGTTGACAATCATTGTGGGGACGCTTTTAAGGCGGATTGCAACAAGCAGGTTGTGAAATCGGGTGAGATTCCAGATGGTTGGGAAGGGCTTGATATTGGTCCAGAAACGGCGAAAATGTACGCTGAGATTGTCAAGGGAGCCAAAACGGTTGTCTGGAATGGACCAATGGGAGTTTGTGAGATGCCCCCCTTTGATGAAGGGACGAAAGCGGTTGCCGAAGCGATTGCGGCGAGTGATGCAATCAGCATTATTGGGGGGGGTGACAGTGCAGCAGCGATTCAGAAGCTCGGTTTTGCCGAAAAAGTCTCACACGTCAGTACAGGAGGTGGAGCAAGTCTTGAGATGCTCGAAGGAAAGAAGTTTGAAGCAGTCGAACTGCTCGATGAAGCGTAAGGAAGGATACTCAATAACGTGTCAGTCACAATGACGAAACTGCGTGCTCCACGAAATCGAACGATTTGCGTTGGTGAATCGGAACGCAAACGGTTGCAACGACGTTTGTTGAAGTTCGGCCCAAAACCTTTTTTGCTGGAAGAGGTTTTGGGACGGACGATTTGCGGGGATTCGTGTCTTTCCCTTGCCCAACTGCCTTCTTGTTGTTGTGATCTGATCTTTGCTGATCCGCCCTACAATTTGTCGAAGGAATTTAACGGGATGCGATTCAAGGAGAGAAGTAATCGGGAATACGCCGATTGGTTGCGAAAGTGGTTGCCCGAAATGAAACGGTTGTTGAAACCGAGCGGGGCGATCTATGTTTGCGGGGACTGGAGAAGTTCCGGCGAGTTACAACGGGTTTTGGAGGAATCTTTTATCGTTCAAAACCGGATTACTTGGGAACGTGAGAAGGGGCGAGGGGCGAAACGGAATTGGAAGAATAGTTCGGAAGATATATGGTTTGCAACGGTTTCAGAACAATTCACTTTTCATGTTGATCGGGTTAAATTGCGTCGCAAAGTGATTGCTCCTTATCGAGATGAGATTGGAAATGCGAAAGATTGGAATGAAACGGAATCGGGACGGTTTCGGTTGACACATCCTTCCAACCTTTGGACGGATATTTCTGTTCCGTTTTGGTCTATGCCTGAAAATACCGATCACCCGACGCAAAAACCGGAAAAATTATTGGCCAAAATCATCCTTGCAAGTACGGAACCCGGAGATGTCGTCTTTGACCCCTTTTTGGGGAGCGGAACGACTTCGGTTGTTGCTAAAAAATTAGAACGACAATTTTTCGGAATCGAACTGGATGAAGAATATGCCTGTCTCGTCGAGAAACGTCTCGAATTGGCCGGATATAACAGCAACATTCAGGGGTATTCGGGGGGCGTATTTTGGGAACGGAATTCGTTGGGGGAACAACAACGTGATTCGACAACGATTCAACGGTCAAAAAAAATTCGTGCTGGACGGACTCCTCTGGAGACTCTCTTCGATTAGGTGCTTTTGGATTCAGAAAGAACAATGAAACACTCACTTTTCAGTACGGAAGAAAATGTTCAAATTGCGGAACGAACAAAACGGTTTTTGAACGAGCAGAAGAATTTTCTTTCGGCGAGTACCATTCAAAGCACCCGCGCTGTTGGTGATGCAATTCAGAATATTTTGGACGAAAATTTTGAAAAAATTCTTGGAAATAACAGTTGCAACTATTCTTCGGGCTTTGCACGACGCGCAATGGCGGACCTAGCGTTTAAGGATCAATATAATAACTATTACGTTGTCGATGTAAAAACACACAGGAAGGACACAAAGTTCAACATGCCGAATCTCACTTCGGTTGAACGACTTTCACGTTTTTACGAAGATGATGCCAATTTTTTTGTTCTCTTACTGGTTAATTATCAGACGGAAAAAACTGAAATCATCGTCCATCATGTCGATTTTATTCCCATTGAGTTTTTGGATTGGGACTGTCTGACAATTGGCGCACTTGGTTGGGGTCAAATTCAAATTGCCAATTCCAACCGGATTGTACTCAATCCAGCTCATTCGAGAAAAGCATGGATGTTGGAGTTATGCGATCATTTGCTTGAATTCTATCCCAAAGAAATGGGCAAAATTGAAAACAGGATCGGTTACTTTGAAAAAGTAAAAGCCTATTGGAGCAAAAAATAACAGTAAGGTGCAAGCGTTAGATTGAGGGGAGAGTCATTATGGTCAAGCGGAATCGGACAAGAGCGGTTGCAGTTGGGACGGTTGTGATTGGGGACAATCAGCCGGTCGTTTTGCAAAGTATGTGTGCGACAAAAACAACGGATGTTCGCGCAACGGCGAATATGGCGCAGTCGCTCGCCGATTCCGGGGCCGGAATCGTCCGAATTGCAGTCGATTCACCCAAAGATGCTGACGCTTTGCGACAAATCAGGGACTTAACAGATGCCAATCTTTCCGTCGATTTGCAGGAAAATTACCGTTTGGCCGAAATCGTCGCCCCTTTCGTTGACAAAATACGGTACAACCCCGGACATTTGCACCATTCTGAACCGCACGTTCACTGGAAAGATAAAGTTCGGCTCCTCCTCGATATAGCAGCTCAACATGATTGCGCTGTTCGTGTTGGTGTCAATTGCGGCAGTCTCGATCCTGAAAAAAAAGGACTCGAAAAACATTCCGCCGCTTTGGAAAGTGCGCTCGAACATGCCGACTTTCTCGATTCTCTCGGCTTTGCCCGATATTGCGTCTCCATCAAAGGTTCCGACCCCGAAATGGTTCTTGCCGAAAATCGACGATTTGCCCAACTCCGGCCTGATGTTCCACTTCATTTGGGTGTGACAGAAGCGGGAATGCCCCCTGAAGGAATTTTGAAGTCCCGGATTGCCCTAGAACCGCTTCTTGCCGAAGGAATCGGCGACACGTTGCGGGTTTCTCTGACCGTCTCGAACGAACGAAAATCGGAAGAAATTGAAGCTGGTCGATTGATTTTACGGAATGTGGCAACAGGAATCATTGCAACGATTGCCGATTGGAACCGAAATCGGCTGAACATTGTCAGTTGCCCCAGTTGTGCAAGGGTTCAGAACGAAGCGTTTGTCCAATTGGCCGAAGAGGTCCGCCGTGCAACAGAATTCGCCGTTGATCGTCCCTTAACAATTGCCGTTATGGGATGTCGGGTCAACGGACCGGGAGAGACGGACGAAGCGGATTTAGGACTTTGGTGTGGTCCGAATCAGGTGAATCTGAAAAAAGGGACCGAATTGATTGGTTCGTTCTCGTACTCGGAAATTGTCCCTCGACTGATTGAGGAACTTTTGTAGTCCCGTAGGAGCGGTCTAACTTCCCCGTTTAGCCGCGGAACATCGTTCCGCGCGTACTTAGCCCCGCGCAAGCGGGACTGTATCATTTTGAATCTCTTTGTGTTATTCTACACCCTCACTGTATCAAAATAATACAACGTCGTTCCATTGCTCTGTTTTTTGGAATGACAGACAGGTAGAAGATTTTCCGCCCGTATCCCTAAAACGTAGACTCTGCGTATTATTTTTGGAAAAATAACTGCTTTGTAATGTTTGGCGCGGCATTTGCATATTCAGTAGAGTCATCTGCGTGAATAACATTTGCGCTTCTACTAGAACATCAGTTAAAAAACGGACGGGATTCCAATGAAAAAAGTATTATATTTGTTAATGGCAGGTGCGGTTATTGGTTTGGCTGCTGCATCAGCAAGGGCGGACTTGATTGCAAGTGGTAGCACACAGAATGTTACCGATTGGCAATGGCGTGTGCTGACGGGTGATGAAAATTATGCGATTAAACCCGGAAAGGAAGGTCCGGCTTATGTGAATTTTGTGGATGGACATGGAGACGAAGGGCACTATATCTATTCGCGTAATGGTTTTGCTGCGGTTGAGGCCGTTACGGCATCTCCCAGAGGGTGGGTCCAAGACGGACCTGGTTGGATTTCGACGAAGGCGAGTGCTTTTGATGCCAATGGTTTTTATGCCTATCGTACATCCTTTGAAATCACTGAGGCGAAGCTGCTTGAGGAGTTTGCTTTCTCGGGGCAATTTTTCTCGGACGACCAAATCGTTGGGTTTTTTATTAACGGAATGCAGCTGAATGTTACCCCCTCAAATTCTGGTGCCATAAGCGACCCCTTCTTTAACGGCTGGATACAGGAGACCGTTTACACAGCATCGGGACTGTTAGGAAATAGTATTTTGGCGTTAAATCCGGGATTGAATTATCTCGATATTATTGTCCGCAATGATAATACACAGACGACGAAAGATTACAATCACACGGGATTAAATGGTAGTTGGGCATTTCAAGAGACGAACGCAACCCCTGAACCGGCGACTTTGGTTATATTCGGGCTTGGTATATGTGGACTTCCACTGATGCGTCGTTTTCGCAGGAAATAACGAAGACACCGAGCCCCCCTAATGACCGGTTCTATCTCCAGCCGGTCATTTATGTCTTCGCGCTATTCAAAAGAACACCTCACCAATCGTTGTCGGCAAACTGTCGATTGGTCGGGTGTTTTTTCTTTTCAGCACCTCCAAGGGTACTATCTATAGTATCCGGGATTGGATACACTGTTTTTAGACATGTGAAATCTCTTGAAATGCTAACACTCTGCAATGATGACCGCAAAATTGACATTCAGAAAAAAATTGTTCTGTGTTTTATTCACCTTATCTCTTTGTTTAGGGTTGATAGGCTATGTTGAATGGACAAGGGCGCAACCGTCAAAGAAACTCATTCCCGAAAAAAAGATGCAATACAACAAGTTGACTGCTGAGGAAGAGGGTATCCTCTTGCGTAAAGGAACCGAGCGGGCAGGGAGTGGTGCATTGCTTAACAACATGGAGAAAGGGACTTATCTGTGCAAAAGATGCGATTCTCCGCTTTACGATTCGGACGCAAAATTTGAGTCCCATTGTGGTTGGCCCTCTTTTGACGCTGAAATTGAGGGGGCTGTCACTCGTGTTCCTGATTCAGATGGAGTCCGTACCGAGATTATTTGCAATGCGTGCGGGGGTCATCTTGGACATGTTTTTACGGGTGAACAGCTGACACCGAGAGATACCCGACACTGTG
The DNA here is from genome assembly GCA_051660685.1 of Thermoguttaceae bacterium. GTDB lineage: Bacteria > Planctomycetota > Planctomycetia > Pirellulales > Thermoguttaceae > JAVBSX01. The sequence goes on along the minus strand of JBOFQB010000091.1, from coordinate 2,657 downwards.
TCAACTCTCTTTCGATGAAGTTTATTCGCGGTGTCAAATTACGGTCCGCCTATTTTGCATCCGGCTGCTTTTGGGGGACGGAGTATTTTTTCAGTCATGCTGAAGGAGTGAAACCGCCTGAAGGTGAGACACTGGAGTCTCTTTTGTATGCTCCGACAACGGTTGGTTACATGGGGGGCAATCTTCAAAATCCTTCTTACAAAGATGTTAGCAAAGGTAAAACGGGTCATGCAGAAACCTTGCGTGTTATTTATGATGCGGACAAAACGGACTATGAAACATTGTTAAAGTTATTTTTCGAGACGCATGATTTCACACAAATTGACCGACAGGGACCTGATGTTGGACCGCAATACCGGTCGGAAATTTTTTATGTCGGCAATGATGAAAAAGAGTTGTCGCAGAAGTATATTGAACTGTTGAAGAGCAAGGGATACCGTGTTGCGACCAAGCTGGAAAAAGCGTCGGTGTTTTGGATCGCGGAAAAGTATCATCAACAATACTATGACAATGCCGGAGAAACGCCGAAATGTCACGTCAACCGCAAGTTGTTCGATTAACCTGTTGTTCTTTGTCCCGACCACACACCATAACCCCCTCCAATCTTATGAGTAACAAAGCACTAACGATTGTATTTGTAGGTGTTATCTTCCTTGTCCTCGGATGTAATTCCTCTCGTACTGATAACGCAAGCACTCCGAACATGCAACAAGTTACGCACTGTAAATGTTCGCCGGACTGCAAGTGCCGTGATGCGGCCGGAAAATGCAACTGCAAAGAAGGATGTCGATGTGGTACCGACCACACATCACACAGCAGTGATATGGCAGGAATGGACATGTCAGGAATGGACATGCAGACCTCGGACCCAAACAAAAATATCTTTCTGCAAATGATGGACGATATGATGGTCGAAATGGACAAAGTTCCGCTCAAAAACAGGGTGGAATACGATTTTCTTGCCCAGATGATACCACATCATCAAGGGGCGGTCAAAATGGCGGAGTACGAAATACAAAAGGGGACCAACAAAGAAATGGTTCAGCTTGCCAAGAGTATTCTCGCCGAACAAAAAATGGAAATCGAAGAAATGACGTTTTTGCTCAAGGATTACGAAACGTCCGGCTCTCCCGCAACGCCTTTGTATAAAGCGGCGATGAACAAGACGATGCAGACCATGATGGAACAGACTCCGTCGGCGAACACTGTTTTTCCCGATGTTGACTACGCTTTTGCAGCCGTCATGATACCGCATCATCAAGCGGCGGTTGACATGTCGCTTGCCTTGCTTGAGTTCCATCCCGATGAGCAACTGGCGAATCGTGCGAAAAAAATCATCGCGGACCAACAGGTTGAAATCAAGCAGATGCAGGATTATTTGGGAAAAGAAAAAAAATAACCTTGACACGTCCCCGTTTAGCCGCGATACAACGTATCGCGCGTTTTTCGTTTTTTTATGACGCGCGGAACGTTGTTCCTCGGCTAAACAATTTTTCAACAATCTACATCCAAGAACAGGAGCAACTGACCATGAAACATATTTCGTTATCTCTGTCGGCGTTTTGGACCCTGCTGTTGGTTTTACATGGAGGTCTCGTCCATGCACAGGAAAGATATGCTCTCGATAGGGTCTACACGGGAAATCAGGTGTCCAATACGGTATCAGTCGTTGATCCTTCCACAAACCAGCATCTTGGTGAAATCACACTTGGCAAGCCGCAAGTCAATGTTTTGACACCACTTTACAAGGGACAGGTGCTGGTGCATGGACTTCGGTTTGAACCGCGTCAGAAACTCCTTGCCGTTGTCGCAATCGGGTCAAACTCGATTACTCTGGTGTCAACGGAGGACAACAAAGTTTTGAAGACGATTTATATTGGGCGTGCGCCGCATGAACCGACGTTCACGCCAGATGGAAAAGAAGTCTGGACGACTGTTCGTGGTGAAGCGTACTTGAGCGTCGTAGATGTTGAAAAAATGGCGGAAATAAAACAAATCCCGGTCGCCGATGGTCCCGGAATGATTGCGTTTACCCCCGATGGAAAATTCGCTTACGTCTGTTCAAGTTTTACACCTGTCGTCGATGTCGTTGACACAGCAACGTATCAAAGCATCAAAAAAATTCCGGTCATCAGCCCGTTTTCGCCGAATATTTTTACAAGTCCCGACGGAAAATGGGTCGCTTTAAGTCACAAAGATGTTGGCAAAGTCACTATTATCGATACCGCAACGCAAGAGGTTGTGAAAGTCATTCCGACCGGTCCGATTACGAATCACGTTACTTTTTGTGAAAAGGATGGAAAATTGCTCATGCCCGTAACGGTCGGGGGTGAAAACTGCATCAAAATTTTTGATCCCGCAGACGATTACAAACAAATTGATGTTGTGAAAGTTGGTGTCCTGCCGCACGGACTTTGGGCCAGTCCTGATGGTAAAAGACTTTATGTTGGGCTGGAGTACATGGATGCGGTGCAGCCCATTGACCTCGAAAAAATGGTTGCGCTTCCCAGTATCAAAATTGGTAAGCGTTCACGGAATTTGATCACAGGCGAGGGAACTTCTCGTTCGGGTGCTATCAAGAATCATTGCGAAACCGCCGGAACCAACGTCGGAGGTTTGCCGCCAAATAAATGGGCTGATACACTTTCGTGTAAGAA
>JBOFQB010000090.1:0-2720 GCA_051660685.1 Thermoguttaceae bacterium | reverse complement strand
TCTTACACGAAAGTGTATCAGCCCATTTATTTGGCGGCAAACCTCCGACGTTGGTTCCGGCGGTTTCGCAATGATTCTTGATAGCACCCGAACGAGAAGTTCCCTCGCCTGTGATCAAATTCCGTGAACGCTTACCTTTTCCAGATGTCAGGTTGAATGAGTTGAACAACATGATCGCGGAGATAAACGAAAAAATCACGAATCGGCTGATACACCAGTTCCATCTGACGTTCGCGCCCCATGTTCAAGATGTTGTTTTTCCACCATTGTTGCCATTTATACCGAATTGCCGCAAAATTAAGATAGGTTTGTTGCAATAAATTGTTTTGCGTCGTTCCAACAGGTGTTGCATCCAATCGCAACCAACCTCCATACGGCCAATCTGCCGAATCATTCTGAGCGTCAACCTGATTCGGCAACTGTTCAAACCCGATATAGGCTTCAACCCAACTATGTGCTTGTGATTCACGAACGAGATAACCGTTTTCATCTTGGGAGTCGGCTGGAACTTTGTAACCGACACAGACCCGGGCCGGAATACCGCGAGCACGCAACATCATTGCCAATGTTCCGGCAAAGTATTCACAATGTCCTTTGGGGTTGTTTTTGACGAAATCCTCAAGCGGGTCAACCCCCTCTGTCCGACGAACGCCCCCCAATTGATAAACAAATCGTGCATCCGAACTTAAACGTTGCGCGATATATTTGGCCCGCTTCTCAACCTGGTCTTGAGCAAAACCAGAATCCTCATCCCAACGGTTTGCCAATTCGACCAGAGAGGGCAGAGCAATAAAATCAATCTGCAAATAATGGAATGGGTCAACCTCTTGTGAAGCAGGAATAAGCTCCAATTGTTGACCGTCTCGAAAAACGGTTGTCGCATAAGTCCAACGTAATGGTTCAGAGGAATCCTGAATCCGCGAGGACATTTCGGTTCGATCAGGCGTTAAATAAAGAGGAATCGTTTGACGATCAAACGGCAACCATAACGGTCCAAAGGTGCAGATAACCGGCGATTCCTTGTAAATGTTTTCTGACTCTACGAGGACCATATCCGTATTCTTCTCAAAAAACAGATCGGGAATCCGCATTTCGTTATAAAATCGTGACTCCTTATATCGAGCGTCAAAAAGAGAACGCCCTTTGGAAAACAGGCTGCTTGTTATTTGACTGGACCAACGTCCGTTGGAATACTGTTCCAACGTCACACCTCGCAAATAGAACTCGGTTGTTTCAAGAACGGAGTACGGTATAGGCGGTGTTTGCAGCAGTTCAGCGATTTCGGTTTCACGACTTCCCGCATGAATCCCTTGTGTGAGTAAGCGAAAATGTTGCGATTGAGTTTCGTTACTAATAACTGTTGAAACTTCTCCCAACTGAATCTCTTCTGTAAAACCAACCTGTTTGATTCCCGTTATTTGCGCATTAACTTTCCAGCGATTGTAGGAGAAACGATCTCCGAACAGAACGATTTCGTCATAACGGGGAATGAGCAGAAAAAAGGTGATTCCAAAGAGGAGCGACCAAACAGCCGTTGTACCGAGACGTTGAAACAGTTCAGCATATCCCCCGATTAGACCTTCTTGACGATTGGTTCCCCCGAAAAACTGAGGTTTTGCAAACAGTAACGGCCAATTCGGGGTTGAGGGATTGGGTGAACCGAATGTACTGATTTTTTTTGCAGGAGGAGGGATCGCGGTTGACGTTTTGGGGGCAGAAAGAGGATCATGATGAGAACGATAAGAGAGAACGAGGGAAAGAGGTCCCAGAAAAATCGTTGCCCCAATAATTTTCAACAGCCGAAAAAGGTTAAAATTTTCGCGTAAACCAGATGGAGTAAAAAGAAAATACCGTCGTACAAAAGAATGTTGGGCAAAATAGGCATGTTCTTCGTTGAGAAAGATAAGAGTGAAGACGGAAAAATTGGCAAAAACGTAAACAAACAGTAAGAGGGCGAAGAAAAAGCTCTGTTGAAAGACAGATGCAACGACGACCTGAAGAAAGGAGATCAGGAGGAGATGAAAACGGTTGCGGGTATTTTTTTCCTGAAAAAGGACAACGATTTGGACAAGTTGCAGGATTTGGGCAATTCCGATTGCCAATTCTTCACCTCGATTACGAATGAGACCCCCGACGGAATAGGCGACGATCAGGATGATAAGGGTGTTACTAATCCAATGATTTAGACGCAGAATTCGCGTAAAGTCGGAGAGGATCAAGCTGGTCAGGACAGCGCAACAGACGATCAGGGGCAGAACGGCATCATTTGCGCCAAGACCGAGGATGATGGACGCAAGCGAGACGATAAAAGCAATATGAATTGCGATTACATAATGTAGACGCATAAAACAGGGAGAGAAGAGTTGAAGGAATTCGGCGAGAAAACGGCAAGACGCAAGTCAACCGGTTTCATCTTTTTTTGTGTGACCTCCCTTATTGTTAGGCTTTCTTCTGTAGATTACTGCTTTGTTCATACCAATCCCGCTTTCTAAGTATTAACAAAGCGGGATGTATATGCTGATTTGTGTTTGATTTCTCTTACGATTCCAAATTGCAATCTCAAAATACTAGTGCCTTGTCCACATTAAAAAGTGGGATGCAGATACCGAAAGTCAGAAGACAGTCGTATAGACGGTCTTCTGAAATGAGCTGCATAGCAGCGACCTTTTTGTAGCCCGGGGTGAAGCGCAGCGAAACCCCGGGTTAGGTGCAGCAAAAAA
>JBOFQB010000089.1:0-2272 GCA_051660685.1 Thermoguttaceae bacterium | reverse complement strand
ATTAACGCGAAGATCAAGGTATTCAAGATCATGTCGCATCCGTATCGTAACCGCCGTCCAACACACCTGTTACGCACGAAATTGGTCTGTGCCATCCTCAACGCCGAAAGACCATGATAGGTTATGCAACATGTCTAATAAAATATAACCCGAATAAATTATTTGGCCTTTTCATTTTGTGCTTCCAACAATTCCCACAAAGTCATTTTTTGAAGCCTTTTCTTCCCTTAGAGCGTCCGCTATCTCTTTTGTTATGAAAATATCACCAACCTGATAAAGGTAAAGGGTGTATTTTTCGGCAACATCACCTTTTGTATCAAGCGGAACATTGTGATTTCGATTGCCAAAATACTCGGCAACCCGCTTACGCTCATTCAAGTTACTGACCCCTTCAACACATCGGCCATAATTGTAATCCGGGGCATTTTGCTCCGTAAGAACGATTTGTTTGATCTCGGGAATGCCCCGCTCTTTCCAGATTTTGTAATTCCGCGTCTGTTTGAATTGCTCGACGGTTATAAGACAATCCGTCAACCCAATCGGGTTGTTTTGCACAAACGGAGGAAGTGTCCGTTTATCACGCACAGAAAAAAACGCATCACTTAAATCCGCTCCTTCAAGATTACAGGCATCAAAGTAGCCCAGAGTCTGACCACGCAAATTAGCGTTTTTGAGATCGGCGTAAACAAAAATAACCGTTCCGAGATTCTTTTCTTTGTAATTTTTCGTTGCGTAGAGCTGTTCAAGGGTGAGTGATCGCAAGCCAATTGCCGAAGTGGAATACATCCCCTCAGGAAACAATAATTCGCCTTGAAAGATACCCCGAGTGATGTCGGCGTCGGCAAAGACTGCCCCCATCTGTGTGCCGATGAAATAGGTCCCCTGAAGATTAAAATGGGAAAAATCAGCCCCCACTTTTCGCAAATTTGTGTTGGAAAGATTCTTTTCCTTGTAATTTTTTGTTTCAAGCAACCAAGAACATGTCGTGTCCTCTTTATCGCTCCGCCCTCCCGGAACACCGACATGAATATCGGAAAAAGAAATGTCCGCATTCTTCAAACAGCAAGATAACAATTCAGGTTTTGTGTAGTCGGTGTATCGGGGAGGCTTTTCCCAAAGATTGTAAATTTCGGACTGATGTATGTTTTCAGCGTAATGACTATCCAGCAAAGAATCAATAAAGACACCTCTTAAAATTGCCTGATGAAACGTACAATCAATGAACCGTGCTTCATCGTTAAAGTAACATCCCTCCAGATTGCTTCCGTTGAAATTAAATCCTACCACGTCTCTGTCCCTATACGCACTAATATCAATAATGGCCCCGCGCAGGTCCCGATGAGAACAATTTTGGGGCAAATGGTCTTTTTTCACATCTTTATTGTCAGGTCCAAGTGTGATCGTGGGTGTCGTGAAACAGACAAGGGGCAATGATGCTATAAGAATCAGACAGAGGAGACCGAAAGGCATAGTGATGCGAGACATGATTATTTCTCCCGTTACCGTTGTTGACTTGAAGAGCAAGCGGCGTTAGAATTGGACCGCGTTTTCGTCTCTCACGGCAACCATTATAATCGTGTTAAAACGCTGATTCAACTATGCCGATCCAGAGCTTTGGAAGCAAGCACCGACTTTGGTTTGGGGGCGTGATTTTAATATTTGAAGAGGAGCCAAATTCCGAAGAGTGCATGTTTTACGGCACTTATAGTGTTTTTGAACAGTCTTCAAGGCGGGAATCGCCCCTGCGTGTTTCTCGGGGGATTGACGGTTGCGGCTGACCATATTAAACTTCAGCGAGGGTTGGTGGTTGTGCGTAGGTTCGTTGGTTTGTTGGGAATCCCCGAAGCGGCTCCCTGTTGGAGGCGGTGCCGCGAGCCGGACGTTTGCGAGGGGGAATTGACGCCTTACGGAGGTCCCCGCAAAGCGGTTTCGATGAACGCACAAAAAGATGGTACAGGTGTACGCATTGCCCTTGTAGCTCAGGGGATAGAGCAACGGTTTCCTAAACCGTAGGTCGTTGGTTCGAATCCAATCAAGGGTACTTGGTACAATAATTCAGTGTTTTCTTTATCACTCTTTGCGTTAAACCCCGTATTTTGCAAGTCCTGTTTTTTTTTGTTGTGTGAAACATCGCTTCTTTTTTTGCCTGTTGGTAACTCTTTTGGTAACTCTTCCCAATCAGTGTTTTCCGGCATTAAAGCATTTTTTTCTATTCCTGTTGGTAACTCGCTTTTTTGCGAGGTCCCGTAATTTTCAGTCTTGTCAAAAGAAT
>JBOFQB010000088.1:0-5219 GCA_051660685.1 Thermoguttaceae bacterium | reverse complement strand
AGGAAAAACAAAAGCCGGAAAGGAGGTGCGCAGCACTGTATTGACGGTCGTATTTTGGGACAACTGAGACAAATAGGAGGTTTGTTGACAAAAAAATGTCACAAACCGTCAGTACGCTGCGCTCCCTTCCGGCTGTTGTTTTTGCCTGAAACGTGTACTTTGACCAAATTAACGATGAATCCATATTTTGATGCGTTAGCCTTGAATAGAGAATAGGGAAAAGAGATATTTAGTGCCCGCGCATAAATAACCTATCTAAATAGCGGATTCATAACGGATTAAAGTATTTTTTCGTGTTTTTGGTGTTTTTCGTGGTATAAAAGAACCACTAAAAACACGAAAACCACGAAAGGAACGTGAACCCGTTGACTCACGAGTCGCCGTTATCTTCCATTTCCCTAATCCCTATCCCCTATTCCCCAGTCCCTATTAACTGATCTCTTTACGGAGTGCAGCAACACTGAATCGGATCGAGAGATAGGTCTCCCAAAACGCTGTAATCGGGGCCCTTAAAAGCGTCATTCCTGTAAAACTGAATAACCGTCCCCGTTTCAATCGTGTAAACTGTTCTTTATGCCAAGTATTGGTGCGACGACGAATTTTGACATAACGATGTGTCAATTCTTCATAACGGGCAATCAGTTTTTCCCGGACAAAAGTAAGCGAACGGTTAAGCAACGATTTGTCTTTGGGCGATTTTTCCAACGTTTTCAAATGTTCCTCAATCTCCGTCACAACCTCTTGCAACATTTTCGCCTGTTTTCGTTCAGCCCAACTGTCCTGTTGACTCAGTTCCTCACTTCGCAAACGCAAACCCGATGCTGTTTCAACGAGAACATGTCGGATTTCCTCGATTGCAACATCAGGGTGTCCCGACCATTGTTGTTCCGCAACTCGCTGTTTCGTCGTCCCCCAACGTCGTCGCAACTCCATAAGCGGTATAAAATTCAAACGCCAAGATGATCGCCGAACTGTCTTTGGCGACGTTGGAACCGACTGAGTTTGAGCTGACTGAGTTGGTACTTGAAGTAACCCCGCTTGAACAGGTTGGGTTGCAACCGATTCAGTCAGAACAGGTTGTATCTGTTCATTGCCCAGACTTAACGAAGCTCCTACAAGAGCCGGTTCAAGAAGGGCGGACCTCTCAGGAGACAGTTCTTGACCTCTTTGCTCGAGTATTTTTTCAGCCGGAATCAGTTCCTCATTCGGTTTTCTCGTCAGAAACCATATTTCCTGAAATTCAAAGAAAAGCCGAATATACGATTGAGCGTCGAGAACGAATTCTCTGATCCAACGCCAAGAATAGCGGAGCAGGTTTTCTTTGGGGTATCCCGGTCGTCGTTCCAGACGATTTTTCATGCGGAAAAAACCGGTCATCATCGGATGTGTCCCGGAAAAGACACCGGAATAACGATACCAGATTAAGTTCCAGAACATGAACCAATAGTGTTCACGCGGCATCCGACGGAGAATCGCCGCACAATGCTCTTTGGTGTAAAACTCACAATAGGCCAATTTCGTTGCTTCACTCCATTTTCCATTCGGCATATTGGGATGCTGAAATGTTTCATGACAGGAATCATACTTATTAAGATCGGGGTCAATGGGATCACCTCGTAAGACCATATCACGATGATCGACGGAACCGGGCAAGGGGGTCATCATGAAGAAGGAAGCGAGGTCAACCCCGACGTGATCGCGCAGAAAATGAACGTCACGTCGAACGGATTCAACGGTGTCATTTGGGAAACCAATGATATAGCCGACGTGAACAATGACGGACCGTTTCTGCCAGATTCCGACCATTTCCCGATATTCTTCGACTTTGTTCTGCAATTTCCCGGAATCGGCAATGTTAACCGGGTTGACACTTTCCATTCCAATGAAGACGGAACGGCAACCGGCCTCTTTGGCGAGATCGACGAAATCGGGTATCTTACTGGACTGCGTGTCAATCTGCATCATGAAACTGACTTCGCAACCCTTTTTCTTCATTTCGATGAGTCCGTTGAACACATCCCGCCAAATTCGACTCCGCGCAAAATTATCATCCGTAAAGAAAAAGTTCGTCACACCTTTGTCATAATTCGCTTGAACGGTCGTAAGGACCCCTTCAGCACTTCGACAACGCATTTTTCGGCCCTGAATGTTAATGACCGTGCAAAAGGTGCAACCGTAAGGACAACCGCGACTGGAATCGATTGTTGCCCAATGTGCGCCAAAATGATCGATATAAGCCGGGTCGGCTTGAGGTAAGGGGGTATGCTCAATATCCGGGGCTTTAGGAAAGTGATAAACAGGTTTCAAGGTTCCATCAAGCACGTCCTGAAAGAGGTCGCGCAAAACCCCGGGTGTTTCTGACTCTCCGTCGATTAAAGTGACCCCTTGATCGACTAATTCCTTCAATTCAGGGGTCAATTCGTCAAAGAGGGACATAATGCCGCTTACATGGAAACCGCCAATCATTGCGTCGATTCCCATTTTTTTGAACTGAAGAGCAATTTCAGCAGCACGAGGAAACTGTCCGGTCTGAACCCCGACCAGACCGACAACGACTTTGGTATCATTACGTCGGTTTAATCGGGCTATTTTGCGAAAAGGAATTTTCTGAACATTATCGTCGTAGGCTGAAATGTTAATCTCGACACCCGGAAAAGGCTGTTCATTTTTGAGTGATTCAGTGAGGCTTTTCAGAACGGCGAGAGAATTGGAGGGGACGACGCCCCAGATATAACGTTTGACATACCCTTCATCATCATAACGAGAGGGAACGACGTAGATAATTTCAAGTTTCTTTACCATAATCCAAAATCCGTAAAAGGAGGTAAAAGGAATATAGGTCGGTCTGCATTTCAAATGCAGTTGCCCCTACAACCTACTATTGTACACAGTTTTTTTTTCTGTACAAGCTGAAAATCTCATCAAGCGGGGAATAGTCAATCGGCGAACAAGTTTGGTTTTGCGATTTGAACGGACGGATGTTTTTACACGGCAAGACGCTAACCCGCAAACGGGTACAAAATGGACATTTTGTCGGAACGCAGGCATCTTGCCTGCATCAAGTTGCTTGCCTCAAGAAAAAAATGTGCGAGCAGGAAGCCCGCGTTCCAATTGGAAAACAAACCATTTCTAAGCGATTGCCGTATAAACCCAGAATTTCGTGATTTTCGTGGTTCAAAAACGAAAATGATTTTTTTTGATAGAGGGATGAGCGGACAGGGGAGTTGGAGAGTCCCCCTTGAAGAAAGGCGAAGGAGGCCTAGAATGGTCGCGGTTAGTTTGTTGGCGAGATTTGCCCTCTTAGCTCAGTTGGTAGAGCAACGGACTCTTAATCCGTGGGTCGTAGGTTCAAGTCCTACAGGGGGTATTTGGTACAATAATTCGGTGTCATCCTTGTTGGTCCTTGCGTTAAACCCCGTATTTTGTAAGGCCGGTTTTTTTTCCTTGTTTTCAAAATCACTTCTTTTTTTGCCTGTTGGTAACTCTTTTGGTAACTCCTTCAATGCCCGTTCAAAGTGTTCCGGCAGAACCCGCAAATAATGCTTTTGGGCAACTGCCGGACTGTTGCCAATCCATGCTGTCACTGTCTGTATCGGGTACTTTTCCGCCAAATCTGTCTCGCAAGACCCTCGCATACTCACAAACGGCTTGCTCCAACTCGGTATTCCGGCCCGCTCCAAAATATCATTCACGATCTTACCCAAATTGGGTTTGTTTCCGTTTTGTAACCCCGTAGACCTCTTACGGAGTCGGTCGAGGACGTACACCGCCCCGTCTTCCGCCTGTTCACAAACGTCATACAGAATCGGCCTAAGTGTAGGAAACAACGGTATCTCCCGTTGCCCACCTCCTTTGTACCGTTTTGTCTTGGGACTGGGTACAATGATTCGGTCACGATCCCATTTAATGTCATTCAGCTTCAACACCAAAATTTCCCCGGGTCGTAATCCGCCAAACCTTGCAAGACCGAAAATAGCCCTCCATTCGGCATCTGGGCAATACTCCAATGCAAGATTGACCGTTTCAACGGGAATATAGTGATTCCGGCTTTCGTCAATCTCATAACTTGACTTCACTCCTTCAAAAGGATTCCGCGATAAGAGACCTGTTCTAACCCAATAGGAAAAAAACATTTTCGCATTACGAATCGCCTTACCAACCGTCGAATGGGCTAAACCTCGTTCGGTATACAACCATGATTTATAGTCTTCACAACCGGTTCTTGTTATGGATTGAACAGACCTTCCCTCTCCAAAAAAACCGGCAAGACGTTTTTGGTCCTGTCCCCAACGTTCAAGCGTTGTCGGCTCTTTACCCCCCTTGTTCTTTTCAATAAATTCCGCTGTCAACAACCCCAACGGAGAAAGCCCCCGGCTCTCGCACAATCCTGCTTTAGCAATTTTAGCGTGAAGGTCGTCGTCAATCCCCTGTAACCAATTGGACAGAGACACATCCACGATTGGGCTGCCCAATTGGTAGGAATGGACCATTTTGTCAAGGTTCCTCTTGAATTCGTTGTATTTCCAATCAGGAATTTTTCCCAAATAGACGTTCCGACGGATACCCTCCTTGTCGGTAAACCGATAATTCCTCTTCTTTGCTTCAACTCTTTTCGGCATAATTCATATCCTTTCTATATTGTGTATTTTGGCTGTTTTGACATTCCGCAAAGTATCTTGCGGAATGGAATTTTCATTTTGGAAACACCACCTTCTTGGGTAAGAAACTGGAGTTTCTTGGGCGCGAAACACCACCTTCTTGGCGGTTTTTTGTGTTTTTCCCTTTTCAGGGAAGTCATACAGCATATCACCGCTTTTTTTGCACACTGGATACAGAAAAAACTGTATTTTTTTTATCATTACCAAGAAACACCAGTTTCTTGGGTATTAGAGACGTTTTTTCTCAAAAACACGGCGGGTGTCGCCGTGATCGGCAGTCTCCAAATCCATCCGTCGGACGTTTTTTTAGACTGGATGCCGAGCACCTTTTTGGCGTTTCGCAAGACCGCATCCTTGTAACCTGCTTTTTTGACTGCTTCCGTTATCTCGGTCGCCGCAACAGGACCATCTTTCAAAAAATCCCCCAACCATTGGGCCACTTCTTTTGTCTTTTTGGCTTCGGGACCGCGAGACCGTGAATCGGTCTTTCGACCATTCGTCGTTGATACGAACGAATTCATACTCAACGCCTGTCCCTCAAAATAATTGGCGATTGCGATT
>JBOFQB010000087.1:0-5189 GCA_051660685.1 Thermoguttaceae bacterium | reverse complement strand
ACAACAGCCGGAAGGGAGCGCAGCGTACTGACGGTTTGTGACATTTTTTTGTCAACAAACCTCCTATTTGTCTCAGTTGTCCCAAAATACGACCGTCAATACAGTGCTGCGCACCTCCTTTCCGGCTTTTGTTTTTCCTATTTTGCCAACATGTCTTCCTAAATTAACAGTATTTTGATGCGTTAGCCCTCGATGAGGCCCCCCCCAAAAAAAGAGTGACCCCCTCCCAAATGTTCACAACCGTACACGCCCAAATTCTGCGAAAAATCGGCCCTCATCACCGAACTCGGCTACTTAACGGTCAAGTTTTGGGTTGCCCCGAGAGACTCGAACGCCGCTTGGACCAGTTCGGGCGTAGAACCCTGCTCGCCCAGTACAACCGTTTTGTAAGGGGCCGAAAGAGCAATCAACGCAGGAAAATCACCGTATTTGACAATGCCGGGGAGCATCTGTGCATTATTCAGGTCCTCAACCGCCTCAAAAAATCGAAAACCGTTCGTGTCAATCACACACTCCTTGATTGCGTCCCCGGAAACCGCCCGCGCAGCAGCCGCATAAGTTCCCGCTCCCTTGTATCCAACCAGTTCAATCACATAATCCTTCACTCCAACAGAATCCGTGTAGTCCATGATTCCGGCAACGACCGAGAGAATGTCGTGAACCCTCTTCGCAAAAAGAGGATGATTGTAACCGTAAGTGTACGCAAGGGCCCGTTGCCAAGGTTCCTGTCCTTTGTCATAACCGAAGATTTCAGCCGTTTCAAGCACCTTACCATCTCGCGTCGATTCACCTTGTCCTAACAGATCAACTGCGAGAACGACTTTTCCAGCATCAAGTTGTTCCTGAACAGCCGGAATCAGTTGACCGTTTGTATCCCAACAATCTTGTTTTCCGTTGGGAGTGACGAAAATGACAAGGGTTGGTTTTTCCGGCAAACCGTTTTTCGGGAGAAGGACAAGGACGGGGACTTCTTCCTTAAACGCATTGTTGACGAATCGAGTTCGGATGAAAGAGCCGAAATCGCCGATTTCCGGTTCAGCACCTATAACGTGCATTTTTTCGGTTGGAATGTCACTCAATGTTCGACCGATCATGATTTCAACGGCTTTTCCAACAACGTCTTTGAACTTTTTGAATGACTCGGCATCTCCTTTTTTCGGACGAAGTGATTCCATTTGCTTTTTCGACGATTCCGTCATTTCGCGGACCAGTTTCCGTTCAAAGACATCCCCGACCTGATTTCCGTCCGGTTTCGGATGATCGCCGAACCAAACCGTTCCCTCTTCTTTGGTCAAAGGTTCAAACGCAACTTCAAATTCGTCGTTTTCCCCTTGAGGTACACATCCCAAACCGAGATGTTTGTTCATAAAACCGTACATGTCCTTTCGGGACACAAAATTGTAATTATGACCGAACTCCAAATGGGGGAAAAGAGCGACATTTTCCGGGGCATCATAGAGTGTATAAATCTCTTTTAACTGGGGAAAACCGCGTTTTTCCATTCTGACGGTCCAGTCCGCTGCTGCTGTCATTCCAAGGGGTTTCGGAACAAAAGTCGCTGCAAATTCGACATTGCCGGTATTGATTCGCAGATAGGGCGCATTTTCGCAAGTACAACCTCCTTGCATCTCGGTTGAAACCATAACAGCGGGAAATTCAACGGCGATTCGGTCGTCAATTGCCGAAAGAATAAACGATTGCGTTCCTCCCCCGCTTGCTCCGGTTATTGCAATTCGATTCGGATCAACTTCAGGTCGTGTTGCAAACCAGTCCAGAATACGGAGTGAGGTCAATGTTTGCAGCCCCATCATGTTTTGCAGGTTCAATTCCGCTTGAGGACTGAAAAAGCCCCAATTTTCTTTTGCGTTCATCTCTTCACGAAAACCGGGACGATGTGTGAGCTGAACACTGTCGGCATAACCGATCATGTCGTAGAGAAAAACGACACAGCCCATTTTGGCAAGGGTTGCACAACGGGCCTGAATCGGGAACTGCCCGCTTGGAGTGTATTTTTCGGCCCCTTGTTCAAGGTCTTTTTCAAAGTCTTTAACCGGTTGTTCGTAAAACCGACCATTTGCCCAATGTCCGTGAGGTGAAAGAACACCCGGCACTTTTCCCTGAATGTTGTCAGGAATATAAAGACTTCCGGTTGCGTAAAAACCGGGAAGAACTTCGAGAATAACGCCAAAGACTGTGTAACCGTCTCTTTTGACGGGATGATGAACGATTGGTTTTAGATCGGTTTTCTCAGGAATCGGCCAAAGTCCATTTGCGAGAAGAATCTGGGTTTTAAGGTAATCACGTCGTTTTTCCCAATCTTCTTTTGATTGAGGGGGAACAAACGGAAAATTTCCGCCGAGCATTTTCACTTTGCCAATTCGGGCATCTTCCGTCTGTTCTCCGTCAGAATAGACTTGCGGGATCGCGGAAAAAACATTGTCAAAAGAGAGGGTTTGAAGAGAGAGAACGAGTAAAAACGTGAGGAGGGCGGACAAAAAGGGTTTCATGGGGTGTTCCTGAAAACAAAAGGGCGGAGAAGGGACAAAACGGGTCCGGTATGACAGAATACCCGAATAACAAGGTTGACAACGAGGTGACAGTATAACAAAGAGAGTGCCGGAAAAAAACCATTTGCCGAAAAAAACCTCTTTGATCTGTCTGCTAACACGTTTTGCGAACAGGGGCAATTTTCATTTTTGAACCACGAAAATCACAAAAGTCACGAAAACCTCACAAAATGCAGTTTTTTGTGTCTTTCGTGTCTTTAGTGGTAAAAACATATCCCGTCCAACTCGGCTCGATTCAAATCGCAAAACCAAACTTGTTAGCAACGGACCTCTTTGTTACAATGTCACAATGGATGCTTGACGCAAGGTTTCTTTTGGTATACAATGCGACTTGCGAGGTGTTGGTTGGACTTGCGACTCGGCGTTGGAATCCTTCAACGGTCCTCGCCAATCACTCTCGCTTGTTTGCCTTTTCGTATCCCCCTTTTACCAAACGGGCAACCGTTCACTCTTGCAATGAAGAAACAAAATCCTAACGCAGTACAAGCAGAGCCGAACCGACGTGATTTTCTCGTTCATTCGGCAGTCGGCGTTGCGGGTTTAGGTGCGGTCATGCTCTCGCAGGACACGCTCCTTTACGCAATGCAAGGTACATCATCCTCCCATTCAGAAAGGACAACTAATATGGCCAAAATCAAAGGAACCGAAACTGAAAAAAATCTTCTCAAAGCATTTGCTGGAGAATCTCAGGCGCGAAATCGATACACCTTTTTTGCGTCTCAAGCACGAAAAGACGGTTATGAGCAGATCGCCTCTTTGTTCGAAGAAACAGCAAATCAGGAAAAAGAACATGCCAAACGCTTCTTTAACTTCCTTGAAGGAGGTGTGCTTGAAATTACCGCCGCTTTTCCAGCTGGTATGATTCTCTCGACTGCCGAAAATCTCAAAGGTGCAGCAGCGGGCGAACATGAAGAATGGAATGTCATTTACCCCCAATTCGCCGAAGTCGCCAAAGAAGAAGGTTTCCGCGATGTTGCAGCCGCATTTACCGCAATTGCCCTTGCCGAAAAACAGCATGAAAAACGTTATGCCGGGCTTCTTGCGGCTCTTGAAAATGGGAATTTCTTTGAACGGAAGAACGAACAACTCTGGTATTGCCGCAATTGCGGATTTGTCACGTCAAAACCGACTCTTGCAGCCCCGCAAGTTTGCCCCGCTTGCCAACATCCTCAAGCATGGTTTGAAATCCTAAAAGAAAATTGGTAAAAAAGAGGAAAAAAAAGAAAAAGAATAAAGGGCCAAACAATGATCTCCATTGTTTGGCCCTTTGGGGTTTCCGTTGTTCTACGTCTTCCGTCTTACCAATTCCTTTTCGCCAACAAAACCAATTAACGGGTCACGAGATAATTCCCGGACACTTGGAAAGTATTGGCGTAAGTGATATTTCCGTTGGTGATTGACGACAAATCACCCCACATAAAGGGTTCCATTTGCGATTGACCGGGGTCAACATAATGGTGTGCCGCTTCAACATGAACACGAAGGTTCTGAATCGCAGGACTCACTTCATTGTCAATCTTTATCACGGAATTCCACGTCTGATTGTCAACAACAAAAACGATTGTTCCGTTGTCGATCTGAACCGTTCCACACAAGGTAATCATTCCAGTGTAACGCTCATCACGAACAACATCGTAATTGCGGATCATCAACGTTTCACCCTGTATCAGGTTCAAATCATGAATCTGACCGTTTGGAAATAGGGTGTTCGCCAAAATGGTATCCCGACCGCTTTGAAAACCAACCGCTCCTCGCAAATCAGCGCGGGAAAGGTTAGCCCCGTCCAGATTCGCCCCGGAAAAATTGGCTCCTCGCAAATCAGCTCCGATCAGATTGGCTCCTTCAAGATTCGCTCCTGCAAAATTGGCGCGACGCAAGTCAGTTCCGCTCAAATCGGCTTCAACCAAATCAGCTCCTCCAAACTGGGCAAGTGTCAGCTTCATTCCCCGCGCATACATCCCCGGTTCTGGTTGTAAGTGATTGGTTTTCGCAATCACAGTTCCCCCGAGAGTGTAAAGTTTTGCACTCAGTGAATGAGAGGAGGACAATAAAATGACCGCTGTAAGGGCGATCAACGAACAACATGAGAGTTTTACGTTCCTGAACATGATATAGTCCTTTCGTTTTAGGCATAATACGTCGCTTTGAAGTGTTGTGTTTATCCGGGTACATACCTCGGCACAACCACAATGTAATTCACCTTTACGCTTTTGGGGGAAGAGTTGTGACCGAAAAATGAATTTTTTTGAAAATAATTCCGACCCGTTGAGAATCCTTACTCATTATTCCGATTCTTCGGGCCAAGTGAGCGTGTCAGGAAGATTAGGGAATAGGGGACAGGGAATGGGGAATGGGGAATGGGGAATGGGGAATGGGGAATGGGGGATAGGGGTTGGGGAATAGGGTCTGCATACGTTATTTGCCCTGAAAATAGATGTAAACAACCTTCAATGACCAAAAATACAATGTTTCTCCCCAACCTTGTAGAGGTTGCGTTATGGTAGAAAAGGGACAAAAACAAAACCTGAACCCCGTCGGGGTTCCGTTATGGTAAAAAAACGTCGGAATGACCATAACGCAACTCCTGACGGAGTTGGGACTTAGGTGCAACTTGTTACTACC
>JBOFQB010000086.1:0-5337 GCA_051660685.1 Thermoguttaceae bacterium | reverse complement strand
ATGTTTCGTCGGACCATTTCAATTTTTTTTCAACTCGTTCCATAAAAATCATCCTTGACTAGAGCGTTGGAATTCCCTACACTACCAAACGTAGTGAGTCCTTTGTACCACTTTTTAGGTTATGGAACAAGTCTAATACATGATCCTCGCGTTGATGGTCTCGATCACAATCCGTTGGCAAGACAACCCCGTATTGTACGCCTTTTCCGACTCCGTCAACTCCCTGTTTCCCCCCTTTTTCGCCGGAATCAAACTCCACTCGTGATACTCACCAATCCCCTGATAACCACTCTCCGCTAACAAGTTTTGCGAAAAGGAGTCATTTTCATTTTTGAACCACGAAAATCACAAAAAACACGAAAATCTCACAAAATACGGTTTTTCGTGTCTTTTGTCTGTTTTGTGGTAAAAACATATCCGTCCAACCCGGCTCGGTTCAAAACGCAAAACCCAACTGGTGAGCCGTCTACTAATCTCCACAACAAAAAAGGCCTGTCTTTACTTTTCATGCGAAGTCCAGTATAAAATAGTCAAAATGCCCATGCAAGAACACCTTGCCGTGTTTTTCAATAAACCCTGTTGAGTTAAGGAGCTATCAAATGACAAACAATGACGTGAAAAAGCAAGCATTAGCTTTTGTAGAATCCCAAAATCCCCTCGTCATGTCCGTTGGTACACTTGCCGCAAACGGCAAACCGGAAATCAAAGCCATGGTCAAATTTTGCAATGACGGACTCAAAACATTCCTCTTTTGTAGCAACACGTCCGCTCGCAGGACAAAGGAATTACAGCGGGACAACCGAGCTTGCCTCTATGCGTATGAATATGCGCCTGAAGCGAATCCGATGATCTGTCGGGGTATCATGCTTTCTGGGACAATTGAACTTTCATGGGACGATGATTTGCGCAAATCGCTTTGGCAGGACTTTCTGACGATGTATTATCCGCAAGGTCCGCTCGACCCTGAGTTCGTCGTTTATACGTTCACTGCCGAAAGTGGAAATTACTACGAAGGACTTACAAACACCGATTTTACCGTCTGATACAGGACAATCAGGTCCGCTTGAAAAAATCGGTGGACGGGTTGAATGACATTGACTTTTCGTGAACCGGTGTAACGAGACAGTATCTCCTCTCCCCGTTTCACAACCTCTACCTTGATTCCCTCATGACCGGAAAAACGGTTTTTGTCCTCGATGCTCACGGTATTCTGCATCAGCTGTTTCACGCTTTGCCCGAAATGACTTCCCCGCAAGGAGAACCGGTTGGAGCCGTTTTCGGTTTCGCCCGCGATTTAATCGCCTTGCTCTCCCAACATCGGCCCGATTACTTTTTTTGTGCCTATGATCTTCCAGGAGGGACGTTTCGGAACCGTTTATATGCGGCTTACAAAGAGAATCGTAAAGCAATGCCGGATTCTCTTCGCCCGCAAATTGCCGCTTCACGCGAAGTTCTCGACGCGTTCGATGTCCCCGTTCTCGCCCAACCTGATTTTGAAGCCGATGATGTGCTCGCTACAATTGCCCGATTGGTCGAAGAAAAAGGGGGACATTGCGTTCTGATTACCAATGATAAGGATGCTCGGCAATTATTGTCCGACCATGTTTCCATTTATTTGCTCAGAAAACAGGAGTATTATACGGAGATGGAATTGATGTCGGACTGGGGCATTACGCCCAATCAGGTTGTCGATTTTCAATCATTGGTCGGCGATTCAAGTGATAATGTTCCGGGAATTCCCCTCATTGGTCCGAAAATTGCAACCGAATTGCTTGGGCGATTTGGCACACTCGAAAATGTTCTCGATCATGCGTCCGAAATTTCTGGTTCCAAACGGAAACAGAATTTGTTGGAGGGGCGCGAAATTGCGCTGCTGTCCCGGGAATTGGTCCGATTACGCAATGATGTCCCGCTTGAAGTCAACTGGGACGCTGGAAAATTTGTCGGCGTTGACCCGGGGAAATTATGGGAGTTGTTCCAACGATTCGGGTTTCGGTCGTTGCTCGCCAAATTTCCCGATTTGATTGCCAAAATCGCGTCAAAACCACTTGAGGATTTCGAGAAGACCTCCTTTCAACCGCAACCGGCCCGTTCGGTCATTTCGCCTCTTCAACTCCTTGCGTCGCAAGGAGAACCGTCTTCTACACCGAAAATTTCAGAACGTCTTGGGTATTCGACCTTTGATGAAACGGGGAAAAAACGGGACAGTCAAGCGGGAACACAAACCCGTTCTCTTTTTGATAGGGACGAGGAACTGCCCGAATCGGTCAATGTAAGTGAATCACATTTTGTTCCGACATCATTACATGCGGGACAATCGGGGGAATATGAGAAACAAGCGGGTCTTTGGGGTGCAGGACAGATTGACCCGAAACATGCGGAACTGCCTGTTCATTTCGACGCTGAATCAGCAGACCCGAAAAACGCGAGACTGCCTGTTCATTTCGGTACGGAATCTGTCGATTCGGAAAATGTTGGACGTTTGCGAACAGGGGATACAACCTCTTTGAGGGGTTTCGGCACACAGAAAACCGGGGCGATACAGGCGAGGTATCATTTGGTTGACCGGGAAGAGACGTTTGAGGAATTTCTGGAACAATTGAAAGAGCAATGCTGTTTTTCGTTTGATTCGGAGACGACCGATGTCAGACCCCGGTTCGCCCAAATTGTCGGGCTTTCCTTCTGTTGGGATTCCCAAAACGCTTGGTATCTGCCGTTTCGCGGACCTCTTGGTTCGGACTGTCTGGACGCCAAAAAGGTTCTTGCGGCATTAAAACCGATTCTCGAAAATGCCGAAATCGGAAAAATCGGGCAAAATCTCAAGTATGACGGAATTGTGCTTCAAAATGTCGGTATTGGTCTCAAGGGAGTTCGTTTTGACACGATGATTGCGGATTATCTTTTGAGAACAGGAGAGCAGTTACACAATCTCGATTCGTTAGCGGAACATTATCTTAATCACACAACGATTAAAATTGGCGCGTTAATAGGATCGGGAAAAAAACAGAAGAAAATGAACGAGATACCGACCGATCTGGTTGGTGATTATGCGGGCGAAGACGCCTTAATTCCCTGGTTGCTCGCACCTATTCTTGAGGAGCAGATCAGGGGGAATGAACAATGGGAGCAACTGTATTATGATTACGAACTTCCTGTTGCTGAAATTCTTCAAAAAATGGAATTTGCCGGAATCGCAATTGATGTTGATTTGCTGCACACGTTGAGCGTCCGGTTTGCGAAACGACTGGATGAGTTGGAACGGGAAATACACGAATTGGCCGGATCCGTGTTTAACGTCGCATCTCCGAAACAGTTGCAAAAAGTCTTGTTTGAGGATTTGCGATTGCCGGTCATAAAAAAGACGAAAACGGGACCGAGTACGGACATTGAGGTTCTTGAGGAACTTCTCGATCATCACGCGATTGCGGCGAAGATTATTGATTACCGACAAACGGCGAAACTGAAAGGGACGTATGTGGATGCACTTCCGCAGATGATTCATCCTCAAACGGGTCGGATTCACACCTCATTCAATCAAGTCGTTACAGCAACAGGACGTTTGAGTTCAAGCGACCCGAATTTGCAGAATATACCAATCCGAACGGACGAAGGTCGTGAAATCCGTTCGGCTTTCATTCCGGCAATGAGCGAGGGATTTGACCGATTTCTCTCTTGCGATTATTCACAGATTGAACTGCGTGTTTTGGCCCATTTTTCGGGGGATGAAACATTGTGTGCGGCTTTTCAAAAGGGGGAAGACATTCACGCAAGTGTTGCATCGGAAGTTTTTAACGTTGCGAAAGAGGAAATCACCCCTGAAATGCGACGCTGCGCCAAAGCGGTCAATTTCGGCATCATTTATGGTCAATCGGCGTTTGGTTTGGCGAAACAACTTGGGATTTCGCAAGAAGAAGCCGCTTCCTTCATCTCGGCCTATTTTGAAAAATATGCGGCGATACACGATTACATGGAATCCATTTTGACGGATTGCCACAAAAACGGTTACGTTAGCACACTTTTGGGACGACGCCGGGAAATTTTCGGGGTTCGTTCGATCCGAAAATCAGGTCAATTGACACTTCCTGAACGGACTGCGATTAACACGGTCATTCAAGGTTCGGCTGCTGATTTGGTGAAAGCGGCAATGATTCAAACCGACCGGGTGATTCGGTTGCAACAATTCCGCAGTCGTCTTCTCTTGCAGATTCACGACGAATTGGTTTTTGAAACCAACCAGAATGAACTCGAATCGTTGCAAAAAGCCGTTGTCCGGGAAATGCAGCTGAACCAACCTCTTGCCGTTCCCCTTGTTGTCGATTCCAAAATCGGAACACGTTGGACTTAGAAACAGACTCCTCATTGTCTTATTCCATCTCCAGTTGCGGTCCCGTTCCTGTTTCCTCCGAATAGACACCAGCGGTTAAAACCGCTGTCTATTTTGTTACGCACCTTTGGTGCTAAGAATGATACAACAATTGTCATTTCCCGTGAACGGTTACCTCTCCTTTTCCTCTGAGTTTTCCGCCTTTTCCAACTCCTCTCTTAATGATGCAACAATAGATCGCAACGTGTCGTCCATAGGACAGGTACATTGGACCCAACCAATGTTTTTGTACTTCGTCCTATAATTCAAAACGGCGATTCTATCAGCAAGACACCGTAAGTGGAAGTTATCAGCACGAATGACATCGGGACCCACATAAGAATTCATATCGAAGCACCAACGATGTGTCTCTGACAACCACGCATTGATTTCGGTCTGAATATGCGGGGGTACTGGCATCGACACTTCTTTGTAAGGGTCTGACAAACGTCCGACATACTTATACTGACCGCCCGGAATGACATTTATTTGCCTGTTCCATCCTGTTACGAACATAATCACAAATGCAAGAACAAAAAGAAGAAAGACGGGGACGGAAAACAGGAGGAAATACTTCAAAATTTTTAGCATAGAATTTCCGATAAGATAGAAATGGCGTATGGAAGTCGTTAGGTGAGACAAAAACATGAGCTGCGTCAGCTGCGATCTAATAAAAAATACCCCAAATATGTTGCTGTAACCATTCCCGGGTATTTTAGAAAACAGAGTTGGTACACCTTTTTATAGGATGAAAAATCGAATCTTCGCCCCAACGGGGCGCAACAAAATAGCCCGGGGTGAAGCGCAGCGAAACCCCGGGTTGGTGTCACACACATATTCTGCCCTGAAGGGGCAGCACAATTCATTGTTTCGCCCTTACAGGGCGAATATTTTTTGACATTTTGACACCAGCGGTTAAAACCGCTGTCTATTTTGTTACGCACCTTTGGTGCTAAGAATGATACAACAATTCT
>JBOFQB010000085.1:0-88249 GCA_051660685.1 Thermoguttaceae bacterium | reverse complement strand
TTCTTACACGAAAGTGTATCAGCCCATTTATTTGGCGGCAAACCTCCGACGTTGGTTCCGGCGGTTTCGCAATGATTCTTGATAGCACCCGAACGAGAAGTTCCCTCGCCTGTGATCAAATTCCGTGAACGCTTACCTTAAAAGTTTCTACGTCCTTTTTCGGCCCAACACTTTGCAGGAGAAAAATGTCAGACCAAAACAACTCATCAGGAGCAAACTCCCCGGTTCAGGAACCTCGTTAATCGGTTCAGGATTGATTCTCACGATCCCGCCCAACCAAAGTCCCGTCGGGTTTCCATAAACAGGTCCCGAAAAATTGGAAACAATGACAATCAACTCGTTGGAGAAATCACTTCCCCCAATCAGGGTCTCATCCAGTTGATAACGGACATCAAACTCACGTTCATTCGGAACGGTTAGAAGTTCAAGCCAGTTTCCGTTGAACATGACACCCATAATGTCATTATCCGACGCTAAAAGACCCAGAATTCTTGCCGAGTCCCAATCCGTGTCAACGTCCATTTTGTAGGCGTAATAACCGGGAATGTGAGACAAGGGGTATGCCGGATTGTCCAGTTCAGCAATCACGTCTCTGAAGGAAAGTGGAACAATCCAACGAGCCCATTCTGAGTCCAATTGTCCCCAAGTGCTTGACTCACTGAGTGATAACGGCCAATGTGAATCGGGCAAAACCCATGTTTCTTCAAATTCCAACGGTTCGGCTCCGTTCAAACTCGCCTCAAAAACCGAAAGAGAGGGGTGTATTCCCGGTTCCGCCCCCAAATCCAATCCGCCCAGATACGCAACTGTCCAATTCTGATCCAGCTCGTATCCATTTTTCCAATACGTCTCAGAACCTGTACTGATGTTTTGTGACAAAAGATCAGCACGAAGGGAACCGAAACATAGGAGAACAACACCAATCATTAGCGGGACATACCATCCCTTGCGAGTGATAACACGACTCGTCATAACTTTTTCCTTTCTTGGCAAAGTGTACCTGAAACGCGAGTCTGACAAACTGACAATCAGCGTGTCGGCGTTCATCCTAAGCATGACACATCCAAGAAGAAGGAAACGGAGAAGTGATGATTATTCCGTTGTGACAGTAAAAAAGAGGAAATTTCCCCTATTTAAAAAAACAGCACACCATTATGCGTCGGACCGTTTAACCGAAGAACAACGTTCCGCGCGTTTCCCCGTTTAACCGAGGAACAACGTTCCGCGCGTTTCCTCGTTTAGCCGAGGAACAACGTTCCGCGCGTATTGAAATCTCTGTACGCGCGATACGTTGTATCGCGGCTAAACATTGGTGTATCAAGGACGGATTTTCCGCAACGTGTACGGTTCGGCAGATAACATTGCCCTTTCATCCGACGTTTCAAACATATTCTGATGAATGATCCGGGTCGGTTCTTTTCCCCGATTCCCTTTTTCATTCGGTTGCACAACTTCAACGTAGAAACCTGTTCCAATCGCGTATTCCTCGATCTCCGTTTTCCCCGATTTGTCCAGAAAAGACATGATTCGGTATGAAATCTGGTACATTCCAGGAGGTAAATTGTAGACAGCGTGAGGAAGAAACAGGGAAACGGAGCCGCAAATGCCGTTGATTTGTGTACTGACCATAAGACCTCCTCCCGGACGTTTCGAGGAGTACCGTTTGTCAACGTCAATGTCATTTCGGACACCAATCGGTCGCGGTTCAGAATCATTCTCACCTTGTGCATAAGCGTAAAGTGCAACGCGAAACGGTTGCACTTCGCCATTTTCCTTGTATTGCGTGATTACATTAAAGACGAATAATTCCCCGTTAACAGCAGGAGGGGCGTTTTGCGCGTTATTTTTGGCCCAATAGGGGACAAATTGGGTTCCTGCAATCACCATTCCTTCAGACGCCAGAATGGTCGGAAAAACATCCTCCTCATCCTGCGCCAAAACAAATGTTGTGAAATTGCAGGAAACAAGACCGAAAACAAGCAACAGGGAAGTAAGAAGCCGGGTCATTTTTTTTCCTTTACCTTTTTTCAAGATGTGGACAAGAAGTAAACAGGGTTGAAAACAAAAAAGGTAGTTGGTAAAAGGGGAAAATGCAACTCCCCCCTCTTACCTTCTACCTTTGACTTCTACCCCTTACTTTCTATCTTCTACCTTCTTTCCCTAGTACATATCACCAGCCGGCATTGCCGGTCCCGCTTTCTCATCTTTCGGGATTTCAGCAACCAAAGCATCACTGGTCAACATCAGACTTGAAACACTGACTGCATTGAGCAACGCCGTTCGTGTGACTTTCGTCGGGTCAATAACCCCCGCTTTAATAACATCTTCGTAAACATCCGTTGCCGCATTATAACCGAATGAACCTTTTCCTTCAGCAACTTTTTCGCAAACGATTCCGCCGTCTTTGCCCGCATTCATTGCGATTTGGGTAAGAGGTGCTCGGCAGGATCGCAACACGATGTTGTAACCAACCATTTCATCATTCGTCAAATCAGTCGGTTTAACCGATGTTGAAGCACGAAGAAGGGCAACACCACCTCCCGGGAGAATACCTTCCTCAACAGCAGCCCGGGTTGCATGAAGAGCATCTTCAACGCGAGCTTTCTTCTCTTTCATCTCACTTTCGGTCGCTGCTCCAACCATAAGTCGTGCAACTCCTCCCGCCAATTTCGCAAGTCGTTCCTCCAACTTTTCTCGGTCGTAATCACTCGTTACATTACCAATCTCCCGTCGAATCTGCTCAATGCGACCCTTAATCTCTTCATTCTTGCCCCCTCCTTCAATGATCGTCGTATTGTCTTTGTCAATAACAATCCGTTTCGCGGTCCCAAGATCAGTCAACTGCATCGATTCCATTTTCCGACCAAGCGATTCAAACAAAACTTCAGCTCCGGTCAAAATGCCAATGTCTTCCATCATCGCTTTACGACGGTCACCATATCCGGGTGCTTTGATTGCACAAACCTTCATTGTGCCGCGCAACCGGTTAATGACAAGTGTTGCAAGAGCTTCACCGTCAATATCTTCGGCAATAATCAAGAGCGGACGACCTGTATTGACGACTGCTTCGAGAATCGGGATCATTTCCTTGATGTTGGAAATTTTCTTCTCGTTAATCAAAACATAAGCGTTTTCGAGAACACATTCCATTTTCTGCGGGTCCGTCACAAAATACGGAGAGAGATAACCGCGATCAAACTGCATCCCCTCAACCCATTCCACTTCGGTTGTGAGCGATTTACCTTCATCAACGGTAATAACACCGTCTTTGCCGACCTTTTCCATTGCATCTGCAAGGAGCGAACCAATTTCAGAATCATTGTTCGCCGCAATCGTTCCAACCTGAGCAATCTCTTTTTTACTGTTTTTAACGCTGACCGACATGCTCTTGAGCTTTTCCACAATGTCCGCAACCGCCTTGTCCATTCCATTTTTCATTTGGAGCGGATTCACTCCGGCGACGACTGCTTTCATTCCTTCGTTGAAAATCGCTTCTGCCAGAATGGTCGCAGTCGTTGTTCCATCTCCTGCAACATCACTGGTTTTGGATGCAACTTCGCGGACCATTTTGGCCCCCATATTTTCATAAGTGTCTTCAAGGTCGACCTCTTTCGCAACCGTCACACCATCTTTGGTAACAGTCGGGGAACCGAAACTTTTCTGAATAATAACGTTTCGTCCTCTTGGACCGAGAGTGACTTTAACCGCTTTTGCAAGTTTGCCAACTCCGCGACGAAGTGCTTCACGCGCTTCCTGATCGAATGCAATCATTTTTGCCATATTCTTGTATCTCCTGTTAATTGGTGTTTATTGTATGAGTTCTTGTAACTTACCTAAGTTTGTCAGTCAAAGGACTGATTTTCCTAAGAATTCGGTCCTATTATTTCTAATGGACAATTGCCAAAATGTCACTTTCCCGCATAAGAAGGAGTTCATCGTCGCCGATTTTGAATTCTTCCCCGGCGTAAGAGAGGAAAATGACGCGATCTCCTTCTTTGACTTGGAAATGACTGCGAGTTCCATCATCGAGGACTTTTCCGTCACCTAGACTAATGACAGTTCCGCGAGCCGGTTTGTCTTTTGCGGAATCGGGGAGATAGATACCTCCTTGTGTTTTTTCTTCAGAAGACTCACGACGAATGACGACGCGATCACCAAGCGGTTGAAATTTCATTCCGCCTTTACATCCACATTTTGTGTCTGAGCAACAAGATTCTTTTTTCTTGGGCATTTCAAAAGTTCTCCAGATGAATTAAAAAGTTAGGATCGTTCCCAACAAGGGCAACGTTTCTAAACGAAGAATACTATTTTGGAAAGTGAAGGACGCTTTTTTCCCAACAATCATGTTGAGACTGCATAATATGCAGGGATTTCACAAGCGTTGCCCCAAATTTACGCAAATACCGCGCCAATTCACATCAAAAAAATAAAAATCGGTTTTTGGCGTGAAATTTACGGGAAATAACCCCGTATCTGTTTTTGGTCAAGCGGATCATCCCTTCTTCCAACCTTCTCTCAACCTGTCATTTTGGCAGTCCGCAAACGGAAACATGCAAAACCCTATGTGTCCCAATCAGATGCCCTATTGAATACTCAACAGAACGGTTGCATTTGTCCCCGAAAACCGTTAAGCTCGGTCAGAAGGTGATTCACCTGTCTGTATCTCCGATTTCATTGCCCCTTTACGCCGGTTCTGCTTGTCATTCATACGGACGATGTTTGTGTTGGTGTTTGTGTTGGTCTTGACCACTTTTTTTAGAAAGGGAATGACGTGTTTTATTGGGATCGCGGTTTGTTCCTTGCAAAAGGAAATTTAGCAATTGACTCGACACGTCGTCAGGAAAATGGATTTATTTCTCATGCACATGGAGATCATTCAGCCCGACATCAACGTTCGTTTTGTACCCCCGAAACAGCTGCTTTATGTCGTTTACGGTTGCGAGGAAAACATAATTTTCAGGAGTTGACGTATGAAAAACCTTTTTCTTGGGCCGGTTTGCAGCTGACGTTGTATCCGGCCGGACACTGTTTGGGAAGTGCAATGTTGCATGTTCAGGATGAGGAAACCGGCGAATCACTCCTCTATTCCGGCGATTTCAAGCTCGGTCCGTCCTCAACCTCCATTCCCGCTCGTCCTGTCTCTGCCGACTCCCTCATCATGGAATGTACCTTTGGTGAACCCCTGTACTGTCTTCCTCCCCGACAAACCGTGATTGACCAATTTTTAGACGAAGTCCGTCGAACAATTGCGTACAATCGAACGCCCGTTGTGTTCGCCTACACACTTGGAAAGAGTCAAGAAATCACCAAAATTCTGACCGACGCCGGTTTTCCTGTCCGACAACACAAGGACATTTACGCCATTTCGCAGATATACGAGTCATTTGGCGTTTCTCTTGGAGATGTCCTGCCCCTTACAAGTCGAATTGCTCCGTCAGATCGGGTCTTGATTCTCCCGGCCCGGGGTGATTTTTTCGAGACGGAGACGGAACCAACGACTTTTGCGTTAACCGGTTGGGCCCAAAACCGTTCCGCGCCGTATCGACTTGGTGTTGACTTCGCTTTTCCGCTCTCCGATCATGCTGACTATAATGATCTCATTTCTCTGGTTGAACAGGTCCAACCCAAAACGGTCTATTGTACACATGGACCCGATTCGTTCGTTGATCGTCTGCTTGATCGGGGTTTCAACGCCAAACCGGTTGACCGGCCCTTTCAAGGGCGATTGTTTTGAATTCGGCCCAGTCCAACTCCCGTTGGTCTGAATCTGTGTAAAAAGAAAACCGTCGCAAATGTAAAGTGTCCTGATTGTTCTGGTTTTGACAGGTTTCACGAAAAAACATTGCGGGGTTCGGGATTCATCAACAGGGTTGTTATTTTTTGACTGGATTATGTCTATAATGAGAAGTGACCGTTTGAACGGTTTTCTGATTTTTTACCTCTTTGATTGAAAGGAGCCAAAATGGACAATGCAGAAAAAAACATCGCCGATGAATCAGCAGAACAAAGTGCCGAGAACCAATGTCGTTGCAATTCAAAGGGAGGAGGTTGTCCAATCTGTTCGGGTTCCAGTGCTGCAATTCCAATCATCCTGATTCTTTGCGCAGTTGGACTTCTTGCTTATGGAGTTTTTTTTCCGAACAACTACATTAGTGACAACACGTTGCAATATGCGGAAAACATGGAAAAAAAGGGGGAACATGGAGAATCGGACTCCTCGACGCATTTTGTTCTTTCGCTGACCGAAGATAATTTTGATGAAACAATCCGATCCGGCGTCGTCCTCGTCGATTTCTGGATGCAGCATTGTGCTCCTTGTGAAACAATGGTTCCCCGATTGGAACGAATTGCCGAACAAATGCAAGGTCGCGCGGTTATTGCCAAAATCAATGGACCACAAAACCGTTCCATTTCAGGACGATTTGGAATAACGGCTTATCCGACGATGATTCTGTTTAAGAATGGTGAACAAATCGATCTGTTTTTGGGGGCACAACCCGAAGAGGTCATTCTCAAAGCAGTCCAAAGTGCCGTTGAAAAACAACCAGCATCTGCACAATCGACATCTTCAAAAGAAGAGTAGAGAATTGCCCCCCTTTTGCTTTGCCTGTTTTTTGCTAGAATTCGGATTGAGTTTGATAATTTTTAATGGGGGTATTGTCCATATTTTGCCAATTCACAGAAAAAAAGAAAGGGTGATGTTGCGTGGTCAAGCTAACGCTTAGAGAAAAAGAGTCGGTTTTGGATGCAGTACGGCGTTTTCGTAAACTGGTCGAACGAAGTGGTATCAAAAAGGAGATGCGACGCCGGGAAAATTATGAAAAACCGAGCGAAATCAAGCGTCGTGCCCGACTCCGCGCTGAACGACGGACAGAACGTATGGTCAAGCAGCTCCAAAGTCAGTATCAGTAAAGCACCCGATTAACAGGTGTCTTTTTGCAGAAAATACGGCTCTTCAGGGGTTTGATTCCCGCAAGAGCTGCTTGGTTGTTTTTTCTCGTTTGGTCCTCTTCTCGGCGTTTTGTGTATGTCTGAACCTGCCAAAATTGATTGCGTCTTCATCGGTGTGCATCTCCAGTCAGATGGAGTCGTTGTCCTCGCAGTCGGTGATAAGGGACAGGAGGTTGCGACTGCAAGTGCGCCCTTTGTTCGCTCTGTCAAAGACCCGCTTCCTAAAGGTTTTAAGGAAGAACAACCCGAAATATGGTGGGATGCGACCCGACTTGCTCTTGGACGGTTGACAACTCTTTTGCGCGATCAACGGATTGCTCCAAGTCAGGTCCGAGCCGTTTCTGTCTGTTGTGACCCCGGAGTTCTTATCATCATGGATCGAGCGGGACGTGTGATTTCCCCGGCGATTTTGCAGGAGGACATTCGCGGGGCGGACCAATTGGTTCGTTTGAACGCAATGGGAGCCGAACATGTCCAGAAAATGGGCTTTTCTTTTTCCGCGACAGATGTTCTCGCCAAAATTGCTTGGTTGAAAGAGAATATGCCCGATCTTTACGATTCGGCGGTTTTTCTGCATCAAGTGGATTACATTCTCGGTCGTCTCAAAGGAACGCCGGATGTAACGGAGTTTACGACCTCGATGTATACCGGTTGCGATTTGATTGATGAATGTTGGCCGGATTGGTTGGATTATGACATGCACTTAGGGGTTCGTGAACGATTACCCCGATTGGTTTCTGTTGGGACTGTCGTTGGTAAGGTTTCTCCGGCTGCTTCGTCTTCAACCGGACTTCCGCAAGGGGTGACGGTTGTAATGGGGGGAACGACAGATACGGCAACTTTCCTTGCATCTGGGGCGCGACGTTTGGGGGATTTTTCGACGATCTTAGATGAGGGTCTTGCGATTCGGGGGATTACCAAGCGGATACTTTCTTATCCCCGACATTTGGTTCAAATGTCGAAATTGCCGGATCATGTCTGGTATTTTGCAACAGCGTGTTCGACAGGAGCTGGTTGGATTAAAGATTGGTTCAAAGACGCGCAGATTGAGGAAATTGAGCAGGAAGCGAAAAAGTTGTTGCCAACCTCGTATTTGGCGTATCCTAACACGAGAAAAGGTGAAACATTTCCGTTTTGTTCGAGTTCAGCAGAAGGTTTTATTTCCCCGGCAACGGACAATCGGGTTGTGCAGTTTGCGTCATGTATGCAAGGAACGGCGTTTTTTGAACGATTGTCTTATCAAAAATTGGACAAATTGGCGGACTTCCAGAACAATCAGGGAAATGTTTATACGGGGGGACCCTGGAGACACAATGACACTTGGATGCAATGTCGGGCGGATGTAACAGGTCGGGTCAATTACCGAACAGCAACGCCGGACCAAGAAGCGGCATTTGGAACGGCCGTGATTGCTTCAATTGGTTCACATTTCAAAAAGTTCGAGCAAGCAGCCGATTCGATGTTGCATGTTGACAGGGCGTTTTTTCCTGATCCTGACCGTGTTGCCCCATATTTGGAGCGGTATAACAGTTTTCTGGGGGTTTTGGAAGAACAAGGTTATATGTAGTGTTTTACCGTCTTCCTATGAAGTTCCGTAATGTCCGCCTGTTGTTTCGTCGGGAAATGGTCGACCAATTTCGGGATCGACGAACGCTTTTGATGATTTTCGTTGTTCCGATTCTTCTTTATCCTCTTTTGGGGGTCTTTTTTCTTCAGACAGCGCAATTTATCCAAGACAAACCAAGTCGTGTTTTGGTGTTGCTCCAAGACGGACTCTTGAGAGGACAGTCGCAACCTCAATTATTGGTGTCACTTGCCGATCAACAATTACCTGATTTCTCACAATCACCCCAATCGTCTGCGTCAACCCAATCACCCAAATTAGACCAAGCTCATAAATTGGCTGAATCACGCGAATCAGGCAAATCGAGCGGGTCAGGTCAAACAGCCCGGTTAGACCAAACACCGTCATTAACCGAATCGGTTTCACTTCCTGAGTCGGCGAATTTGGATTACCGTTTTGCCGATCATGGTTTTCAAACGGTTGAAGAAGGTCAGCAGATTGCTCAACGGGCAATTGCAAAAGGTGAAGCAGACACAGTATTGCTCCTTTCCAAACCTTACCTTTCAGACCAACGAACAGTACAGGGTAATCAAACGGACCAACCGTTTTCGGCGACATCAACCGTCTTGTTTTCGTCCGCGCAAGAGAGTTCCGTTCTCGCCTCTTCACGTTTAGAAAAGGTTTTGCGTGATTGGAATGATTCGCTTGGAATTGGCGAATTGGAGAAACGGGGGATTGACCCGACAATTTTGGAGCCGATTAAGGTCATGTCGCAAGACCTGACTGCACACAGTGTTTACGAGGGAGCTTCTTTTTGGTCGAAAATACTCCCGGTTTTGTTACTTCTTTGGACGTTAACGGGAGCATTTTATCCGGCGATTGATCTTTGTGCGGGCGAAAAAGAACGTGGAACACTTGAAACCTTATTGTGCAGTCCCGCAACCCGAAATGAAATCGTGCTTGGAAAACTCCTGACTGTCACAACGTTCAGCACTCTTAGTGCCGTCTTGAACCTGCTTAGCATCTTCCTAACCGGTTCTGTCCTCGCCGCACAAATTCCCGGCGTCCTCCCCCCCCCTTTGTTGCCAACTCTCGGTCTCTTTCTCCCCCTCTTGCCGGTTGCCCTCATGTTCAGCGCAATCTGTCTCGCTCTTGCATCGCTCGCCAAAAGTACCAAAGAGGGGCAGTATTATCTTTTACCCGTTATGATGATTACGTTTCCGCTTGTCTTTCTTTCTCTTGCGCCGGGAACAGAATTGACGTTAGGAACGGCTTTGATCCCTCTTACAGGACTGTCGCTGATCCTACGCAACTGGTTGGAAGGAAATCTTGGACAGGTGCTCCGTTTTCTCCCGATTGTCCTGACAATCACCTTCCTCTGTTGCCTCTTTTCTGTCCGTCTCGCCGTTTCCCGATTCAAACAAGAATCGCTCCTGTTCAACGATTCTCGCCCATTTAACCTTCCTCTTTGGTTGCGCGACCTGTTCAATCGACATCGTACTTCTCCAACCTTTTCTGCCGCTTTATTCTGCGGAATCCTGATTCTGGTTCTGAAGTATTTTCTCATGTTCGTGTTCACCAAAATGGACAGTTTCGCCGAATTTTTTCTCGCAACTCTTTCGTTGCAAATCGGAGCGATTGCACTTCCTCCTTTATTGCTTGCGTTTTTTGGAACAGCCGATTGTCAAGGAACACTCGGATTCCGGCAAAACGGCCTAACTGTTTCCCGGACGTTCAAAAACTGTTTCTACGCCGTTCTTTCGGCCCTTTCTCTGTATCCTCTCTTGTTGTTCCTTTCCGAACAGATTTCTTATCTTTATCCGCTCAGTCAATCACAACAAGAGTTGATTCGGGGGTTGAACCAAATAGCGGAAAACGCCCCTTTCCCCCTGCTGCTGCTCCTGTTCGCCCTCATCCCCGCTTTTTGCGAGGAAATCGCTTTTCGCGGTTACATTTTACACGGTTTCTTGCGCAACAGTTCGGAAACAATGAAAAATCGTTGGGATGCAATCCTCCTGAGTGCTTTCTTCTTTGGAATCACACATTCTCTGCTGCAACAATCACTCAGCGCAACCATCATTGGCTGTTTGCTCGGTTACATCGCAATCCAAGCCGGTCAAATTTGGCCCTGTATTGCATTCCATTTCGTTCACAACGCGCTTGCTGTTACGTTGCCCCAATTCGGTTGCTCCATCCCCTCCTCCCCCCTTCTCGCTCTGCTCGTCCTTTTCCCGTCCCTGCTATTCCTCAAAAGAATAAAAAAATCGTAACCGTTCACGGGAAATTAGAATGTTGTCGCATTCTTAGCACCCAAGGTGCGTAACAAAATAGACAGTGGTTTTAACCGCTGATGTCAAAATGTCAAAAAATATTCGCCCTGTAAGGGCGAAACAATAGACTTGTTCGAGAACTCAAAATTATTTTGCCTATTTTCTCAACTGAATACATTTTTGGAAGAAGAGGCAGATTTTTTGCGTCTTCCAATCGGTCGCCAAGCAAGTCAAATGAGGTTGGGTCAAGTAATAGGCGGCGGTATCAGAAAAATTACCACTTATATTGGACCCCTCCTCCAACGGTATTACGGTCATAAACCGGGAAGATAGTCAGTCCTTTTGGTAATCGTCCTTCTTCGGTTAAAGACACAGCGCGGACGGACAAATAGGCTAAATACCAACCGAGCACCACTTGGGAGAGATAGTGAGCGTCATCGTTGACCCGGGACCAAGCAGGAAGTGTTGAGCAGGCGTAAAAGAAACTTTTCATGTACCAAGTTTTCGACATTTGAGCAGCGGTCATAAACGGAACTGCCCCCATAAAAGCGTGTCCGCTGATTCCATGATTCTCCTTAAAGGGCATCCAATGTGAGGTGTTGGGAGAATCTTCAGAAGGTCGGGCTGCGCCGAGGACCATTTGCCCAACCAAAAGGGTCGGGGCTCCAACCAAGTATCCCCGAGTCGTTCGACTTGCAAAATTCCCGATTGGATTTCCGCGAGGAGAAATAATATGGTATTCCTGCAAATAACGGTATGTCAGTGATGTTCCGAGCATGACGGGAATGAAAATAGCACCTTCACCAAAGAATTTCGCTCCTTTTGCGAAATCGTTGGAACCGGAACTGCGAACATTGTCTTGATACCAATTGCGGAAATTCTGGTCCAAATCCGTGTTCGCCAATGTTCCTCCAACGGCCAAACCGACCCCAAAATTGAGGAAAGTGTCCGTTGTATAGAAATTTTTTGCATCCTGAACATAACGCCGGGCCTCATTTTTTAATGGTGAATACCAGCTCGGTTTTTTCGAGCAAACGGCATTTTGACAAGTGTAGTCCTGACAGTTTGCACAAGGGGCAATCCCCATTTGCGAGTTCATATAACTCGTCGTTGACGGTTTTGTTGTGTACGCAAGCGGGGTTGGTTGACCGTTGGACGCAACCCGGGGCGCATACATCGGGTCAAACGAAAGAGTTGGGGCCGATGTCAACGGTCGGTAAGTTGTGTAGGAATATCCTGAAACCCGACCTCCTCGTCCATAATCCGTATTACCCGGTCGAACGGACGAATAGACATCATAAGGGTTGTTGACAACATTACTCTGACCATACGTTGTGGGATAAGCGGCAAGGGCAGGTGTAACAAACCCCGGGGTGCAGCACAGCAAAAGGAGCAGAACAGAGGAGAGGAAACAACCGAAAGGGTTTTCTGAGTATTTTGTCAACCGGCTGTAATACATCGTAATCGCGGGGTACGGATTAAAAAAAGGGAGCAATTCCATCTCAACATCGACCGGGTACGAGTTCGAGCTGCAATGATTAGGCAACCGGTTTGTTTGTGAGGATTAGGTAAATTTCGAGGGTCATTCGTCAGCAAAAAATGTTGACCGCATTTCAATAATTGGTATACACATTGCATGTATTTTTGACGCACAAATTCAAGGACTGCATCTCTTAGCTGCATAGCAGCGACCTTTTTGTAGCCCGGGGTGAAGCGCAGCGAAACCCCGGGTTAAGTCCGGCACAAAAAATGAGCTGCGTTAGCTGCGACCTAAATATGTCGTTTAGCCGAGGAACAACGTTCCGCGCGTATTGAAATTTCAGAACGCGCGATACGTTGTATCGCGGCTAAACATGAGGTCGCTAAGGAGCTTGTTTTATTGGGGGGACGCTTCAAATAGGACCGATCATCCGTCAGATTTCGTTTTTTACCCTTCTCAATTCTCAATTCTCCTCCCTATCCCCCATTCCCTATCCCCTACTCTCTACCTAAGGTCTTCCTGTTGACGCAAACTGGAAAGTCGTTCCAGTTTTTCTACGAGAACATTCATTCGCGGATCGTCGTCTTTCTTGGCCCGATCTATCATTAACTGCACTAATTGCCGGTCTTTTGCGGTTGCCAAATACGAAAGTGTCGCAAAACGGACATCCGGGTTGGGGTCGCGCAACAACTCGACCAACCAAGGAATGGGTTGGACAGAGGGAATTCGGGGTAAAAGTTCGAGAATTTCCTTGCGTAATTCCGGTTTGGGATTGTACAACCGTAATGCAAGCGCAATATGGGCGTCTTGATAATACTCCCGCTTTCTTAACTGTTGCTCAGCAAGAGCCGCAATCGCTTTGTTGGGGTGTTGCAACAATCGCATTAAATCGACAGTCGGCAGATTGGGAATTGCGTCTTGGTCGATTCGACCTAAAGAGGTCTCCTCAA
Source organism: Thermoguttaceae bacterium (assembly GCA_051660685.1). Lineage (GTDB taxonomy): Bacteria > Planctomycetota > Planctomycetia > Pirellulales > Thermoguttaceae > JAVBSX01. The sequence goes on along the minus strand of JBOFQB010000085.1, from coordinate 75,034 downwards.
TCGGTCGTTGCACGTCTGAATAGGATTCCTTGACGTTTTCCAAATAGGGAGGAAGTTGGGGAAGTTTTTCCTCAAGACCGGATGATGAATTGACTCCTTGTATCAAATCGTTTGAAGCATTTGAATCGTCTGACATTGACCTGAGATCACGCGACGATTGAGGTTGTGCCAAATCTTCATATTTGGAACCAATTCGTTGAGTCGGTTGGGAAAGTGTTGGAGAAGGAAAACCGGCAGTCGGCAATTCCCGAAGATTCAGGTCGGTCAGATTCCCGGCAATCATTGTTTCCCCCGTTGTCGCTTCCTCAAACGGGCTGGAATCAGGGCGTTCACGTTCAACAGGTTGAGAAGTCGCTCGAGAACGATACAGAACATAGAGCAGATCGGCCCGGGGTGAGGAATAGGGGTCATAAAACTCCAACTCATTTTCCCGTTCCTGTTCCACTTCGTTTTGCAGTCCATTTTGCCTTTTCGCCAATTGCGTTGTCCGGGAACTCAGCTCAACCGGCAAAAGTTTTTTCGGTTCTCCCCCGCTTGCAACAATGTGCATCTCGTCAAGAAGTCGAGGTTCGGCAAGAACTGTCCGTTCCCCCTCGGTTTTTGTGAGAATACGTTGACAGTATTCGGCGATTTTTGACTGATTCGGATATTTTTCCCCCTCGGATTTCAGCATATGACGCAAAATACGTTGCGACCAAGAAACGGCGAGAAGTTGTGAGGTCGGACGAAAAGAGTCCAGTTCCTCAGACAATGAGCGTGAAAGCTGCAAATGAAGGGGAGCCGAATTGTTGGGAGGAAGGTTAGACCATTGTTGGAAATTTTTTTCAAGGACATCCCGGGCTGCAAAGACGACGGATCGACGTTGCGAGGTGAGGGCGTGAACCAACCGTGATATTCCCGGTTTACCCAAACTGCCCAATTGTTCAGCAAACACCTTGACATCATCTTCAGGAACCTGTTCCATTTTTTGCGCAAGTTGATCGGCAAACTGTTCGGACGACCAATTGAGATAAAGTAGGAGCAGGAGAACGCAGATTCCGGTTAACGGAATGATGAGACTAAGCGGGGACCTGAAAAGTGAATAAAATAGGGACATTAGCAAATGTCAGGAAAAAGGATGACACACGAGGACGTGTTCACACTATAAATTTGGGTTATCTGGGATACATTTTAGGCAATTTGAACAATTTGTTCATTACAAAATTATCTCCGTTGTGTCAAACAGTCACATAAATTCATGCAACGGTCATCTAAGCTCTGTTTGCGTGAACACGCCCTAAAATCTGGTATCAACCTGAACCATAGAAAAAAAACGATTTTTCCTCAAGTCCAATTTGCGGAAAAAACCGTTTTACAAGCGAAAAAAAGTGTGGTACATCTTCACCAAATGTCGATTTATCCGGGAGTGAGGAGTTACAATCCGAACAATCCCTATATTTCGACATCTTTGTGCAAGAGTCAATGAAAACGCGACCATTTTTTTTAACGTGTTGGAATGTCCGTACATCCCTATTTTATCTGTTTTGCGTTTTTGCCTGTCTATTGTGCGAAAAGGGGCTGTTCTTAAAAGAACAGGGGCTACTTGTGAAAAGTGCGCAGTCTGCCGAGTTCAGACGAAACCTTTTGCGCGGTCAAGAGGCGGAAGAATCGGCAGAAACCGACCTTCTTGGAGCATCAACCAGTCAAAAAGCCCGAAATGAAGCGATTCAACGGGTTCCTTGGAAAGAACTGTCAAGCGAGGTCCGGGCCAAGATTCAACCGGTTCTGCTCGAACAATCACTGTATCGTCGCTTACCTCAACAATCCGTCTACTGTGATCCGGCAATGTTCTTCTTCCTGCTGAATCACCCCGACGTCGTTGTTGCAATCTGGGAACGTCTCGGAGTCAATCAAATTTCGCTGAAACAGTCGGACAAACCGGGTGTTTACAATTTACGCGAGACGGTTGGTTCGACAGGAACCGTTGAACTCATCTATATGAGTCCTGAGTTGAGTATTGCCTATTCGCGCGGATCATACAGAGGTCCGCTAATGACGAAAGCCGTTGAAGGAGAAACGGTTTTGTTGGTTCAACACCGTTTTGAACGGGATGATCTCGGCGAACCCTATGTTATTGCCCAGATTGACTCGTTTATCCGAATTCACAATGTTGCACTCGATGTGTTCGCCAAACTGTTCGCCCCTCTTTTGGGTAAAGTCGCGGACAACAATTTTGAACAGGCAATTGCTTTTGTTGGCAATCTTTCAACAGCGGCGCAATCGAATCCCGATTCCGTTCGACGTTTGGGGATGAAGCTGGAGTCGATTCGGCCCGAAATCCGCGAACAATTTGCAAGAGCGGGATACCAAACGGCCCAAAATGCGATTGACCGTATGGAAAACCCGCTTGAAAACAGTCCGTATGGTCGGCGCATTCTCGCATCTCAACAAGAGTTAACAGAAAAACAGCGACTGGAGTTCGAGCAGGACCGTCTTACCTATCTTGCCAAACAGCAAGAAGCATTACGGGCCAATCCGAACGCCGAAGTTCCGCAACTGGTTGTCCCCGAACTGGACCCTGAAAAAGCAGCGCAGAACCAAATTCCCTCGACTCCGACACGTCGTTAAGGTGATGTTTTAGACGGTCGATCTTCAAATCGGAAACAAGATGGACACATTGATGTCCCAGGAGCGACACAAATGTTGAGCCGTGATACAACGTATCGCGCATTCAGAACCGTCAAGACTCAAACTGGAAACAAGATGGACACGATTCCTTACTTAGCCCGGCGCAAGCCGGACGTTTAGCCGAAGAATAGTCACAAAGGAGATATTGATGACTGATAGAACAAAAATCTGTAAACACTGTAAAAGTGTTATCAAGGCAGATGCCTCAGTCTGTCCACACTGTCGGCAACGGCAAAGCTTAAGTTGCTTGAGTTGTCTAGGTTGCCTGATATGCATGGTAATTATTGTTCCTATCCTCGTGAATATGTTGCGGCCTAAAGATTCAGATACTGACAGTACTACCTCCCCCGTAATCTGGTCCGTCACTGCGACGGACTTGATACAAGCATTCGAAGACGATCAAGTCATTTTCGGAAAAGTTTACATTGGAAACTCCATTAAGGTGTCGGGCAAGGTTGCTGACATCAGGAAGGAATTTGACCAAACTTACGTTTGCCTAGGCAATGATTCTTCCTTCGTCCAAGTGCGATGTCGTGCCCATTGGATTGCAGCGACTAAAATGTCACAATTAGAAAAAGGAGACGATGTAATCGTTCATGGTGAGGTTTCAGACTGCACTTCGTTGTTCATAGACATTACAGGTGCTACACTTGAAAGTGCGAGTAGGAAATGGTATCGTTAACAATCTCTGGGACTGACATGGCATCTTGCCCACATTTTTTTCTTGATGCAGGCAAGATGCCTGCGTTCCGGCAAAATGTCCATTTTGTACCCGTTTCGGGTATAACTTGTCTTGCCACACCAGATTTGACGGGGTAAAATGTAGTCGCGGAGTTTGGCAATGATTTACCCTTTTTTGCAATTGCAATGACGACGGAAACTGACAAGATTGAGGCGGGGAAACCGTTTCGCCCGCACGACCAGTTCGGGCGGAAAGTGGTCGGCGACAAACTGATCGCCGCCGATTTGCTCCGTTTTTATGCCGATCCCGTCATTGCCGAATTCGTCAATTTGGATGAATTGACATCGGCTCCGACCACCTTTTTCGGTAAAATGTTCGACGAACACATTGCGGATTTGGCGTTTCTCGCGCGGATGGTCAGTGAAAACGTCGAAGTGTTGTTCACGCTTGAACTGAAGTCGCAGCCGGACATTTTCGTCCCGATTCAGCTTAACGCTTATGCGGCTCTTGCCCTTTATAACGATTTTAAGACGGCAAAAAGACCGACATCGCGGAAAAAGTTCAAGCCGAAAATGTTGTTGATGGTGCTGATTTACAGCGGCGATGAGGACATTGCGGAGGAGTTGCGGTTTCAGGACATTTACGAGTCGGTCCCGGAACAGTTGAGAAAGCATGTCCCGCAATTTCAAGTGTTTGTCATCAATTTACGCAAATTCGATTACGGCAAATTGCCGGGCCGTCCAGAAACCCGAGCGGTTGTCGAATCGTTAAAACGGGCAAAAGAGGGAACTTTTGCGGATCATTTGGAGCAGATTGTTGCCCATTTGGGGACGGTTTCCAAAGATGTTCGGATCAAGGACTTGATTGAAAGTATTGTTCGGTACTGTGCGGTAACGGATGGTGTTACGGCGCAGCAGGTAGATAAAGCAATTTTGACAACGATTAAAGGTCAGGAGGGTATAGAAATGGCACAAACGGTATACAAGGGCATTTTCGCAGACGGTATTGCGCAAGGCGAAGTAAGAGGCGAGGTGAAATCCATTTTGACGATTTTGAAGTCCCGGTTTAAGACGGAGGTTCCCAAGCGAATCGTCAACGAACTGAACAGCCGAACCGACGAAATTGCCTTACAATCACTCGTTGCCTATGCTGTGGACTGTACCTCCCTCGAAGACTTTGAGACCGCATTGCGGTAAGGCGTGCTGACGGGGAAAATCAGATTTTTAATCGGGCCTGTTCTCTGACATAACCGGACAAATCGGTCCCCTTTTTCGGATGTTCCTGCAACTCAAATTCGATTGTCTGAACACATTCCGCGTCAACTCCAAAGGGGAGCATCAACGGTTCGTTTCTTTCATTCCAAAGGGCGATTGAGTTTCCGATGCAATCCCAACCTCTCCAACGTCCCCCGGTTACTTTGCCAACATTACTGACGGCGACAATGGGCATGTTATAGAGTCGGGCCAATTCGCAAAAGGGACGAACCCAATCCTGACCATAAGGGGTTTTCTTCTGGTCAAAACCGCGAGGAACAGCCCAAGCGCAAGGTGAAAGAAGGACCTGCGCCCCCATTCTTCCCAGAGAATGTCCCAAGACAATGGAATCATTCCAATTATCAGCACAAATGTCGATCCCAATTCGTCCCAATGCCGTCTCGCAGACACAAAGTGACCGTCCCACTTCGTACATGTATTCAACGTTAACAAGAAGGTTAATTTTCCGATGTTTTGCGAGCAGTTCACCTTCAGGAGAAAGCAACACGGCAGTGTTGTACAATTTGTCCCCAACCCGTTCCGTGACTCCTCCTACAACGTAAATCTTATGGGCAATTGCAGCCTGTTTCAACCGTGAAACGGGTTCTCCCTCCATCGGTTGTGCCAATTTGATCGCGTCAGGGTTTGCCCAACCAATATCAAGACATTCGGGCAAGAGGGCGATTTCAGCTCCCTGCCGTTTCGCCAGTTCAAGCATTTTCTCGGCTTGTTGGAGATTTTCGTGCAATTGGCTATATTGGACTAACATTTGACACATAGCAACGCGCATATTGACCTCTTCTGTGTGTTCTTGTCTTGGTTAAACCGCCTAGAAAGTGTTCTCGGCGGGAATCGAACCCACAACCTTCGGCTTCGGAGGCCGACGCTCTATCCTATTGAGCTACGAGAACCTTTTTTTATATGATAATCCAACAGAAACCACTCTGTGTACACGCGATACGGTGTATCGCGGCTAAACGGGGAGCAAAACGGGGAACGGAACGAGAAACTTACGGTCGCTTTAAGTCCGCTATGTAAAAACTACCATAAGTGTGGACCCGATCCTGCTTGTGAAGCTCACTCGCTAACTCACGATTGTACGTCAAATACTCCGACAATGACCGCTTCTCTCCACCCTTCTCGACCGGAACTGTGTCAATGTAGTCCGTCCGCAAACCCCCACTGCGCCAAAGTATCCGCGTCTGCGGTGCTGCACGGTCCAAAATAATGTCCCATTCCGAAACTAACGCATCATATAACTGATCGGACAACCAATCCATGTGGTCTAAAAGGACAAATCGGGAAATCTGGACATCATTTTTGCGCAAAAATCCCTCAACCGTGTCCGTCGCAACCGAAATCCGGTCAACCAAACCCCCTTTAAGTTTCTGGAAGTTTTCCTCCTCCAAATACTCCGGGCAACAGGTCGGTGTATAACAGCCCGTCGCGTAGACCCGCCAAAAATAATTGTCCGCAATCGGCAAGGTTCCAAACACTGAATCTAACGCATCTTGGACAAACTTAATGATACCACCTTCATACTGTTTGTCAATCTGCATTCGTTGCGCTCGCGGGACACCAAGCATCGAAAGTGAAGCGTCCCGATTGACGAGCATCTTAACGAAGGGGGACCAGAGTTTTTTACGGATTTTGTTGAACCAAATGTCCCGCTGTTCCTCAATCGTTTTACACGCCAGAATCTCATTCACCTCGTTGCGAAACCGGCCTATATGGTTAATGTAGCGTCGCATAACCCGGGCAAACATCCCCGATGTTCCACAAAAATAGAACGAACGACGTTTCCGTCCCCCAAAATACCGGATGATCCGCTTGTCCCAAATCTTTTGGGCATATTCCGGCAAAGAAGGTCGCAGTTGTTTGGAATAGACTTCTTCGATTTCCGGCAAAACCCCTTCGCCGAACATTTTGAAAAACGTCGGGTAATCAAGATTCTTGATCCCGGCAATTTTCAGTTCCAACACCGCATTTTGTCGCGGGTTGACATCAACCGTATAAACATGTTTCAAACCGGTCAACGCATACGAAAGAGCGTTGCAACCGGCAGAAGTAATGACGAGCAGGTTGTCTTCCGGGGTCAATTCAAGGGCAACCTTGTCCAAACGCGGGTCTTCCCAACAGGTGTTATAAACGAGGTTGTTTTCGTGGACCATACGGAAAACGCGACTGCTGAACCAATCACCAATTTTTTTCATAGGATGCGGGGAAAGGGAGAGGAAGGGGAAGTGGGAGGAGGGACAGGGGAACAAGGGGCGAATCAGGCAGTTCGCAAACAGGTTTTGTGATGAAAAGGAGTTTTTATTTTTGGACCACGAAATACACGAAAACCTCACGAAAATGTGTGTTTCCGTCCGGCTTGCGCCGGGCTAAATACGCGCGATACGTTGTATCGCGGCTAAACGGGGAAAAATCAATCGGCGAAAATCAATCCGGGACCCAAAGTTTGGAAGTTGGGGCGGAAGAGGTTTCACCAGAGACAATCGGGGAAACAGGGGGAGCGGGGGACATCGAGGAAGGACCGGATTGGGGGTTGCGGATCGCAAGGGAACCATCTTGGTTAATTAGCCCCAACTGTCGGAACATGTGGAACAAGGTCTGCATCGTGTCCGGTTCCGAACGGTGTTCGGTCATTAAATGAGTCGCAAGGTCTTGGAATCGGACAACATCGCCTTGCGCTAAAGCGGCGTTAAGTTCGACCAAGTTCAACCAACTGTCCGAATCCGTTTGCGTTTTCTGCTCCTCACGCGCCTGTTCAAGCAGTTTATTGACCTGTTCAAGCTCCATTGAAGCAAATGCCTGCTGAATCAAAACCTGATACGCCTGTTGTCGGAACCGGAAATCAACTTCAGCAACCGGTCGCTCAAGCAACGGTCGAGAAAGAAGCGTGATGAGACGGCGATCATTCAGGTACAAGGCGAGTTGGAATGCAAAAATCAGTTCCCCGGTCTGAATTGCCAACCAATCAATCCGATCCCATCTCCAAGTCGGAATCATGTCAACAAAATGCTCCTCTTTCAAGGTGTCCGTTTCCGCCAAGTCCTTCTTGGTTGCACCTCGTTTGAATTCCGCCGGAATCGAGACCATCTCCCGGGCCGGAAGTCCCAGTCTCTTTCGCAACGAATCACCAAAGGGGCGATACAGGTCATACGGCAACCAAGATTCAAGCAATTCAATTCCGGCAAGAACACGGTTTTTCAGGACCGGTTCTTTGACGGATTCGGTTGGAGTTTTTCCGCCCAGAAAACCATAAGGGTAGTTGACGTAAAAATCTTGCAAATCTTCGAGCATGAACGATTGCAGCTTTTCCGTCAGAGCTTGCGATTCAGCGTCCGTTTCAGGATTTTTGATCGACGCCGACCGTTGCAGTTGCAGTTCCGTTGCGGAACCGGAATTGAGAACCTGAGGTTCTCCCCAACGTAGAATTTGCGGGCCAATCAGTTCCGTCAACAGGGCCGCAACCTGATCTTTATCGGTGCTTTTGAGCAGCACCAACTCAATTCGCGCGTCCCGATCTGTCTGTTTTCCAAATAACATGGCGGAACAGAGCGAATAACTGGCATTTTCGCGGGTCAACTGTTCTATCGTCGGTTCCGGTTTATCCTGAACGGCAAAAATCAACATGGGCGGGGGAGAATCTTCACCTGCAACGGGACGCGGATCAAAGGGGATTGAACGGAACCGGGAATCGGACAGGAGAACCTCACGAACCCGATCACAGTCCTGAATGTCACAAATCCAACGATAAATGTCAATCTGGTCCCCCAACGGATTCGCATTGAGCGAAAGTCGGAGCAGTTCGGCGTCAACGGCATCATCAACGGGAATACTCGGAAAAGCCGCATATTGTGAGAGGGCATTTGCCGCATCATCAGCGTGACCGAGATAATAGCGAAGAATACTGATGTTCAACCAAAGTTTGGGCCAAGATTCGACATGGGGCAGAAGGGATTCGAGAATGGCGAGCGATTTTTTCCAACGGGCTGAGACGAAGTAATTGGCTGCTCTCAAGAAGGATTCGCGTTCGGGGAGGGGGAAAGAGTCCGGGCAATCAAAGTCAAAGGTTATACTCCGCGCGATACAGGTTGAAGGAATTTGTGTTGCCCGAGCAAAAAGCGTTGTGCCCTGCTGAGCCGTTTGCTCGAATTGCTGCAATTGGCGGGCAATTCCAAGAGCAAGAAAGGCATCCTGATCTTCAACGGCTTTCTCCCCCAAAACCTGTAAAGCGGTCAGATGAGCCGAATGAATGGACGTTTCCTCCCAACGTTCAATTCCGTCAATAACCGTTGACATTGCTTCTTCCGTCTGATTCAGAAGAGCGTAGGAAATAGCAAGTTCAGAAGCGGCGAGCGGATTTTCCGGTTCCCGTTGATAAAATGATTTAGCAACTTCAAGTGATTCGGCCCAACGTTCATCCTGACGGAGCATGGTCAATTTAGCGACGGAGAGACAGGCGCAACCCGGTTTTTTCTGTTCCAACTGTTCAATGAAGGAGATACAAGCGGACGGTTGATGATCTTCCATCAAATTTTCGATTTGCTGGAGTTCTTTGACCATATCGGGACAGCAGAAACGGATTTTTTTCCCCCGACCGCCGGGACAGTAGGAATAGGCGTCTAAGGACATGCGAGCGACTTTCTGTTTGAAGGTGAGGGGAAAAGGGGCAATGCGGCGTGTATTCTATTTGGAAATTTCAAGCCGACCCGAATCAAGGGGGGATCGTTGACAATTCTCAACGGAAGAACCGGACGAAAACACGGGGCATTGTACACGATAAGGAGGTGAATTGCAACAACCCTGTGTTGGAAATGTTTAGCCGAGGAACAACGTTCCGCGCGTATTGAAAGTTCAGAACGCGCGGAACGTTGTTCCTCGGCTAAACATGAGGTCGCTCCGACAATGATTGAAATGCGCTCAACGATTGCTACTTTTCGTAAATGTAAAAACCGGTTCCCGGCTTTTCGTCAATCGTTATCGAAAATCCCCGGCTCATTAACTCTTTGCCCGACATCGAAACCGTTGCTTGCGGATTGTCAAGATTCCTTAACGTGTAAATAACGTCCTCGGAAAGACCCCCTAACGGAAATCTCGCCGTTTCATAAGGACTTTCGCCCCGACGATAAACCTGAATCAGACCCTTTTCGGTTTTCGGGTTATGAAACTGCCAACCAATCCAAGCTGTATTATCAAGAGAGTACGGCGTGATCGGGTAATAATCGCCAAAATACAACGGGCCGTATTCCTTCCATTCATCAATCAGCTTTTTGAACAAGTCATAATCGAGATTCGGATTTCGCATGTCCCAACAGGAATTGAACGAGGGACCGAGTACACTGCGAATTTCGTAAGAAGAGGTTTTCGAGGTCCCGGTTCCGAAAAAAGGAAACCAATTGGCAAGAGCATAAAAATGGGCCTGATTCCCAACCGGTTCCATGATGTAATCACTACGCAAAAGCGGGACCGCCCGACGTAAGGTCTCCAAATCATTCCGCCGTCCCCCGCTCGCACACGAATCAATCAACATCCCCGGATGTCGCTCCTGCAACGTGTCCCAATACTTCAAATAACCCTCAATATGCCGTATCTCCGAAATTCCCTGCCGATCTGACGTGTCATTCTTCCGCCAAAAATCAAGCGGGTCCATGTTAAAATCCTGCCGATACAGGTCAATCCCCTCCTTCGTTATCAACTGATCGACATGATTGATTAACCAATTTAAGGCGTCCGGATTGCCGAGATTCAACAGACCTCCTTTGGAACCCCCTAAAACCCAATCAGGGTGTTCATCCGCCAAAAACGTCTCCGCCGTCACCCTTTCCGGTTCAAACCAGACAATGGTTTCAACCCCGCGTTCCCGACCAAAATCGGAAATCGGTCGGAATCCGCCCGGAAAACGATTCTGGTCAATCTCCCAAGTTCCTGTATGCGGCCAACCATGTTGATTGGGATACCAACCGGCATCCATCCACCAAAAATCCAATTTCAAACCCTGTCGTAAGTATTCGGCAATGAAAAACTTTTGACTTTCTGAGTCCGCCTCAATCATTTCATTGTACCAATGTGAACTACACGCTTCGTACATCGGCAAAGGAGGGAGTTGCCCCTTTGCATCTCGCGGAATGTTATGCGCAATCATCCAGCTTCTCCAGACATTTTGTGCATGAAGTCGATCACCTTTCCAGAATTGCAAGACAATCAAGGGCTGTCTGACACTTTCTCCGGGATACAATTTGAAATGTGTCAACTCCTGACCAGCTTGAAGTGTGATTCCACTTGACCCATTACGAATAAAATCGGCAGACCATTGTCCGGCCCAACTGAGAATAAAGTTGATTCCGCCCCCTTCCCCACATTCAAGATTGAAATACGGAAACGCCTTTTGGGTCGGTCGCCCCCCCGTATTCGCAATATGCTTTGTTTTCGTTCGACCTAACTGTTCGGAAAACGGCTCAAAGGAATCGGCTGTACAATCATCCCCCTTGTTCCCGTTGAGTTGGAACTCTTTGGAACCGGATCGCTGAAAAAATGTGTCAATCGCCTTAATGTTGCTGATGATCGGCGTGTCGTTTGACCCGGTATTGGTAAAGTCAAGCGTCCATTCAACAACGGGAAAGTCCGAATAGACGACCGCGCGAACGGAAACCTGCAAACCGGTTTTCGGGTCCGTGTACGAAATCGTGTACTCCGTTCGTTGATCGTCCAACCGTTTAGATGATCGGGCAAATGTCCAATCTTTCAGAAACTGTTTCGACGATTCCCCGTTGTAATCAAATGAAAAAAACGGTTCCACGTTATACGGCTCGACGTTTTCGGCACAAAGGGGGAGTTGTCCCAACTCGACCGTTTTGCCGGATTGCAGAACAACCCGGGCATTTGCCCAATCGGCCTGATCGCAAGAAATCCCGTCCCCCCCGTCGTCAATGAACAATTCAAACGATTGGGTCCCTTTGAGATCGATTTGAACAGGAACCGGGGACATTCCTTCTCGCAACAATTCGGACTTCCAGACGATTTGGTTGCCCCTTTTGACCGCGAACTGGACACTTCCGCGACCATTGGAAGTCTGTTCGTTGGAATCGACCCCGACAACCGCTTCAAATGTTTGGGCCGGTTCGGCAAGAACGACCTGCAATCGGCTGTTTGCATGACAGTACAGACCGTTTGTGAACTGTTGATCCCCTATTTTCAGCGGTTTTCCTTGTCGTGCGTTCGCATAAACCGGGTCATAATTCTCAATCACGTTCACAAAGGTCCCGTTTTCCAAAGGAACGACCTGAATTCCTTCCAACTTGGCCCGGGTCCAACATTCGGCTTCATACATTTCAGCTGGAGTTGGTTGGGCCGCATAAATTGTTGTTAAACCGAACAAAAGCACAACAAAAGTGAAGAGAGAACGAATCATGGTTAACCTTTCTGAAAAGGGGTTTAGCGCATTTCAATAATTTGTATACACATTGCATGATTTTGACGCAACATTTCGTAACCGTTCACGCGAAATGACAATGGGAATCCTATTCTCAGCACCAAAGGTGCGGCACAAAATAGACGGCGGTTTTAACCGCTGGTGTCATTGAAAATAAAAATGAGGACTTCGGTTGTTTCTCGGACGGGCGTTCATTCTAACAAATTTTTCACGCGATTTAACCTGTCGTAAAAGGAAATCGGTCGCATTTTACCTATTTTCTCTTGCCTTGAATTTCCAGAATGAGTACAGTCCTCACTACATGTTGACGTTTCCCCCTTTTTTGTTGGACTGATTGACAGAGGATCAGTTGACCGGATATGGATAAATTGACCCAATTATCTCGAAGTAACAACCTTTGCGAACAGGAATCCGAGTATTCTGACCGTTATTTGGACACGTTGGAATCAGAGGAGGATTGGTCGATTGCGCCGATTCGGGTTGGTCAAGAGCATGATCGCCTCATTGACGACGTTTTTCAGGGAGCCTTAATAAATTCGTTCGCGGTTCATGCAAAAACAGCACGCCTGTTTGACTGGACAGAATTTGTTCTGCTCTTCTCCGTCTTGACGTTGCTTGGTTCAACAGTCGGTTGTCAATCCGTTACCTCGTCTCAGTTCACCTCTCATTCTCAAAAAACTGAATATCAATTTCGGGCCCAAAATACCCCGACTTCCCAAAAGAAAAAAGGAATTCTGACCCCCGTCGTTGATTTTTTTCGCAAAGATGAAGATGACGTGATTGCCAATTCGCCCTCTTCGGCTCAACCCGTTGATCCCGGCATTTCTCCCAACTCTCTCAGTCATCCTAACCCGATTGCGCCCCCTGATTTCACCCCCAGTCAAATTTTCGCTAATCGGTCAAAACCCTATCCTCTTGGAATTCCCAATCAACCTCTTCAATACCGTATTCCTTCACAATCTGGTTACGTCGTTCCAACTGTCCAATCAAACTCGCCAATTCCCCCTTCTTCCTCCTTGTTGTCTCATCAGCAATCCCAAGTCGCTCTTGCAACGGAACAGACAAGCCGGAATTCTGCAAGTCAACCGTTTCAAGCATCTCAACTTCAATCACCTCAACCCAATCAATTGGTTGTCCAACCAACGACTCACAAATCAGACCTCAACAACAAATCGGCAACGTTTTCGACCAACTTACATCCTGATTTGGTTGCCCTGATTAACGACTTGAAAGAAGCGGAAAATGTTCATTGGGGAGTTGCAGGACCGATTCTTGAGGAACTCAAGACGGTTGATTCAAAAATTCCGGGTTATTCCTTTCTTGTGCAACGAACCCGATTTGAACTTTTAGGCGAAAAGGCTGCTCATCATGTTGTTGGAACTGTTGCTGAAGATGTTCCCGGAAAAGCGGTTGACCGTGTTGACCGTTCACTCGTTTCAACAGACAATCAACCGTCCGCGGAAAACAAGCGTCAAGCGTTGTCTGTTGAGCGAGCAAACACGTTGAACAAATCAGAACAACAGGAGCTGACTGGACCAACAAAACAATCCAGACAAGTTGGGCAGTCGGGACAAAACAGGCAAGCAGGTGAATCGGAACAAGCAGGACAAAGAGTCGCTGATTCCCGGTCGATTGAGAGACGGAACAAAGACGGTTTGGAATCGGCTTCTTTGGACTCAGAACAAGTCCGTGAACCGGCTCCTGTCCCAACTCTAACGCCTCTTACGCCAAAAAAGGAACAGACCCGACTTGCCAAACTGCGTGAAGTTGTTCGGAATGAAAAGGATTTGCCTATTTCAACGGTTAGCGAATCACCCGTTTCGCAGAAAACAGATCGTTTAGCCGAACTGCCAAAAGATACAATGTTTGTTCCTCAAGGACATTTTGCTCCTTTGTTGGATGATCTGGAATCAACAGGAACCTCAAAAAGTGAAATGGATTCGGGTTCACAGAAAAAAGAGGGTCAAGACAATCAACAGAGAATCGGGGAATCAGAAAATCCGACACGACAAGTTGCTTATCAAAGTAACGCTTTTGTGCAAACCCCGAATGAACTGCAATCGGCAGAAGATTGGGAAAGGTCTTTACGACAGACAATTGATTCGTTAAAAACCCGGATCAATCTTTCAACAAATCGGGATTCGGTCATTCAGGATGAATTGCGATTACGACTGTTAACGCTCACTCTTGGGGATCAACGGGAATCGCAACAACCGATTTCTGGTCTGGACGAACATTTCCAGGGTTTCTATTCCAACGAATTATTTGGTTTGGCGACCTTGTTGGATGAACGGACAACGCCGGATGTCAGCACTCGCTGTATTATGGCGCAACCGCATTTTCAAGAAGCGCAAGAACAGTTACAACATTTCTGCCCGCTCAGAATGAGGAATTTACAGTTCATCAAAAATGATTGGCGCGGTTTTGGCGGTTACTCCCCTATGAAAGGAGAGTTTCAACCGGATGATTATCCGCTCATCTATCTTGAGCTGGAAAATGTCGCAGTCGGCGGAAATGCAGCAATCGGTTACAATACGAAAATGTCGTTCAGTTATGAAATTCTTGACGGAAACGGCGCAACGGTCAGCAAATCGGACAATATGCTCTGTGAAGAGGTTTCACGCAGTCGCCGAAAAGACATTTCTTGGACAATCCCAATCGAACTGCCCAATTCTCTCTCTCCCGGTCATTATTTCGTCCTGATTCGAGCGGTCGACCAGAATCATCTCCGATTACAAATGGACACGCAACGACTCGGCTTCATGATTACGCCAATCCGAACCCCGACCTCTTCGCAATGAGTTTCGCTCAACCCTTTTCTCTTACCCCCCCCCCCTTTTCACTCTTTCACGTTCATTGGGAAGGAAGTGTCCGACTTGCAACACTACGGAAGATTGCCCGACGTAAAGGAATTGCTCTTCCCAATCCTAACATTTACCATTTTGACGGATTTGAAGAGTTTCAAAACATTTTCCCGGTCATTTTCCAACCCCTTGTTGAGGAAGACGATTTTTACGAGCTGACAAAAGCATTTGTTGAGGATTTGCAAAGAGACGGTGTTGAGTATTGCGAGACGTTTTTTGTTCCGCTTGCGCATCTTCGACGCGGAATTCCCCTTAAGCGGTTTCTTCCGCCGATTCTGACCGCGCTTGAAGAAGGGGAAAAACAATATGGTATTCGGGTCAATCTGATTTACTCCATTTTGAGAATGGGGGGCAACACCGATTGGGGACACCAGACACTCGACTTGTATGAACAGTGTCCTGAGAAGCGAATCGTCGGAATTGATCTTTCCGGTCAGGAAACGCCCGGGACAATTGAACCGTTTGTTTCGGTTTTTCAGCGTGTACGATCATTGGGGTTACACAGCACAGCACATGCCGGGGAATTTGGCAATTCCGCTCAAGTATGGGAGACAATCGACCAACTCAAAGTGGACCGAATTGGACACGGAATTAGCGTCATTCAGGATCAACAGTTGATACTCGAACTCATTGATCGTAATATTCCGCTCGAAATCTGCCCAAGTAGTAACATTCAACTCAAAGCGGTTCCGTCCCTAACCGAACACCCAATTCGACAACTGTTTGAACAAGGGGTTCCTCTGTTAATTGGAACGGATGATCCGGCCTTTTTTGACAATTCTCTTCCCGGGGAGTATGCTTTACTGCAATCGCATTTCGGCTTCAACGAGGTCGAAATTGCCCAATTGATTGAAAACGGAAAAAAATACCGATTTGACAATTTTGAAAAAACGAGACCAGAAAATAATAAGAGATAAGTTTCTGCGCGAACATGACCTATCTAAATTGCGGATACACAATCGATCAAAGTTTTGTATTGATTTCGTGTTTTTGGTGTATTTCGTGGTATACAAGAACCACTAAAAACACAAACATCACGAAAGGAACAAAGTAAAATAGATCAGTTATTTATGTGCAGATACGAAGGAGCATTGAGAAAAAAATGAAAACACGACAAATTTTGGCGGTTGATATTGGCGGTTCAAAAATTATGGCCGGAATCGCTCACGTCCCGGTTGATTCAAAAGACCTCGAACAAAAAGGGGTTGACTTTTTTCGTTCGATTGAACGAAAATCCTTAAAACCCGATTGTAACAAAGAACAATTGTTGCACGAATTACAGGGACTTATCACCCAACTGGGTTCGCTCAATGCAATCGAAGCAACCGGAATCAACGTCCCCGGTCTTGCCGATCCCAAAACCGGATTATGGATTTACGCCCCCTTTTCAGGAATCAGCGACCTGCCAATTGCCAAATTGTTCGCCGATTGGACTGGAATCACAACGGTTGCTGTTGAAAACGATGTCAACGCTTGTGCTTACGCCGAAAAATTATTTGGCGGGGCAAAAGGGATTGACGATTTTCTCTGGGTCACAATCAGCAACGGAATCGGAGGAGGTTGGGTCCTGAACGGGGACATTTATCGCGGTCATTTTGGAAATGCCGGGGAATTCGGACATCTGGTTGTAACCGACGAGGGAGGAATGCGTTGCGGTTGCGGTCATGACGGTTGTCTTGAAGCAGAAGCAGCCGGACCGGGAATTGCCCGACGTTATTTTGCCCGAACCGGCATTCAAAAAACGGCTGTTGAAATTGCCGATTTGGCCCGAAAAGATGATGTTGTTGCAAAAGAAGTCTTTGAGTGTACTGCCCGACTAATTGGTAAAGGAATGTCGTATGCAGCCAATCTCATCAATCCGGCCAAAATTTTCGTCGGGGGGGGTGTAAGTGGGGCATTTGACCTTTTGCAACCCCTTATGCTGGAAACAATGCGAGCCGGGTCGCTTGAATTGGCGAACAAAGGGGTCAACATTGAAAAAACCGCGCTTGGTTATGAAGCCGCATTACTTGGCGCAACCGCAATCGGATTGCGCGCAATCAATTCTCAATCCCTGACATCAACGATTTCGGCTCCAAAAAGTTCAGTCGCGCGAAGAACAATCGGATGATCGCTCAGTTCGGCAATCAGTTGCTGCTTCATCCGAGCTTTTTGACCGGGAGAAATCATTGTTTGCGTCGGTTGCGCAGACCCCCTTTCAATCAAATCAAAGCGGACCTGCAATCGTGTCCCCGTCAGCTGCTCAAGAACCGAAAGAATTTTTGCCGTTTCTTTATCACAATATGTTTTTGCAGCTGACTGTTTATTATCAGGTGTGATCGGAAAAGTGACAATCAACAGATTAGGTTGTTCCAGTCGGACGGAATGAAATGTTTGGGCAAAACCGGCAAGAACCCCGCCCAATGATTGTGCCGTTTCCTGCCAAATTTCGGTCGCAATCTCTGTCGCTTTCTGCGGATCAACAGTCCCCAAATCGAACCGAACCCGATTCGTTGCAACGTCAACTGGTCGTTGACTCAATGTTTCGACACAAACATCTTGCGCTCTTTGACCCGACAAGTTCTGAATCGGCCTATTCTGAATTGGCGTGTTCTGCGTCAGAGTGTTTTGCGTCAGCCCGTTCTGAGCCAAACTCTTCAAACCATCTCGTGTCGAACACCCGGTCTGTTCCGACAAACCCGATCTGCCCAATCCCATTTGTCGCAACTCGTCCGGGTGTTGAATCGGCTGAACCGACTCCGGGGTTCCAACATAGTGAACCTTGCGAACAGTTTGGGTCGAATTCCGAGCGGTCGAATTGGACAACGGAGAAGGACCAGAAGAAGGTGAAGGATCAGAAGCATGAGAAGGGTTTGAAGAAGAGGAAGAAGAGGGTCCCGCCGTTCCCCTTTGTCCTTGCACTTGACCTGTTCCCAAACTGGATGATTGAGCCGATTGCGCCGTTGAAAGACCCGCAATCGAAGGACCCGGCAATTGCAGTTCCCCTTTTTTCAACTGGTCCAGCAAAACGGCAAGCGTTTGCATCTGCCCCAAATGAGCAATCCGTACAAACGCCAATTCGGCCAAGATGCGACTTTGCGTGCTGAACCTCATTCGATTATGGGTCTGATCCAAAATCTGCAAAGCCGCTAAAATCCGTTGAATCCCAAACGATTGCGCCAATTCACTCAACCAATCCAATCGACTTGGCGAGGTGTAGAGGAGCAATTTGGCGACTGCACTCAGAGGACCCCCCGTCGTCTCTCCCTTCCTTTCTGTCCGGTTTGCAGCACTCGAACGAATTGCCGAATCCGTCCCCGAACTACTCCCGGAATTGGTACTCAAACGGGTCCCGGAACCGACTCCCGAACCGGTTCCTGAACCGGCTGCAACAACCATAAGATCACGAAATGCTCCCATGATTTGTTCGAGAAACAGACCATAATCGACCCCTTCACTTGACAATTGGTCCAATTCCTCAAAAATCTGGGTCGTTTCACAGTTCAACAGGGATTCGAGGAGACGAAAAACCCGTTGATCGTCTGCCGTTCCCAACATTTCATGGACATCATTGATCCGAATATGTTCGGGCGCAAAAGAGAGCAACTGCTCCAAAAGGGATTGGGCATCTCTCATGGAACCGGCTGCTCTTCGCGCAAGGGTCTCGAACACCCCTTCATCGGCTGTCACTTTTTCGGCCGTTGCAATTTGCGCGAGTTTTTCCGCAATCTCGGTTGAATCGATCCCGGCAAAATCAAACCGTTGACAACGGGAGAGAATCGTAATCGGTATCTTATTCGCTTCTGTCGTGCAGAAAATGAATTTGACGTGATTGGGCGGTTCTTCAAGTGTTTTGAGCAAAGCGTTAAACGCTTCACGAGTCAACATGTGAACTTCGTCGATGATGTAGATTTTGAATCGGGCCCGGGACGGTCGAATGGAGGTATTCTGCCTTAACGAACGAATTTCATCGATTCCGCGATTGCTTGCCCCGTCAATTTCGAGGACATCAATGTCTTCTCCAACGCTGATACTTTCACAAATGTCACAAACATGACAAGGGGTTGTGGTTGGACCGTGAACGCAGTTGAGGGACTTGGCGAAAATACGGGCAGTCGAGGTTTTTCCGACCCCGCGTGCACCTGTAAAGAGGTAAGCATGACCAACCCGTTCTGTCGTGATTGCGTTAGAGAGGGCTTGAGAAACGTGATGTTGACCGATCAGCTCTTGAAATTCTTTGGGACGATACCGTCGTGCAACGACTTGGTATCCTTGAGCGGACTCGACATGCAAAGGGACGTTTTGTTCCAGTTCTTCGGTCATCATTCAACATCATAAAAAAAGTTTCAATCCAGATGAAAGTAGGCGGTTGCGCGTCCCAACAAAACTAGCACCGTAAGGAGCAATCCTCGTTTAGCCGCGATACAACGTATCGCGCGTAATGAGATTTCAAAACCGTCCGACTTGCGCCGGGCTAAGTCGAAAACAATTGCAAACCGTCAACGGTTTACCCTATTTCCGCTAATTCAGCTGCTTGGCTCGCTAATTGAGCAGCCGCATTTCGACAACGCTGCAACACTTCCTCATTAGGTCGGTTCAACGACCGAATCGGATCACAAATCGGCGTCCATTTCAACTCCTCAAACTGCTTGTGTACTTGTTCCGGTCCCCCCAATCCCCAACCACTTGAACCAAACGCAAACGTCTGTTTCGGGCGAAACTTCAACCCTTTCAAATACGTCAAAACCGCCGATAATTGCGGCATCATCTGCGTATTCAGCGTCGAGGTTCCAATCGCAACAACCGGGGCATTCAACATTTCTGTCGCAATGTGCCGCAATCGCGTTTTGCGAACATGAATCAGTTGGACGTCAAGACCCGGGACCGTTGCATGGGCCGACCGAACGATTTCGTCCGCCATTTTTTCCGTACTGCCCCACATTGTATCATAGAGAACCAACATTTTCCGTTCAAACCGACCGTTCGCCCAATCCTGATAGGCACTTACAATCTTCCCTAAATTCTTCCGCCATATCAATCCATGTGAAGGGGCAATCATCTCAATCGCAAGAGTTCCTGCCGCTTCCAATGTCCTCAAAACCTGCTTACCATAAGGGGTCACAATGTTCGCATAATACGATTTCGCTTCCCAAAGTATCTCCTCAAGAGAATACTCATCATCAAATCGGGCGGTTGTTGCCAAATGCTGACCAAATCCGTCCATTGAAAAAAGCAACTTCTCTTCAGGAACGTAAGTAAACATGGATTCCGGCCAATGTACCATAGGAGTGTTGACAAACATCAAAGACCGTCGTCCAATCGAAACATTTTCTCCCGGTCCAACAATCTGAATCTTCCAACCGTTCGTGTCAAAAAACGTCCCCATTTCATCTCGACACTTCGCGTTACACAACAATGTCGCATTCGGGAGTTGGCGCATGACTTCAGGAAGAGACCCCGAATGATCGAGTTCGAGATGATTGCAAACGACATAATCAATCTTCGCCAAATCGACCTTTTCGCGGACATTGCGCAACAGTTGTTCGCAGAACGGAGCTTTAACCGTGTCAATCAGCACCGTTTTTTCATCCCGTATCAAATACGAATTATACGTTGCACCTCGCGGTGTATCATAACTATGAAAATCGCGGACGTTCCAATCAAGCACGCCAACCCAATCAATGCCAGGTTTCAATTCAGTATTCATTTCAAGAGAAAGTAGAAGGTAGGAGTTAGAAGTTAGAAGGTAAGAAGATAAACAATAGGAGTTAGAAACAGTAAATAAATAATTCCTGCAAATGATCTATCGATGTTAATTTTTTACTGTTTCATAGGGCAAAAATTTGAGAATTGAAAGGGAAAGGGGAAAAAAAACGTAATCTGACGCATGATCGGCAATAAGGTGTCAAAGCGAGGAGTGTCTCGTCCTAATCCCTATCCCCTACACCCTGTCCCCTATTCCCTACCTTCTATCTTCTACCTTCTTTTAATCAACCAGACATCGGACAATCGCGTCTTTTGTCGCCAATTCAAGTGATCTTCATCCGTCGGTTCAATCCAAGTGATTTCCAATCGGCGATCTGCCAAAAATTTCGGGTCAACGGGAAATTCGACGTACTGACCAACCTGAATTTTTTCAGGGTTGACCGGTTCAACCGCTTCTCCGTCAATTTCAACCCGGAGTTTCCCAAATCCCCCCGCTCGAAAAACGTACTCTCCGTTCGGATCAAGTCCCTCGTACACCAACGAATCAGGATAATCAAGCGTTACTTGTTGCGAAAGTCGCATTCGGCATTGACCGTTGTTCAACCACCATTGAAGCGGAATAGGATACGCCTCTTCGCCCCACATCGTGTAAATCTCTTCCGCATGTACAACATGGTCCGACTTGCGCGGATGTCCAATATCATCGTAAAAACTCCCCGGACCCGGATTTTCCCAACACGCAATCTCTTTCAGCCGATTACACTTTTCCGTTTCCGATTCCAATTGACGTATCTCGGCAAACTGATCTTCCAGCCAATATCGATTGTTAAGCGGCAAATCAATAAAATCAAGTGACGCACCCCTTTCGGCCCCGCTTGCCCCATATTTCTGAACACTCGATTGCAATTGAATCGACTTGAACAGTTCATCATACAACTGAATAATCCGTTCCCGCAATTCCAGGGTCGTTTTGTGTTGACCCGCTCTTGCAAGAACCTCAAGGGCTTGATCCATGATCGTATCACAAGCCGATCCTTCCTGATTACTTTGTGCAACGTTCTCACAATCCGCCAAAATTCGGTTCACCTCATTCTCAAGAGCGGTCTCTTCAATCAAACGACGACGAACATAAGCGTCATAATAGGCCCGGACCAGACACATTTGAAAACGCCAATTCTTGAGCAGTTCAGGATGTTTTTTCTCCAACTGTTGCCAATACAAAAGTGTCCCCTCAACCGACGCATTATCAAGAAGCGGTCCCCGCCAATTCTTCTCAAGAGCAAGCAAACCGTCCGCAACCTCTTCGCCAATTCCATTCCCAAAAAAGATGTTGGAATACCCCCTCAAAATGTCCCGAATCGGCTTATTCGGCTCAAACGCCAATTCCGTCCAAACCATTTTGTTGACATCATCATTCACTCCGTCGGAATACGACAGAAAACCGTCCGAGTACGGCGCAAACCAATTGTGAATCTGAGCATATTGCGTTGGTCGCGGATTGATCGCTTCACGTCCCAATGTCAACGCAAACGCCATATCCCACCATGGAACCGGATACTGACAAATTTTATTATGACAGATGTCAGGATAGAGTCGCAATTGGTATTTTTCCGGCAAATGATTCCGTTCGATTGAAATGGGGGCACTTGAAGGACCGTTGACCAAACCGGCAAACCAATCCGGCATGTTTTTATTCAGATACTCATAAACAAATTCATGTCCTTCCCGCGAAAAACCCTGATTCGAGAGCCAGATTTTGGCGTTCGGATGATATTTTTTCAGCAAAACGGCAATCTCCTCCAAAAACGGGAAAACCAATTGCGGTTCATTGTCCCCCGGGTCTCCCCCGGGAAAAAAGACATGATCCAATCGCGGCATCTTCTTGTAAAACGTTTCATGTGTCTCCAAATCCGCTTGCCGTTTTTCCGCATCTTTCAAGTCAACCGTAATCGGCGTCCAAACCCAATAATCAACGTCATACTTTTGACAAAGCTCGCTCAACAACACATTGTTTTCATCCCGCGTCATCTTCATAAGCGGTTCAATCCGCTCATCCTGAAACGGAATCCCCTCAATCGCGTTGTTCCCCGAAATCACCATGTCCCGAACATATTGGTCAAATTGTTCCGCTGTCCAAGCATCCCAACTGTTCGCTGCTGCACGAAAACCAAGCTGATGTCCCCGAATAGGATAAACCGGTTGACGCTCAACATGAACTCCCGGGGAAATCTCCAGTCGGTTCTTCCCCCAATCAGCAACTCGAAAAAACTCCCCTATCCCAAAAAGTAATCCGCGTGTCCTCGAACCAAGAATCCAAACAACCGGTCCCCCTGTTCCTGATTCCACTTGCACGACATATCCTTCTCCTGACATTGCCGACTTCAACGACATTGCGTCGGTTGGAATTCCATACAAACCGGCATATTCCTCAGGTGTTGCTAAAACAAGGCAAGGTGCAACCGGTTTTTTGACGAAATCAACATCCGTCGTTTTCAACTTCAAACCGGTTTTTTTCGCAATCTCTTCTTGCAACACTGTTGGAGCAATTGCATGTTGCGCCGCAACATTCGGACTCACTCTGATTGTCGCTTTTTGCAAATTCAGTTGTTTCAAATCGTCAACATTCCCCTTTGTTGCTGCATGAAGCAAGGAGGTCAACAGAATGTTCAACAGCAAAACGGTCAAAACAATTCGGCCTGATTTCATCATAATAACTTTGTTCGTAAAAAGGTTCCCAATCAGTATCGTTTCTAAAAAGCACTTCAGATGATTCCAATTTCAAAACCCAAACTCCAAACAAATGAGCGTTTGTGAGTTGGGTTTCTTCAACGGACGGATAAAAATCTAGGTATTCTGAAGTTT
The DNA here is from genome assembly GCA_051660685.1 of Thermoguttaceae bacterium. Classification (GTDB taxonomy): domain Bacteria; phylum Planctomycetota; class Planctomycetia; order Pirellulales; family Thermoguttaceae; genus JAVBSX01. The sequence goes on along the minus strand of JBOFQB010000085.1, from coordinate 51,583 downwards.
CTCTCACCTTGCAATCGCTAAAAATTTCTCGACTTCTTCCAACGTCGGGGCCCCAACCTGTCCCCCCTTTCGCGTTGCTTTAAGTGCAGCAGATGCAGATGCAAACCGAACTCGTTTGGAAACGTCCCAACCCCGGACAAGTGCAGCTGCACAAGCTCCATGAAAAACGTCTCCACAACCGGTCGTGTCAAGCGCGGAAACCGAAAACGCCGGTTGATGTCGAACCGTTTCATCTCCCGGTTCTGCAAACCAACAACCATTTTCTCCGTCGGTCACAACAACCGCTTTTCGGGTCGGTTCTCGCAAAATCAGTTTGACGGATTCTTCAATATTCATGGTTGACGCATATTCACATGCGAAATGAGCGGGCAATATGGGATGATCGATTAACATGAACGCATCTTTTTCGACCTGAGAACGAATTGCTTCAAAATCTCCAACAAGGGGTATTCCGCTTGACCGAACTTCCTGATACAGCGAAAGAAGCGTTTTGGCGTACATCTGATCGGCAAAGAACACTTTTGCCGAAAGTGCAATTTGCCGGGATTCGGCGTCAACAATCGGTTCGACAACATCAGCATCTGACCAAAAAATGGTTCGATTGCCGTTTCCCTTTTCAAGAACGACGACACTGATAATCGGTTCGGCTTTGGAACCATATTTCTCAGGACCGACAACCGCAACACCGTAATGTTCCAGTTCCTGTCGGAGAAAGTGAGAGGTTGCATTATCGCCCAACGAACCTCCATACCAACAGGTAACGCCGAGTTTGGATGCTGCAACAAGAGCAGTCGTCGTCAAACCTCCTCCATGCACTTCACGCGAGAGGACCCGGGTTTTACCTCCTGAATATGGATAATGTTCTACTTCTAGGATTGTATCGTGTGCAGCTGCGCCAAAACCAACGATGTCATATTTCATTATTGACCTCCACAACCGGCACAACCGAATGAGCGGGGATAATTCGGGTTTTCAATCGAGAACCCTTTGGAAATCGGCGTGTCAACGAAATCAACAACGGTTCCGTCCAAATGCAGATCAAACTTTTTTTCCGTAATCAACGAAACTCCGCCAAAATCATATTTCGTGTCCACTTTTGGATCAAAGTGTAAATCAAAACCAAGCGAGTATTGCAAACCGCTACAACCTCCTCCTAGAATACTGATTCGCAACATATTCTCTGGAGAAAGGGTTTGAGCGGTCAACACCTTTTGGACTTCTTCAACAGCAAGGGGGGTTAATTCAATGGACATGAATGTGGGGGGAGGGGGGTAAAATTTTTATTCCAACCGTTTTATCCAGTTTGTCTAGTTTGTCTAGTTTGTCATCTCGCGGAAATACCAACTGACATTATACGGTTTTTTTGAGAAAAAAACAGGGAATTGTCCGCTTTTTGGATGAATTTCCGATTTTTCTTTTCTCTGTTTTCTGCTATAATTCAGAGAACACACGCAGAATGGGAAGAACAGGATGTTTTGAGAAAGGTTGAAGTTGGTCCAAAAGGATATGGGAGATTATCATGGAAGTGATTCCGCGACAGAGTCCGCAATTGATTGCGTTTTACGAGGAGTATTTGGAAACACAGAACACGATTCGGTTTATCGAGCAGGTTCGACGCACATACACCCAATCGACACTGATTCATCTTGCAAAGCGCGAGAATGTCTTGACGAGACGATCCAGTCTTTTAGCACTCGGTTTTTTGGGTGATTATTGTGTCAACGAACTCTTTGGGCGTTCCTTACACGATCCTGACCGAACGGTCCGTCTTTTAGCAGAAAAGGGAATCAAAAGAATCTGGACCCGGGCTGAAAAAGAATCGGATCAACAACAACTTTGCGACATCATCCGCCTGATTGCGGCAAACGAATCGGATGAAGCGATTCGTCGCGCAAACATTCTGATTGCCCAATCGCCCGATTTTGCTGAAGTCTGGAATCAACGGGCAATCGCCTATTTCTCGCTCAAACTGTTTGACGAATCAATTGCCGACTCCGAGATAACATTGGAGCTAAACCCTTACCATTTCGGTGCTGCAATCGGTTTGGGTTATGCTCGTTTACAACTCAACGAATATGATGCCGCAATTGTCAGTTTTGAACAGGCTCTATCAATTAACCCCAACCTAACGCACTTACTTGGGACGATTCGCCGAATCCGGCACAACACCCGACGATCTTACTAATCGCCGTTGATTTCTGCTATTTCAGCTCTTCGGCAAAGAAACGGGCCGAGAGCGGGGAACCGGTTGCCTTTTCAACAAACTCTTCCCAGGGTTGTGACGCACAAGGATGAAACACCTTCTTTTTCAACTCTTCGCCCAATTTCGGGCTGTTCTCGCTCGCAAGGACCCCAAGTGAATTCCGAAGTTGGGCCGCAAAAAGCTCCCCCAACTGATAATTGTGGTAATAAACAGGAGCACTAACGAAATGGGGTTTCGACGCCCAATCGGCCTTATTCCGGTTTTCAGGTCGCGGAACTCCTTGATACTTCTCAACCGTCTCCCACCATAATGAATTCAGGTCTGCGTCCGGGTTCTCATACAACGCTTTTTCAAAGTTCAGCATGACAAGCGTCCAACGAGCAAAGATCAACTGTTCCTTGCGACGTTGTCGTTTCAAAGCATCTGCAACCGCATTTGCTTTTTCCGGCTCAACCCCCGCATATTCGATCATCCATTTCGGTGTCCTCGCTTTTGCCCCAAAAAACATCGCAATCCCCTCGGTCGTGAAAATATGAGCTGAATCTCGCAAATTATAAGGCAAACTCATATCATTGTTCAACGAATACACTCCATGTCCCAACTCATGCAACTGCGTGTCCATCCATTCTACAGTCGGCTTAATATTGCACAAAATCCGTACATCCCCCGAATTGTCGATGTCAAAACAAAACGCATGTTGACTTTTTTTATCACGCTCAAACAGATCACTCCGTTTGAGAATCGGCTCAACCGGCAAACCAATGTCCTCAAAATACTTCCGTGAAAAGGCAATAATGTCTTCTTTCGTCCGATCCTTGTAAAAATCATTCGGATTGACCTCTTTCGACGGGGGTGCTTGTTGGAAAAACGGATTGTCATAATTCCAAGGCATTACCTTTTCGACGCTGAATTTTTCTCGCAATTCGGCGTCCATTTCTTTCTTCATCTCCAAAAACAAAGGTCGGGTCGTTTCATCGACTTCGGCAAACAGTTTCATCAACCGTTCAGGAGTATATTCCTGAAAATGAACGCTCATTTCCCAAAAATTCTTAAATCCGAGTGATCGTGCTGCTTCATTTCGGGTCTTTGCCAATTCAATCAACTGGGGAGCAACCTTTTCGCCAACCTGTTTCAACGCTTCCCAAATCGCTTGACGTTTCGTTGAATCCATTTCCTTCTCGAGCATCTCCAACAGTTCGTTGTTGGAATACTCTTTTCCGTCCAGAATCCCCCGAAATGTCTGAAACGTCTGTTCAAGTGCAGCCGATTGCGAGGTGATTTTTTCAAGCAAATCATGCGGGAGTTGACACTGTTGAAAAGCGAGCAACGCTTTGTCAACAGAGCGGGCAAAAACCGGATCAAGGTCTTTTCCCGTTTTCCGCAACTCTTTCAATGTCTCATACTTTGCAGCATTACTATGATACTTCGCCAATTCCAGCATTTTTGCAGCTGCATTGACAAAAGCGAGGTCTCCTCCTTCTGTATAAGCATCCCAAGTCGCCAGATTCACATCCTTGATTAACTTAGAGACCTCTTTTTGGTACTCTTCCATAAATTGGTGAATCTCATCTTTCTGTTCAGACTGCGCTGAAAAAGCCGTTTCAAACGAGAACATAAGCAAAGCGAGTAAAAGACTGGAGAAGACACAACGAAATAAGGACATGAGCGGACCTCCTGAATGAAAGACGAGGAATGTCAAGAAACAGACACAAACGGTCTGGAACTGAAACATCCCAAACCGTTAATGATGAACGGAAAAAACCGTAAAAAAGGTCAAGAAGCCGCGTTTTGGACTTTGAGCTTTTTCAACAAGGCTGCGAGTCGGGATTTTTTCCGCGACGCCGCATTTTTGTGAATGATCCCTTTTGCGCCCATTTTATCCAGAACTTGTACAGCGTCGACGAACAAGACTTCGGATTCCTGAACATTTCCGGTTCCAACGGATTTGACCAACTTCTTACAACGATTGCGAACGGTCGTTCGGAGAGCCCGATTACGGTCTCGACGAACTTTATTCTGTCGGAGTCTCTTTTTTGCGCTTGTGGTATTCGGCATTCTTTTACAAAACAGGTTAAAATCTGATAATAGACAATAAGGGATGAAATCAATTCATCGACTGAGGGGACATCATCTCCCCAGAACAAAAAACCAATCCGTAGAGGTCAGGTATTATTACGACTTTTTGCAATCTTGTCTAGGAGCTCCCCTACATCTTTATAAGAAAAATCGAGTGCAGCCAATTGGTTCGCATATTCTTCCGCTTTTTCAAATTCTTTCAGACCAAGAGCCAATTTTGCGGCGAGATACAGCGATTTTTTTCGACTTTCTCCTTGTTCGGAAATTTCAAGAACCGCCTGTTGAAAATGGGTCAACGCCAATTTGTACTGTTTGATCTGCTGAAAACACTGACCAAGAGCGAGCAGGGCTTCTCCCCGTTTAATTTTGTCCATTTTCGCAAGTTGATACTCTCCAATTGCGTCTTTATACGCCCCTTGCTTATAATAGATCGTCCCCAATTCAAAATGATGCGACGTATTACCTGGTTCCAAAACCGTCCGAAACTGGGCAACTTCAAGATTTTTTCGATCATACAGCTCCTTCTTGGCATAAAAGGCCTGTTTTAATTCAACCGTCTTTTTCTTTTCAAACTCTGCTTTGAGTTGGGTCAATTCCGTCAACAATTGACGACGTTCTGATTCCAACAAAAGCTCTTGAGTCCCCTGATTATCCGGGTCAAGTTCCAATGCTTTTTGATAAGCGGCAACCGATTTGGCAAAATGTTCCGCCTGAAAATGGTATTCCCCCAACTCAACATACGCCCCAACATCTTGGGGATTCTTTTTCAATCGACGTTCCATCTGCTCTTCAAACGTCAATTGTCGCCCCAACACATCTTCTGTCTCTGAATCCCCCGCTTTTCCTGAAAAAACTCCGGTCCCCCCTTTTTTTACTTCCCGCGACGATTCCGCTCCTTCATAACCCCCTCGATGTATCGTCTTCTCAATCGTCAAATCCCCAATCGCTTTCTCCGCTTCTGTATCATTCGGCTTCAACTTCAAAATGCGCGACCAACAGACGATTGCGTCGTCAAACTTCTTCAAATCCGCCAAAACCCGCGCTGCAACCCGATTTGTCTCCAAATCATTAGGACTCGCTTCTATCGAATGTTTCAAGTAGGCTAAACCTGACTCTTTGTATCCCAGTTCAAGACAAGCTCGCCCCGCCGAAAAAAATGCGGCTGAATTCCAAGGATTCGCTTTAAGCAATTCCAGAGAACTTTTGAACGCACTTTCCCAGTTTTTAGACAACTCCGCCGTTTTCAGGGCCGTTTTGCTCCCCCCGGACGAAAACATGGAAAAAAAACTCTTCCGTTTCTTCTCTCCATACTTCCGGCGTAAATTGGCAAGAAACGACTGCAAATAAATGATATTCCCCGGGTCCCCCTTAACACACTCGACAAACATATCACAAGCGTAATCATGTTGACCCAAACTCATCTGCTTGTTTCCATTCTCAAACAGTTTCTGCAACCTCGCTTGCTTCTCAGGGGAAAACGCCGTTTCCTTCCCAACTCCCGGTTTGTTTCCTGTTGACATATTCTATTTTACAGATAATAATGCAAAAAGTGGTCTTCACTCCCAAGTTTCAATCCAACACTCCTCTTTTTTCCGAACCGACCCTATATTCTAGGGCAATCCTACACTCTTTTCAACCCGACTGTTTTCCAAACATTGTCCAACTTCGTCCGCTCCTCAGTATTTTCCCGTTTCGTCCTATTGTGTACGTTTCTTCCCGGACTGATCGGTTGTGGTCCCTCACCCAATGTTTCAGCAGTTTTACCCGGCTCAACCCAAAATAATCAACAACCTCAACGAATCGTCTCAACGACCCCAAGTTGTACCGAACTGCTTTTCTCGCTCGATCTGGGAGATCGCGTAATCGGCACCTCACGTTTCTGCCTCTTCCCTAAAGAAGCCCGAAATCGTCCCAAAGTTGGCGGGCTGCTTGATCGGGATGATGAAGCAATTCTCCGACTCAATCCCGATCTGGTCCTAGAACTTGAAGAAAACACCGATTCCTGCAATCAACTCCGACATTTTGGAATTGAGGTCCTGACCGTTAATCACAAGTCCATTGACGGTATTCTGGAGTCTTTTCTAACGGTTGGAAATCGTTTTGGCGGGGAAACGCAACTCCGGGCGCAACTCCTGCACAACCAAATTGTTCAGGATTTGTCCAACATTCAAACAAAAACAGCCGACAAACAACCAACCCGCGTCCTGATCGTCCTCGGTCGTGAAAAAAACGCCGGACAACTTCTCTCCATTATGGTCGCAGGAAATAACCCCTTCTTTGCAAAAGCAATCGAACTGGCGGGGGGGACCAACGTCGCCGGTTCCGCCCCAATCCCTTTTCCAACAATCACCCCTGAAGAAATTCTTCGTATGAATCCCGACGTCATTATTGACATTGGTTCAAGAATAACAGGCGAAGAAGCAGGTGAAACGCAATCGGCGATTGACGAACAAAACCGCAAGGACTGGAACCAACTCGGAAACGGCGTCAATGCAGTCCGCAACAACAGGGTTCATGTCATTTCCGACGATTACACCTATATCCCCGGTCCTCGCTTTATTCTGCTCATTAAACGGTTTGCCGAACTGCTACATCCCGAATAATTCTCAACAATCGGAAATGTTCCGCTAAATCCTGCCTTTTCACATTTTCACACGAAAACCCAGACAAAACAAAACGGCCCCAACCGAAAGAAAACTGTAGGGAAGAAACTTCTCAACCTGAAAAGAATACGTCTGCTTCTTTCCTTGCAAATCATAATAATAAATGGTCGCACTTTCAACGAAAAAAAGCTGACCGCCAATCAGGAGCAGAAACAGACTGAGAGCGAACACAACATGACGCAGCATAATCTCTTTCAAAAATCACAATTGCCCGGAAATCTCGGGAACGGAATCACGTCCCGAATGTTGCTCATACCTGTTCCATACATGACCGCTCGTTCCAAACCAAGTCCGAATCCGGCGTGAGGAACCGAACCATATCGTCGCAGGTCCGAATACCACCAATAATTCTCCGGGTCCAGTCCCGACGCTTTCATCCGCATTTCGAGAACATCTAATCGTGATTCTCGTTCACTTCCCCCGATGATTTCGCCGATTTTCGGGACCAGAACATCCATTCCCCGAACTGTTTTATCATCGTCGTTCAATCGCATATAAAACGCCTTGATTTCTTTCGGATAATCATAAAGAATAACCGGGCGTTTGAAGTGTATTTCCGTCAAATACCGTTCATGCTCACTTTGCAGGTCCGTCCCCCATTGAACAGGATACTCAAATTTCTGACCTGATTTGACCAGAATTTCAACCGCTTCTGTATATGTCAATCGCACAAAATCACTTGAAACAACATGTTCAAGCGTCTCGATCAACGACGTGTCAATCTGCTTGTTGAAAAACTGCATGTCTTCAGGACACTTCGTCAGAATGTCCCCAAAAATCCGTTTGAGAAACCGTTCTGCAAGGTCCATATCATCTGTCAACTCATAAAACGCGACTTCAGGTTCGACCATCCAAAATTCGCTCAAATGTCGGGACGTGTTGGAATTCTCCGCCCGAAATGTTGGACCAAAGGTATAAACCTTTCCAAGAGCGCAAGCATACGTCTCGGCTTCAAGTTGTCCACTTACTGTCAAAAACGACGGTCGCCCAAAAAAATCCTGCGACGAATCAATTTTACCGTTTTCTGCTCGAGGAAGATTTGCAAGATCAAGGGTACTAACCCTAAACATCTCCCCCGCCCCCTCACAATCACTTGCCGTTATGATTGGAGCATGAAAGTAGTAAAACCCCTCTTCCTGAAAAAACTGATGTATTGAAAAACAAATCTGGTTCCGAACCCGGGCAACCGCTCCAAACGTGTTCGTCCGTCCCCGCAAATGAGCAATCGTTCGCAAAAACTCAAACGAATGTCGTTTCTTCTGAAGAGGATACGTCTCGACATCTGCCGACCCCAATAAAACCACTTCCTGCGCTTCAACTTCCGTCGTCTGTCCTTCCCCGGGTGATTGTTTGACCAATCCCGTTATTTCAACTGAACAACCGGATGAAAGCGACCGAACCGTCTCCTCATAATTGGCAAGGGAGTTGGGCGCAAGAACCTGCAAATTGCCGAAACAGGACCCGTCATTCAGCTCGATGAAGCTGAAACCTGCTTTGGAATCTCGACGTGTCCGAACCCAACCCCGCACTTTCACTATTTTACCAACATTGCCCTCTTTCCGGGCCTGTAATACCGTCAGAATTTCCATGATGTCTTACAAATACTCCATAAGTTGCTTTTTTGGGCGTGTTACCTGAATGATCGTTGCGTATTGATCGAATTCTTTGTCCACTTTACTGAAATAGTGTTCAAGGGGAGCCGGTTTTGAACTCGTTATCATTGAGTAATACTGCTCGAACATTTCCCGTTCCGTCCAAGTTTCCTTGACAACAGAAGGAAGTAATGCAGAAAGCGAAACGGCAAGTTGCTCCCAATTATCAGGTTGTCGAGACAAACATTCTTCAACGTGAAGATGATTCCCTAACAAACCGCTCAATTGGTCGGGCAATTTCCAGTTTTTACCAATCACCCGGGCTGCATCCGCATGTGTCCAACCAAAATTCTGCTGTTCTAAGGTTGAAAGACGAACCGAATCATCCGACCCCAATTGCCCCAACAAAGCAACATAGGGGTCCCCACATTTCTTCAGCAAAAGAGGAATCGCCATATCCTGCAAAAGAGAACCGGCGAATGCAATTTCGGGATCCCCCTTGCGTAATTCCATAAGGAGAAATCTTGCAAACATTGCCCGACGAAAGGAATCCTGCCAAAGAAATGTCACATTGAAATCGCCGATCTTACCTTTAGGAATAAGATTAAAAACGACTTTCCAGAGTACAAAATTTTTCACAACTCGGATTCCAACAAGAGCAATTCCCTGTCGAACATTGGAAATGGCACTTTGAAACCCAAAATAGGACGAGTTGAGAAATTTTAACACTTGAGCAAGCAGACCCGGATCGGCCTCAATCGGCCGCACAAGATCGTTGATATCCACTTTAGCGAGATCACTGTCCAATTTCAGTATAACCAATGCACTATGCGGCATTGCCGGAAGTTGCTCAATCGTCAAAATTTTTTGCAGCGACTCAAACGTCGGACCTTGTGAACTTGCACTCATTGGAATTTGTAGAAAACACAAATAGGGGAAGATCAGTAAACACCAACTCGTTGCCCTGTTTTTGCGTCGCACCTTGCACGAACGACAGAGAACCCCGAATTGTCCTGAATTATATTGTTTTTTTTCCGAAAAGAAAGGGAACGAAAAAAAAAGACCCCCTCTAAAAAGCCCTCTCTTGGAATCGAATAAAAAAAATTTTCCCGTCTCTTTCAAATACACCCGAAAAGCGTTAGGATACCAAGCTCTCTTTTTAACAACATAACCTCATTTCATGGAGTTCCACAAATGGTAATGAAAAAATTTCTCAATGATCCCAACAATTTAACGGTTGAACTGTTGCAAGGTTATGCTCTTGCTTATTCGGACAAAGTGAAACTTGTTTCCGAGAAGATCGTTGTCCGCGCTCAACCTAAATCAAAAGACAAAGTTGCAATCATCACATTAGGCGGGGCGGGACATGAACCGGCTCTAAGCGGTTACGTCGGAGAAGGTATGTTCGATGCTTCTGTCGTCGGTGATGTTTTCGCTGCTCCAGGTGCTCCGAAGATTCTTGACGCTCTTCGAATGTTCAAAGATCACGCCGGAATCCTGCTCGTCATCCTCAATCATGCAGGAGATGTGATGAACGGCAATAAAGCATTTGATATGGCCGTTAAAGAAGGGATCAACGTCAAAAAGATTCTCACTTATGAAGACATTGCACCTGGTGTTGGGGCCCCGATTGAAGATCGTCGCGGTTTGGGCGGTTGTATTCCCCTTGTCAAAATCGCTGGAGCAGCTGCTGAATCCGGCTTGTCCTTAGACCAAGTGATCGCCGTTGCCGAACGATTCAACAAGAAAATGGCGACTCTTGCGGTCACAATGAAAACAGCAACACATCCTCAATCGGGTCAATATATTTCGACGTTGCCGGACGATCAAATGGAAATTGGAATGGGACAACATGGAGAAGGGGGGGGAACGGGACCACAATCTATTTGTTCGGCAGACGAAACAGCTGAAGTTATGGTCAACAAACTAGCAGATGCAATTGGTGCTAAAAACGGGGACAAAGCAGTCCTCATTATGAACGGTTCAGGTGCAACAACGTTAATGGAAATGTTTATCGTCTTCCGAAAAGCACATCAAGTGCTTGAACAACGCGGAATCAAGGTCGTTTCTGGTCGTTGTGAGGAAATACTAACTGTTCAGGAAGCAGCCGGATTCCAAATGTTCCTCGGTTTGCTTGATGATGAATTGCTCACATTCTACAACGCCCCGAGTAATGCCCCTTATTGGGTGACACGTTAGTCAACTAAGACCGGTCAAAAAAGGGGCACTTTGAACTTTTCCTTTTTCTCAACACTCACTGAACAATTTTCCGTTCTTACATGTTCGTGTTTTGTCAAAAAGGAAAAGATTGAAGTGTCCCTATCCTATACATGGTTGATCCCGTTTCAACGATCTGAAGAATCTCCCTCTTGCTGATGTCGCCGCTTTTCTAATTGCATTCTTAAATTTTCAAACGCCTTTTTGCGCTCCATTTGCCCATAATGTAAACGAATCGACGTCATGTCAATGACCGCAAGAAGGATTGTCCAAAAGAGAAAAAAAATAACAAAGAGCCAAGAAAGAGAAAATAATAAAATATAGGGTTTGAAAGGGATGTACGTTCCTCCAAGAACACATAAACTAACCAGTATCGTCAACATGCCAATCTGTAAACGACGCCGAGCTTGACGTTCCTGAAATCGTCCTTCCCTGTCTGTCTGTTGCACAGCAACTCTCAAAAAACGATACCGTCCAAGATGAAATCGGATTTGACATGTTCCAAACACCAATCCCAAAATCGCCAAAAAAGAAAAAATAACTTGCTGAATTGGCGTCAACATCAATACCCCTTTATGTGTGTCTCCTCAGCATTTTTAATGCCTATTTGGAATAACCAAGCGACTTAATAACGCTCAACATTTCCTCATAAGTAATAAATCGTCGTCGATTGTCCAATTTGTACTGGTCAATCGCTTCTGCTAATGTTCGCGCTTCGTCCGAAAGTCCTTCATAACAATTCGCAAACTGCCGACGTTCTGCGCCGGGAGGAGGACCTCCTTGCGGATTCATCCCTCGTCTTTCAACAAACGGATATTTCATTTGATCGTTTAACATAGTCGTTCTAAAAAAACCGGGAGATTATTCAAAGGGGACAAAGGGACTTCCTTCATTGTCAAGACACAAAGTCATTAGAGAATTATAATGGAGAATTTGCTGGAAACAATAGTTTATTGAAAATTTTCATAAAATCCTTCTTCGTTTTTCATGTTTTTTTTGGATTTTAACTTTTTTGCTCATTGTAAGACTTGAGGTGAATCAGCTTTTCCGCTTTAATGACTATTCGACATTATTCGACTTTTCCCCCTTTTTGGGAAAAAAGTGTCAACTCTTTGTTTGTTCTTGTCAGTTATTCCCCCTTTATCTTCCTCTGCTTTTGACACCCTCTTTTTGGTTGAATTACAGTTTGTTAATTAACATTCAACAAACAGTTTATGGACAACTTTTCCCTTTCTTTCCTTTTTGCTTTTGTTCCTTCATTTGCAACTCCAAAAACGAAAAACTACCTTTTATCATCATTTTTTCAGCACACATTATTACTACTATTTATTTAATATAATAAAATAAGAATAATAATGTCTTTGACTTCAAAACCCCTTTCTCTCGAAACTCTTCAAAGCAAGACCAAAAAAAAACCTCAAACCCAACAAGTGAGTTTGAGGCCCGCCCCATATAGTGTTTCCTAGATGATTCCTCCATGTGTTTGGTAAGGAGTCATGTGAACAGGCTGGTCGACCAACCAAAATCGTTCCCATTCCCAATAAATTTGTCGCAAGTTCTCAGACGCAAAAATCAGTTGTTGGTTTCTCCGAACGGGATCAGCAGAGTAAAGCGGAAGAAGACAACCGGTTCCGCTAAGAACGATCCAACCTAACAGTATCGCCAATATCAATTTCTGCATGATGTTTTCCCTGATTACAAGCGTTATACAAACGGGGGGATAGGGGTTTAACCTGAGTCGTTGAGTTGTTTTGAGTGTGTAATGAACTCATGTAGTACAACCGTAGAGTCAATATCGGTCAAACAATCGTTAAAACTGAGAAAAACCAAAAAATTCTTTCATTTAGTTTTTTCAGAATAATCAGGAGAGTTGAATAGGTCAAATGGGTATTTTAAGAAGGATAGAATCTCAATGACTCAACCCCGGGACATGCGGGACGGATTTCTGATCAACATTTGGGAGAACGAAGCGAGAGTCCGGGACGGGGACCGAGCAGAGCTTGCGCGTATTCTTCGACCTGTTCGGGACACTCGAAGTATTGATCGTAGACCCAAAGGTCTTCGTATTCACACTTTGCGGTTGTGTATTCTCTACAAATTTGTGGTCGAGTTTCGTAAATACCACACAAATTGTCTGTACTAAGATGTTTGCAGGGAGTATGAACGAGCAAATACCAATCGTTATTATCAACGAAAACGCTTGCATGTTGATGGAGCAGAAACCAACGCATAAAATCGAACTGTCGCCAATCATCGGGTTTGTCAATTGGAAGAGCGAAATAGCGGCAACATTTCGCGGCGCAGAAGGAACAGAGGACTTCTTCAGGGCCTAATTGGTCGCGTTTGGGTTTGCAGGAAGACATTCGGGTTTATTGTTCTGTTGACGTAAAAAAGTTGGGATTGGTGATTCAGACGCAGTTTCTGCATCCTAAATTCTCACCTTGACAAGGTGCTTGTGCAGAAACAAAGAATGGAATATGTGCGAAAAGGCGAGTTGCGTACTATTCTTTGTGCAATGTAGCAGAAAACCAAAGGTGTTGACAGTACCTTTCTGTGAAGAAGAGGAAAAGGGCAAGGATCAACAGAACAGGGGACAGAGAAAACATGGTCGTTGTTGTTTGTTGATGAACCCAAAGTACGGATTCAGTCAGAAGTGGGAGAAAATGGGAAGAGAGAGGGAAAGGACCTGAAAGAGTTGGAGTCAGAAAAAGAACAAGAGGTTTTTGGGATTGAGGAAAGGGGAGAGAGACGTAAATAAGGGGTTGATTTTTGAAATTGTATAAAATGGGGGAAAGAGAAGGATCGGGAAAAATAGAAAAAGATGTTTCTTCGGGAAAAAGGATTTTTGACGATTGACTCTGAAAGGGTTGCAGTAGGGGATGAAGAAAATCGTTGTTTTGCTTTGTCAAGAACGTTGGGACAACAGAATCGAGGGAGGTTCTGGGGGGGAGGAGCAAAGCGGATTGGAACAAACGGGCAAAAAACAATGAATTCCATGATTCAATCGGGGAATGAGGGTCAAAGGAGATGATGAGTCCTTTGCCTGTTTTCCAAACATGAATGAGCAAGTCGGCTTGTTCTGGTGTAAGAGTCGAAATATCACTGAAAAAGTAGATAGAGTTCGAATCGTCTAAATGAAAAATCAGCTCGGAAAGAGGAAAAGTTGTTGTCGAAAAACGGGGAACTTGGTTGGACTGATTATTGGATTCAAGTGCCCAACTGGGATAATTCGGTGTTGGAATGTGAATGTCAGGAACCACAATGTTGACGGAAATCGGATAAGGGATTGCTGAAGAAAAGGTCAGAAAGGGTTGAGTAAGAGCTAAAATCAAAGCGGCGAGGAGAAAAATTCTCAGGAGCAGGAGAAACAGCTTTGTCAACCGATAATAGGAAGGAGTTTTTTTGACCGAACGGAGAAGTAACGGAACAGTTCCGAAAAAATGGGGAGTTTGAATTTTTGTTTTTTTGGGGAAGAAAAAGAAAAATAAAGGGAGTAGTAAAACAGGACATAAAAAGAGGAATAAAGGGGCGGTCAAGGAGAAAGACATGGAGAAGGGGGAGCATGAGGATCATGGATGAACTGGATGAAATAGTGAGTATAAAACAGGTCGCTGAAAGGGTAAATGACGGATTCGAGAAAAGATTTTCTGGGGGAGTGCGACAGACAGAAAGGGGGAAAGAAAAAACGGGAAAATAAATTAAAGCCCCCCAATTGTAAAACCCCCGGTTTCGTAGTACAATTACCCTTTGGACTATGGGGTATGCTCTACGGTTCTTGAGGAGTCCCTCCATACTCTACTCCCGCTCCGTTTTTTTCACCTTTTTCCGGTTCGATGTCGAATCGGGGTGTCCGTTTATGTTGTTTTTTTGTGTAGGAATTCTGTTGTGGTCAATCAAAACCTGATTAGAGGACTCGATGTTAATGAAAGTGATTGGGAAGACGAACTAAATGCTGCAATGTCTGGAACCATTCCAGAAGAAATTGATTGGGGCGGCGAAGAAGTAGATCAAAACCAAATAATTTCGGCAACCGTCATTCGTATGGACAACAATTTTGTTGTTGTCGATGTCGGATACAAAAGTGAAGGTCTCGTTCCGTTAAGCGATTGGGAAGAAGGTGAAGAACCTCCTAAAGCGGGCGATGTTCTTAAAGTGCTTGTTGAAGAGCTGGAAGATCAAATCGCGGGAGAAGAAATTCGCGGAATGGTCATGCTGAGCAAACGCAAAGCAGCCAAGATTGAAGCTTGGGACAATATGATGAAGTCGGTCAAAGAAAATGAGGTCGTGACCGGCACAGTGACCCGAAAAATCAAGGGCGGACTTCTCGTCGATATTGGTGTTCCCGTTTTTCTCCCCGCAAGTCAGGTCGATGTTCGGCGTCCTTCCGACATTGGTGATTATATCGGCAAAGAAATTCAATGTGTCGTGCTGAAAATTGATGAAGCCCGACGTAACATTGTCGTCAGTCGACGAGCTTTGATCGAAAATGAACGCGCTGTTAAGAAAACAGCACTGCTTCAAACAATGAAAGAAGGGGAAATTCGTAAGGGCGTTGTCAAAAACATTGCCGATTTCGGGGCCTTTATCGATCTTGGCGGAATTGACGGATTGCTTCACATTACGGACATGAGTTGGGGACGAATCAATCATCCCTCAGAAATGGTTCAAATCGATCAGGAACTTGAAGTCATTATCCGCTCAATTGATTTTGAAAAGGAGAAAATTTCACTTGGTTTGAAACAGAAAACGCCGAGTCCTTGGGAAGACATTGAAGCAAAATATCCGGTTGGTTCCAAAGTCGACGGAACAATCGTTAATGTGATGAGTTATGGTGCTTTTGTCAAACTCGAAGAAGGAATCGAAGGTCTCGTTCATATTAGTGAAATGTCTTGGACCAAACGGATCACTCATCCCAATGAAATGATTTCCGTTGGAACGCCCGTTGAAGTCGTTGTTCTTGCAATCAACAAAGATAAGCAGGAGATTTCTTTGGGGATGAAGCAGACGCTTGAGAATCCTTGGGATCACGTTGAAGAGAAATATCCGGTTGGAGCAGAAATCACAGGAACGGTTCGCAATTTGACGAATTATGGGGCGTTCATTGAAATCGAAGAGGGAATCGACGGTTTGCTGCATGTGAGTGATATTTCCTGGGTCCGTAAAATCACACATCCCAACGAAGTGGTTCAAAAAGGCCAGAAAATTCAGTGCAAGGTTCTTTCGGTCGACAAAAAGAGTCGTCGAATTGCTCTTGGTCTGAAACAGTTGAGTGAAGACCCTTGGACAACACGGATTCCAGAAAAGTATCAGCCGGGTCAATTAGTGACCGGGGTGATTACCAAGATAACGAATTTCGGCGTGTTTATCAGTCTCGAAGAGAATCTCGAGGGATTGCTGCACATTTCCGAATTAGCAAATTTCAAGGTCGAAAATCCAGAAGAAGTTGTCAAAGTTGGTGAAACAATCGAGGTGAAAATTCTTCGAGTTGACCCGGATGAACGTAAAATTGGTCTTTCCCGCAAACGTGCGGAATGGACTGAAGAAGAAGCAGCTGCAATGGAGCAACAGGAAGAAGCGGCTCTTGCAACCGGTTCAGGTTCGGTCAATCCAGAACAACTCAAGGGAGGAATCGGAGATAGTAGCGGACCTCTTTTCAAAGCACCTGCGTCGGAATAGTCCGCATGATTCTCAGACAGGTTGTTGTTTTTTGAGCAACAACAAAGAAATGAGACGGGGAAGACAACTTCCCCGTTTTTTTTTGGAGTTTTCGAGTTTATCTCTTTGGACGGGACGAAGGAAAACAAGATTTTTCTTTTCAGCGCGGTCTATTCAGAAAACGGCAAATTGGCAACAAGCGAGTCAATGATATAATCGGGGGTAATCCCTTCACTTTCAGCTAAAAAGCTGAGAATCAACCGATGTCGCAAGACCGGTTTCGCTAATGCTCTAATGTCTTCGCAAGTGACATAGGTCCGACCTTGCGTGATTGCTCGGGCTTTTGCGCCCAGGACGAGAAACTGGACAGCGCGGGGTCCGGCTCCCCAAGAAACGTATTCACGCACAATTTCGGGAATTGCCGTTTTGTCCGAATGAGGAACATTGCCCGAAAAAGATAAAGGGTTGGACCGTCTTGAGTTGGGCAACTGCTGTTTGTTCTCAGAAATTCGGGTCTGTCGAACCAATTCAAGAGCATAACGGATTGCGTGATCGCTGATTGGGACACCTCGAACAGCCTGTTGCAGTTGTAAAATGTCCTCTCCACTTAAAACAGCGTTGATGCAACGTGTTTCAAGGGAAGTGGTTTGACGAACGATTTCAAATTCTTCGTCAAAACTAGGATAATGAACGAAAATCTTGAACATGAAGCGGTCTTGTTGCGCTTCTGGTAAGGGATAAGTCCCTTCCTGCTCAATTGGATTTTGTGTTGCCAAAACAAAAAACGGATTGGGGAGGAGATGTTGATTCTGACCGACACTGACCCTGTTTTCCTGCATTGCTTCAAGAAGGGCCGATTGCGTTTTGGGAGGGGTTCGGTTGATTTCGTCGGCCAAAATAAGATTGGCGAAGATCGGACCTTCCAAAAAGCGATATTCCCGGGCCTTGTTGTTGCGATTCTCCTCAATCACGTCGATTCCCGTAATATCAGCGGGCATAAGATCGGGAGTGAACTGAATTCGGTTGAATTTCAGATCAAGAACTTGCGCAAGTGAGCTAATAAGGAGTGTTTTGGCGAGACCGGGGACACCTTCAAGAAGACAGTGACCCTTGCAGAAAATGGCGTAAAGCAGCTCTTCGATCACCTCGTTTTGTCCGATAATGACCTGAGAAAGTTGTTCCATTATCCGTTCTTTTGCCCGGACCACTTTTTGAACGATACTGTCGCTTGCTGTTGACATTGTTGATTGTCCGCTGATGAACGAAAAGGAGAACTATTTTGCGGTTTTCAAGCGGCGTCCTTTTTCGGTACTTGGACTACTTGTGAGGGGGTTGACGGAACCGCTGATTGGATCACCCCGATTGATTTCTGAAAGTCGCTTGTTGACACTTTCGAGATACGATTCGGAAATCTCAAACCCAAGATACTCCCGATTTAGTTTTTTGGCAACACAGACGGTTGAACCACTTCCTAGAAACGGGTCGAGAACGACTTCGCCCGGATTGCTCGAAACATTAATGATTCGGGCAAGGAGTTGTTCGGGCATTTGGCAGGAATGCCAACCTGTTCGTTCCTTAAAAGTACCACAAACCCGGGGAAAAAACCAGACATTTTCTTCAGACGAAAAGGATTCGGGAATGTCTTGGGGACGTAAAATCCAAGTATCATCTGGGATTCGCCCCTTAGGATTGGCCCTTTTGTCGCCGTATACCAACTGTCTTGCACTTGGAACCCTGATTGTTTCGTCGTTGAATGTGAACAGAAGCGGATTCTTAACAAAATGAAAAAGGTGTGTGTGAGATCGGGTAAATTTTTTCGAACAATGCACTCCAAAGGTGTAATACCAGATAACCCAACTCCGCATTGTAAAACCGATTTTTCCGGTTGCAAGAACTTTTAGTTCGGCTGCATAATCATCCCCAATTGCCAACCAAAAGGACCCGTTTGGTTTTAGAACACGATGAACCGCCTGAATCCACTTTTTTGACCATTTCAGGTATTCTTCCGTCGATTGTGAATCCTTATATTCGTCGTAATCATAACCAATGTTAAAGGGAGGATCAGCAAACACCAGATCAACGGATTGGGGGGGAAGTTGTTTCATTCCCTTGACGCAATCAAGATGATAAACGGTGTTCAGAGAAAGAGACATGAGGAGCGACAGAGATTGAAGATGCAGAAAAAGAGAAAATGGTCGACCAGTTTCAAAAAAAGGGTTTGCGTTGTTGGTCGGCGTCAGACAACAACCCAAGAAAGAAAAAAGGGTCATTTGAAAACGGTTCGCGCGTAAAGAAAGGTTTCAAAACGCGCAAAACCGCACATTTCAGTTCAAAGAAGAACCTTTTATTCCGGTTATTCTTGTTTACTTCTTTTCAATCACCGCAAAAGGGATGTTGGTTCCGTTGCGATCCGAACACTGAATTTCCAAAAATTCCGGCCAAACATCCGGTTTTCCCCGGACAACCACTTCAACCTTTCCGTCTTCTTCGATCTTCGTAAGGTCATGTCGTTTCCGATTATTCAGGTATTCTGCAACTTCATCGATTACCGAAATCGTGATTTTCGCGATTTCTGGTCGTTGACTTGCTAAAACAAGAATACGGATTACCTCAAGGACCATACTTTCGGTTGATTTGACAACACCTCCTCCATGACAGCAAGGACACTCCTGATAAATGCTCCTTTTCAACGACGGTCGGATTCGTTGACGTGTCATTTCAATCAATCCAAAAGGACTGGTTCGCAGTATTTTTGTTCTCGCCCGATCTCGTTTGACCGAAGAACGGAGAACCCGTTCAACATTACGACGATGTGAGTCCTTCTTCATGTCAATAAAATCATTGACAATGACCCCGCCCAGATCACGCAACCGAATTTGTCGAGCAATCTCTTTTGCAGCCCGCAAATTAACTTGATAAGCGTTTTCTTCGGCATTATCATCGGCCCTGAAATTCCCGCTGTTGACATCAATCGCAACAAGGGCTTCAGTTTGGTCAATCACAATGGAACCCCCATCTTTTAAGGCAACCCGACGATGATGAATCTTTGCAATCTCCTTGTCCAGATTGAATTTGTGGAAAATCGGCTCTTTCCCGTCATATAGTTGCAAACGGTCAGCATAACGGGGCATAACGAGTTGTAAAAACTCTTTCGCCTTTTCATAAGCATCTGGTTCATCAATCACAATTGAATCAATGTCCGCTGTAAAAATGTCCCGAATCGTCCGAATAATCATGTCGCTCTCTTCATAAATGTCGATTGGAGCCGACATTTTGTGAACACGTCGGGCAATCGCTTTCCAAAGACGCATAAGATAGGCCAAATCGTGAGCAAGTTCTTTTCGGGTTCGGTCAGCACCTGCTGTTCGGACGATAAAACCAAGCCCGGTTGGGGGATTCAGTTCAATCATAATATCCCGCAATTTTCGGCGGACGGATTCGTCCTGAATTTTTCGGGAAACGCCGACCCGACCAAGAGAGGGCATAAGAACAAGATAACGACCTGGAATACTGATGTAGGTCGAGAGAGTCGGTCCTTTATTACCGAGTCCTTCTTTAATCACCTGAACCAAAACTTCATCACCCCGTTTGAAAACGTCCTGAATCGGGGGTTTGAACCGGGGTCGGTTGTATCCGAAACCGTCGTCCGGGACGGAAGAGCGAGAACCGCGCGGAGATTCCGGTTCTCTTTGATTCATCTTGCTCATTTTCTCCGTCCAACCCGGAGCTTGAGAAAAATAATGTGGTTCGACATCACTGATATGGAGAAAACCGTTGCGACCAACACCGAAATCGACAAATGCGGCTTGAATACTCGGCTCAATATTCGCAATAATTCCTTTGTAGATGTTCCCAGCGTAATTGTCCTGATTTGTCCGTTCAACGTACAACTCTTCTAAAACACCATTTTCAACAACAGCAATCCGGCTTTCTTCCTGTTGCCGAACATTGATAAGCATCTCTTGTTTCATGCTGACTTCGCCCTTTCTTTTGCAGAATGTACAGGGCAAATACGTCCGTTCAGTTTGTTCCGTCTTTCAGTCCGTTCCAAAGGGGTCCAACAGAAAATGTTTGACCTTTGACTGGAATTACCCTAAAAGACATTTCGTTCTGACAGGAAACAACGTTTTGAACAACTCATTTCCCAAGTCGAGTCCTACAAGGAGTTCGCGTATACCGGCATCTGGACCGGAAGTGCTGAACAGTTCGACCTGGAAGAGACCAGAATTTGGGTCAAAATCCAGATCAGCAACAACAGGTCGCAAATTGACGACTTTCCCATTATGTTTTTCAACGGGAAATTCAACAGCATTCAGCAAACGTTCAACATTTTGTGCGGTTTGCGCTCGCAACTGGGTCGGAATCGTTAATTCATAACGAGAGGACCGCAAAGTTACTTTTTTTTCGTGAGGAGCAGGAACATGTGCGTGAAGAAACGCAAGACCTTCAACCGTACACTCATTAAGTCGGGTCAAAACGGTCCCGGAATCAATCGATTCACTGAACTCCAGCTCCAGCACTTCGTCCATTCCGCCAACTCCGAGCGGGAGAGCGGAAAAAAAACTCATGCGCAACTTGGGATGAAAACCTTGACTCATTGCAATCGGGAGTCGTGCGCGACGGAACAGACGTTCAAGCGTCGTCAACAAATCCCTATGTCCAATAAAACAAAGTTTTCCAGTTTTACTAAAACGTATTCGTATTCGTTCTCGAACCACAATGTTCGAAAAGTTCTCAAGCAAACCCGTTCATAACAGCAACGTGTACTTGGAACCCCAAAAAAATGTCCTTGAATTGTTTCTTCGGACTGAAAACTATTTTGTCAATCCGAAACCAAAAAATATAGCAATTGGCAGGTATACCGAAATCGATAGGGGCGGTCACATTGCCTCTTCGCAAACGCCTTGCACAACAAGACCCTGCATGTTCAGCGTCGAAATATTCAACCGTCCTGAGTCTATTCAACCTGTTTGCAATCAGAAACCATATACTTCTTCTTCACCTAATACCACTCTCAAGATAATTTCAATGTTGAAGTATACATGGAAATTTCAAAAAAACAAGAATAGGGCAAATTTTAACAAAAAATTTTTTTGAAAGATGCAAACAAGCCGCAAAAATAGACTGTACAACACGAATCCGTTCCAATACCAGTCAAATGACGTGCGGGGTATAGCATAAATTCTCAAAAGCAGCCAAAATAGAGAATCCAACAAGAAGAGGAGACTCTCGCCGAGTTCGCGGAGTAATGCCGAGAAGATACCAATCTCTGCATCCTTTGTATCTCAGCAAAAAACCTTTTTTCCCAAAAAAAGACTTTACAGTTCTTTTGGGTTTAAGGGTCTATCCGGTCTACCTGATCCAACTGAAACTGCCTGTTTCCCTTTTTTCCAGCATGTCCCCCCCCAAAAAAACATTTTTTTCTCCCGTTCAGGAGTCCCATTCCATTTCCGTTGACGCCGAATCAGAAATGCAAGACGGTTTTTCGGGCAATGATGATGAAGAAGGGCAGATTCTTTCACTCGATTCATTACGCGCTGCTTTTTCGGACGCCGAACATTCTGCGGGAGATGCTGGTTTTGGTTGGAAATCGAACCAAAAGGAAAAAAAACGCTCTCGAAACAACGACCTGACTCCATTGTCGCTGTATCGTGAAGAGGAGGAGGACAACAGATCAGGCGAAATCGATTCAAAAGACGTTGAGTCCAATCATGATGTTGAAGGGTCAACCGTTCTAACGGGGGATGATGAACATTTCGTCGATCAGCACGATTCCGATCATGAGGACGAGGATCGGGACGAATTGTTAGGAGAAGACGGCGGAGAGAGTGAGGAGGAATTGGCGGAAGTCGAAGACGATCCGACGTTGGAACATCGAATCGAGTTAAGTCCGCAATCGCTTTTTGAAGCAATGTTGTTCGTTGGGGACAAGGAAAGCCGACCTCTTCGTTCGGAAAAAGCGTCGGAACTTATGAGAAATGTTCCTGTCGAAGAAATAGACGTAATCGCCCAAATGATGACAGAGCAGTATCAGGTTTGGAACTGTCCTTACGAAGTGATCGCATTTGAAGGTGGATACCGATTGACATTAAGGGACGAATTTGAGTCCGTTCGCGCAAAATTTTATGGACGAATCAAGGAAGCCCGATTGTCACAATCAGCAATTGATGTTCTTGCAATCGTCGCGTACAAACAACCCCTTACAGCCGAAGAAGTCCAGACAATTCGCAAACAACCCGTTGGTCCGCTTCTTGCCCAATTGGTTCGACGTGATCTTTTGACAATCATCCGCGAGAATCAGGGGAATCGGCGAGTCGCGTATTATCAAACAACAGACCGTTTTTTGCGGCTGTTTAACCTCGATTCAATCGACGATTTGCCCATTTCCGACGAATTGTCCTGATTTCCTGATATAACAAAGATTGTGTTCCTCAGTATTCCACTTTATCAAGCGAATCGGCCTTTTCAACCGTTTTATATTGCCTATTTTTTCTATTTTGCTAAAATTCGGCCAAGTTGCGGTCTAAAAATCATTTTCCGGGGTTGATTTGTGTGGTATAATGGTAGACTCCTTAGTGTCTATCCAGCTTATTTCCGAGAAGTATTGACCTGCGAAAACCCAATGCAGGGTTGAACGAATTCGCGCTGTCGATTAGCAGGGTCATTGTAGGAATAATCCTGTACTTGTTTGCATCTCCACAAAACACTCAACTTTTTCAGAACTGTGTCACATTGGCTCGCAATCACTTGGGATGAAAACCGGCTCCTGTTTTTGTCTGCCCGAAAATCTGGTAAAGATGCTGTTTTTGAGCACGCCGCTTCTTTCTCGCTTCAAGCTCCGCCCGGAGAAAGCGGCATGTTTCGGGCCGTTTCGGCAACCGAGACCAAAAAAATTATCCCCGAAACAGTTTCAGCCCAAGTCTTGGAGTTTGTTCGTAAGCATAAACTTCACAAAGCCGAAACCCTTTTCGTCGTTGGTCGAAGTGATGTCGAAGTTCGGCCTATGTCGTTTCCCGCAATCCCAGTTGAAGAAATCCCCGAAATTATTCGTTTTCAAGCGGGCAAAGAATTTAATCGGTATGACGCGAATACACCCCTTGATTTTTTCGTTTTACCCGAGATTGATGAACTCCCAAAAACGTCAATTACTTCGGCAACTTCTGCCGGGACCTCAACTTCGCTGAATCGGACAGGTAATCAAACAGAAGGGACGGGTCTGAACCGGGGAAAGACGGGAAATGCGAAAAGTGACAAAGGAGATGCCGAATCGGGTCCTAAACGGCGTGTTCTTGCGTCAATCATTCGACGTGAACTTTTATTGGAAGTCGTTGCTCTTTGCGAAAAAGCCGGTCTGAATCTTCGTCGAGCCGTTTTACATCCCTGTGAAGCGGCCTACTTGCTAAAACAGAGTCCGAACTACGATCCAGCTGAAACGTATTTGGCGGTTGAAGTGGACCCGACAGAAGCCCTGTTGACCGTTATTTACAAAGGTTTACCCGTTTTCATGCGTTCGCCCCGTCTCTTTGGTGAACGATCTGAACGTTTGAAACTCTCAGGACTTTCGAGTCAACTGATTTCAGAAATCAAGCGGACTATTATTGCGGTCAGTAATGAACTCAAAGGAGTCAAGGTCGATCAGGTCATTGTTCTGGGAAATAGCGAGCATTATCAGCAATTGGCCGGGAGTTTTATGGACGCGATGTCCTTGCCCGTTGCAACATTCGATCCTTGGAAAAAAGTCAATCGAGCACCCGGTTTTTCCAAGGAATTGCCCGAATCATCCGAACTCTTTGCCCCGTTGATTGGGGCAATTCTGGAATCCGTTCGTGAAGTCCCAAGTGATATTGATTATCTGAATCCGAAGAAAAAACCTCAAAAACAGGGAAAACAGCAGTTGATTGCCGGAATCAGTGCAGCTGTTATTTTTCTTTTGATCGGACTTGCCGGATTCGGTTTTTGGCGTCAACAAACAGCATCCAAAGAGGTCAAGGCTCTTGAAGCTCGGGAGAAAAAACTAACGGCAGACGTTAAGGAAGTGGACCGACTTGCGAAACAATTGGCTGCAATCGAGAATTGGCAAGCAAACAATTATGATTGGTTGGGTGAAATGTTTTGGCTCAGTCAAGCACTCCCCAATTCAGAACAGTTGTATTTGACCAGTCTGGATATGCGGGTTCAGCCGACTGGGGGACTTGCTGCATTGGAGTGTAAGGGGGTTGCGCGGAACATTGGTGTTATTTCCGACATGTTGGACGGATTGCGGGATAAGTTACATCGTGCGAACACGAACGGTGTTATTGGGACAACCAAGAGTACAGTTCCGGCCTATCCTTTTCCTTTCGATGTCACTGTTTCTGTTTCGCACACAGAACATGGAATTGTGGTTGAAGATGTTGCGACAGACGTTGGGTCGGAATTGGATAAAACGGGCGCAAAGGGGGGAACAAAAGCCGTTCCTCTTGGGGCAGAAACGGTTGAAGTGACGGAAACAGCGGTTTTGGTTGAGACGATTGAACCTGCTGTTGCGGATGTTGCGGATTCTGTTTCAACGAAAGAGACGGAATCGGGATCGGTTGCAAAACCGACAAAAGAGGGGACCGTTGAGTCCAGCATTTCGCCAGAATCGGCGGGGTCAACAGAGCCTGTTGAGGAGGAAACGGTTGACAAGGCGGGCGATTCGGTCCATTCTGGGTTCAACGGGGAGGAAGAGGCGACGTATGAAGAGGGATATGAAGAGGGGAGCGATTACGAAGAGTATTGATATTGACATTCTCTTCCTTTTTTCAACAGAATAATGCCTAACGTCTACACCATACAGATTCAATGAGCACGATTACAACACCGAATTCCTCGAAAAAACGGGAACAATTGCTCCTGATTGTCGCCGGAGTTCTTGTTCTTCTGATACTTCTCTATTTCCTGTCCGGTTTCTTTGGAGGGGGCGCAAATAACTTGTTAAAACGTCGCATTGTTTTGCGTGAGAATGTCAACGAACTCGAACGTAAAGTCCGGCGAGGTGTTGCAATTGAAGAAAAACTCAAAGACTTTGCATCTCGTTCCTTACCCCCAACAGGGGAAATTGCTCAGAGTCAATACCAGAAATGGTTGTTCGATCAGGCCGTAAAATCAGGTTTTCAGAATGCAAAAGCGGGAGTCGCAAGTGTTTCCAAAGTGGATAAGAATACAGGTTTTCGGAATTATTCATTCAAACTAGAAGGTCGTGCAACCTTACAACAGGTGACGAACTTTTTGCGGGAATTTTACGAGGTCAATCATCTGCACTTGATCAAGAGCATTGCCCTTAAAACAGTCGCGCAGACAGGTCAATTGGAAGCGACAATGGTTGTGGAATCAATTGCTTTGGATACGGCGAAACCGACGAAAACGATTTCCATGTCGGTCAATCCGACACCAAATTGGGTTGAAACCTTAAAAGAACAGGTCCAGTCTGTAGACAAACGGTCGTTTTTTGCCCCTTATGCTCCTCCTGTTCCCCCTCCTCCTGCTCAAGAGTCAGCACCCGGATTAGATGCTTACACAGAAGCGTTTTTGACCTATATTAGTGCAATTGTTGAAGTGGACGGAGAATATCAGGTTTGGATTGAACGTCGATTAACGGGCGAACGACAGAAATTGTTCGTCGGGGACCATTTCCTTCTTGGAGGAATTGATTGTGTCGTCAAGTCCATTGACTTTGACTTTTTGACGATTGAGGTTGCCGTTCCTGATGAGGAAACGGGGGAAATCGGTACTGCGGAAATGATGTATAAGGTTGGTCGCAATTTTGAACAACCTTTAGAGTAGAATCTTGCCCAAACGTCATTTGCGGTTGTCTGTAAAGTGATGTTTTACGCAAACACGAACGGATATTTCGTGTTGTTCGTGTCTTTTGTGGTTGTTTTTGACCACAAAAGACACAAAGAGCGCGAAAAATAATACAACGACGGAACTTGACGAATTTCAAAGGGCCCCTTTATGCCGGAATCCGCTCTCTCACGTCGGGAAATTGTGCGACGTGCAATCCGATTTGAAACCCCGCCCCGCATCCCTCTTTGGTTTGTTAATTGCGACCAATTGGAAGGGGATGTCCTTCGTTATGAATTGGCGTTGAACAAGGAAGGAACGGAAGATAATGAATGGGGTTATCATCTGGAATCGATGAATGATGGAACAATGGGACACCCGATTTCGGCCTGTATTCCGAGCTGGCATTCTTTCACAACATTTGTTCCTCCTCGATTGGACGCGGACCGTCGTTTGGCCCGATTGCCGCAATTCCTGAAAGAAGCTGAAGATCGATACCGTCTTGCCTCATTAACACTGAGCGGTTTTACGGTTTACACCCTTCTTCGCGGATTTGAAAACAGCATGATGGACTTTGTACTGGAACCCGATCAGTTTGCAATTCTTATGGACATGATTCTTGAGTTTGAGAAGGAGCAGATTGGTTTAGTTGCGGATGCTGGTTTTGACGGAATTCATTTTGTCGATGATTGGGGAACGCAAGATAGTCTGATGATTTCACCACAACTTTGGCGGACACTTTTTAAGCCGAGATACAAGGACCAATTTGAATATGCACATCAGCGAGGTCTGGACATCTGGTATCATTGTTGTGGTGATTTTGGCAGTATCATCAGCGATTTTCACGACATTGGAGTTGACGTGTTGAACATTGCCCAACCCAATGTTGTTGATTTGAAGGAGGTTGGCGCAGCATTGCGCGGTCAACAGTGTTTTCTTATGCCGATCAGTTATCAAACCGTTTCCGTTTCGGGGACCGTCCAAGAGATACATGAAGAAGCGCAACGGATGTATGAACTTCTTGGGACAGAGTTGGGCGGTTTTATTGGTTACGTTGAAGAATACGGTTGTATGGGCATGTCGCCTGAAAATTACAAGGCCTGTTCCAACGCTTTTCGTTCCTTAAAGTAATGACCTGCGTATAAATAATCCGTTTCAAACACCACACTTTTTATTCGGGCAATTGCCGTTGATTGACATGAAATACTACCTTTACCTTTTGATCGGAGCTGTTTTGATGAGCGTTTTGGACCCGAATGAGCCGTTTCTGTTCGCGCAAGACGTTCCTCCTGCCAATATCGACGAATCCAAAGTTCCTGAATTTGTTTTGCCCGACCCGCTCAAAACCATCTCCGGCTCGGTCGTCGATTCCCCCCAAATCTGGTCCGACATTCGGCGTCCTGAAATCCTCGAACTGTTCCGCGAGAACATGTACGGTCGGGTCCCCGTTGCAGCCGGTTCCGAACCAGATTTTACTCGGACTGTTGAAGTCCTAGAAACCGATCCCAATGCTCTCGACGGAAGAGCAACGCGAACCCAACTCAAGGTTTCTTGGAGTCGGGGGGAGAACGGGGACCGTCAGGGACCAAGCGTCAATCTGCTCCTGTATGTGCCGAATCACGTCAACGGAAATGTTCCCGCTTTTCTCGCTTACAATTTTGACGGAAATCACACAATCAACCCCGATCCGGGCATTCTTCTGCCCCACATCTGGAATAAGTCAAAAGAAGGGCCGCAATTGGTTCCCGCTCTTGAAAGTGAGCGAGGAAAAGCCCAATCCCGTTGGTCGCTCGATCAAATTTTAGAAGCCGGTTATGCTTTAATAACCGCTTATTATTGTGAAGTCGTTCCCGATTTTCCGTCCGGACGTTCGCTTGGTGTTCAGGGATTGTTTGATTCCGACACCATCTCGGAATCGTCCGGGGATTCTTGGGGCGCAATCGCAACTTGGGCTTGGGGTTTGGGACAGTTTTATGAAGCGGTTCAGGAACAATCGGGTCATTTCGGCGTTGACCCCTCCAAAGTGATTGTTATGGGACATTCCCGATTGGGGAAAACGGCACTTTGGACCGGCGCAAGCGACCCCCGATTTGCAGCCGTTATCTCCAATAATTCCGGTTGTGGAGGTGCAGCCCTTTCTCGTCGGGAATTTGGCGAAACAATCCAGAAAATGAACATCGTTTTCCCACATTGGTTAAATGCCAATTGCAAACAGTTCAATTGTCAAATCAACAACATGCCGGTTGACCAGCATGAACTGATTGCGTTGATTGCTCCCAGACCGGTTTATGTTGCAAGTGCTCAACGGGACACTTGGGCGGATCCGCGAGGAGAATTTCTTTCCTGCATGAACGCCAATCCGGTTTACCTGCTCCTCGGAACAGCGGGAATGGGCGATTGCAAGGAGATGCCCGGAGTCAATCAACCGGTTGGAAAAACAATTCGGTATCATGTACGTCGGGGCGGACATGATGTGGCAAAATATGATTGGGAACAGTACATCCGATTTGCCGACGAAACCATTAAGTAGCCCCCTTATCGACATGCTCAAATCCAATGTCCCCATTCTTTCTCTTGCCGAACTGGAATCGGGCGTTGAATCCGACGCTTTTGTTCTCCTCGTCAAGAAAGAATTGCAACATACGAAAGACGGAAAACAGTATTACAAGGTTGTGTTTCGTGATTCGATCCGGGAAGTGCCGACGGTCCCGATCTGGTCCGATTCCCCGCATTTTCTGGACTGTCAAAAAGAGTGGACAACGGGTCACTTCTACAAAATCAGGGTCGTTTTGCGGTCCACAAAAGCATTTGGTCAACAATTGGAGGTTCGACGATTGCGCGAAGTGACGGAGTTGGACAAAATCGACGGTTTCGACCCCAATGCTTGTCGTCCAACCTCACCTTTTTTGCCGGAATCGATGTATGAGGAAATTCTGGCAATTGCCAAAACGCATTTGGGGAAAGGAAAACTCCTGAGTCTGATTACTCGCATTTTCAAAGACAATCGAGATGCGTTACTTGAACGGGCTGCATCGCGGCATCATCATCATACGGTGATTGGCGGTTTGCTTGAACACACGCTTACCGTTCTGAAAATAGCGGTTTTCCTTGCCGATTACTACACAATGACGTATTCTAAAAACGCAATGCCTTATTCGCCCTCTTCGGTTGCGTTTTCCAAACAATTGGTTGTTGCAGGAGCTATCTTGCACGATTTGGGTAAAATACGCGAAATGACGTGTGAATCCGTTGTTTCGACGCATACAGTTGAGGGGGAACTGCTTGGACATTCTGTTTTGGGGCGTGATTTGGTTCGTGATTATGCGAAGGAAGTTGAACTGGATGAACCGACTCGGATACATCTCGAACACATTGTTCTCTCACATCAACGGTTTCCCGATTGGGGTGCTCCCAAACCCCCGATGTCGCTTGAAGCACTGCTCGTCCATTCTGCCGATTCAACGGACGCTTTGTTTGGGGCCTATCAAAATGCGTTGTTGCAGGAAGAAGGAGCGGGCGAAATAACGATCCGCAAGGGCCCGCTTGGATTCCCACTTTTTCGCGGTTTTACAAGCGTATAACGTGTGTCAGTCGCAGCGTCGTTGTGACCTCATGTTGAGCGCGTTTCCAAAATGACTGTACATGGACAACACCACATTGTCCGTGTGTGTTAGATGCCCAAAAAGCGTGACGGTGTATACCAAGTATTGAAATGCTCATGTCAGTTCTTTTTGAAATGTTAAGTCCTCCCTTTCTAGTCCCGTCGGGACGACACTATTGTAGCCCGGGGTGAAGGGAGCAACGCGACCGCAACCCCGGGTTAAGCGTCCCCCCGACAAAACAAGCTCCATCGGAGCGATACAAGAACCAATTGGCAACCTATTTGCGAGTGTTTTTTGTGATGTCGCAGCTACGCAGCTCCTTTTTTGTGCTGCACCTAACCCGGGGTTTCGCTGCGCTTCACCCCGGGCTACAAAAAGGTCGCTGCTATGCAGCTAAGAGACGCGGTCCTTGTAACCGTTCACGGATATTTTTACAAAACATAATTGAAATCCCTCATTTTCAGGGTGGAAAATGAAATCTTCGCCCTGAAGGGGCGGGACAATCCGCAGTTTCGCGCTTGTCAGCGAATCGACAACAATCATCGGGGTTGACGTGATTGGGTGAACAAACGTCATTGCCCGCATAATCGTTATTGTTGGCCTATTTTGAAAAAAATAACGGTTTTTTTGGCGGTTTTTGGCAGGTTCGTCAAAAAAAAAGGGCGTTTTAGACGATATATTACGGTAAAGATGTGCTTTGTTCTGTTTCTTGCCCGTTGAGTCCAAAATCCTAAACCCAACCAAAAAGTGCCGACATGTCAACCGTTTCATCACCTATGCCGTCTTTCTATGCCGTGAACTCGAACAATTCCGGCAATTCCTTCGTCAACAAAGGACCCAAGGGTGACATTTCTCTCCTCAATCCGCAAGCGGTCCCCAAACTTTCCGATGATGCCTACATGCCCGGAACAGAAGGGAAAATACTGGATGTCTATACCCGTTACATGCCGACTTCAGGCGGGCGGATGGATTACAAAACCGGCACCATTCAGCAAGGCTATTTTGCGTTGACAATGGTTGCTGATAACGCGCCAACTGACGCTCCAACTGGGTTTGTTACACTGGATCAAATTGACACCAAACATCCTGCTGCCGTGTTTTCTAACGGCAAGTGGATCGATGTAACCGATTTTCTTGCACAACAGAATCTCGCAGCAAAGACCCTCTCCCAGTCGGGTTCTGCCGAGCAAACGGACACGGCAAAAGAAACGTACACTTGGAGTTTGACTCGGGAGGAGTCGGCCCAAATTTTTGGCAATGCTGAATGGCTCTACATTTCTGAAATGACATCAGATGATCCCACATTCAACCCGTTCACCGACGCTCGCTTGGTCGACATGAGCGCATTGGGAACCTCGCGTCCGACCCCGTTTCAGTTGAAACAGATGCAAAATGAATCGGATTTGCTCACGTTGGAAAGGCAGAACGTGCGTGATGCAAGAGCCGCACAAAGAGAAATCGTCCAACAAGAATGGGACACTTGGAACAATGATGTTACCTCACGATTTCAGCTCCAGCAGGGCGCAGAAGCACTTCAAGGGCACGATCTGTTCAAGAGTGTTGCGGCAAAAATGGTCTCAGGACAAAGTATGGTCGATGACTATGGTTACACCAATCTTCTTCCGATGAGGGCGAAAGAATCCCCGGGTTCTCTCCCTCTTGCGGCAGATGCTGTACGACTTCGGGGGACTTTCACTTTTTCTGACGGAAGAGTGCTCGATTACGAAAATATGAGTTGGGAAGAGGTTCAAAAACGGATGAATCCCTCTTCTTCCGGGGCAGAAGCCGTATCGTTGGACAGTGTAGGGTTGTACGGTCTCTCGTTGGATGAACGGAAATCATTCCTTGAAAGCGTTCAACAGTTGATTGATAAAAACGGGCTGGAACTCAATGCAAGAGACTTGCAATACATCGCCGGAAACGGTTCACAGGAAAATGCCGTAAAGGGGATCGTTTCAGAAGTCGTTGCACGTTTCGGAAATCAGTTTCAATCGGAACAATTAGCATCGCCGTTGCAACAATTGAGCGATTTGATTTCTGCGGATCGCGGCCTTGTTCAGCTCATGCAAAAAAGCTACAACTTCACGACCGGTAAAAGCTGGGATGACATCGCCAAGAAGGACTATGAATACACGCTCAAGGTTGTGGACAATGCGGGGAAGCGGCTTGCTGAGGATCAATTGATTATTGAATCGGGAGACGGCCAAAAACAACTTCGGCTCTCGGTTGCAGAATACCAGCAACTCGACCGGAAAGCGATTACTGAGCTTCTTCGTGAAAAAGGAGAGACGGTACAAAAAGCGACTTCTAAGACGAATGACAGTCTCTCTTCCGGTCCAACCGAGAGTGCTTTTGTTCCTTCTAAGGGCAATGGGGGTGATTCTCTCGCGCAGCAAGCCGTGTCCGATTCAGCCGCAAAAACGGGGGGAACAACGGGTTCGAAGACGCCGTTGTCCTATGACGCTCTCGGAAAAATACTCGGGCTTAAAGGGAATTTTGCCGAAAAAGTTGCTTTTCTGGATTCGCTCAAGCAGCAGATTTCTGAAGAATCGGGGAAATTGAACAAAACGCTTAAGGGGGTTCTTAAAAAGGCGGGGATGGAGGATGTGACGAAGAAAATCACCTTTGCGGAAGACAGCAAGGGGAGGATTGTTATTCAAGGGAACATTAGTGCAAAGCAGAAAAAAGAACTGGCCCGAATCATCAACAGTGATCCCCAGCTTGTCGAGCAGATTAAAACGCAAAAAGCCCGGATTGACATTGCGACGGAGTTGGGCCAAGACAGTCCGAATGTGACATCCCAACAGTTGGATGCAGCGCGCACACAGATTCTCAAGGATTATCTCGGGAAAAAAGGGGTTGCCCTTGAGAGTCTTCGACTGGAGGATCACGAATCAGGGTACAAAAATTTTGTTTCGCGGGACGATCAAGGCAATGTGAACGACGAGGAATCGTTCGGCACACTTTTGGCGTCCAACCCTGAACTGAGAGTAGAACTTCAGGCGTACATGGAACGAAAAAGTGAGCAACAGAGCGGAAAAAGTGTCGGTTCCTCAGACGCAACCCGCACGTTGTTGTCGATGAAACGGGGCGAAGTTTCCGAGGAAGCCGAAACGACATTCGATAGTCGGGCGGGGGTTCGCCAACTCAAGGGGAGTGTTTTTGCGGCATTGAAAGCGTATTATACGGAGAACAAAACGTCGCTGGACCAACAGATAACGAATTTTTCGTTAAAAATCAGCAGTAACGGTGATCTTTCGGTTGAAGATGTTGAATTGGCAGAAGGGAGTGACCGTGATGCGCAAATTGCGGCCAAAAAGTTTTTGACAAGCCTGTTCAATGATTCGATTCGTGGTGAGGCCCGAGCATTGGGAGCAGCGATTTTGGACCAGCATGATGATGAACATGGTGATGTTCAGGAATATGCACACCAGATTCACATTGGTCAATCAGGAGGATCGTATAAAATACTTTCCCCGGACGCCGATCAGGCAGCACTCCGTGAAATGAACGGACTGACGGAGGAGATTGGGGTTGCTCTTGGGGCCTTTTTTGGGCAGACGATGAACATTCAGGAGTCGTTCAGCGTCCAGTTCAATGCTCAGGGTCGTTTGAGCTTGAACCGTGAGTCGCTCTCTTCGACCAATGCCGAACGGGTTCAAAAGGTGCTGTTGAAAATCAACGCCTATCTTGCAGCCGAAGAATCGGGGGAAAACACGGAAGGGATGCTCCGAGGAGACCTGCGAGAGATTGCGGACAAGTTGGTTGCGTTGAAAGAGGTGCAGGGCAAATTCCATGACCGGTCGTTCATTCCCGAAGAAGGGATTCGTTTCACCGTTCAGAACGGAAAATGAAAATCGACGCAAATTGCCTCATTTGCCTAAACTGTTGACAAAACGGTCCATGCGGTGCTGCGCACCTTCTTTCCGGCTGGTATACCCCAAACGGGTACAAAATGGACATTGTGTCGGAACGCGGGCATCTTGCCTGCATCCAGAAAAAATGTGCGGGCAGGATGCCCGCGTTCCAATCGGAAAACAATCCATTGCTAACCGTTTGCAGTCTATTATCCGTCCGGGCTAAGCAATTGTCTTTTTATCTCTCTGATTGTATTGCAAGATGCTATACTGTAAAATGTTCTCCCGTAAAAATAGCGGGTTGGTGTGCCGTGTGCAATTGGCCTGACTTTTTAGTGGTTTCGTCTAACGAGAATGATTCGTGTCCAAACGGTGATCCCCCTTCGTTCTGGAACCTTTCCTTGAGTTCTTTTATTCGACAAAAGGAACAGCATGAGAGATTTATCCACATTTTTTGACTATCTAACGTCTTCAGGATATATTAATCCCCCGTTTGAAGTCGCGGCGGAAGACCTGCTGAACTGTTCTGCCGAAATGGAACAGTTCGCGGAATATGTGCCGACAACGACGAAAATTCTCGGGGTCGAACTGTTCCGGTCCAATCATCAACGTCTGGAAGTGTTGTTGCGGCAAATCAAAACAACGCTCCATTCCTGTTATGCTCAACGTCTGGAAAGTGATTGTGACTACATCCTTGAGTGTCTGCGTTTGCGCGGAGCCGGTCATTGTACCGTTCACATCGAACGATTGGTCTCGAATTTGACCGCTTTTTCTATTGCAATTCAAACAGCAAGGCGACAGGGACCGAGCAACTCGACAGAGCGTCTTTTGCGGGGATCAGGGGTGCAACCTCAACAACAACCGCAATCACAACAATCCGTGCAACAGCAACAACAGCAATCACTGGGGAATCTGCTGACGTTGCTCAAACAGGCTCTTTCGGAGTATGATGGTGAAAAAAGTCTGGGATTGCTCGAAAAATTGGAAAATCTGGGAATGTCAGGACGTTTGGCACAAATCAACAATCTGGTTCATTCCTTTGAATTTGACAAGGCGGTTCGGGTGCTTGAGGAACTGCAAGCGAACACACCTGCTGCTGGAACGAACCCGAGAAAACGGATTATTCTCGGGGTTGATGACATGCCGCAAAACCTTTCGATGTTAAGAACAATCATTGGCGATAAGTACAAATTTATCGGTGTCACTTCAGGTGAAGCGGCACTTAGGTATTTGGAAACCAATATCCCGGATGTCTATATTCTCGATATTGACATGCCGAAAATGAATGGTTATGAACTGGTTGCAGCAATTCGTATGCGCCGTAAACTCGCTCCCATAGTTTTCCTGACCGCAAACGCAACGGCGGAATACGTCACGAAAGCCTTTGACATGGGAATCACTGATTTTCTTGTAAAACCGTGCAATGAAGAAGCGGTTTTCGCCAAGCTCGATTCCATCTTCGCTTCCCGATAATTCGCTTCCCGATAATATGAGAGAGTTTATTTTTAATATACGCGGCGGACTCATTGTAGGTTTGCTTGTTGCCCTTTTTATCCTGATCTTCACCCTGAATTTTTATCAGCGGTCAACCGTTAAAAAACTGGTCGATGAAGAAAATAAACGGTATATGATCGGGTTGGTCGCCGAAGAATTCCGAACTCTTTCCCGCGATCTGACGTATTTGTCACGATCTTATTGCATGACAGGTGATGTCTCCTATTACAATCGGTACATGGAGATGCTGCAATGGAGTTCCGGGGAAATTCCACGTCCGCTTGTGCGAGACAGCCGACTTTCTGTTTTCTACCAGAACCAGCAAATTTCTGAGAGCGAAGTTCTTGAACAAATGGGTTTGACGGAAAATGAGAAACATTTTTTTCTTCGGGCCGAAGAAGAAAGTAATGAACTGTCTCTTTATGAGATACAGGCAATGGAATCGGTCAAAACGGGCGAAATCGTTCCAGGTCCCCTTGTTCCCCTTGATGATGAAACAGTCGAGCAGTTTACAGAGCGGGCCTTATATGGATCGCTCTATGAATCGTATGAAAACAACATTGCGGAGAATCTTGGCGAATTTTTGAAGCTGTACGAATTGCAGATCAATTACAAGTTCACGAAATATAACAGTTTTTTCTCGGCGGAACTGATTCTTCAAACGGGGATACAAATTGTTTTTGTGCTGATTTTTATTCTCATTGCCCATATGCTGATGAAGCAAATGTTGCGATTGAGTGCCAAGAACCAAAAAATCATGCTCGATGCAATGCCGATTGGCTGTATGATTCGAGATACCGATTTCAAACTGATTGATTGCAACAAGGAGATGATGCGACTGTTTGGTTTTCAAGATGTGGCGGATGCCGATCAGCGTTTTGCTCGCATGAGTCCTGAATTCCAACCGAATGGTAAGACAAGCGAAGAATATGCTTGGGAAGTGCGAGGTGAAGCGCGGACCAATGGAATCGCACACTTCAGGTGGATTCATATCAATCGATATGGGGATGAATTTCCTGCCGATGTGACACTGATGCGAGTGCAGCAAGGGCCAAAAAACCTGCTCGTTGCCTACATTCGTGATGTCAGTCAGGAAGAAAGTACGGCTCAAGCAATGGTTGAGACGGAAGCCCGAATGATTGCGTATGAAGAGGCGGGAGATCGGATGCGGCAAATGATCGAAGCCCTTCCCGTTGGAGTCACCATTTTTGATGAGAAACTCCATTTTCTGGACTGTAACCAGGTCCACCTTGCCCTGCATGGTGTTGAGACCCGGGAAGAATTTCAAGAGCGATTTTTTGAACTTTCGCCGGAGTACCAACCGAATGGACAGAATTCTGTTGATATGGCTAAAGAAAAGATCAACAGTGCGTTTGAATTGGGTTATGAACGGTTTGAATGGCTCCATCGGCATCTGGATGGGACGTTGATTCCGGTTGAGATAACAATCAAACGGGTTCAAATGGGGGATGGTGTCATTCTGGTCAGTTGTTCACGCGATTTGCGAGAAGAAAAAAAACTGCAAAGCGAAGTGGATAGTACACACCGTCAGATGCAACTGATGCTGGATGCTAATCCAATCGCGTGTACATTGCGGGATGAAAATATGCAACTGATCGACTGCAATCTCGAAGCGGTTCGCCTCTTTGGACTTTCGAGCCGGGAGGACTACGGAACGTCGACGACGGATTTATCCCCGAAATATCAACCGGATGGGAGTCTGTCAAAAGAATTGGCTTTTCAAAAAATTCAATTGGCCCTTGCGACCGGTCATGAACAGTTTGAATGGATGCACCAGAACATGTCAGGAGAACAGATACCGGCGGAGGTGACGTTGGTTCGTCTGGAGATGGATGATAGAATTCTGCTGGGGGGGTACATTCGTGATTTACGGAAGGAAAAGGCTCTTCAGGCCTCATTGCAACGGGTTGAAATGATTCGTGCGGCGACGAATAAGATTGCCGAGATTCTCATGTCGTCTGATTTGGGGATGTTTGAGAATCGTGTTCAACAGGGATTGCAACTTGTTGCTGAAGTGACGAATACACATCGAGTCTCCATCTATAAAAATTTTCAGGATCATAAGGGGGCGCTCTTTTTCCGAAGAATTCATGTTTGGCTTGCTGAAACGGCTAAGATTTGCGATCATTGGCGGGAATGTGAAACGGGGGTCTATTATGAAGTCGCTTTGCCGAATTGGTTAGAAACATTTCAGGCGGGCGAAGTTGTTATTTGCAGTGTGGATGAGATCGACACCATCGAAAAAAGGTTTTTGCGTCATTGCGGAGTCGTTTCTATCGTTGCCGTACCGATCATCATAGAAGGCGCATTCTGGGGCTTTGTTTGCTTCACCGATTCCGAAAATAAGCGTGATTTTCAGGACGGTGAGGTCGAGGTGTTGCAAACATGTGCGGACATTTTCGCGTCGGCGATTGTTCAAAATGAAATTCAATCGCAACTGACGCGGAGTAATATTCTCTCGACCTCGGTCAGTCAGGTTGCGGCGAAATTGGCGTCGACAAATAATTGGGACATTGGCGAACGGATTACGGACTCGTTGGAAATACTGGGTCAGGTGCTTCAGATGGACCGGGTTTGTATCTCTTGCCCTGAATTTTTCGAAGATGGTTCCGTTACGATCCAAGTCAATTACGAATATGTGGGTGAAGGTGTGCCCTCGATTATGTGGCAACGCTTTGCTTCACCAAGTATTGATTCGGACGATTACAAGAACTGGATGGAAGCGATGCAAAATCGGCGGGCGATGCTTTTTCGTCTTAGCACCGTAAAGGGTAAAACCCGAGCGTACGCCAAAAAATTTGGTTTTCAATCGCTTTATTCGGTTCCCATTTATGTGGACGAAACTTTTTGGGGGACGCTTCGACTAGAAAATTGCCGGTTTGAACAGGAATTTTCGGCGCGAGAAATCGAAGTGATCGAAATGTGTGCGCATTTGATTGCGGTTACATTGATGGAACATGAAACGAAGGAGAAACTGGCCGATAGTAATTTGAAGTTGATTTTTGAAAGTGAACGGGCGGAGAAACTGGCGGATGTGAAGACGCGGTTTCTCGCTAACATGTCGCATGAAATCCGAACCCCGATGAATGCAATCGTCGGCATGTCGGGTTTACTTATGGATGAGAATCTCACGACGAAGCAGCGCAGTTATGTGAGCGATATTAAACGTTCGGCGGACACGTTGTTGACGATCATCAACGATTTGTTGGATTTTTCCAAGTTGGAAGCGGGCAAGATGGACCTTGTTCCGAAGCATTACAATTTCATGGAGATGCTCGATAATGTGGTCAGTATGCTGGGCTTTATTGCGAAGAATAAGAACCTGAACATTTCGCTTGAAAAAGTGGGCGATCTCCCGGTTTGTCTTTTTGGTGATGAAACGCGATTGAAACAAACGCTTTGGAATTTGCTGGGGAATGCTCTGAAATTTACGGAAAAAGGGAGTGTTCAACTGATTGTGACGGATCAGGGTTCGATGATTCGCTTTGATGTGGTCGATACGGGACTTGGCATTCGTGAAGAAGACATGTCGAAACTGTTCCAAGCGTTCAGTCAGGTCAATCAACAGTATACGGCCCATGCAAAAGGAACGGGACTTGGACTGAGCATCTGCAAGAGTATCGTTGAACTTATGGGCGGGACTCTTTCGGTTGCGAGCGTTTATGGAGAGGGGACGACGTTTAGTTTTGTGATACCCAAGAAGTTGGGGGATGCGTCGAAAGTGACCTCGCAGGTCCAAACGGAGGAACAGAACCTGATTCTTGATTCTTCGGTTCGGATTTTGGTTGTGGATGACAATGAAATTAACCTCAATGTAGCGAATGGAATGTTCGGCTCCTTTGGGGCGGAGATTGATACGGCGATTTCGGGTTTTGAGGCAATCAAGATGATTCAACGAGGGAATTATGACATTGTTTTTATGGATCACATGATGCCGGAGATGGATGGTATTGAGGCGACGCAACAGATACGGATGTTGGGCGGGGAGTATGAGCAGATACCGATTGTTGCTTTTACGGCGAATGCGGTTTCAGGAGCCAAAGAAATGTTTGAGGCGTCCGGGATGAATGGATTTGTTTCCAAACCGATTGATAAGAGCGAATTGCGACGGACCCTGATGGAGTTTCTTCCGCAAGAGAAGTATCGCATTGAGACATTGAAGAAACAGAGGGGGGGGGAAGATTTGGCGGATGACACGACGGGGGGAGTGCGGGTGCTTCTTGAGGATCGGGTTCGTGAACTGGACGTTTCGTTGGGGCTGATTCGTGCGGGGGGAAATTGGAAAGGGTATGTCTCGACCTTGCGACTTCTTGAACGTAAAGTGCCGGATCATTCGCGTCAACTGTCACGGTTTCTCGATCAAGAGGAAGTCTCCTCGTATGCAATCGAAGTTCATGGAGTCAAAGGTGTTTTAGCGGGACTTGGCTGTGTTGCCCTTTCGGAAGAGGCGGCGCAACTCGAAAAAGCGGCGAAAGAAGGGAATTTCGGCTTCTGTCAGAAAAACACGTCGTCGTTTGTTGCGCGACTGGATGAACTGGGAAAAAGTCTTCATACTGTTTTTGCCGAAGTGGACAGTAGGGCGCAGCTTCAAAGGGAGCTTGGCAATATGGAACATCTGGAGAAGGTTCTTGCGGACATTCGGTCGGCGTTGGAGGAATATGACACGACGGCGACGATTGGGTATGTTGATGACCTGTTGGAGTACGAATATGGTGAAGAGATCGAGCAGGGACTCAAGCGGGTCAAGGAACTGGCGGATGAATTTGACCATGATAGTGCCAAAGAACAGCTTGATAAGCTGAAACATTTGGCGAATCGGCTTATTATTGACGACATACAAAGTTTAATTTGAGACCGGCTTGCGCCGAACTAAGTACGCTGTCGTTTAGCCGAGGAACAACGTTCCGCGCGTATTAAAATTTCGGAACGCGCGATACGTTGTATCGCGGCTAAACATTAGATCGCTCCGATGGAGCTTGTTTAACGCAAGAGGGGACCAAGATCAAAAGGTTTGGCAATGACGTGATCGGCCCCCATTTTTTGCAACCGTTGACGTTCTTCCAATCGAGGTGCTGAACAGAAAACAGTGAGCGTCGTATGCGGCAATTGCAACCGCAATCGTGCGAGAACCGCAACGACTTTCTCAAGGTCCGTTTCGCCAATGTCCCAAAAGAGCCGACCCGATTGCTGCTTGGCCCCGTCAGACCCTTGCCCAAGATGCTCTTCTTCCCAAAAGGTCATCTCCGATTCGTCCAGAAAACGGACCTCACCACATTTTCTTCGCAGAATGGCGTGAAATAAACGGTTCATCTCGGCATCATTGCTGCTCATGTTCCTCGCTGTAAAAACCCAACCTTGTAACGGAAAATCCGTTTCGACCTCACTCGGGTCCGGTAAAGGTCGCTCCTTCGACAGTTCAAGGTAGATTTCTTCCCGAGCGTAGGTTGTGGGAAGGTTCCAAATCGAAAAACGCCCGGCAATCATTGCAGCCAATTCCGTTTCGCCCTGATTTGACCAGTCATAGGCATATAAACGATGAACTCCAGAAAGCGGGTTTCCGGTCCTTAATTCACCTTCTGAAAAGGAACCGGCAATGAGAACAAAAGGCGTTAATGGAAAAAGAGTTTGAAGTTGATTGAGCGAGTCCGCCGAAAATTCGTTCGGATACGATTGCAACAGGACAATGAGGTCAACAACCGCTCGTCGGGATTCGGCAAGAAGGACATCAACCGCCTTTTTGCAGTCGGAAAACACGCGAGCATCGGTTTGTTCGGAAAGTGAACGGACCGTTTCGACAAATTCAGCCCTGTTGACCTTGCCAATCAAAAAGGTTTGCAACACATTCAACATAATCGATCAAGGTTGAGAATTCTGGTGATGTTTAGCCGCGATACAACGTATCGCGCTTCAATACGCGCAGAACGTTGTTCTGCGGCTAAACGGGGGAGACGCGCGGAACGTTGTTCCTCGGCTAAACGGGATATTCGCTCCTCATTCCCCGTTTTTTGGCAATTCAACCCGAAAGGTCGCCCCTTGCCCCAATCCGGCACTCTCGGCTTCAATCCGCCCCAAATGATCGCTCACAATTCGATGTGTAATCGAAAGTCCCAAGCCCGTTCCCTGTCCTTGCTGTTTCCGTGTATAAAAGGGTTCAAACACGTTTTTGAGTGTTTCAGCATCCATTCCACAACCATCATCCTCGATCTCAATTCGGGCCAGTTGGTCTTTTTCACTCAATCGGACATGCACGATTCCGCCCGGACGAATCGAATCAAGGGCGTTGGTCAGGAGATTCAGGACAACCTGTTTGATTTCTTGCGGATTGACATGAGCGTAGACCGATTGCGGCATGTTCAAGCGGATTTCCTTTTCGCGGTATTTTCCGTGATGTGCAATCATCTCAACCATTCCCAAGATCAACGATTTCAAATCGGTCGGTTCCCGCGAACATTGCCCCGTCCTCGCAAAATCAAGCAGCTTTTCCGTAATCTCCTTGCAACGAAATGCCTCTTTTTGAATCATCTCCAGATAATGTCGAATCACCTCGACATCCGATTCTGGTCGAACGGCCGATTTCGGTTGACCGGTTGTCAAACCCGAATCCGCCCTTTTTCCCGGCTCCTTGTCCCTATCATGCGCCTGATTGCTGTCTTCGCTCTTCCAAAGTCGGCCTAATCGCTGTTCAAGCGATTCCGCACACATTGCAATCGACGCAAGCGGATTGTTAATTTCATGTGCAACCCCTGCTGCTAAAAAACCAACACTTGCCAATTGCTCATTCCGAACCACTTCTTGCGAGCGAAGTCGGACTTTTTCATCCAAATCACGACGAATCGTCTCAAATTTCTCCGTCATGTCGTTCAGAGCATTTGCCAATTCTGACATTTCATCGGCCGTTTGCAAGTCAATCCGATGTTGAAATTGTCCCGATCCAATCATGCGAGAACCGGCAATGAGAATTGATAAGGGTCGAAAGACCCAAAGATAACCGAGTCGAATCAAGAGGGCGAGCATTAGCCCGGCTCCGATCCCGAAAAGAACAAACAGCGAAAAAAGCATTCGGTATCGATTCCGAACCGTCTGTGAATACTGGGCCAAATCGACGAGTTGATAAGCGGGCAACTGACCGGTCAATCGCCGCAAATTTTGAAGCGGCTCCTCAATCTGCTCAATCGTCAGACCGTCCAAAATCCAACCGGGTTCCTCCGTTAATGTCTGAACCGTTTTCACAATCGTTGAAATCGAACAAAGCGTTGTCCATTCTTGTCCCAACTGGTTTTCCTGCTCGGAATTAACGCGGGTTGAGAGGAAATTCATATATTTTTCCAACGTAACGGCAAAACCGTTGACTTCTAAAACAAATTTGTCGGAGAATTGTTGCGGCAAACTCTCAAGAGCGGGTGTCATTCGGGTTGTCGCACGCAAACGATAACGATGAAAGAGCTGAATTTCACGATAAGTGATCCTGAGTTCCTCGACTTGGGACAAGAGATCGGCGGAAACGGGAAGAACGTCTGATCTCCAAGCGATGTTACTAACAACCTGACTGTAAAGGGAGAGGGAGAACAGGCCGGTTCCGGCGATTGTCAACACCAAAACCAGGAGCAGGACGAGACAGAAGAGGAATTTTTGCCGGATCGAACGTCGGGTCATTGATTCGTATGGACGATTGAACTGCGTAACAGCGAGACCTAAAACTGTCGTTTAGCCGAGGAACAACGTTCCGCGCGTATTGAAATCTCTGTCCGCGCGATACGTTGTATCGCGGCTAAACATTGCCGGTTTTACAATCCCCCGAATCGCCGATTTCGCTTGGAAAAAGCATCAATCGCTTCATCAAGCCGTTCCGGCGAAAAATCAGGCCAATAGGTCGGCGTCACCCAAATCTCCGCATAACTCAGTTGCCAAAGTAAAAAATTGCTCAACCGCATCTCCCCCGCTGTTCGAATCAGCAAAT
Organism: Thermoguttaceae bacterium; assembly: GCA_051660685.1. Taxonomy (GTDB): domain Bacteria; phylum Planctomycetota; class Planctomycetia; order Pirellulales; family Thermoguttaceae; genus JAVBSX01. The sequence continues at coordinate 8,442 of JBOFQB010000085.1, read as the reverse complement.
CAGGGTCCAACATCCCCGCTGTCGAAAGATGTTCCGCAACATACGATTCGTCAACCAACAAATCAACCTGTTCCCGTTCAATCCCGTTTTGTAACGACTCCTGAACAATCGAACGAACAGCATCAACGATTTCCGCCCGGGAACCGTAATTGATTGCGAAACAGACCTTCATGCCGGTATTGCCCGAACAGGTCTGCTCACATGTCCGCATTTGGTTGAGAACATTTTCCGACAAACCGACTTTGCGACCAATAAAACAGGGACGCAAATTGTTTTCGAGCATCAACGGGGTTGCACTCCGTAAATGCTCAACGAACAATTCAAACAAAAAGTCCAGTTCCTCTTTCGGTCGTTTCCAATTTTCACTCGACAAACAATAGAGGGTCAATTGTTCGATTCCCAACGACGACGCATAGTTGATGATCCGGCGAACGACTTCGGCTCCGACTTTGTGACCTTCCATTCGGGGCAAACCGCGATCCCGGGCCCAACGCCCATTTCCGTCCATAATGATCGCAATATGTTTCGGCTGCATCACAATCGGCTCAAAATCCAAACTCTTCAGGAATCCTGCTCCATCATCACAAATTCTATTCCGTTATGACGCATTCATTACGAATTCTTTTTCGCAGCAAGAGCCTGTTTCTTTCCGTAAGGGGTCGGATAAACATCCGTAAAACAGGCTTGACACAAATGTTCAGCGTTAATGCCGATTGACCGGGAGATTGCTTCAACCGGGAGAAAACGGACAGAATCCGCCCCAAGATCAGCCGCCATTTTTCGTTCAATCTCCGCCGTTATTCGCCAATTCTCCGTTTTCCCCGGTTCAATAAATTGCGTCGCATACAATTCCGTATACGTCGGCATGTCAATCCCATAAAAACAAGGTGAGGTAATCGGCGGACAAGCAACCCGGACGTGTATTTCTCGGGCTTGTCCCAATTCTCGTATCCTTTGCAACAGAACCCGCATTGTTGTTGAACGGACAATCGAATCTTCAACTAAAAAGATTTTCTTGTCCTTGAGCACCTCACGAAGAGGGGTGTATTTTGTTTGCGCTTTACGAATCCGGTATTCCCCCCCCTCGATAAAGGTCCGACCACTATAACGGTTCCGAATCAGACCTTCCAGACTCGGAATACCAAGATGGTACGCCATAGAATCGGCAGCCGCTTTACTGGTGTCGGGAACGGGAACAACAATCGTGTCCGAGTCAATTGGAATACCATTTTCCCGTTCTTGTCGGGCCAATTCAGCACCGAGATTTTTTCTCGCCATATAAACACTTTTTCCGTCCAAAGTGCTTGCAACATTGGCGAAATAGGCCCATTCAAAGAAACAATGTGCTTTTTGTTGGGATTCGGCAAACTGTTCAAACCGGATTCCCTTGTCCGAGACGATAATGACCTGACCGGGTTCGACGTTTTTGATACTTTCTTCGGAAAAACCGAGATTGAAGAGGGCGACACTTTCACTTGCAGCCGCAAAAAGTGGACCTTCGATTGCATAGAGAAGCGGTTTGATACCGAGCGGGTCGCGGGCGACGAACATTTCTCCTTGCGCGTTGAGGAAGACCACATTGTAAGCCCCGTCAAAGGTTTCCGCCATTTTTTTGCAAACACCGACCCAATTCGGACCGTCCGACGAGGTATTTTCCGGCGACGCAATTGCCGTACAAATCGTGTGCATGATAATTTCGGTGTCCGTATCCCTCGCCAAATAGGTATTACCGTCCGCCAAAAGTTCTTCCCGCAACTCTTTGTAATTGGACAATTGCCCGTTAAAGGCGAAACTGAACCATTTATTTTTCTTGATATGATGACGTTCAAAGGGTTGGGCGTAATTGCGATCTTCCTGACCAACGGTTGAATAGCGGACGTGACCGATTGCGGCCCGACCGGCATATTCATCCATAATCGCCCCATGTTGCTCCTTATGTCGGGTCTGAAAAACTTCCGTAACGGACCCGACATCCTTGAACGTCTCGATCAATTGGTTGCGATGAGGGGAATAGGTGGTGAAGCCGGTTGAATGTTGACCACGATTTTGGAGATCGAGGAGCATTCTTGGGACGAGACGGGAGATTTCTTCGGGACCTTGAGGGGGACAGAGGGGCGAGGTTGAATCGCCGGGGAGATGATAAATTGCAATGACGCCGCATTCGTCGTGTATAGACATGGTGATGATGAGAAGGAGAAAGGGTCAGAAACCGGGAGAGGGTGCAGGTCGATCAGGACCTGTGAGGAACGTTCCCCAACGTTCAGTAAGTCTAATCGAAAAATCGTCCACACACAACGGGGCGGTCCTGTGATCGTTGATCGTTCACTGTCCGACAATCATTTTGGGTGATATAAGAAGTCTGGGCAAAAGAAAAGATTGGACAAAATGAGTTATATGAGAGATTTGAAGAAAATGAGATGTTTGAAAAAGGTGAGAAAACAGAAAAAATAAAAGGTATATTGTCAACGGTTAGAAATAGTTTGTTTTCCGACTGGAACGCGGGCATCCTGCCCGCATTTTTTTCTTGATGCAGGCAAGATGCCTGCGTTCCGACAAAACGTCCACGTTGGACACGTTTCTTCGGCGCAAGAAAGGTAAAACGGGTCTTTCCAACCCCTCTTACTCACTTGGAAGACCAAATGTCAAATCAAAAAGGTGAAATTTGTTCCCCAACTGATTCCCTACAGAGCGTTTTAGGCCAAATCATCCGCTTTTTGCAGTTCTTTGGAAACGGTCAAGGCGTGCAAGGTTTCGCGGAGTCGTTTTGCCGACATTTCAGGTGAAATGGGGTTAATGTGCATTCCGCTTCCCCATTCAAAACCCGCTGCTTTTGCCAAACTTGGCAGAATGATGATGTGGAAGTGATAAACGTTTTCGTAGGAGTAGTCGAGACGTTTGAGCCAAAATGCCGAATCAGAAACATCGGACGCTTTCATGGGACCGCTGTAAACGAAGGGACCAGATTTGATAATCATGTTGTAGGACAATCGCCGGTCATACCAGTCAATCGCTTTATCAAGCAAGAGGATCGTCTGTCGGACCATTTCGGCACATTCCCTAATCATTTCATCATTCATCTGCTCGAAGTGCGAGATATGTGATTTGGGATAAATGACCGTTTCGGCGGGAAAACGACTGACATAGGGGCAAAGAGAGACGAAATGTTGGCGTTCTTCAACGATTCGGACGGAATCCTTGATTTCGTGAGCGATATGAGTACACCAGAAACATTCGTCCATTTCCCGACGAAAATCAATTGCCCGTTGCAATTCCCGTTGAATCGGGGGGGAAAGAAACGGCATTCCCAAGAGTTGGGTATGCGAATGATAAAGCGAAGCACCTGCACTTGGTCCAACGTTTTTGAAAATCAAAGCATGAGCATATTGTTTTTTGGCTCTAAGTGCTTGTAAACGCTGACGGTACATCATAAAAACGTCAAACACCTCCTCATCACTCAGTTCGGTCAGACACAGAACATGTCGGGGCGAATCGACAATGACCTCATGTGTTCCTGTTCCGGGAACAGGCGTTGAAAACGTATCTTCATACTGCGTCAAAGGTGTATCAACATCAATCATCGAGCCGTATTGTGAATGAAACGACTTGTAATCGGGATACTCCTCAAAGGGAACGAGAGCGGGGTATTTATTGGGTAAAACCCGAACAGCCCAACCGGATGTGGAGTCAAACCGGTCGATTTCTTCTGCTGTTTGATCTTCATTTCCCGGACAAAAGGGACAGAGCGTAATATCACTATCGTCCGAACCGTGTATGTGATCGATGTCAAACTGATTAGGCCGATTGAACCGTTCTTCGGCAACGATCACCCAACGTCCGGTCAACGGGTCTTTACGGAATTGCGGCATGAGATTTTGTCTGATGAAGGAGTTGGGAAGAAAAAAAACAAAGTGTCAAAAACGGTCATTTTTTAGCTGCATAGCAGCGACATTATTGTAGCCCGGGGTGTAGCGCAGCGAAACCCCGGGTTAGGTTTATTCTTCAAACAGCGCGTCAACGAAGGGGTCCGGCTCGAAAATCGCCAAATCGTCCGCCGATTCGCCAATTCCGATGTACTTGACGGGCAAACCGAGATGTTTGCGGATTGCAACGACAACACCCCCTTTTGCGGTTCCGTCAAGTTTGGCAAGAATAATGCCTGTACATTGAACCGATTCTGTAAAGGATTTCGCTTGACTGATCCCATTTTGCCCGGTTGTTGCATCCAAAACCAGAATCACTTCATGTGGTGCATCCGGGTGTAACTTGCTCATAACCCGGCGTATCTTTTCCAACTCGTTCATCAGGTTCTTCTGCGTCTGCAACCGTCCCGCCGTATCAACAATACACAGATCAGCATGTGTTTCAATCGCTTTTGCAACCGCTTGATGTGCGACACTTGCCGGATCACTCCCTTGCGGACCTGTCACAATCTCAACGCCCAACCGTTGCGACCATATTTTCAACTGTTCAACCGCTGCTGCGCGAAAGGTGTCGGCTGCTCCGAGAACGACTTTCTTTTTCTCGGCAACGAATTGGGCTGTTAATTTGGCAATCGAGGTTGTTTTGCCGCAACCGTTGACCCCGCAAACCATAACAATCGTTGGACCGGTCGAGACGAGCCGAATCGGTTCAGGCGGTTGTTCCATAAGAGACTTTAGTTTTTGTTTAACAACGCCGAGAATGTCGGGCATTTCGACGACGCGACCGCGAAACTGCACCTTAACTTCGTCGATAATCTCCTGACTTGCTGCAACCCCCATGTCGGTTTTAATCAACATCTCGTACAGTTCCTCAAGAAAAGCATCATCGACCAAACGGCCCTTTTGCTTGAAAAGGTCACGAATATCCGTATTCAACAATCGGGCTGTTTTGGCAAGACCCTGTTTAATTTTCGAGAAAAAACCCATATTCTCCTACGTCTTCCCCTTTATTAACGATATACTTTTCCTGTCGTTTAGCTCTGCGCGTTCCCCCCGTTTAGCCGCGATACAACGTATCGCGCGTACAGAGATTTCAATACGCGCGGAACGCTGTTCCTCGGCTAAACATTTGTGTCATTGTAAAGCCGACCTCAGGAAAAGCAAGCATCTCAACCCAAAAAGGATGATGGTAATTGCTTTTCTTTCTCACAATTGTTATATTACGCGAAAGAGTGTGATGCACGATTTTCCAATCGCTTTTCAACTCTTTACGAATTCTGTCTCTCCTCCTTTTTTGCAAGATTTCCATGAAAAAACAAACGAACTCAGACGGTACATCTTCGTCAGCCAAAATGGCGGCATTGGGCGCAATCACAGCAGGGCTGAGCTGGGCCCGTTCCGTCCATGCAAGCGGCAGTGAAACGATTAAAATCGGTTTGGTCGGTTGCGGCGGTCGCGGACGAGGAGCCGCTTACAATGCCCTGAAAAATGCAACCGTCCCCCATGTCAAACTCGTTGCCCTTGCGGATGCTTTTAAGAACATGATTGACGGAACTGTTCAACTCTTAGGGGACGAATTTCCCGGAAAAATCGATGTCCCCGAAGAACGTCGGTTCGCCGGACTCGACTGTTGTGAACGTCTGCTCGAGACCGATGTTGATGTTGTCCTGCTTTGTGAACCGCCCGGGTTTCGTCCCCGACATTTCGTCGCTGCTGTTGACGCCGGGAAACATGTTTTTGCCGAAAAACCGGTCGCAACAGATGCTCCGGGTGTCCGAATGTTCCTCAAAGCCGGTCAAAAAGCCAAAGAAAATGGAAAAGTTGTCTGTGTTGGACATCATCTTCGTTTTGAACCGAAACATGTTGAGTCGATTGACCGGATTCATCAGGGGGAGATTGGCGATTTGCTGTACATGAAGATTTTCTTTAATGATGCGGGGGTCTGGACCCGGCCAAGAACAGGGGGGCAGACGGAAATGCAGCATCAGGTCAGCAACTGGTACTACTTTAATTGGTTAAGTGGAGATCACATTGTCGAGCAACATGTCCATGATATAGACGTGATGAATTGGATTGCGGGGGATCGACATCCGATTGAGGCGAACGGAATGGGAGGTCGTTCGGTCCGAATCGGACCTCAATATGGTGAAATTTTCGATCATCATTCGGTTGAATACAAGTTTGACGATCAGGTAACGGGATTCAGCAATTGCCGACATATCCCGAATTGCTGGAATTCGTTCAGCGAGCACGCTTATGGTTCAAAGGGTCATGTGGACATGGACGGGCATGGTCGTGTGACGCTTTATGCAAAGGGGAAGGAGCCGGTTTCTTGGGAGCGGACGTATGACGGACACCAGACGGAGATGGACGTGATGTTTGACGCGATTGCGAACAGCAAGGAGATGAATCTTGCGGAGAGAGGGGCAATTGCGACGTTGACGGCGATTATGGGAAGAATGGCGTCCTACAGTGGTCGGGTTGTCAAATGGGAAGACGCGCTGAATTCCAATGTTGATCTGTTTCCCAAGTCATTATCTTGGGATGCCGACCCGGGTCCCAAGCCGGACGTTGAGGGTATTTATCCTTGTGCTCAACAAGGGATAACCGTTGAATGGTAAGGGTGCAAAGCAAAAGAGGCGAGGAAGGTAAAAAAAAAGCGGCCCGAACAAGGAAACCCCGATCACATGAAAGTGACCGCTTAGGGCTGCTCGGTCTCCCGCCTGACCCGGTTCACAGGCTCCCATTGACGGGGCCTCCTTGTTAAGCCGCTATTTCGTTATCGTTCGCATGAACGAGACAGGTGAGATTCTAACCCAAAAAAATGAATCCGTCAAGCACGAGGATTGCAAAGTTCACACCGTTGAACGGCAGAACGACGTTTGCGTGTTTCCCCGTTGAACCGAGGAACGACGTTTTGCGCGTTTCCCCGTTTAGCCGCGGAACATCGTTCCGCGCGTATTGAAATCTCTGTACGCGCGATACGTTGTATCGCGGCTAAACATTAGGTCGCCGCTATGCGGCTACAAAGGAACGACTTAGCGTCAAAACAGATCGATTGTCATTGCCAATTTTTTCGGGTTCATGGCTTCGACCGAACTACTGAACATCTTCATCAGGTTCGCAAAGTCAAGGTCTTCCGCGATTGCTTTTTCATAACTCTGCGAATAAAAGTCGCTCAACCAACCTTTGCCCGTAAAGCTGATTTTGATGTTGCCTGCCTTATCAAAAGCAAGATTCATTTTCGAGGCTTTTTCACCTGTCTTTTCTGCCAAGTAATCGACAATTTCAACCGCATGTTCTTGGATTTTCTTCTGAAGGGTGGATTCTTGGGTTTGAGAAACTGTTTTTGACAATTCCTGTGCTTGTATCATCTGTTGTTTGTACTCCGCACTTTGATATTCGGGCTTTTTGAGAGCTTCACGATTCAGGTACTGCGTTTCATCGGCGTTGGGCTTGGCAATACCAAGAAACACCTGCCATTCCCGAAGATAATCACGCTGGAATTGGGGATTGGAATCAACGGTCATCGTCATGGTAAAGCCATTGTCCGGTCTTTTGCCAGCCCGAGCAATCAATTCACCGTCATTCGTTGACGTTACACCTGTGAAAAAATCCTCAAGTGGCATGTTGGCGTAAGCCGTCGCTTCGGGAGAAAGCTCAACACGATCCGTCAAATCCAATGGGCGAGTGACCGTTTCGCCATTGTCATTCGTGGTTGCAACTCGTACATTAGAAACGGAAGGCGAATTTGCCGAAAAAGCATACGATGTGGAACTGGATGAAATGGTTGACATAGCGGTACTCCCTTCTTGTTTAAGTTTTAACACAACCCCTTTAACCGAGGAACGACGTTTTGCGCGTTTCCCCGTTTAGCCGCGGAACATCGTTCCGCGCGTATTGAAATCTCTGTACGCGCGGAACGTTGTTCCGCGGCTAAACATTCTCAAACGGTAGGTTCAATGTTATTTCCCCGATGCCCGGACAAAATTGAGCATCTGTTGTTGGTCCATCTCTTTGATGGTGTCAACCGTCGTTATGACGGACCGTCCACCTGCGATGAGGCGGACCTGATCCTTTGCCAACGCACTGCCTGAACCATCCAATACCGAAATCGTCAGTTCGCCAAGTCCCTTGTTGTTCGCGTAATCCGCCTTCTCCTTCATTGCGAATAACGTCCGGTTCGTGTTCAATGCCTGTTCAATCGCTTCCCGTTGTTCGGCTATCGGACCGCCCGCAACATCAAGCGTCAAAGAACGGATGTTGTTTTTCATATCCTTTGCGTTCAAATATCCGGTTGTGAACTTGAGCTGCCGAACATCCAGTCCCGGCGCAACCTCATCAAGGATTTTTTGTGCCGTCGTCAAGAACATCTTGCGATCCTCAAGACCCATTCCGGCAAGCCCAAGTGCGTCTGTGTAGTTGATTTCCGGCGAGTACGTTTGTCCTGCATCCAGACCGAGCATCGGAGCCTTCGTCGTCTGACCATCTGGAGATTGGAGGGTCGTCATCATGTAGCTCA
>JBOFQB010000084.1:0-57419 GCA_051660685.1 Thermoguttaceae bacterium | reverse complement strand
GTAAAACAATGTGTCTGTAAAACAATGTTTCTGTAAAACAATGTTTCTGTAAAACAATGTTTCTGTAAAACAATGTTTCTGTAAAACAATGTTTCTGTAAAACAATGTTTCTGTAAAACAATGTTTCTGTAAAACAATGTTTCTCTATCTGTACGCGCGACACCTCCGTGTGGGGACTTAAACCCGAGTACCCCTGTTTGTTCCGTTTTCCTTCACAAAAAATCCTCGATCAATCAAAAAAAAGGGCTATTTTTTTTGAGGTGGTGTTGAGGGCGGACCTCGAGCGCAGAAGGAGACCGAGAGGGCGAAACCGTCCTGAAGCGCGACCTGTAGTCCACGCGACTCAACGAGAAACGAATAAAAAAAATGCCCCTAAAAAGTGTCAGATGACACCATGAGTATGGGGAGTATACTCAACCCCAACTCGAAATACAAGAGATTGGCCTTTTTATTTCCTCCAAATTTGCCATAATTTTTTGAAAAAACCGGAACTCGTTCGGAAAAAACCAATTAGGCAAGATTGTAAGGCAAAAGGGGAGGAAAATTCCTCCAACTTTTGTCGCCAAAAAACTGGGCTTGACCCAAGCGGGCGATTTCCCTATTCTTCAGGAGCAGAATCCGTTTGCAATCCGTCATGCCCCCTTTCCAATGGGACCGCATTAGGCTGTAGGGGATGTTTTGGCGGAGTCGTTCTGCACAAGTTGCAACATTGGAAATTCCAATCCGTAAGAGACACAGGACAGTCAAGGAATACAGACTGTCCCCGGAGAACTAACGATATGAACCGTCATTGCCCCAACAACCCGACTCAATCGGTCTCACGACGAACTGTTTTCCAAGCCGTTCTCGGTTGCGGACTGATCGCTTTGCTGATTTCAACAGCCGGTTGTCAGGCCGGACTCTTCACCTTAGCCTATCTCTGGAAAGGTCGTGATGTCGATCCCGAATATGACATTTTGAAAAAAGGTGAAATCAAGGTCGCCGTTGTTTGCCGGACCAGCGCAATGGACCAATATCAGAATGAAACGGTTCCGCGCGACATTACGCGACAAGTTGCCAAATTGATTAAGCAGAATGTCAAAAACAAGAAGTTGACCGTTATTGATTATCGCAAAGTTGAGCAATATCTTGACGATTGCAGTCACAATTTCGAGGATTTCGACGAAGTAGGAGATGCCCTTAAAGCCGATGTCGTCATTGGAATTGAACTACAGAATTTCTATCTTCAGGACAGTCCTAACTTGTTGCAAGGTCGGGCCGGTTGGATGGTCAAAACATTCGACATGAGAAAACAGGACCTTTATGCCCAGAAAGTCATGTCCGTTGTCTATCCCCCGAATGTGCCCCTTCCCGTTCGTGATAATACCAGTGTCCCCGCATTTCGGATGAAATTCGTTGATGTCATCTCGAAACAGATTGCCGCACTTTATCATCCTCACGATCCTAACCGCATTTATGGGCTTATGGACGCCGATTTGTTGGAAATGCACTAACGCTTCGTCCGTCTTAACATGGACGGATTGGCATCTTCTTGCGTTGTCCTTAAATTGATGATGCAGATACAGATGATGATTCTATTGGTCCTTCAAGTGAATGATGAACCGTGAACCGGTTGGAATGGTTGGTTCAACGGAAACTCCACCTCCATGAAGTTGGGCAATGTGCTTGACAATTGCAAGGCCTAAACCGGTTCCGCCCAATTGTCGGTCGCGCGAAGAATCAACCCTGTAAAATCGTTCAAAAACCCGGGCTCGATGTTCAAGCGGAATTCCTCGACCATGATCTTCAACGACGAGACGTAAACCGGATTCGTCTTTGTCCGGTTCAAGAATCACATTGATCGTATCACCCGAAATCGAGTATTTGATCGCATTGTCCAGCAAATTCACAACCGCTTGTTCCAGTAAGGACGGGTTCAACGCAATACAACGATTCTCGGTCTTGTCCACAAAAGTCAACGTCATTTGTCGTGAATCTGCTCGCGGTTTACAAAGCGCAATTGCAATCTGAACCGTTTCAGCAAGGGGAAAATGCTCCTTGATAAATGTTTGATTTTCAGGATGACATTCAAGATTGGCAAGGGAAAGCACGTCTTCCAAGAGACGATTCAGTCGCTCAGCATGTAAGGAAAGTGTCTGTAAAAACGTCTCGCGTTTACTCGGGTCGTTAATGACCCCCTCTTGTAACGCTTCAACAATTCCTGAAATGACGGTCAAAGGGGTTTTGATTTCATGCGAGAGATTGGCGATAAAATCCCGACGATAATTCTCCAATTTCTTCATTCGAGTCAAGTCATACAAGACAAGCAAAAAGGCTTCTTTTTGAGTTTCAAGAATAAGGGGATCAACTGTCAAGGTAACATTCTTCGTGTTTGTCACAAAATTGAATTCTTTTTTTTGATATTCTGAAAACGGTTTTGTTCGCAAAAAAAGTTCATTGAAAAAAAGTTCGACTTCAGGATTTCGCCAAATCGAGGTGATCATTTTTTTTCGGGCCTGATCTTCCCGAGAGTCGAGAATGGATGCGGCTGCACGATTGATTTCGAGAATCACTCCTTCCCGGTCAATGAGAATGACCCCTTCAACCAATGTATCAAAAATAGAGTCACGCACTTTTTTTTCCTGAGACAATTGAAGCATTTGGGTTTGCAACTGAACCGAAAGATCAGCAATGATACTTGCAATCTGTCTCAGTGAATGTCCTCGTAATTGCGGCAATTTTGTATCAGATGAACCGGATGCAATTTTTAAGGCGGCGTCGGACAAAACGGTAAGAGGTTGGGAGAGCCAATAAAACAGTAAGTAGCCCAGACCGATTGCAAGAAACATTGCTAAGACTGTTAAAACGGTAATGTCTCGCCTGATTTTGTTCGTCATTTGTTCAATCGACTGAACGGAAACAGCGGTTCGGACAAAATAAAGTCCCCTTTGTGTTTCAAAACCTGTAATGCAATAGAGCATGTTTTGATGTGTTGTGACAGAATATCGCTGAAACGAGATACAAGGGAGGAGATGACTTGTTTGATCCGACTTATTTTCGTCCATAATCTTTTGGATTGCAACAAATTCCTGACGATCAGCGTGATTCGACATGGTTGCAGGATTCTCCCAAGAATCGGCCAAAACTCTTCCATCTTCGCGCAAAACGGTTATTCGAGTTGACGTGTCCAGAAGAGGTGTCAACTGATCGGACACAAAACCGGGTATGACCTCTTCGGATTGATTGCGTAAAAGGTCCCGAATTGCAACAGCCGCAATTTTTGTACTCAATTCAGTTTCACGCCCGATTCGCCGAATAAAACGCTGTTCAAGAACCTGGGATTCCCAAAGAAAACCGGCAAGAAGAGCGGTCAAAATGACAATGAGCAGAAAGGGCAAAAGTGAAAGAAGACGTTTGGACATGAGTGAGAATTTTAGAGTATAGGGGAGTCTAAATTTTTGAAATTGAAATTGATAATGATATTGAAAAAGGAAACCGACATGTCGTTCTATGGTAGACAGGTGATGTACCGTCTAAGGAGTTGCTCATAAATAACTGATCGTTTTTATACCGTCGCCCGTCACAATCTGCTGCTTTTGAATGATTGGAAAACGGGTATTGTCTATTTTCAACCGAAAGAAACGGCAATTTGTCGCAAAGGACAGGATAATGTGTTCATTTCGTGACGTTCGTGTTTTTAGTGGTTCTTTTATACCACAAAATACACCCAAAACACGAAACCCCTACAACACTTTGATGAATGGTGTATCCGCAATTTGAATCGGTTATTTATGCGCAAGCACTAAAATCGAAGACAATACCCGACCCCGCGAATCGTTTCAATCAACCGGGCATGTTCCCCCAGTTTTCGTCGCAGTCCCAGTATTTGAACATCAATCGCTCTTTCCGTCACATAATCATCGCCCCGCGTCTCAAGAACCAACTGAGTCCGGGTAAAAACACGGTTAGGCGATTCAACAAATAACAACAATATGTCGTATTCACCCCGGGTCAATCCAATTGGTACACCGTCCACAAAAACCTCATGAGAAACTAGGTTCATCCGAATAGGACCGGCTTCCATTAAATCATCTTTAGGTTGTGCAACCGAAATTTGTTGATACCGTCGCAATAAAGCCCTCATTCGGGCAATCACTAATTTTGCACTAAAAGGTTTGGTTATGTAATCATCTGCACCTAGTTCCAGCCCCACAACAATATCGCTCTCCTCACTTTTCGCAGTTAACATGATAATCGGTATTTCCGACGTTTCAGGTTGCTGTTTCAGTTTGCGACAAACATCCAATCCGCTCATTCCAGGGAGCATCAAATCGAGAAAAATCAGGTCAGGCGTATTCATTTTCGCTTCACGCAATGCTTCTTCCCCGGAAAGAAGGTGAACAATCCTTTTGTAACCCTCTTTTTCAAGGTGTAACATCAGCAACTCCGCAATCGCCGTTTCATCTTCAATAATCAGAATTTTTTCAGAAGACATGAACGTGAAAAGTGTAAAGGTAACAAAAGCAATTCAACTGCAAGGAGAACAAAATACTCAAAAAAACAAGGCTGGTTGAGAAACCGCAACTAAGCATGTGTGCATAAATAACGGATACATAATAATTTGTTCCTTTCGTGAGGTTCGTGTTTTTTGAGGTTCTTTTATATACCACGAAATACACCCAAAACACGAAATCAATACAAAACTTTAATCCATTGTGAATCCTCAATGGAGATAGGTTATTTGCGAGCGGACACTAATGACATGTCGGTTTTGCGAGGTGAGAGACTGCCCTTAAACACGCTTATCGTCAACCCTTTTCTGTTGGATGACTTCCCCTTTCACCCCGCACATGCCGCATGATTCGGCCCTGTTCCAAATACAAAACGTCCTCCCCTATATTCGTGCAACTGTCCGCAATCCGTTCCAATGAACGCGAAATCGCCATAAAATCAAGCAAAACGTCAACCGCTAACGGATTCGTCTTTATCATTGCCGCAATCTGACATTTATTAGCGTTGTGAAAATGGTCAATAACATCATCTCCGGCAATCACTTGGGCCGCAAGTTGAACATCATGGTACAGAAAAGCATCGAACGCCATTTTCAGATTCGTTATCACCTGAAAAATCATGTCGCTGTAATCAGGCAAATGACCTTCTTGCGGGGAGGAAGCAATATGACCGGCTCTTCTCGCAATGTAAACCGCCAAATCTCCAATCCGTTCCAACTCGGTGTTCACCTTCAACAACGTAATAATATAGCGTAAATCTCCGGCAACCGGCTGATGCAGCGCAAGGACTTTCAAACATTCCTCTTCAATATGCACCTCCATTTCGTCAATTTTATCATCATTCTGCTCGACATCAAGGGCCAATTGTGCGTCCTTCTCGGCAACCGATTGGGTTGCCCGACGAACGGTTGCTTCAACCGCAATCGCTTGTGAGGAAATCAACCGATTTAACTGTTCAACTTCATAATCAAAATGCGCTTTCATGTTTTCTCCTTTGACCTGATTTGTTCTTATTCTTTAGGCTTCAAACGATTTGAAATTTCCAACGTCAAACACGCCGGGTCTTGTAACAGAAGACGTTTCCGAAGAAGCAGTCAACCGCTCATACCGACTTCCTTATTACCCCAATTCGTCATTATCCAAACCGCCCTGTAATGTAATCTTCCGTCTGTTTGTTTTTCGGATTTGTGAAGATAACATCCGTTTTGTCATACTCCACAATACTTCCCTTGTAAAAAAACGCTGTATAGTCGGACAATCGGGCTGCTTGCTGCATGTTGTGTGTGACAATAACAATCGTGAACTCTTTTTTCAATTCCCGAACAGTCTCTTCAATTTTAAGCGTTACAACCGGATCAATTGCACTTGTTGGTTCATCCATAAGAAGCACTTCGGGTTCAACCGCAATTGCTCGCGCGATACAAAGTCGCTGTTGTTGACCGCCTGAAAGGGCAAGACCACTTGCATGGAGTTTGTCTTTCACCTCATCCCAAAGTGAAACCCTCATAAGTGTCTCTTTAACACGATCTGAGATTTCACTTCTTGACATTTTGAAATGTAATCGAAGTGACCAGGCGATGTTTTCGTACACGGAGAGCGGGAAAGGGGTCGGTTTCTGAAAAATCATTCCTATTTTGCGGCGTAATTCCAATAAATCGACATTGCGATCCAGAATATTCTGACCGTCCAGCAAAACCTCTCCGCTCGCTCGCTGTCCTTTATACAACTCAAAAATTCGGTTGTAAATCCGTAAATGCGTCGATTTTCCACAACCCGACGGTCCTATAATCGCCGTTACACATTTGTCTTCAATCGCCAGATTGTTTTCAAAAAGTGCCCGGTGATTACCGTAATAAAAGGATAAATTTTTAGCTTCAATTTTTGGCATGTTTTTGGAAAAGAATACGAACCCCTATATTGATAAACAGAATAATCATCATCATAACAAGTGCGGCCCCCCAACCGGCTGCATGACGCTCAGCAAAAGGACTCCCCGTCGTGTATTCCGTTACTAACACGGGAATGTTGGCAACCGGGGAGGTGAAAAAATGATAAGGCCAAGAATAACTCCAAAGAGCCGTAAAAAGGAGCGGGGCGGTTTCTCCACTAACCCGGGCAAAGGACATGAGAATACCCGTTATAAGTCCCGACATTGCACTTCGGCAAATCACCTTGAGTATTCCTCTCCATCTCGGTATACCTAACGCAAGCGTCGCTTCACGCAAAGCATCCGGGACCATAAGCAGCATGTCTTCCGTCGTCCGTAAAATAATAGGGAGCATGATAATTGCAAGGGCAAATGAACCGGCGAGTCCAGAAAATTGCCCGGTTGGAACGACCCAAATTGCATAGATGAACAGGCCGACGACAATCGAGGGAATCCCCATTGTAACATTTGCGCTAAAACGAACCCAATCGGCAAACATCGAATGTCGATCAAATTCGGCCAAATAAATTCCCCCAAGAAGTCCAACTGGAACCGCAATCAAGGTTGCAAATGCCGTAATGTAAAATGTTCCAAGCAACGCGTTGCCAATTCCCTGATTCGGAATACCATACGGTTTGCTGACGCAAGTGAGAAATTCCCAGTTCAGTGTTTTTCCGCCAAACCAGATGAGTGTTGCAATAATCCAGATCATTAGCCCAACCGCAAAAATCAGCGCGCAAAACGACACTAGGTCAACCAAATGTTGTTGAAATTTTCGCCAGAATAAGGAACGATGCATGAAAGGGTAGGAGGTAGGAGTTAAGCTGCAACACAACGTATCATGCGTTAATTGACACTTTCTTTAACCAATTGTTGGACAATAATTTGTACAGCAAGGGCGAGGAGCAACAGAATCAAGGCGAGCGCGAACAGGACACTCTGCATCAAACCGTCCGCTTCTGCAAAATTGTTCGCAAGTGTTGCCGAAATCGTCGTTCCACTTGCAAAGAAACTGGTTGGAATTTCAATAACATTACCGATCACGAACAACACCGCCATTGTTTCTCCAAGTGCCCGACCCAAACCGATAAAAATACCGCCCAAAACGCCGCGCCAACCATAACGAAGCGTAATATGTCGGGCTATTTCCCAACGAGTGCAGCCGATTCCGTAAGCCGCTTCTCGCAACAGACTGGGGGTCATGCAAAAAACATCACGCATGATGCTGGAGATATACGGCAGAATCATCAGGGCAAGGACCAGTCCGGCTGTTAAGAGTCCAAACCCGCTTGAATTTTCGCTAAAAAACGGCAGAAAACGCAATCCGCAGTAATTGCGTAAAAATGGGGCAATCATATTCTGCATGAGCGGAACAAAAACAAACAGACCCCACATGCCGTAAATGACACTGGGAATCGCCGCTAAAAGGTCAAGAGCTTGAGAGAGCGGTTTTCCAATCCAATTCGGGGCGTCAACAAGATAGTAGGCCGTTACAAAAGCAAGGGGAACGGCAACAACAAGGGCGATCACCGTCGTCAACAGCGTTCCAAGTATTGCGGATGCAGCCCCAAATTTCTGTGCAACAGGGTCCCAATCGCTTGACCAAAGGAAACCGATTCCAAACGTTTTCCAAGTGTCAATCGAATTGATTGACAATCGCAACAAAAACGCAAGCAGGATAATGGGACCGAGCAAAGCACATAACCTGCAAAAATAGCAAAATAACCGATCTGACATGAAAGTAGGGACTGGGGGATAGGGAATGGGGCATAGGGTGAAGAATTGAGAATAGAAAAAAGGAGAAACGTCATCTGACGCATGATCGGTCATACGGCGACAAAGCGAAAAGTGTTTCTCCCTATCCCCTATTCTCTAATCCCTATTTTCTAACATCTTCAACGGGGACGTAGTGCATTTTCAGGGCATCTTTTTTCCCCTCCGTAAAGCACCATTTGAAGTATTTTTCCAGTTCGGCCTTTTTCTTAAGGTCAAGCGACTTCTTCAGGACAATAAACGTCACGCCGGTAATCGGCCAACTCTTTTCTCCTTCAGCATCTGTCGGAATAACGGCATATCCCGGCACACTGTTCCAATCCGCCCCGGAAAGAGCGGATGTAAAACTTTCCGGTGTTGCTGAGACAAAATTTCCGGCTTTGTTTTTGAGTAGGCAAAACGTGAGTTTGGCTTCGATTGCATAGGTCAGTTCGGTATATCCAATTGCTCCTTTTGTTTTCGAGACGTTGATACAAACGCCGGGATTTTTTTGCCCGCCAATTCCACAAGGCCAATTGACTGCCGGACCCGTTCCAACCTGTTCTTTCCAACCCGGAGAGACTTTTGAAAGATAATCGGTAAAGAGAAAGGAGGTCCCGGAACTGTCACTTCGATGAACAACGGTAATCGCAATGTCCGGCAATTTCAGACCCGGATTACTCTCTGCCAGTTTGGGATCATTCCATTTTGTTATCTTTCCCAGAAAAATATCGGCCAACTCTTCCCCCGTCAGTTTCAACTGATTCGCGTCCATTCCGGGAATGTTGTAAATAACGACAACCCCTCCTGCGAGCATTGGGAACTGTTCAAGCCCTTCTTTTTCCAAATCATCACCACTTAAAGGATTGTCGGTTCCCGCAAAATCAATCGTCCCTTCTTTGAGTTGATTGATTCCTGCGCCGGACCCGACTCCTTGATAATTGATAAGGACCTTATTTTGGGTTGATTCGGAAAACGAATAGGCCCAAGCGGCGTAAACTGGGGCCGGAAAGGTTGCACCTGCTCCGTTGAGAACAAGTGAACCACTTTTTTTGTTAGGATTGGGAATTGCCGCACAAGTATCTCGCGTTAGACTTACGAAACAAACGCAAAACAGGCAAAGCAGCGAAAACAGCTGACAAAGAGCTTTTCTCATTGTTGTATTCCTCGAATAAAAGGAGATTGAGATAGGTAGGACAAAACCAATTGCCCTCAAACCTGCGTGAATTCTAGGCGTACAACATTTGCTCGGCGTTATCGTTTTGTTAGATTTTGATTAGAATCCGTTTTCGTATGACGCAGATGAAGAAACCAACGATGTTATCAACACCTGCTCCTCTATAACATCCGATTCGTCTACACAAGAAATAAAAGAGGAGGGTTGTAACGGTTGTGAGAGGAACCCGAAAATTTTTCGTGTTTCACTTTTGGACTGACCGATATAGAAGATGTGACATTGCCTTTTTGTGCAAATCAGTCGGGTCAGACCGCCTCACCTTGCACACAATGTCCAGGTCGTCCCCCCCCCAAACCCCCAGTTGCCTGTTTTCAGGCAGCATCAATTCTGACCGATTGTTCTGATTGTTTTGAACATTACGGTACTTGTTGGAAATTACGGCATTTGGCAAAGAATTTGGTCAAGAACATCGAATTTTTTGCGCAAATGAGATGTCGCGTCCTTCCGAATTTTATGCGTATGTCGGACGGTTGGTAATCGCACATCTGATTTCAAACACCGAACAGCACACATCTGTGTCAGAATTGCGTGAGCATCCGTTTCAAACGTGAATCTACGTTCAAAAACAGATATGCCGATCAACGGAATGGTTGTTTTTGTGTATCAGATGAGAGACGAGATGACGTTTCACGACGACCTGTTGTTTGAGAGGTCTCCCCCCCCCAACCCGCTCAAGACTTGTATCGTCCATGTCACTATCAGAACTTTCCTTTCTTTCGCCAAAAATAAAAGTTTTATCAGCAACCGTTCTCCTTTTGACAGGAACCGGTTGTGCAGCCTTTTTTCCGGCTGAACAATCGGAATCAACCTCAGAAACAAACGTTGTTGATTCGTTCACTCTCCCCGTCGATCTCTCTCTTAACGCTTTCCCGTTAATTCCTGCCGATTCCGTTTCCTCAATCGTTGACTCGGGTCTCTCTTCTCCCCGGGGTGAATTGGTTGCAGCTGAACCCGTTTTTGGCAATCAATTTGTTCCCCATGATCTTCAGGAGGAGGTGTTGACGCAAGAAACGCAAGAGCAAATGAAGGTACAAGAGCAAGTGCGAGGGGAAAAGACGGAGATGGAACAGAGAAGGGCGAAACGGGCTGAACGAAGAGCGTCACAACAGAAAGAAGTGACGGTTGAAAACGACGGGACAACGCAATTGGGGACCGAAATGGATGAGAATGAGTATGTCGTTGTTCAGCCGGATTCCCCTTACGGAAAATATCTTCCTCCTCCCAGTTTTGACACGGAAAAACCGAAAGAACCGACTAAATCGTTGACATCGACACCAACATCGATGTCGGCCCAATCATCCTCAACAAGCAATTCGTCCACATTACCCGGTTCACAATGGACTTCACGAATGCAACCGAAACTGGACACATACAGCGGGATTGACGATCCTGATTTGGCCAAAACATTGGTTGAACTCTCTCCGTTGCAGAGATGGAACAATGTTTTTGAATCTTCACCCCCGTTGAATGACCTGACAAAATCGCAAAAAGAATGGTTGACCCGAAAAAGTCAACTTTCACAATCGGAATCGACGGATTCGGCAATGACGCAAGAGGTTGGAACAACGCGATTGGTTCTTCCAACGGACCGACTTGTTCCGAGTCAGATCAACAAGGCGAATTCGCAAAACCAAAGGAGTCCTGCTCCTCTTGTGATCCCCAACAACCAACTTCTCCCGCTTGCTCCTGTTCCCGATTAACCCCAGTCACAACAAGGTTAAGTATCTCGGATAATTCCATTCTGCAAAATGTGGATACAAAACTACGAAAGTAACCGTATTTACGGTGTCCTTTTGTCGTTGCATGAGCGACAAGTCGTCTAAGCGGATCCTTTCATATCCCCGTCTCAATGCAAAAGTTTTCACAAAATCCGAATCACCAATCTCCACTTTTAATGTGGAGAGGATGTTAAGGAAAACCGACAAGTTGAATTCCGTTTTTTTCCAGAATTGCCCGAACATCGTCGCTCAATAACGCCAAGTGTTCCATTTGGCGTTGTGTCGAAGTATGAAATCGGAAATCATCATCACTGCAACGACAACCGTCGGTTTGGGAATGAATCGGCGATTTCGCGGGATGTGTGTTCAACTCATAAGTCTCAAGTGCCGATTGGTCCCTTGAAAGGGCTAACGCGATTGCTGTGATTGCGTTTGCGTCCATTTTTCCTGTATCCAGAATCCCAAAATAACCGATTTTTTGCGGAACATCATAAAGTGCCGTATTCAAAATGGTCCGTTTGAGCAGACCAATCGGACCCCAAACCGAAAATCGTCGAATCAGTCGGCCCCAACCGAGAAAAGGTTCCCGGGGAACCCGCAATGTGATTTGACGTTTTTCGGATTCTTCTGCAAGAATTCCCCATAATCGGGGCAGAACATGAACATGTTGGTGAGAGTCAATATGGTCAAATCGCAATCCATACTGTTTGCTCAACCGATTCATTTCTGCTAATTGAGACAACCATTCTATTTGCACCTGTCTGACAATGTTCTGTTGATTTTGGGAATTTCGAGAACGGAGCAGACGAAAAAGACTGAAAAAACCGTGTCGGAACCGACCGGACGAATCGACGAGGAGCGGGATGTCGTTCGGATTGGACAACGGAATTCCGCTTGTCAGGCAGAAATGCAGACCAATACTCAAATGAGGAGTCCGTTCACGGACTAATTCGGCTGCTTTTTCGGCAAAAGGCATGTTGACCATTAAACTTGCAGCCGTAATCAACCCCTTTTCGGCCCCCTCAACGATTGATTCGTTGACCACTTCCGAAAAACCCAAATCATCTGCATTGATAATAAGCCGTTTCATCTCCCCACTCTCCGACAATTGTGTACCTTAAATGGTCGTCTTTTTGACAAAAACCAACTCGTAAAGACATCATTCAGGATACACGATTGTCCTGTTTTCGACTGACTTTTGAGGTTAGAAGTGAGAACAGTCGAAAAACGATCAACAACACGAACGCGCAAATGACGGATGCTGAAAAACCAATGGGGCTGATTGGGTTAAATCGTTCACTCGGCCAAAGAATAGTAACGAGAAAAGGACCGACACTGCTCCCCAAAATGCCAATGAGGAGCATTCCGAGCAGACCTTGCGGTTCTTTTCCGGGGAAGAGGCAACGGACGACGAGACCAACAACTGCGGAAAAGCCGATCCAAAGGAGTATGATGTTAACCCAAACTTGTGCAGTCGGGGAAAGATTCAATTCAGGCATGTCCTTACTCAGAGTTCGTAAAAATGCAAGGTTCGCGATTAGAAGGGAGGAGGTAGGAGATAGGAAATAGGGTTTGGGGGATAGGGGATAGGGAGGAAATTTCCTCGTTTAACCGCAGAACAACACTCTGCATGTATGTAAGCGTTCTCGATTATTCTCGGACAACTCTTTTTTCCTGTCCACAATAATTATTGAACCGTATTTGAGAATCATGTTCCCTACCCCCTATTCCCTAGACCCCATTCCCTATCATCTACCCTTACGCTGCTTTGCGCAGTGCTTCAATAACCCGGTCGGTTATGGACTGAATCAACAGCTCCTGTGAAGATGAGGAATTCGGTTGATTGGAAATCGTTGCCGAGTTGGCATTTGACGCTGATTGACCACAACCTGAATGACAACCGCAACGACACTCCTCTTGCTTTTTCTCTTGCGGATCAGGATCATTCCGTTTGAAGGTTGGCGGTTGAAACGCTCGATGTCCAACCCCCGTCTCCTTCCAACTGTCCCGGAATATGTCGTTCGCACAAAGTTCACAATTCGCCAATTCCGCTCTCGGGTCCTTGAAATTCCATTGCTGCTTGAGTGTCAACAAATCTTCCGCTTCTTGCTTGTTAAAATACTCCACTTTTCCCAAATCACGCGAAATCAACAAGATGCGACAGTAAGCGTCCAGCAATTCGGTCAACCAATAAGCCCGTTCAACGGTTGGACCAAAACTGACTGTTCCGTGATTCGCTTGTACAATAATGTCGGTCTTGTGAATAAAGGGCAAAACCGTGTCCGCGAAATCCTGACCGCCCGGAATTGCGTATTTGGCAATCGGCACATCTCCCATGTAAATGTCCACTTCGGGCAACACACATTGCGGAATCGCTTCACGAGCAATCCCAAATGCGGTTGCGTGAGGAGGATGACAGTGAACAATCGACTTTATTTCTGTTCGCTCCTTCATAATCGTCAAGTGCAACATAATCTCACTTGTCCGTTTACGATGTCCCGCAATCTGATTCCCGTCCATATCAACAATACACAGATCATCCGGTTTCATAAAACCTTTACAAATCTGCGTCGGGGTACAAACAACCCGATTTTCGTCGATTCGATAACTGATGTTCCCGTCATTTGCAGCTGCAAAACCTTTATTGTAAAGGCGTCGTCCTATATCGCAAATCTCTTCCTTAATCTGATGCAGGTTTATCATAAGAAGATAGTAGGTAGAAAGTATTAGGTAGAAGGTAGAAGTAAAAAGTCTATAAGTTCACATCCAGTTCAACAGTATCCAAAATAGCAGCACAATAAGCGTCAATCGGAAAGGGATTCGGGTAAAACGGCATTGCCGCTTCAACCCCTTCACTGAACGCGATCCATTCTCCGACTCCAACCCCGAGCTGATCGTAAGCAACCAGTTCCTCGCTGTTCGGATTCATCTCTTTTCGGTCCAAATCTGCAATTGCAAGCGGGATGATGAGTTTCCATTGTGCTCCTTGCACAGACGGATGAAAACGGCTCAAGGTGAGCGACCCGATTACTTCGCCGATTCGCATATTGATTTACAAGTATTCAGGTCCATTTTTGGGACCCTCATTCAAAAATGTCTTCACTAATTCCCGCGTTTTGTAAGGATTCGACCGATTGGGGTCAAGGACCAACAAATTGGCCCCGATTTCGCGTGTATCTCTTTGTAACAGGTTGATTTCGGTCCCCAAAACAGCCCGAATTGCCTTATGTCGGTTTCCCGCACACATTGCAAGTGCCGAATGTGGGGTCAGGACAATCCCCAAAATTTCTTTGGGACGGTCAATCAACGCCGATTCCGCTTCGTCCATAACTTCTAAAACACACTTATAGAATTGTCGGCTGATTGCATACTGTTTCTGGAGAAATTCGAGCAAACCGGACGGTTCCTGCCTGATTAAGTGCAATCCCAACCAAACCCGCAATTGCGAATCAGCTCGGTCAACCCGTTCACGTCCCGACTTGACCGTCTCAACCGATTGTATCGATTGCGTATTTTGTGCCGTTTTTTCTACTTTTTCAAAACAAAGTTCGACATTCCGTTTGCGTAATTCATCTCGAACAGAAGGGGTAATAATGGTCTTTTCAGGGACAATCAGGCGACGAAGATTGCCCAACTGTTCTTGCAAATCGGAGAGTGTGAGAACCTTGACTTGCAATCGGAGTTCTCCCGGACTGATCCCCGCTCTTTGCTTTTGCTGAGAACTCAACCCCGCTTGTTCAGTTAACCCCGAGATTGCGGTTTTCAATGTCGATTGCGATTCCGGTTTCAACACTGATTGCATTTCAGGTTTTGATGTCGATTGCAACTCCAGTTTTGAAGAGGATTGTCGTCCCGACTGTTCGGGCGAATGTAACCCCAAATGACCGAAAGACATTGGGGGTTGGGGCGAAATGACCGCAACCGACTGTGCAAAACCCAAGTCGGCCAAAACCTGTCGAACCAATCCGTCAACGTCAATCATTGTAGGGAATAGGGGATAGGGGATAGGGTGTGTAGGGATTTGGGAAAAGGGGTCATTCGGGACGTAAAAACGGGGAACCTGACAATTGTCAACAACAACAACAACAACAAATGACCTGTCTTTTCAATACCATTTTTATCCCTTGATTCCGATCACGGACCAACGAATTGGGGTTGCAGGGGTCCCAACCTGTTCGGCTGTAAATTTTCCGTCACTTGAAATCAACACCTCCATTCCCGATCCTGCTCCAAGTGTGTCAATTGCAATAACCGGTTCTCCGTCTTGCGGTTGAACAATGAGCATTTTCCAACCTGTAAGTGTCGGATGTTTCATCGTCGCCGTTGTATGTCCAATCACCTTACCAAGAAGCATGACGTTTCCTTATTACAAAATGTGAAGAGCATCAACAAGAGCACAACGTCGTTGTCGCGTAAAGGTAAGCGGCGTCGTAATCCCCTCTCCTGTCGGTCCGGCAATCGAAAAAGAAGGATAACCTTCTCCTCCTCCTCCCAATCCCGCCATACAAGGTCCGTTCTTGACAAAAATCGTCACATCCAGCTCTTTCCCCATTTTAGTCATGTTATAAACATTACTCGAATGAATAATCGCTGTATGCCTGAATCCATGTTCGTATTTTTTGGCAAGGGCAATTCCCTGTTCAATGTTTTTAACGGGAATGAACGGGACAAACGGCATCATCTGTTCAACCGTTACAAAAGGGTTATGTTCGTCGGTCTCGCCAAATAAAAGTTCGACATCCCCGGAAATGTTCTTGCCAATTCCGGCTGCAAGAACTTTCGCATCTTTCCCCAAAAATTCGCGGGACGGAACATCATGTTTCTTTTCCCCCTCTCCAACCGTTGTAATTCCCCGGCGTGTCATTAAATCCGTTTCAGCTGCATTAAGTCGGACTGCTCCAGCCCGCTCCATTGCTTGCATCATCTTATCAAAAACTGATTGAACAACGAAAACCTCTTTTTCGGCAATGCAAAGTAGATTGTTATCATAAGAGGCCCCTTTGATAATCGCTTTTGCAGCCCGATCCAAATCCGCCGTTTCATCAACAACAACCGGGGGATTTCCCGGTCCCGCGACAATTGCCCTTTTCTTTTGTGAAAGAGCAGCACGCGCAACAGCAGGACCTCCTGTTACAACAAGCAAATTGACGTCTTTGTGCTGAAAAATAATATCAGCCGATTCCAACGTCGGTTCCGTAATCACACAGATCAAATTGTCAATTCCATGTTCTTGATATATCGCCCGGTTAAAACGCATAACCCCTTCTGCTGCAACCCGTTTTCCGCTTGGATGTGGATTCACGACAAGTGTATTCCCAGATGCAATCATGTTGACCGCATTATTGGCAATTGTTGGAAGTGAATGTGTAACAGGTGTAATTGCCCCAATCACGCCAAAAGGGGCAAATTCAATAACGGTTAAACCGTGATCCCCGCTAAAGACTTCACTTTTGAGAAATTCAACACCTGGAGCATTATGACCGACATTTTGTAGTTTGTCGATTTTATGCGGCAGACGACCGATTTTTGTTTCGTTCATCTCCATTGTCCCCAGTTCAACACATTGTTCAATCACAATTTTTCGGATAATGGACAGAATTTTTTTCCGTTCAGCAATTGTCCGTTCCGATAATTGTTCAAATGCTTCTTTTGCGGCTGCAACCGCTTCCTTAGCGCAGGTGAATTGACCGAATCGGCCCGAATAATTGGGGGTACTGACATAACCGGGCGAAGAAATTCGGGAGAGAACTTCTTCAACGACATTGCGAACAAGTGATTCGTTAATTTGCATTATCATGGTAATTCTAAAGCGCAAGGTGTAAAGGAACATGTCCCGCCAAATCGGCAAACAAGACTCCCTGTATTTGTTGTACTCTGTTGAGAAAATTCTGTTAGAACATTGTGACTGTGACTAGGTGACTAAACATCCATTTTTATCGTCAATTTACCCAATTGGATTGAATCCACAATCCCGATAATTGTTGCGTCAACCGGCAAGGTTTTGGTTTCAGGTGTCAAACGGGCACTTGACCCTTGAACGACGAAAACCATTTCCCCTTCTCCTGAACCAACAGTATCAACGGCGATCAGGGTCCGCCCCGTTGTTATCATGTCATTTCGTGTTTCAGGATTGATTCGATAAGGTTCAATGACGAGCAGTTTATGACCGACCATTGAGTCCACTTTTTGCGTTGCGACCATTGAACCGACTACTTTTGCAACAAACATCGGATTAGGAAAAAGGGGTTGAGGGTCCAAGACAAAGGGTTTTGTTAGAAGGGACGGAGAAGAAGGGTTTCTTCCCAATATCCGCCTCATTATCCCTTATCTCCTAAAATGTTCTCTCGCGTTTGTCGGGCAACAATTAACTCTTCATTCGTCGGAATCACCCAAATTTGCGAGCGACTCCTCTCACAATGAATCGGTGATTCACTTCCAAAAACTTGTTCGTTTTTCTCTGAATCCAAAACGATCCCAAGATTCTCCAAATTGGCGCAAACTCTCGCTCGAAGTTGTTGTTGATACTCGCCAATTCCTCCTGTAAAAATAAGAGCATCAACCCCGCCTAATTCAACGAGATACGCCCCTAAATACTTGCGAATGTCGCCGACAAAGACCTCCAAAGACAATCCCGCCTCATCATTCCCCTGTTGAGTCGATTCCATAACATCTCGCAAATCGCCGCTTACGCCGCTCAAACCGAGAAAACCGCATTTGGTTGCCAAATACTTGAGCAACTCTTCAAGAGAAAGATTCAACTTTTTCATCAAAAGGGGCAACATAAAGGGGTCAAAGTCCCCAACCCGATTATTATGAAACAATCCGGTCTGAGCACTACTCCCCATACTCGTTGCAACACTTTTTCCGGCGTTGATTGCACAAAGCGAACTGGAACCGCCTAAATGACAGGAAATGACTTTCAAATCATCACGTCCGAACAACTGCGAAGTCCGTTCAGCAATGTAACGATGTGAAGCCCCATGAAACCCAAACCGAACGACGCCGTATTCTTTCGCCCATTTACAAGGAACACCATAATAGCGGTTACGATCAGGAATCGTCTGATGAAACCCGGTTTCAAATGCAGCAACAAGGGGTATTTCGGGCAACCGTTCATTCAACAGCCGCATTGCGCGAACATAAGGCGGATTGTGAGCGGGCATAACATCATTCAGTTCTTCCATTGCATCGAGTAATGCTGCATTGACCCGTTGAACGCCGGAATAACCGAGAGCATGAACCGCTTTGAAACCGATTGCGGACACTTCCGATGTTTCCTTCAAACAACCGGTTTTTGAATCCGTCAATTGTGCGAGACACTGCCGAACCGCAACCGCATGATCGGGAACAGCAGCATCCTGCGTCATTTTCTGCCCCTTGATTTCAACCTGACAAGGACTGCTCATCTCGCCGATCCGTTCAACGCGACCGCGAGCGAGTACAGACTCATCTGACATGTCAAACAACGAGTATTTGAAACTGGTTGAACCGAGATTCGCAACAAGGATTTTCATAAGCGGTCAAAAATCAAAACGGTCAAACGACAGAACGGACAAACAACCAAAAATTAACTGAGATAAGCGGCAACGAGTCCATCTGCCGGTCTTGGAATCACATGACTTGCAACAAGTTCTCCAACTTGTGAAGCGGCATTAGCACCTGCTTCAACAGCAGCGCGAACACTGCCGACATCACCCCGGACGACGGTCGTTACGAGACCTCCTCCGATTTGAATTCGTTTGACAATTGCGACATTTGCCGCTTTGGACATTGCATCTGTTGCTTCAACAAGCGGAACCAGACCTTTTGTTTCAACTAAACCAATTGCGTCTTGCATCTGTATTATGAGGTTAGATGTTTAAGTATTTGAATGTGGGATGTACAAATCAACGGTTCTCACTGAAGTGAGACAGCTTAAAGGTCGGGGTTTTACGTCGAATCGAAGAAAAAAGTTGAAATGTATTTCTCTTCTACCTTCTACCTCCTACCTTCTTGCCCTTTCAGTCCGCTTTTCCCGTTTTGCCGGGAACCGGAAGAATTTTGCTGATTTCTTCATGCGGGCGCGGAATCACTTGGACGCTCGTTACTTCGCCAATCCGTCCCGCTGCTGCTGCTCCTGCATCTGTTGCTGCTTTAACAGCTGCAACATCTCCGGTAATGAAGACACTCGCCAAACCGCTTCCGACTTTATCCCAACCCAGAAATTGGACGTTTGCTGCTTTCATCATTGCATCAGATGCTTCGATCAGGGTAACGAACCCTTTCACTTCGAGCATTCCGAGTGCTTCCATTGTTTTGGCCATATTTTTCTCCTAAAAGGTAAAAAAGGTGAGAAGGTTTATTCTTAACGTTTTACTTGAACAATTCTATTTTCCTTGCATGTTCTAAATCACACCCATTTCCTTCATCGGTATCTAGGTGAACTTCGAGTTTGATTTTTTCACCAACTCGGACGAGAACATTTTCAAAAACCGTCGGGCAACCGGAATGAACACGAAGATTCATTCGGTCCTTGTCCTTGACTCCATAATAGGCTGCATCATTTGGTCCCATATGGACATGTCGTTCGGCCCGAATCACCCCTTGATGTAGTTCAACAACTCCTTTGGGACCGACTAAAACACAACCGGGGGAGTCGGCGATTTGACCACTTTCGCGGACAGGGGGATCAATTCCAAGCGAAATAGCGTCGGTAAACGCCAATTCAACCTGAGTTGCAGGTCGGGTCGGACCAAGAATCCTCACTGTTGGGAGCATCCGTTTTCGCGGTCCAATCACCATAACCGTTTCTTCCGCCGCAAAAAAACCGTCCTGATAAAGGTCTTTCATCTTAGTCAAGGTTGCTCCTTTTCCAAACAGCATCTCGACATGTTCGTCTGAAAGATGCACATGTCGGGCCGAAATACTGACAACCAATTCCCGGGCGATTGGAACCGTTGAAACCGGACTGCATTGTCCACAATTTGGCATTTTGTGGGGCAACAACTGTTCAAGCGAGCCGGAAAAACGATTCTGGACTATGTTGCGAACAATTTGTTCGATCTGAGAACGTTCGAGGTTGGGACTGAAATTGACCATATTTTCAAAAGCGTCAGGGCGCAGAACGAACGGGAATGGAAAATCCGGGCCGACATTTTGTCGGAACAGACCGTACTCTCCTAACATCGAATCGAAAGAAGGGCAAATGCAATTTTTCTGGGTCCGATTCGAGCGATTTGTCAAATAATCGGCAAAGACATGAGCGTTATTTGACAGAACACGGACAATTTATCTATTTTACGCAAATTACACGCCGAAATCTTTCGACAAACTTGACAGTATCTGCGAGGTCCTCACTGTTCAAAGTTCAATTCGGCTCCTGAATACATCCGGATTGCGATGTTCAAAGAAATGGTCGAACAAAAGGATGTCATTTTTTCTCAAGTGCCCAATCCGTGATCGACCCGTGTTAACGTAGGAAGTTTTCAAGAAGGAGGTCTCAACGAAAAAAATTTTAAGGAAAGAAAAAACGAAAAAAAATAAGAAATGAGAACATCTCAAGAAAAGAAAAAACGGCGTTCGGTTGAGGAAGAAAACGACAGCCCCTTCTCAGTCGTCCAACCAGCATCACCGACGCCGTTACACACATTCTACACCCATTTTGGGTTTTGTCCACGTCAAAGAGAGAATTTTTTCACAATATTTACCTAAAACCCCTCAAATCAGAGTATTATACCCCTAAATTAGAGGATTTTTCCTCCAAAAAAAATGACCGTCCGCAATTCGTCGAAACACTGTCAACAGAACTATTTGTCAAAACAGCGGACAAATTTTAGAAAATTATCCCTGAACACGAGCATTCGGATCAATCATCCGCTCAATCGTTGCGTCCTTTCGGGCTGCTTTGAGATCATCTTCGGTCGCTTCTGGAATCTCTTCCCCCCCTGCTGCACAATCAATCGCCTCTTCATCGTCACTGTCCATCTCAAGTGGAACATCAACAAATTCGGCTTTGGAAAGGATCAAATCAAGAACCTTACGCTCAATAACCTGATTTCGCAGTATATCATCCTTCCCCTGTTTTTCAATTTGCGCCCGAACACGGCGAGGTGTCGAATTACTTTGTGCGGCAATCAACGCAATCTCTGTGTCAATGTCCGCTTGCGTTTCCTCAATGTTCTCGACCTCAGCAATCTTTTCGAGAATGAAGTGTTCCTTTAACGCTTGACCGACAACCAAACGACTATTCTGACGCAGATAATTCAGTTCCGCCCGAATCTGGTCTTCCGAAAAACCACTTCGTTGCAGTTCCATGACTGCCCGGGTCAACTCGCGTTGAGCTTGACCTTCCAACAATTTCGGCGGAAGTTCCCAAGTTGCACTGACCGTCAACGCTTTCGTTACCTGCTGTCTCGCCTGTTGTCGCTGTTCATACTCCAATTGACGCTTCAACATGTCCAAAATCGCGTCCCGGAACTCTCCTTCGTCCTCATATCCCCCAATCCGTTCAAAAAATTCCTTATTCAATTCCGGCAATTCCAGCTTTTTGACTTCGAGAATTTCAAAAGTCGCTTCAACTTCCTGACCTCGTAAGTCCCTATTCGGAGCATCCTGAGAAAGAATCGCTTTGCTCGTTCGGACATCACCTGAAACAACCCCGGTCATCAATTTGTCAAAGTCCTTGATCGAACCGTCTTGGAAGGAAAGAGTCGGACGAATCCGAATCGTTTCCTCTTCCGCTTTGGAAACAACAACACCCTCATGTGTGAAAGTCAGTTTCGTCACAATGAAATCACCCGGTTGTGCGGCGTCCGTTGTCGGAACCAACTTGCCGTAATCGGCCAAAACACGTTCAATTGCCCGGTCAATGTCCTTTTTGCCAAACTCGTGAACCGGCCGTTCCAGTTTCAGACCTTTCCAATTGGGCAGTTCAAATTCAGGTCGGACTTCAAGGTCAAACTCAAAAACAAGTGGACCATTTTCTGGAAGAACAATCGCCCCGAAATTAAATTGCGGCTCGCCAATTGGCGTCATCTCGGTCGATTCATTGACCTGCGCGAGACAATCCATAACGAGGTTGCTTTTAACGCGATCTGCAATTTCCTTGCGGAACCGCTTTTCAACCAATTTCCGAGGTGCTTTTCCTTGTCGGAAACCGGGAACATACGCCGTATCTTCCAACTCGTCGAACTCCAACGTGTAATACCGTTCAATGTCTTCAGGAGGAACGGTCACCTTGAAATGACGTTCACAGGAACTAACTTCCTTAACGTCAATGCCAATGTTCAGTTTTTCCGGCTCTTGAGAAACCCCTTCAAAAGTGTCTTGTGCAGAAACCATCATGAATCACTACCTTAATTGGGAATAAGAAATGGACTGTTGAATATTTGGTTGTTGGTGATTTTCCAACGTCGAGTCGCCTCAATGTTTTAACACAATCTGACTTTTTGTCAAGAAACAAAAAGACCAGTGCAGCAAACCCGAGATTCGCCGACACTGGGCCTCAAAACTGGACAACGTTGCTGCAAGAACGTGTACGACCAACAACAAAACAGGAGAGCGGGCGAACGGGTTCGAACCGTCGACAACGACGTTGGCAACGTCGTGCTCTACCAACTGAGCTACGCCCGCGAAAATACGTTATTGTGACCTCAGTAAGTCGGCTGAAAACCGAAAAAATCGCCCGAATATCACGACAATTGCACTTAGCAATCTGCTTTCTGCGACTTTCATGCGATCTCCGACCAACCCTTAGTGAATCACTCCGCACATTCTAGGTGATTTGCTCTTTTTGACAAGATGCCCCTTGCTATTTTTTTTGGATTGGCACTATTTCTCTATTTGTGTTATAACGGTTGTAGGGATTATGGGACTTGCGTAGGATAATTCTTTTGCATAAGCATGAAAATTTGCGTAAAATTTCCTTGTTTTTCCCTATAAAAAGCTATTTTTGCTCAGAAAGCAGCAATGATGCTCTTTTCCTGACAATCCCTATTCCCGATCCTCTCTCCACATCAGCTGTATTACTTCGCGTATTACGTTCGCTTACGTCCAATGAACCGACTGAACCAACTAACTTTGAAAAAAGGTCTGATTTTAGGAGGATTTTTCCTTCTGATTTCGGGTTGCGCTTCACTCAGAGATTATCGGATTGATCCGACAGGGAGTTGTTTGTTCTCACGTCAACAAAGTGGTGTAACGGCGAATACGTCGGGTGAAAGTTCGCAAAACCCGACAGTAACGAATCCAAGTGCAACAGGAACACCAATTGGGACGAATGTGACGAATGTTCCGAGTTCGACGAGTGCAACGACGAGTCCAACCCCCTTCACTTATGAACAATTTCCGGGCGGATTTGGAGCAGCGGTTGCAGGAACAGGTCGAGGATACGGCGGAATTGTCCGGGGAAGTGACAATTACACCTCAAGTCCTGCGCCCGATCCCGTTGTCGGACCCGCTCTCCTGCTCGCCCCCAAAGTCCATTTCGCCCCTATCAATTCCGAAGTTATCATCGTCGCCAGTTATCTGGGAAAAGATAATTATCTCCGAACCAATGAAATCGTTGATTGGTCTTTGGACGGGGTTGGAAACATTTTGACCTATGATACAGGTTCTTGGACGGACTGGTTGCACCTCGATTTTTCAAGTGCTAACAAAACGAATAGTCGGTCAGCTAAAACGAAAACCAGTTCTTCACTTTGGACGATTGACCGGGGAACGCCGGACACAAAAGATGATGTCGAGATTTTGAAAGGGCAGACTTGGATTACTGTTCATTCGACGAAAGAAGGTTCCACATACATTTCGGCATTAGCCCCTTCGATTGAGGACTGGTCCAAAAGAACAGCCGGGTCTGTCATTCATTGGATTGACGCTCAATTTGCATTTCCGCGAGCATCAATCGCCCCGGTTGGAGAAAATCGAACACTCACCACAATTGTCTCTCGACAAACAACAGGGACTCCTCGTCCCGGTTGGTTCGTCGAATACGAAATCATTGGCGGTCCTTCCGCCGGTTTGGGTGAAAGTCGTGCTCAACGAACCAAAGTGGAAACGGACGGAAATGGTCAGGCGAGCATTGAGGTTTATCCCAATGATATGACAGCGGGAACTGCGATCATTGCGGTTCGTGT
This sequence comes from Thermoguttaceae bacterium, assembly GCA_051660685.1. Taxonomy (GTDB): domain Bacteria; phylum Planctomycetota; class Planctomycetia; order Pirellulales; family Thermoguttaceae; genus JAVBSX01. The sequence continues at coordinate 33,183 of JBOFQB010000084.1, read as the reverse complement.
CATTCGACCTGCTGATTCTGACAATAATGAAGGAGAATTGATTGTTGCAAGTGACACGATTCGGCAGACTTGGACAACCGGGGGAGTCTTGAGCATCAAATTGACTGCTCCTCAAAACGCCGTTGCCGGGCAAGATTTGCCGTATCTTGTCAAAATTTCCAATTCCTCACAAAATCCAAGCGGGGCAATGGTCCGTCTGACCTTGCCAAACGGCTTGAAATACGTCCGAAGTACCCCCCCGATTTCGTCCTCACAAGGAAACATCCTGAATTGGGAAATCAGCAGTGTTCCCGGTATTCCCGGACACGGTTCCGTCAACATGGAAGTTATTCTTCAAGCCGAAAAAGAAGCAATCGGAACAGGCGGAATGGTCAATGTCCGAGCTGAAGTGTTTCCCAAAACGAATGATGCTCCCTTTTCCAACATCCCTGGTCCAAGTAGTCTGGGACTTCCTGCAACCGGTTCTTCGACGTCAACGACACAAACTCCGTATGCACCTCAACAGGGTCAATCGCCGAATCCGCAACCGGGACAACAGGGGCAACAGACAACGGGTGTTCCAAGTGATTATGGACAACCGACTTCACAACCGCGAACGTCGCAACCCGATCCATCTCAACCGGATCAAACGATCCAACCTGTTCAACCGGCCTCAATTAAAACGGCCTTTTATATCGGGATAATTGACCCGGGTGATGAACAAACGGCGTTTAATGTTGCCCCGGAAAACGCCCTTATTGTCGGCGAGAAAAACCGGGTTGTTGTCTTTTCCGTCATTAACGAATCAGGACGTGAACTGAACGATGTCCGTTTGGTCCTTTATCCCCCCGAAGAAAACCGTCAACGATCCAATGCTTTAACGGGCAATCCGTTGTTGCGTGATATTGTTGTGGACCGGGAAAACCGGTTGGTCCAAAAATTTCCAACCGTTGCTCCCAACCAACGACTGGTCATGGTTGTGCAATACGATGCTCTTCGTCCAGCTTCACAAATTGACATTATTGCAGAAGTCTTTGCAGAAGGAAAGAAAATCGGCACTTACTCCATTAAATTCCCAATCAAACAGCAATAGGGAACAGGGTGTAGGGGGCAGGGATTAGGGTTTGTTGACACTATGCTAGGAATTAGGAATTGGGGGTTGAAAGAAAAGAGAGACGGGTCCTATTCTCCATTTTCTGCCCGTTTTGCAAACTCGACGTTGCTCGCCTGAATCTCCTCTTCCAACAACCTCTCCCATCTTTCGACCCGCTCTTTCAAACGGTGTAAAAAACTGTTCGGAAGATTCCAGTTTTTGGCAAATTTGACCGACCGTCGTGATCGTGTCCAATCAAGAAAGGATGCTGATCCAGTCGTTTTCTCACTCTCTTCTTGAGAGATAACACCGCGTCCCTTTTCCTCAACCAACTCGTCATAAAACTTGTTGGTTTCCTGCATGACCACGTTGAAGTCTAACCCGGTTATCATCGGAAACGATGCACTCCATTCCAAATAGGCTAATGCATGAAGACGTTCCAGTTCAATGACATCAGCAATCCTTCCCCGGTTGGAAAAAGCGTCTGTTTTCGCTTGCAAATATCGCATGACCTGTTCTCGACTCGGTTGAACATCAGGATTAGCCCAAAGATTAACCCGTTGGACAACGGGGCTGAAAAAAAGAAACTGAACTTTGACGTAATCAAACAGCATCCCCCGCGATACTGCACATGCAAGTCGCTGTATTGCAATTAAATCGTCAATCGCCCCGTCCAGTTCCCCAGTAAAGACCCTGAGACTCGCTCGTAATGCCAATAATCTCACTATTTCAGGACGTTTGTTCGTATGATTGTCAAAAAACATGCGATCTCTATCCCGCATTCCGGGGATTTTAATGTCCTGTTCGGCACAACGAATCCATAAAGGAGCAACATAAACTTTGTGAGCGACTGCTTCAGACATCAAATCCAGAATTGGACTGTTCAGCTCAATCCATTCTTTCATGTCGGACCAATCGTCAGAAGACCAGTCTACACTATCCACACTATCATTCATCTCAAATAACTTCGACCATAAAGCGTCTTCTTCCTCTTTCGTCAATCCCTTTTTTTTAATCTGTTCTACAAGCCAATTATCAGGATCAGGATATGTCAACGTCGGTTTCGGCAGATTTTTCGAGTCCAATCCCAGTTTTTGACAATACCGTTCAGCAAAGACAACCGGGTCGATTCCATCCGGCGTTCTTGGGAGACCAAGTGCAAGGACGACACGACGATACCCGTTGTCCTCAGTCGTCATTTCAGGCGGATACACCCGTTCTTCAATCGCCCCAATATAGTCAATCCGATCACCATAAATCGCTTTTGCTTTTTCCGGGTCCAGACCGCAAGTGTCCCGAAGAAGCGGACCTGAAATGTATGTCGTTTCTTTTGAGTATTTTAACGGAACAGACAAAATAATGTCATACAAACACCAGAACATGAACAGGAGAAAGAGGAGGAACAGAATCTGCAAGGTCCGTCGCAGACAGGAACTTCGCCGACTCTGCACCATTTCAGTCCCGACCTTTTCCCGTTGTTCCGCCTTTTCAATCCGTTCTAACCCCCATTTTGAGGTAGACGCTCCTGTTGTGACAGGTTTTGATTCAACAGATTGCGATTCAACAGGTTTCGATTCGAGAAGTTCCAACTCAACGGTTTCCGTTTTTTTAACGGTTTTGCATGAATCATGCAAACGGTTCTTGATTTGTTGCGGTTGACCATATAAAGCGCGTAAAAAAAAGAATCCGGCTGCAATGAGACTGTATTCAAACGAGAGGAACGCAACATCAAAACCACTTGCTAGGTATTCCAGACTCATATTACCAAGCATACAGACGAGACCCTGGAACATCCAAAACAAGCCGATCAGGAAACAGATCGGGATAATGATTCGGCGGAACAAAGGTCCTGCGATTTTGATAAAAATGTAAAGCGAACCGAGAATGAGAACAAGGGTCGGCAAATCCCAGTTTGCTTTGACATACTGATAAACCGGGACAAAGAGCGGTTGTCGCTCAAAAGGGTGTATACTGCAAAAGAACAGGACTTTGTAGACTGTAGAATTTTGCGGGTCCACTATCATCAGCATGGACGTGAACATCCAACGTGCGAAAAAAAAGGCAATAATTGTTGAGAGAATCAGAAAAAGGTTGGAAAAACGGATTCGTCGCAGAAAAGAAGACGTTTGGAATGGGGGGGAAACCGATTGGGGGAGTACAGAGAAACAGCGAAGAGAAATAGGGAGAAAAACGAAAACGGCAAGATACGTCGCGTAAAGTGTACTGAGCAGTCCAACCGCAAATCCAGACCCGAGTGTTTCAGGAGTCTGTTGCAGCAAACCAATCCCATAAATCATGCCCAATAGAGCCAATCCGACAGAAAAAAGGGTTAATCGGTAAAACAATCGACCCGTTTTGGCATGTCGCTCAACCTCACCACCATAAACTTCAACAAAACGTCGTCGAAAAAAAAGGGACAGGGCGCAACGGGTTTCATCCAATCGGACAACACCAACCACAAAAAGGGGGAGGACGATCAGCAAAACAGCCCGGACATCCCAAAAAACAGTCCAAGTTGTTTTTGCGAGAAAACAACTGAGAACAAACAGGAGCAGGATGATAACATTGCCAAAAAAAATCATCGTAATGTGGGAAGAAGATTAGAGATTAGGCAAGGAAAAATAGGACAAAGAGAACAAATAGCATAATTAGTACAAATAGGACAATGTGATAAATAAGACAAACAAGTTGAACTGAGAGTCTGCTTAACTGGAATGGGGCAAATGCAGGTGTAAAACCGAGACAGCCCGAACAGATTGATTGGGAAGGGGCATTTCGCGGGTTGGGAGATTTTTAACGAGGAAGAACATCATTGCAAGGTTAATAATGACCCCGACAATGAGACCGAGAAGTAGGCCGATTAACAGGGCTTGCATCCGTTCCAACCGCAAATAGCGACGGAGCGAGACAGGAATATTCTGTTCGCCGACCTGACGTAAGGTGTCTTGCAATGTTTCCTGCGAAGTCCGGCACATTTCGAGCAGGGCAACAGTTTGAAGTCGTTTAAGCCGGTCAGTGTTTTCAGCGGGGTGAATTTCGCCCAATTTCGCTTCAAACGCTAATAGGTCTGGGCTGATTTCCGAAGTCGTGAACATAGGAATTAGGGATTGCGGAGTAGGGAATAGGGGTTGGGGGGAAGACGCACGATTTTGGAATTAGAGAGAACGGAGCAACTTTGACGACGTTGAGCCGTAATACTGAGCTGCAATACAACATATTACAGGTCGTCTCATGTTTGTTCGGGCCAAACATTTTCAAATCATGTCAGATTACACCCTCAAAAAAACATTTGTACACACAAAATCTAAAGCCCAAAGTCAGCTCCTTCCAGCTTCTCTTTTAATTTTTCGAGCGCATTTGTATATTGGCGAAAAACCGTTGTCCGTGATTTTTCCGTCAGTTGCGCAATTTCATCAAAGGACAATCGGCTCCAGATTCTGAGCAGGACGATTTCTTTTTGTGAGGAGTGCAACGAATCAATTGCAAGGGCGATTTTTTCCGCTTCTTCCGACGATTCCAGTTGTTCAACAACATTGGGATTGATCCAATCCGGCTTGAACCGAACCAGTTCTGTTTCATGTCTTCTCTGTCGGGACAACTGACGAAATCGGTCCGTCGCCTCATTACGAATTGTCTTGTAAAGCCAAAAAACCGGATTTTGAGGCGGTCCATATTTCGACATATCCCGAATCAGTTTCAAAACCGAGTTTTGGACAGCATCTTCGGGCGATTCGCAACCCAAACCCCGCGCATAAAGCAGCAGGGCCGCAAAATGCGTCTCAATCAGTTCTGTAAAATCGTCAACGGAAAAAATCAGCATCATCTCCCCGATCCATTCAACGGTTTGTCAACCAACCAATTGCCGAATCTGTTGGAATGATTGACCCTTTACATGAAAATAGACGTTTGTGATCTTAACATTTTCCATAAAAACGGGAATCAATCCCCAAAAGGAGAAGAAAAAGACCCTCAAAAATACTTTGCCGTTCTCTCAATCTTTTCTGACGGACTTGACATTAAGTCATGTCAAATATAGACTTACATCCGTTGTATCTGTAATGTCAGCGATGTTGGACGTTTTTTTCAGGAGTGTGGGAAGTGACAAAAAAAGAAATTATTCGTATTATTTCCGAAGAGTTGGACCTAACTCAAATGAAAGCAAAGGAAATCGTCCAGAAAACCTTTGACGTTATCATCGAGACCCTTGCAAATGACGGTCGGATCGAGCTGCGCAATTTCGGTGTCTTCGAGGTCAAACGTCGGGCTCCTCGTAAAGCCCGAAATCCTCGAACCGGAAAAACCGTCTCGGTCGGCGAACGTCACGTCGTTACCTTCAAACCAGGTAAGGAAATGGAAGATCGTGTCAGTTCTTCTAACAAGAAACGGAAAAAAAAAGTAAATTCTTCTACATGAGATGGAACAGACGTCGCAACAACCATTCTGTACAGAGCAGTGTACATAAGAGGAAGAGGAACAGCAGTTGGAACTTCTTCTGGGACTCTTTGTCAATCAATGTTTTTTGCGTGTAAACATTGAGTTGCTCCAACAAATCGGTTGCACCATCTGTTTGAACTAGGTTGTAATACCGCCCCCCTGTTTGTGCCGCAATTTTCTTGAGTAAGGTCACGTTTTGACACGTTTGTTCCTGTTCTTTATCACTCAAACGGACCTCAATCGTCTCGGACACACTCTCTTCGGAACCAGAAATCGGCCTTTTCAAGCTCCAGACACCTTCTTTCGTAAGAGGTAATACGGCTGAAAATGTTCCCGGAAAGGTCGAATCTGCAAGAAACTGGATTCGTTGGACCTGCAAATCGGGATCAAGAACTTCAAGCGACTGTTCTGCAAATACGTCAGTTGTTCTCAGGGAATCAACATTCTGAGAATTTTTGACAACCAATCGAAAAATTGCCGTTTCCCCAAGAACATAACGCTTTTTATCTGTCGTCAACTGTATTCCCTCTGTCCGACGATACAACCTTCCTTGAGACGTATGCCGGATAATTCTGGTATAAAGTTTATCAAAACACGAATCACCTGTTTTTCGTAAACGCCAAAGTTCAGAACAACCGATATAAAAAACCCGACCTGAACCATAAAACTGTTCAGCAAATAAAACCGATTGGGGACGCTTGCTCAAAAAAGGATCACCCTCTTTCGATTGACCAACATTCATCTGTCCTGTTTCCCTGCTTGTGTCCCTCGATAAAAGTTGCTCTTCTCCTGTCATAATCGGTGTCGTTGATTGTGACGCTTCAGCTGAGTTTGACACTCCTATTGTGTTGGAATCTCCTGTTGGGGTCGATATGCCCGTTAAATTCAACAAGCCCGTTTGAGCATATAAAATGGTTCCCGGTTTCAACCCGTTCACAACATATCTTGAATAAAAACCGGGAAAATGACTCCAAATAGCCCGGGATTCCAGTTCAGAATCAGCAGGACGTAAAAATTCAGCTGCTTTGCCCTGTTCCGTCCAACTGATGTCTTGCGGTTGCTTTTCACCCTGAAATAACAGTGAAGAAGATGCCTTTTGTGACGAAACATCAACGGGATAGAGAGCCAATACTCTTTCCATCTTTGTATCTGTCGTCCAACCACTTATAGTGTCCATAAGATGAACAGGTCCGGCAACGACGACGAGTCCCCCTCCTTCCTGCATGACCCAGTTTTCCAAAATACTGATCTGTTCCGACGAAAGATTCCGCCAATCCGGGTCAAATGCAACAACAGCATCGTATTGTGACATTTCATTTGCGGTTTTGGGGAATTCCAGTATTCGTTTATGGACACTTTGCGAGACATCTTCTCCCGCCCAAGGAAGATAGGCATCTACTTCAGCGGAATGATCTCGAAACAATTGGGAACTGAGAAACTGGTAATCCCGGGTCGGTCCTCCTGCAAAAAGCAGAATGCGGTCCTGACGGTCCACAATCTCCACAACCCCATTTTGAAAATGGTCCTCACCTTTTTCCGGTTCTAATTCCGTCATCAGTTTGAATTCAATGCGATACTTCCCCGTTGTTTTCGGATTGACTTCAAATGCAACTTCGCATAAATCACCCGATTCCAACGTCAACTCTTTCGTTCCTATTTGTCTCCGTTTTTCCAATGCTTCTGAATTCAATCCCGGGATTCCTCCTTCTTCCAACATCCAAACTTCAACTGTGCAGTGTTGAGATTCGACAGACAATTCTTGTTGATTCAGACCTTGTTGATTTGTCGTCTGTTGATTTGCCCCTTGCAGTTCGACGAAACATTTGACAGAAAAAGGATCGCTCAAAAAAGCCCGTTCAGGAACCTCAATTGCTGTAAACTTCAAATCAATCGGTTGCTCTGTTGAACCGACCCCAACGACCTGAACAGGTATCTGAAACGTCTGGAACCGTTCTAAAACCTTTTCAGGTTCCAATCCGGCATTGTGTCCTCCATCTGAAATTAACACAACGCCGGTCAACATATTGTCTTTTTCCCGTTGTAACAATTCTTCCATGATTTCTCCCAATCGGGTTTCAACTCCGTCCGCTCGCAATCTCTCCCAATCCGGTCCTCCTTTCATTTCGTCTTCCCGTTCTGTTAATCCAAGACGATTCAAATCCCGATCAAAACAATAGAAGGACCAATCATGGTTTTGACCCAATTGACCTAAAAAATCGTTTTTTTCCAACCAATCTCGGACTTCCTGCAAACGAGGGACAACATCCGCCCCCTCTCTCTCCCGGTCCATTCGGGTCATACTTCCACTTGTGTCAATTAAGACCGCAATTCGTGAGAAACTTTGAAGGGACTCAAAAGTCGGTTCAAGGTAGAAAAGAAGCAAAACAAGCAAAAAGGCAAGACGTAGAGTCAACAAACACCGAAACGGCCAAACACCAAGATCAATGCACTCTTTTGTATATTGTCGATAAAACCAATATCCGAGCAAACCGAGGACGATCAAGGGAAAAAAACAATCCCGCAAACCGTCTATTTTAGCAAATCGAAAAAACGACTCGCTCATTTGGGCAAAAACAACAAAGAAGTACAAACCGAAAAGGAACAAAACAAAACCTTCATTTGAGGTACAATAAAATCTGGAAAAGGAATTCCCTTGCAATGAGACAGGGAACAATGAAAACTCAACAGGAGTCCCCCCAATCATCCCGTTTTCAAAATCCCCAACGAACAGAAGCGAACGTTTGCAACAGGGCATCTTCTTCATCCAACCCAACCCGTTCCATCTCTCGGTTCACTGCCTGTTCATAAACCGAAGTTGGTATATACGATTGTTTCACTTCTTCGCAAACATTTTGTACGGCAAGACTCGGCATGTTAAGTCCCTGAAATGTCAAACCGTCCCGAGTATAATAATCGAGAGACGCAACATCAGCAGCAATCGAGTTTGGAGAAATTCCCGATTTCCATGCAAGTGAATTGAACAAGGGGGATTCCAATAAGACATCACTGAAATGAACATCAACTTCGGGAGTTTCATTGGGGGAATGTTCGTCCTTTTGAACGGGCAAGCACGACGAATATAAATCAGTCGAGGACAACTCGGGGATCATCCGGTCCTCATTCCCCTGTTCGGCAAACAGATTCGCAAAGGATTGGGTTCCACTTGAGGAGGACACCTGAAATGTCGTCAAGGTAAACGTCCGTTTATCACCATAATACGATTCCGTTGTGACTTGTACGGAAAAGACTCCCGTTGTTCGATATGTGTGCAGCAACCGAACTGTATTTCTGGGTCCGCCGTTCAACACTGTATTCGGGGTTCCATCTCCCCAAGTAATCGTCCAATGAACAATAGGGTCCTGCAACGCATTTGAAGCCGAAAGGGTCCATTCCTGCATCTGATTGACACTCAAGGTGCGAGGTCCTTCCAATTCATAAGTACACCAACCGGAAATGACATTGAGCGCATATTCGGTCGGTTCACTACGTCTTCCCGTACTGTCGACAACAATCAGACGAACCTTATAAGCCGACCCCGGTTCACGTTCAAGTCCCGTTGAATCAAAGGTTACAACTTTCCCCAACTCATTTCCTTGTGTCGCCTGAAGACCGACTTCACCATAAATACCATTATTATTTAAGTCCCAATAATAGGTAAAAGTCCCCGTTCCTGACAAGGAGCCGGTCATCTCAAGAGTTTGACCAGACCGTAATGTTGAGGTATTTGCCGAGATAACAGGGATCGGAACATCCCGTTGACGTTCGGTCGAACCCAAATCAACCCGAACCCCCGATTGACGATTATAGCCGGTCCCCCGAATATCATTCGTTAAAGGTGATGTCCCCTTTCCAATCGAATTGAGAACATCTCCGTAATCAAGAGCCGGACTGTCTATTGCAAGAGGATAAATCAATTGCCCCAAATAAAAGGAGGGGGCGAGCAGACCCGGATTAAGCGGAGAAATCGCGGTTCCAATCTTGTTCTCCGTTGTCGATAATCCTTTCAAATTCGTGTTATTCCCAATCAAATTACGGGTCCCGCTCAAGACCCCTTCCCCCTTCAATGAGTTCGTGTAAACATAAACATCGGGAGTATTGTAGGAAAAATTATCGGCAATAATCGAATTGAACAAGGAAATCCGAGCGTTGGAACCGACATACATTCCGCCCGTATTCTCGGACGCATTTTTCGTGACCGTCAAATGTGTCAATCGAGCGGTTCCTTCAACAAACATCAACCCGGCTCCAAGAGGTGATTCATTGCGGGCAATCGTTGCGTTTGCAAGAACAGAAGTTCCTCCTTGTTGACCCAATGCACCTGCTTCTTCCGACGAACGATTATCATAGAGCGACAGATTGACAAAGGTTGCAGTCGCGTTGACCAGATAAACACCTCCTCCACTTTTTGCCGAACAATTGGCAACAACCAGATTGGTACAATCGAGTGTCCCGTTTTTGACATAGACACCTCCTCCGTAACCCTGCATGACGGTACTACTTTTGCGAACGACGACATTACTGAGCGTCAAACGCGACGAATATACCTCGATTCCTCCCCCGTTGTGATCGGCACAACCATTTTCCAACGTCATATTACTTAGTGAGACGTTGAAAGAACCAACCAGTTTTATCAGACCGGATTGATTCTGAGCGTCAAGTACGAACGAGGACATGCCCGACCCTTTTAGGGTCAAACCGTCAAACAACTGAATCGTCCGTCCATTCAATACAAATGTCCCGCGCAGATCGGTTGCAATTTCAATAACGTCAATTCCGGTAAAAGAACCAGCTGGAGCATTACCAACCTGTTTGTTGCTGTTTGCTGCTTCTAACGCTTCTCGCAACGTCAGAATCCCGGGTCCAACACCAATTGCATTCTCAAGACTGTTGACACGATATGTAACGGCGTTGCGTGTCGTTGTGCTCCCTTGAACAGCACCCAGATCGAGGGTCGTTGAAGCACCACTTCCCGAAGTCCGTTGTGCTCCCCGAGCATCTGTTGTCACACCAGATGGAATGAGCGCGACGTTTCCCCCTTGAATTGCCGGACTTCCTGAAATCAGAGGAAGAACATAGACACCATTATTGCCCAAAACCGTTGGGGCACCTAAATTGGGAGAAAGAGGACTCGCTATACTCCCAACCTGATTTCCATTCTGTTGATTCTTAATTGCTTTTGCAGTTGACCCTGTTGGTAATTCGGGCAATCCGGCTCCAACACCAATCAGATTACAGGAACCTCCCAATGTTGTAACCGGCTTCGTTTCTCCATAAACATCAAACCCAAGTGGAGCGGAATTGGCCGCAATAATCGAATTATTAACGATGTAGGAGCCGGAATTAACCTGAATTCCTCCTCCTGAGATCGTTGCGATGTTTTTAGAGATCGTCACACTAGAATAGGTCCCCGTTGCTATACCGGACGGAACAGGATTCTCCGTACAAATCGCCCCTCCATATCCGGCTGTGTTAAGCGAAAAAGTGACGTTGATGAGACTCATTGTCCCATTTTGGTATAAACCGCCCCCTTCTCCTGCAACCGCCCCTCGATGATCGGCAATATTACCAATCAACGAACTGTTCTTCAGTGTTGCATTTCCCCGATGTTGATAATAACCTCCTCCAAACCAACTGGTGTTTCCATAGAACATTGAATCGACAATCGAAACGGTTCCGCCCCCTTGATAAACCCCTCCTCCCTGTAATACCGCATAATTATCATAAATCGAGGAACCGGTTACATTCACAGAACCGGACACGACCTGGATTCCTCCTCCCTGATTTTGGGCCGAATTATTGTGGATTTGCACTTTTTGCAGCGAAACCGTTCCTCCTTCAACATAGACGGCACCTCCTCCAACTTGTGCAGAATTGTGGACAAGCACAACCTGATTCAACGTCACACTGCTACAATTGAGAAAAGTGACTCCTCCTCCTGAAGTCCACATTGTCGGAACGACATTGGGAGAAGAGGTCAACACGGAATACCCCCCAGAAATCGTCAATCCGTCAATCACAACAGACCGGGCCAAACTGGACCCGGATAAAACGGTGTACGCATTATCACGCAACGTATTGAGATTATCAGGTGAATCATTGCCGACCAAATCCCCGCTCAAAAGGGTTTCATAGACGAACGAACCGTCTGAACGTATCTGACGTTGTGACACCTGCGATTCCGTCCCAAGAAACCCCCCATAAATCGAGATACCATCTCGCAAGGTGAATGTTTCCGTTCTCGGTTCCGACGCAACAGTCCGGGATTCCGGGGTATACACCCCTTTTGCAACCCAGATTTCCGTAATATTCCGAGTTGTATTGTCCGCCAACTCAAGAGCCCGTTGCAAGGAAGAACAGGCTGTATTCCAGCTGGAACCATTTCCCCCCGGATTGGGCGAATCGGCATTGACGTAAAGAATCGCTAAAAGACAACGGTCTTCCAACGGTTCCAGACTCAGAGACCGAAAATGGGGTCCTCGCTGTTGACCAGATATTGTTTGCGAGGAGGTCGTTTTGGAGTCCGACGCAAAAGGAGCCAAGAAATTCCTGAAAAGCGTAAACATGATCGACAACGACGAAAAAGTTGGACCTGAATCGACCAATCAATGAAAGGGAGTCGGGCAAAGCAGATGCTCAACCCCGGGAATTCTCAACGCATTGAAAATTTCACTTTTCAACAATTGCTCTTCGATTACAGGTGTAAAAAACTGAAAACACAAGGACCGCGACAGACCTCGACAACCCAACCAAGCCCAAAATTGTCGATTACATGGTCATTTTTTTCGAGACAAACGAGGAAACTGACAACATGCGACGACAAATTAAGGCGCAACGGGGTACTACATTGTAGCAGGTTGAACTGTCTTTTGCAGCAAGTTGGGCAATTTTTTCCAAATTTGCCTGATTGTCTGATTTAACTGTTCAATTGTTCCTGAATTATCAATCACAGCATTTGCTGCAATCCGTTTACGGTCCAGAGACCATTGTGCTGATTCCCGGCGTTGAAATTCCTGTTGATTCCAACCCCTTGCATAAACACGTTCTAAACGGATTGACTCAGGAGCATCAACAAAAAGAATCAGATCAACGATGTCAGCCCAATGCGTCTCAAGGAGCAGGGGAGCATCCAAAACAACGACGGAGATTTGACGTTTTCTTGCATCATCAAGGCGTTCCCGGACCTTTTGAGCGATTTTGGGGTGTAAAAGTTCCTCCAAAAAAAGACGGTAAGACGGTCCTGGTTCTGCTTCATCAAAAACCAAACGGGCAAGTTCCTTGCGAAGAACGGTTCCGTCGGAATGAAAAATTCTAGGTCCAAAATACGCTCGCAACTCGGACTGGACCTCTTCGTGCAAGAGCAAGTCATGTCCCAACTGGTCGGCGTCGATCACTTCAGCACCCAAGACAGCAAATTGAGATGCAACATGACTTTTTCCGCAACCGACCCCCCCAACCAAACCGATCACCAGCATAACCCAAATACCTTTTTTGAACAAAGTTGTTTCTCAACACGCTCAACCTATTTCCTGCTCCTCATCCCCAATCCCTATCCCCTATTCCCCAGTCCCTATCCCCTACTCTTAACCGGCAACGATATGCAAGAGTGAAAGCATTTCGGGCGAAATCTTTCTGTGTTCCTGAATCACCTCTTCCAACGGACTTAAACGGAGATGGTTCTTGATAATTCCAATCATTTGTCCGGTTTTTCCCTCATGCAGAGCTTTGACTGCCCCACATCCCAGTTCGGACGCTAAAATCCGATCAGCAGGAGCAGGAATCCCCCCTCGTTGTGTATGTCCAAGAACAACGACCCGGGAATCGTAAGGATTGCCCGCCTGTTTCAACATCTCCTGCAATTTAACCGCTCCTCCAGATTCATCCCCTTCTGCAACAATCAGGAGGACGGACATTTTACCCAATTTTTTTATGTGATGTAAATGTTTGACTAATTTTTCGGGAGAGGATTTGACTTCAGGAATACAGACAATTTCAGCTCCAGATGCAATTGCTGTGTAAAGCGCAATATCTCCACAATGTCGCCCCATTACCTCAATCAGAAACATCATATCGTGAGAACCGGCAGTATCGCGTAATTTATCAACAGCATCTGTCGCCGTCTGAACCGCAGTTGCAAAACCAATTGTTGCATCCGTCCCCATAAGATCATTGTCAATCGTCCCCGGAATACCAATAATCTGACCGGACCAACAACGGGATAAATCCAAAGCACCTGTCATTGTCCCATTTCCCCCAATCGGTATCAAAGCATCAATTTTCAATCGGGTTAGAATTTCTGCTGCTTCACGAACTCCGTCCGGTTCTGTAAAACGTCGACAACGACTACTGTGTAAGACAGTTCCGCCCCGCATTGAGAGACCTGAAACCGAACGAGACCCCATTGAAATCAATTTGTCGGGATCAAAAGGATTCACTTGACCGGTTGTTGGTGATTTTGTGAACATCTTACCATAATGCTGATAAAAATCACCGTCGTAAATCCCTTGATATCCATGTCGAATTCCGATCACCTCATCTTTGAATGTTTGCGCGGTTCGAACGATTGCCCGCAAACACGGATTCATTCCAGGTGCATCACCTCCACTACAAAGAACACCGATTCTCATATATTTCTCTTCGTTTCTTTTATTCAGTTATTAAAACAGGAAACATTGTACAGAAAACATTGTGCGGGGGAACCGACAATACAATAGGGAATTATACCGAGTCGGAACTCGCTCTTCAAGTATGAGGGCAATCCATTCTTCCTGTCCGTCTCTGTTCAATCACATCCTCTTTCCCAAGCATAAAACGTCCTGATTGATAATCGTAAACGGGCATCATTCTGGTTGAATGTCATCTTCACGTTCAGTCGGACGGTTTGCTTTACCTGTCATCTGTTCAATCGTTATTTCAATAAGGCCCGTTTGATGAAGCTGTTTGTCAATCATCTGCTCCAGATTAGCAGGGTAAGATTTTTCAGGGTCAAATTTTTGACAAAGGGCAAACAAAGCAGCCCGCTTTGGTTCAGGGTCTTCGATCCAGATTGCGGTTCCTGAAACAATCACACTTTCATAAAAAGTCGTCAATGTTTCTGGTCTCACCTGATTCTGACCAACAATACAGAAGGACACTTGATCGTTCTGTCGGACATTCTCGACTTTTCGCCCCTGTTGCGCACAATGTACAATCAGTTTCTCGCCGATCCGAACAAAATTCAAAGGAACACCGTAAGGGCAACCGTCTGCTCCAACTGTTGAGAGGACACCAAAGTCGGCTTTATCAAGCAATTCCAACGCCTCACTTTGTGAAACCGCTCGATCAGCTCGCCGAATCGACCAATGATCCCGTCCCGTCCTTTGTTTCTCTTTTTGCTTCATCTCGGGTTTCATCAATTCAACTGGTATTTGGTTTGTTCTAACCAATGTTTATGCCAATTCAATAAGTCGTCGTTCGACTCAACAGGTATTCGTTGAATTCATCAAAAGTTCGTTCTATTCAGCAAGTACACGTCACTTCAACAAATGTCAATATGAGCGAACTGTATTTCTTTCGATTGGACAATAGTCCAAACAAAGGGACAATGTACAAATCCAACATAAGACGTTGAACATTCTGACCGATCAACCAACACGGCGTTGTTCTGACCGGACCATTTCGAGAACCAATTGCCGAAAAGACGTTTTTGCTTTCCAACCAAGTTGGCGACTTGCTTTTTCAGGGTTTCCCAAAAGAAGCTCCACTTCACTTGGTCGATAAAATTGCGGGTCAATCGCAACCCGAACCTGACCCGAGTTTCGATCAATACCTTTACAATTTGTCCCCTCTCCTTCCCAAATAAGGGGAATACCAACCTCTTCAAATGCCAATTCAACGAATTCACGAACAGTATGTGTTTCTCCCGTTGCAAGAACATAATCATCGGCTCGCTCCTGTTGCAGCATCAACCACATCCCCTCAACATAATCAACAGCATGTCCCCAATCCCGTTTGGCGTCAATATTTCCAAGCCGAAGAACATCCTGTAAACCTTGTGCAATCCGAACAGCCGCAATTGCGATTTTCCGGGTCACAAAATTTTCCCCGCGAAAAGGACTTTCGTGATTGAACAGAATTCCGTTGCACGCAAACATGTTGTACGCTTCTCGATAATGAACCGTACACCAATAAGCGAACAGTTTGGAAATCGCGTAAGGACTTCTCGGCGCAAAAGGGGTTGTTTCAGATTGCGGTGTTTCCCGAACCTCTCCATACAATTCCGAAGTGGACGCCTGATAAAATCGGGTCCGCCGTTCCAACCCGCTTGAACGAATCGCTTCCAAAAGTCGTAATGTCCCCAATCCATTCACATTAGAGGTGTATTCAGCCGTTTCAAAGGAAATTTTGACATGCGACTGTGCAGCCAAATTGTAAATTTCATCCGGTCTGATTTTCTGTACCAGATGCTGCAAATTCCCCGCATCTGTCATATCTCCATAATGCAAAACCAAACGGTCCTGAATCGACAACGGTTTCTCAAAAACGGAATCGTTAGGAAGAGCGGAATCTGAAATGACTCGATCAGAAACGGTTGGAGACGGTTGATTGGGGGACCGACTTTGAGCGACGAAGAGTCGAGCAATCCGTTCTGTGTTCGGCAACGAGGAACGGCGAACCAGACCATGTACGATATAACCTTTTTTGAGGAGCAATTCGGCGAGATACGCCCCGTCCTGTCCCGTTATCCCTGTTATAAATGCTATTTTAGGTGAGTTAGCTGACATGAGTTTTACGAAAACAAAGGTCCGTTGAGCCGAAAAAACAAAGTTCAACACATTTTTCAACCAACTTCGATATTTCAACCAATTCCGGCAAACAAATCGGTTGAAAGGTATCTTTCACTTGCATCTGGAAGTATGACAACCATTTTGGTCCCTTGAAATTCCGGCCGTTCGGCAAGTTGGACTGCTGCTGCAAGTGCAGCCCCAGATGAAATGCCCGCCAAAATCCCCTCTTCTCTCGCTAAACGTCTCCCATACTCAATTGCGTCTTCGTTGGAAACCGTCTGAATAACATCGACAACACCCGGATCATAATTACTTGGAATAAAACCGGCCCCGATCCCTTGAATTTTGTGAGGACCCGGCTTAAGCGGTTCTCCCCGTTTGGATTGGGTTAAAACCGGGCTTGCACTCGGTTCAACAGCAACAGTACACACATTTTTTTTGACAATTTGCTTGAAATAACGGGAACAGCCGGAAATCGTCCCCCCTGTTCCAACCCCGCTGATAAAGACGTCAAAGTCTCCGTTTGTGTCCCGCATAATCTCAGGTCCCGTCGTCTTTTCATGTATCTCGGGATTCGCCGGGTTACTGAACTGTTGCGGCATATAATACTTCCCCGGGTCAGACGCTGCAATTTCTTCCGCTTTTTCAATTGCTCCTTTCATCCCAAGATTTCCGGGCGTTAGAACCAGTTTTGCGCCAAGAAAGGCGAGTAATTTGCGGCGTTCTAACGACATCGTTTCCGGCATAGTCAAGGTCAAGGAATACCCCCTTGATGCTGCAACATAAGCGAGCGCAATACCTGTATTTCCGCTCGTCGGTTCAACAATCTCGATCCCCGGTTGAAGTTGTCCCATTTGTTCAGCCCGCCAAATCATATTGGCTCCAACACGGCATTTGACGGAGTAAGAAGGATTACGCCCCTCAACCTTGACCAAGATCGTTGCTTTTCCACTTCCAATTCGATTCAGCGTAATAAGAGGAGTATTCCCAATTGATTCGGGCGCATTTGCAAAAACTTTGGACATCTGTTGTGCTCCTTCGCAAGTGTGTCTTGACATTATACAATACTGAAGATAGACAGAAGTGTTAAAGGTAAGCCGTATTAAGGATGAGTAAGCAAGATTGGCAGAATTAAGGGTAAGCAGAATTAAGGACAAGCAGAAATGTTAAGGATCAGATAGGCAAGGTGTTAAGGGGAGAATCAGCGATTACTCCGTCCCAACTGCATTGCCCCAAAAATTGACAGTTGCAGGTTGACTAAATTTATCGATTGCAGGTTGACTGGACTTATGAATTGCAGGTCGTCGAGTTTCTCGAACCGTTTCTGAAAAACTTTGTTCCTGAGTCTGACAGGAAGGACAAATGAGGGGAATGTTTGAACCGGATTGGGGTCTTCAGACATCACCGTTGACAATTCGGGCTTTGCCCCAAAGTTCTTCCAACGCATAATACTCCCGTGTTTCGCGGTCAAAAAGATGAACCAAAACGTCCCCATAATCGAGTACGATCCAACGACTTTCGTCATAACCGGAGATGCTGATTCGTTGATCCCCCAACTCCTTTTCAAACACCTTGTCGATTTCTTCACTAACGGCGTGAAGTTGTCGACGACTCGTTCCCGTTGAAATGACAAAGAAGTCAAAACAGGGGGTCAATTCCCGGACATCGAGAATGACAACGTTTTCTCCCCGATTCTCCCCCGCAATCTTTGCTGCAATTCTTGCCCGTTCTTCCGCAGATGGAAGCGTCGTTGTTCGTCGTTTCGACACGTTCTTTCTCCTGTTTGTTTCTGCTGATTTCTCAATCGCCCAGTTCGGATTTACAATTTATGATTTACGATCTACGATTTCCTCTTTTTCTAACCTGAACACCATGATTGTTCAGTCAGCGTGTCCTGTCTTACAGCGCAGATGTCATCATAAACGATAATCGGGAAATTGCGAGCAGGTCCCAGAAGAACAAAAAATTACGCACATTTTGCGGTCATTTCAGGTCCAGTTTCCAATGTCAAACCTGACGCTTTCAAACGGGACCATTCCGTTTCAATCTCGAAATACCATTTCCGGCTTTCCTCCATTTTTTTGGCAAGAAGAAGTGTCTGAATCGCCTCTTCAGAACGTTTGGTGTGTCGGAATAAGGTTGCTAACATGAGCAAAGCGTCGACATCTTTCGGATTTTTTTTAAGAATCGCTTTGAGCGTGAATTCTGTCTCAAACCAGTTTCCTTGTAAATAATGCAGAATTGCCTCATTATACTTCTGCGATTTCTGGTCCGAACATCGCATGTTCTCGAACCATTTCATTCGTTGATTGGCAATGATCCCCAGAAAAAACCAAACGCCCAACAAAACCAAAAGCCCGATGTTCCGTTGAGTCGGCGTCATGAATTCCGTCCAGAAGAAGTTCAAAAACAGAAATCCGTCCAAAACGAAAGCGAACGCAAGCGCGACGATCAGAAAGGACCATCTTCCATACCGAAACAGGCCGGGTAAACCCGGCCAAAGTCGGAGCATCAGCTGTATCATGGATTGAGCAGAATGTGTGTATTGCACGTTGCCAATATGTTGAAGTTGACTCCTTTGTCAATCTCTTGCCTTTCTCGCCGATTAAAGCAAGAAAAAACGGGTTAATGACCGCGCAATGTAAAAAACGCTTTTGAATTCGCCTAAATTTTTGTTGATCCCCTTTTTATTGATCGCCAAACACTTGGGTACTTTCCTCCTTTGTAATGGGGGATCGTAAATCATCCGAAAGAACGGAAACGGCAACTCGTTGATCGCCCGGAATTGTACACCTTGCTGTAAATCGATAAGTCTTTTCCTGTTTGGGGTCAAGTGAGTTAAGCGGGGCAAATTGAATTAAATTGCCCGACAATCGATGATTACTCGGTCCCTCAGCATTTGCAAACTCCATTCCTTCTGGAAGTCGGACACTGATTACAACATTGCTCGCTGCTTTTGTGCCGCGATTGGTCAACGCAATTTCATACGTCGCGGGTTTTCCAACTTCAACCGGGTCTGAGAGACAGGAAACCGCAAACGAAAGAGCGGGCAAACCGGAAATGCTGACCGCATGTGTTGTTTCGGCTCTTAATTCCTTTTGCCCGATCCCCTCAAATTTGATCGAATGTTCACCTTGACGAACAGGTAAAGTCATGAGTTCGATTTCGCCTGATTCTCGTGCAGGAAGTTCTTCAAGGGCCCAATGAACGGTATGTGTTGATTGGTCGTAAACACCATTTTGATTGGTGCTGACGAATTGCAATCCGCTTGGAAGATAAGCGGAAAGAGCAATATTTTGGGCTGATGCTGTTCCGGGGTTGCCGACTTTAAGCGTGTAAACCGCTTTACGCTCTAAAAACCTTTGTTTCGGCCCGTCAATCTGCAAAACCAGTTCAGGACCAATCACTTGAACGGCATAGTTTGCAACGGATTCTAGGTTACTTTCGGCTTTTGCGCGAATTTGATCGGTTATTTTACCCCGAGCAACCGTTTTTAAGGTTAAGGGATACCGTTTGACCTCTTTTGGTTTCAGTTCGCCGACCGTAAAAATGATGTCCTGTCCTTTTTCGTGAACCAAACCGTCTGGAACACGAAGTTCTAGTTCCACACCTTTTGCAATCCCGGTTCCGGGATTGGAAAGGGTCAGGTTGAACGTCACATTTTCCCCAACTAATGTATCTGGAGCTTCTGAAATTTCCAAATCAAGCAACGGTCGGGTCACAACTGTTTTCCCAGATGCTTCCATTGCATACTGAACGGTTGCGACACTCCCAATTTCCCCCTCGTTAAGGGGCAGGACTTCCAACTCGACAATCAGTTCACTGTCCGGTTGTAAGGTTCCAAGCGTCCATAAGAGTTCTCCACTTTGCGTCGGATTAACAGGAGGATGAGCGGAAATGAAACGTGTTCCTTGAGGAAGAAGGTCGTGAAGAACGATTTCCTTAACGGGGGTTTTCCCGGAATTTCTGAGATAGGTTTTGAAAGTGCAAGGACGGTTGACCTGGATTTCTTGCGGATAAATTTTTTCGAGAGTCAGTTGCGGAATTTGTGGTCCTTCCAAAACAGCAGGACCGGGTATTCCATTTCCTTCAATTTGGCGGACAACGGCACTAGGTGTCGTTTGAATGTTTTGATTAGGAGAATCTTGCGTGTTGGGAGGTAATTGTTGAGCGACTTTGGAATTATTGGAAGAAGAGGTCG
Source organism: Thermoguttaceae bacterium (assembly GCA_051660685.1). GTDB lineage: Bacteria > Planctomycetota > Planctomycetia > Pirellulales > Thermoguttaceae > JAVBSX01. The sequence continues at coordinate 12,713 of JBOFQB010000084.1, read as the reverse complement.
AACGAGATCGAGGTGATGTTGCAGCAAGTTTTTTGGGTTCCGAATTGACTGCATTGGTATTCGCAAAAGGAACGGAAAAATCATCCTCGATTGAAGGAGGAGCGAGCGGATCGGCATTTTGTGGTGTTACCAACGCTGAATTTGAGGACGGAAGAGGTGATGGAGCAGTCGGAGTTGTTGCTGCAACCGAATCATGGGGGTTAGGGAATGTATTTTCAAAACCAAAACCGAAACTCTCCGAATCAGCATCTGGAATTTCCATTGAATACTCAACCGACGCCCGATTGTCAGTATTCAAGCTGTTATTTGTACTTGAAAGGACCGGAGATGTCGCGGAAGAACTGGTATAAGGGTCAATACCTGCAAGTCCATTATCTTCAAAACCAATATTCCAATTTTCCCCGCCTTGATTATCACCATGATCGACAACCTGACTCACAACCTGATTTGCAACCGGCTGTTTTAGACCCGTTGTCCCCGCATTAGATGTATGAGGAACCGACGCTGCTTGGTTTGGAGTTGAGGTTTGGCTGACGAGCGAGATAGGATCACTTTTTGTTGAACCGGGCTGACGAAGAGGATTCTCACGTCGTTGTCCGGCATGACCTGCATTACCAGACGGAGCAACGGACGAATTCGGCGACGACTCCGACTTCATTTTTGAGTTTTGAAGTGAACCGTAAGTCGGGACACTTTCGGCGTTTCCGGCTGCAATGACGCTGTTTTTCGGCAATCCAAACATAAACACATGCAGAAAAACCGGAACAAGGACCAGTAAAAAAACGACGATTGGATTTCTAAGTGCTGCACGTTTCATGTTTCTGCGGAATATGCTCGCAAAAGCATCTGTTTAGGTGGAGGAAAGACGCATAAAAAATCAATTCGTCTTTTACCCTTTGACGCCAAAAAAATACGATTCGTCGATTAGTACGAAATTTTCCGTGATTTGGAAAGAGCAATTTTATTCGTTTTTGGAAATCTTATGATAAAACAGAAAGATTTGGGAACCTAGATAAAGGTTGGTACAACAAAATCGCAGGGTTTCCCTTTAATAACCCTTCTGATGTCAATAAAAAAGCTGTCAAACCTTGTCAAAGCCTGTTTTTTCACAATCCAAGTGTCAATATTGACAAAATGGTAAACATAGGTAAAATGCAAAGGGTTGTGGTATTGAGTAAAGAAAGATGATTATTCCGATTTTGCGAGTTCTTTTAATTTTTCTTTTTGTATATTCAGGTGTGACCGCGAAAATAAGGTGAAAAGGTTGTTAAAAATTGCCGCTTTAGTAGATAATGATGTTCCTAACGAGACAGGGATGTACCCTGTTTGCGCGATAAGCGGGCCGATTGTTAGGATTATGTTGATTGCATAATTTCAGAGCTGCATGTTTCTGCTCTGTCACTATAAAAGTCGTATTAAACAGTTGACTGTTCCGACTAGGTGCAGTTTTTGTATTTCAAGGTTCAACGGGAAGGTTCTAAAGATGAAATTGTTTAAGAGTGTTTTCGGTCGTGAACTTGGTTCCTCAAACGCGAAAAATCCAACAAAGAAAAGTCAAATCAATCTCTCGATTGAACCCCTCGAAGAGCGTCAAATGCTCTCCGTTACTCCCTTGACTTCTGTTGGTACAACCATTCCCCAAGGAGGAAATGTCGAACTCGATTTCATTATCGACTCGGACAAGTCCGGTTATACTTCCGTTGGAATAACCGTCACATCCGATGTTGGCAGTTCGCTTGACCCCTCCTCAATCAAACTCCAACAAAAAAACTCCAAAGGTGAATTTGTTGACCTTCCTGCTTCACAGTACACAATCAACCAAAATGGTTCAAAAGAGAGCTTTGTTCTCGTGAATCTTGCAAGCGGAACCAAAGACGGAGGAGATACCTATAAAGTTGTCATTTCCGGCGATCACAACACTTACGGTTCTTGCATTGTAACAGCCGGTTTGCCCGGTCTTCCCTCAAATTATGATCCCGAGAAACCTATTGAAATATCACCTCTTGATGTTTTGAGGGCACAAACAGCATCAGCGCAGACATCGGGCAACTGGAATTCAACGACGATCCAGTATTACGCGATGTTGGGACAGAATATGGGGTTGTCCAAATCGGATTACGACCCGACCAAGAGTCAGTATCAGGAATATTTCGACCTGAACAATGATGGTGTGATTTCGCTCGTCGAGTCGAATGCGGTTTCAGCAAACGGCAAATTGGGTAAAGTCAATATGGAACTGGTTGCGCCGGTCAAAGTGGTTATGACAGCGAAACCGGTTAGTCCGCTCACAACCGATCCGAATTCGACTTCCAGTATGCAAATTGAGGGGACGGTTTCCTCCAACGCCAAAAAACTGGAAGTCCGTTTTGATGGGGGAAAGGCGACTTATACGGATATTACCTCGCTTATTGCAAGCGGGAAGTTTACACTGACGGAAACCAAACTGAAAGAGATTTTTGGGACATCGACCGATTTTGCAAGCGGGACCTACAAGTTGGTTTTCAAGGGAACGGCGAATGATGAACGCAGTTCAGTGTCCGAGTTCACTTATGAGTTCAAGTACGTCAAACATTCTGTCCCGGTTGGTAAAGACGTTGTGAAAACGGCGTATGCTGAAAGTCTAACAGGAACGGAAATTTTCGGCATTAATGATCTTGTTCAAACGCCCATTTCCGGTCTCAATTATGCTTTGTACAGCATAACGGTCGGCGGAACAACGCGTACGATTACACATGATACCTGGATTGATTTGGGTGATAAAGGTTCAATCCGTTATACTGGGGGAACCAAAGGGAGTGATGATGTCTATTACGGCGGAAAAATCGAGTTCAAAGCAAGTGCAAAGCAGTATGGTTTTTCAGCCGATGATGAAGATGCCCTTGATTTCACCTTTGTCATTCAGGACAACTCTGGTCTGACCAACAACAAATCGACGAATGCAGCAAAGGTTGAACTGACGATTGAGGGGACCAACAAAACGCCGGTTCTGGACCTTTCCAAGATTAAGACAGATTTGAGCATTGGAGCAGCACCGCTTGTCATTGACATCAGCGAAGTTGCGAAAGATGCCAATGTTGATGATGAACTCATTTTTGGAACTGTCAAAGCAACAATCGGCTCGAACACGCATACTTTTGTCGCGGGAACTCCTTGGACGACTCCGGGGGGAACGGTCATTACGTTGGATGCCGTCTCGAAAAAGCTGACGATTAACGCAAGTACAAGTACAACGGTTGAGACGATTAGTCTTTCACTGACTGCGAAAGATGATGAAGGTTTCACAACAGCATCCGGGCATAATCAGAAAAGTGAAAGTGACGCGCAAACGCTTTCTCTGAAGATCAAGAGTTCCCCGATTGTAAGTGGGGGGAACCTCAATCTGACGGCAACAGAAGCGAAAGCGGGGAATTACAATACTCATTGGACAGTTGACCCCAAAGGATTGGGTGATCTGAAGTATGAGATTGGTTTTGACGGGGGGACGTTGACGGAATTGACGCTCAATACACCGAAAACGATTGCAGGTTGGGGAACCTTCACTTTGGTCCAGAATGAGACGCATACGGTTCCTACGTTGATTTGGACAACCGTTGATCCCACATTGTACGTCGAAACGAATGATTTCCAACTGACCTTTAAGGCGTCTGTCAAAAGCGATTTGACAAATAGTGACTCAATCACGAAAAAAGTCACAATCACCGTTGAATCTGTCGCTTTTGAGGATCAACCTGTCTACATGTCCCCCAACTCAACCCCCATTGAAGGGGGGTATATCGCAACCTCGAAATCATTGGTCGTTACCAAACCGGTTGACACAACCGTTTCCTTTACGATTGATTCCTGTGTTGGACCAAATGGACCGCTTACTGAAGAAGAACTGGAAATGTTCTCGGTCAATTCCAACGGACGAATCATCATTCTGGCGGATGATCTCGCCGACTTTGATTTGGGCAAATACGACTTTAGCATAACGGCGACCTTTGTTTCGGAGACCGGCGAAGAAGACATTACGGCAATCGTCTCGCTCCATTTGCAGAATGGACGGATTACGGTTTCGGATGTCAATGTCAATGTACTCGAACACAATGAAGATACGCCGATTTCGGGGAACGCCAATGTAACCGTTGAAACGGGCGACACTTGGAGTATCGTTGAGGATTCACTTGTCCTCAATTCTCAGGTCGATGTCGGTCCACATAACGATACTCCCGCCGATCACTACGACTTGACTCCGACCGAGATCGCCTATCTGCTCTCGCTTGTTGATTTGGCCAAAAATGCCAATCAGGTCGTTATAACGATCACCCCGGATGCTGAATATCCGGCGATGTTCCAGTTCCTCAGTGAAGGTCAAACGGCGAAATTGACCTTTGCGTATGATTTGACGGAAGAACGATATGGTTTCACGACAAAAGGACACTTCACCTTGACGGTTGTTGGGGAGAATGACCGGCCAGTTTTGAATGATGTCGCGTACTCTGTTAAAGCGGATGAATCGAAGACAATTACAATTGATGATTTGAAGACAGCGGGGAAACTGAGTGATCCAGATCGGGCGGATTGGCAGTCCTTCAATTCGGTCAATGGAACGACATTCACGCAAGAATTTTTGTCGGGAACGGTTGCTGACCGGACACTAACGCTCACAAGTGGTTCGAAAGTCTTGGTTGTTGCGGAAAAAATTGATCCCGCAAACCCTGAATCGGCACTTTGGGCAAGGGAATTGGTCTATACACCGAATCCAAGCACGACGGGTCCCTTCTACAAATTGAGTGTTGGACATTCGGCCCCGGATGAATTCACAATGACGGTGAAAGACGATTCGGGAAAAACGAATAGTGTTTCACGAGACGCAACTGTTTCCTTGACGGTCAATGGTGTCAACAAAACTCCGCAATTTATTACACATGATCCGTTTGTCACAACCGAACGTGCAACAATCAAGGTCAACGTCGACGAAATTGCATCAGATGTCAACGAAGATGACACGCTGTTCTACGTTGGTGATGTTTATGTCTGGGATTATGAAGCGGATAGTATTGTAAAAGTCGGGACCGTTGGTCCGGCTGGAGCTGCTCCGCAGAGTATCGATCTTCCAAATGGGGGAAAGTTGATCTTTAGTGCGGATCGAACGGACATGACGTTTGACCCGGGTGATGCTTTTATCTATCTGCGCGATTATGCCAAGTTTCATGCGACAGACCCAACCAATACGGAGTATGTTCTGCAAATCTGGCTCAGTGTCAGTGATGACAGTGGAGCAGCAAATGCGGTTGCAACAATGGACCAGGATGAACCGGGTCTGGAGATTACAATCAAAGGTTTGAATGATGTTCCGGTTGTTAAGGCAAATTTTGTGCAAGACATACCGAAGATGGATGCTGTTCATGCTTGGGCTTATCCCAATGACATCACACAATGGATCAGCGTTGATTGGCGGGCTTATGTCAATGACCCCGATATTACGGAAACGGACCTGCTTAAGTTCAACATTGACGGTGTAAATCTTCTCGTAGATGGTCAAATTTCCATTTCGGGGGGAGAATTTGCGCTGACCAAAATTGTGAGTACAGGTGAATTGAAGTTATGGTTCCGACCGGATCAAAACTACATCAAAAATGGAGAGGGGACGGACAAGACCTTTGACTACACGTTGATTGTCGAGGACCCGGCTGGAGCAACAGGGTCGGGCACAATGAGTCTTAGCATTATTGGTGTGGAAACGCAACCGACGGTTGGAGATTGGCAGGTACTCTATCTCTCGAATGAAGACCCGTTGGTGTCATTCCGCAAAATCAATGCTTATTACACCATTACCGATTATGATCCCGCCAACTTGCTGATTGGCGAGGTCACGAACGATTTTGGCGGATTGTTTGAGGGATTTGTACTCGATAATGGTTTCCTCAAAATTACCCCGGATGCAAATCTCGTTGCTGATTTTGCTGATCTGAATGACGGAGATGTGCGACTTTATACGTTGCATTTCACTTATGATACGGGAGAAGCGGGAACGACCGTTGTTTCCATTGTCAAAGGAGCAGCAACCGAAGAGGTGGACCCGACGGAGTACACGCTGTCGATTTTGGAAAAGACCCAAACACCGAAAGATGGTCCTTATACCCCGGTTTTCCCGGACGGTTATTCCGTCGGAACAGTTGACGATCCAGATGCAATCACCTTGAGTGTAGGGTCTTCTCAGGATGCAATTGATGCGGCGGATGCTGCATTAGCTGCATTGGAGTTGGATACACATTATGGAATCAATGAGGACGGTAAATTCTGGTTTGACCCGAAAAATCTGTTCAACTTCCTGCGAGTCGGTCAGAGTGCCGAAATCGTTTTCGATATAATGCTCTTTAATGAGTATGGACTTCCGCAACCGATTGGAGTTGCAGGAAAGGTGACTGTTATTATTAACGGTGTCAACGATCAACCAGTTGCCAAAGATTACACGGTTGCAGATGCAGATGCCATATATGTTGACAGTACGACCGGAATGGAAGTTCCGCTTGCCGATCTGTTTACGGATGTTGATATTGATGATACACATACAATCATCATTCTCGGATCGAGTATCAAAGGAGGTGGAGACGATGTAACACTTGTGAAAGATGTTCCTGTTATTCTCAAGAGTGGTGCAACTCTGACTTACAAAGTCGATGCAATCAAGGGTGCTTACCTGCTTTATGTCCCGAATGGTGGTGTTTCAACCAGCGAATTCTACTCCTTGCGATACAATGCCCTCAAAAGCGATGTTGTTAAGTTCAAGGTCAAGGACAATTCAGGCGTTGTTGCAACAGAGACTTCGAGTGTGAAAGACATCACGTTCAACGTGAAGGGGGTCAACAAAACCCCGGTTGTTGATGCTGAATTGAATCCTGCGATCAACACGGATAACACGACGGGGATCACTTATAATGTTGCTGATATTGCAACGGATGCTAATACACTTGACGTGTTGAGTTTCTACTCAATCACGATTGGCGGAACAGAATATACATCGGCGGGGACGCATGATGTTTTCGGAACCGTCAAGGGAGTCTCCAATGTTAAGATTGGGACGATTACGATTGCGGCGAACATGAAGTCGTTCACCTTTGTCCCGGCTCATGCGTTGAATGACCCCGATACGGGTTTGGAACCGTATGACCCGACGAATCCGAAGTCCTACACTCATGCAATGTTCAGCTTCATTGTGACCGATGATAGTGGGGCTGCTAATGCAAAAGCAGCGTCGGAAGATGTTGACGTTCTGATTAAAGGAATTTCACATGGACCGATTCAGAAGAAGACGGAATTGGTTGGAAGTCTGAAAACACCGAGTGCAACCCCGTCGCTGAAGTTTGATGATTTCTTTGGGAATTATACGAGTATCACCTTTGATAACGTCCTTTCAGGAGCCAATTCGCAATTTCTGAAGAACATGACGGCAATTCTCGCAATGAAGGGTAATGAGTTTGAACCGGGAAGTTCCATTCCGCTCAATTTCCTAACGGTTGATGAATACAGCCCGGAATATGATTTTTCGCCGCTTGTTTTGACCTTTACGGCGACGGATGCAGCAGGAAAGTCAATTACGGGTAATGTGACGATTTCGCTCACCGAACAGTTTACGATGTCTCTTTATGTGATTCCGGTCCGAGAAGGCGCACAATTGAAACCGGGAGATACTGGGACGAAGAGTAAGTGGACCCCAACCTCCTTTACGGCTCCTGTTGATGAGTTCGTTGCAACGGTTGGTGAATCGTATTATCTGCAATTTTGGGTTCAGGACAGCGTTACCCTAGAATTGGGTAAAGCGTTGACAGATGGTGTTTTTGTCGTCTGGGCGGATTTGGCTTTTGATAAAAACATTGCGGAGATCAATGCGGATTTGGACCCCGATGAAGATGTTGATTTGCGTAATTTGTACTGGAATCAGTTGCAAGCACTGTTGGGACCGATTATTCAGGAAGATGGAACATTGGGTGTCTCTCTTGCGGCATACCGACTTGCCCAAGAAACCCCCATAACGGGTCTTGGAAAAGCTCCAGGCGGTTGGATTGTGGTTCAGGTTCAGGTCGATGCAAAAGCAGCGGGAGACCCGAATTTCAACATTCAGAATTTCGTCACTGAAGTTTCACGTTGGCAGAATGGTGCAGAAAACGAAGAGAATGTCAATCTGGCTCAGATTGACATTGTGATGCCGAAGATTACTCACAAAGCGGCGGGGTCAGGTAGTTTAACAGCCCTTGCACAATCCGACAAAGAGGTGGATGGTGGAATTTATATGCGGACGGTAACGAAACCGACGACGGTTGGGGCGGACGGGACTGTTGCACAGCTTCCTAAGGATGTCAGTTCACTCAATGAATGGGAATCACACTACGTCGAACTTTGGGTTAAAGCGTCTGAAGCGGATATGTACAACAAGGCGTTTACGGATTTGAAGTACAATTCGGATTACTTTACAGCAACGAATGTTGAGCTTGGTAAGTATTTTAACATTGGCGGGAACTGGTCGATTGACGATTCCGTTGGGCTGGTGTCCGGGATTGGCGGAGGAGCGGGGCAAGTCGTTGTCAAAGACGGTTACATTCTGCTTGGTCGCGTCAAGTTCGAGTCGATTGGGACAGATAATGTTCCGTGGGCTGAATGGGTGAAACCTCATTCGCTCGGTCTTGAACTGGAGAATGGTTCGGTTCGCTCGATTAGCGGACGCAGTGTTTCGGAGCTTGGAAAAGGATCGAAGACGGAACTTTGGGCGAATCCGTATGACACGACGGATAGTGGTAAGGTGAATGCGTCGGACTTCCTGCAATTTGCCAAGTCCTACGGAAAGAAGAGTTCCGCCGATTCGGTTTTGCTGAGTCAGTTTGACTACACCAAGAGCGGTTCGGTTGCAGCATCCGACTTTCTGCTCTTTGCGAAGAGTTATGGTTTGACCCGGGAAAAGGTCCGGGCAGGTGCAACCTTGAGTTTGCCGAGTAACATCTCACAACGATATGTGGGCAAACAATTGGATGCGGACAACCTTGCAATGGTCGGGACCCTGTTGGATGCGGCGAATCAAGCATGGGCCGATGCTCTCGGTCTGAGTAAGCCGATTGATGTCCAACTGGTTGTCCGTGATTTTGGTGATTCGAGTACACTTGGAGAAGCGTTGATTCTCGAAGTGGACGCGAACGGAGTACCGAGTAAAGGGCTGATTACGCTTGATGATAATGCGGCAGGAGCCGGTTGGTATTCGCAGTTGACCGACCCTGTTGATGCAGGACGTTATGACCTTTATACGACACTTTTGCATGAGCTTGGACACCTTTATGGTATTAACACGGCGTACAATGCGTTTAATGCGGTCAAGTTCCAATACGGCTCGACGATTGATACGACGGGACATGTGACGAATCCTGAAGACGTGATGTATGTGGGTTTGAATCTTGGCGAACGGAAGTTCCTTTCGACGCTTGATGTGAATGTCATTGAGACGGCGTATGGAGCAGCTCGAGGAGACGCAAAACTGCATGGATTTGCAAAAGTTCCGTCCAAAATGCAGGCGTTGGAACTGAATGAAGGAGATGCAGCCGTTTCGCCGTTGATGATGAACATCGCCAATGTTGCTGAAGAAGATGTTGCGAGTGTTGCGGATGTTGCAAAGATTGCTGAAGTTGACGGGAATCCTGCCGATTCGTTCGGTGTTGCGGTCAACGATGTCCAGCTGAACATTCCGGTTTTCGTTGAATCCGGCGTTGCGAGTATCTCTAATACGGAAGAAAACGCCAAAAGTCTTGCCGAGTTGGAACTGGTTGGACTGAGCGTTGCCCTGCCGAGAATCGTCCCCAATGTCAGTCAAAACGCAATCGCTGACGCCGCTTTTGCCGGTTTCGGTTCCGACTCTGAGATCGAGTTTGTGGTTGAATACGATTTGGCCGATATGCAGCTGAGCGACGAACTGCTCCAAGGGTTGGCGTAGAGCGTCCGTCTCGGGAGTAGGATGTAAGGGGTTTAGATGTAGGGGATAGATGTTAAGGATCGAGAATGGGGGATAGGGAATTCCGGCGATGTCGGGTCGTTTCCTGTCCCCCTTTTCTCTTGGCCTTCTACCTTCTCAAAGCGCGCGACGATGTATCGCGGTTCATTCAACGGGAAGATGTCTCCCCCAGTTCGCTAACAAGTTTTGCGAAAAAGAGTATTTTCATTTTTGAACCACGAAAATCACAAAAGTCACGAAAACTTGACGAAAGGAACAACGTAAACTTAAAATGTATCCGTTATTTATGCGTAGATACTTTTCTTTTGGCAAGGGATTTTAAGGTGTTGTACAAGCGGCGGGGCAGAAACTGTTGGGCAAGGTTCGCCAAAGAATCCCAATGCAAGGGATTGCACGAAAGCGCGCGGAGAAGCCAATACGTTTTTTCACGCCATTTCGTTTTCTCCATCGCCTTGCAATAATAGCTCCATCCGTGTAATTGCCATATATGATACCATTTGACGTACTTCCCCCCGCCGTATTCTTTGACAAATCGGGGCACAACCGTATACATCACCAAGTTAAGACGTTTATCGGACCCTTTTTGCGAGATACTCGGATGTCCCATACGGTACTGTAAAAGCACTTCGCCAAGCGAATAAAACATACAAACGAGTGAGGCACGCAACCAAAAATCGTAATCCATTGAAAAGGGCAAAAAACCCTCATCAAAGTATCCGATTTGATCAAAAATTTCTTTCCGTGTAACACTTGCCGACATTGCGACAAAAAACTTTCGGGTTACCAAATCCGGTACGGCACGTCCATAGAAATCGGGTTTGACGTTGGGCGTCGAAAAGACTTCACCGTTCGGACGTATGAGTTCCATTGCCGTTCCGCAGACACCGACATCGGGATATTTTTCGAAAATGGCGACTTGTTTTTCTAATTTGGTCGGTTTCCACACATCATCAGCATCAAGCCAAGCAATCAGAGAACCTCCTGAGATTCGTACAGCATTGTTGCGTGTTTTGGGCTGTCCTTTATTTTCTTGCTGAATGTAACGTATGTTGGCCCCAACGGACTGAACCCGGGCGTCGTGCAAAAAGGGTTCGACAATTTTGGCTGTTTCATCGGTCGAGCCGTCATCAACAATAATGAGTTCCCAATTGGTGTACGTTTGGTCAATGACAGATTGAATCGCCGCACCAATATATTCTGCCGCGTTGTAAGTTGGCATAATGACACTGACAAGAGGGGGGGATGTGGGGGATTGCGGTTCTGTATTCATGTGCATCAAATGTACAAAGCGTAAACGGTTGAAAACGGCAAAAGACCGACCGCTTGGATTGTCCCGCAAAAGGGGTTGAAAATCAATACAAGGGTCCAAAAAAGCTCAAGGACACCCACAAAAATTCGTCTGAAAGTCCAAAAATTTTCCTCACCCCCTCTTGAAAATATTGAAAAATTTGCAATCTGTAGTCCCATGTGCGTGATCGCACGTTAAATTTATCTCCTTCCCTCACACCCTCCCTCACACCACGATCATGCCAAAAAAAATACTCCTAACCGGTGTTGCCGGATTTATCGGGTTTCGTGTTGCACAATTGCTGCTCCAACGAGGTGATGACGTCATTGGTATCGACAACCTCAATGATTATTACGACGTTTCCCTTAAAGAAGCACGTCGGGATATTTTGTTAAAGAACGACAACTTCACGTTCCACCCCTTTGATATTGTGAATATGTCGGCTTTGAACGCTCTTTTTGATGCAACCCCTTTTGACAGAGTTATTCACCTTGCAGCACAAGCTGGTGTAAGGTACTCGATTACAAACCCTTCTGTGTATATTCAGAGTAATCTTCTCGGCTTTGCCAACATTCTCGAAGCGTGCCGACATCATCAGATTCCGCACCTGAGCTTTGCCTCTTCCAGTTCCGTGTACGGAGCGAATCGAGAAATTCCTTTTGCCGAGTCGCAAAAAACAGACCGTCCCGTCAGTTTATATGGTGCGACAAAAAAAGCGAACGAATTGTTGGCGTATTCCTACGCACACTTATACAATCTTCCGTGTACGGGACTGCGTTTTTTTACTGTCTATGGACCCTGGGGACGTCCGGATATGGCCGTTTTTTCCTTCACGGAAAAGATACTGGGGGAACAACCTATTGATGTGTACAATTTTGGCAACATGCGGCGTGATTTCACCTATATTGACGACATTGCTGAAGGTGTCATTCGGGTCAGTGATTCTCCGCCGAACCGTGAACATAGCAACTTGGAGTTTCAAGATGTTCCTTTTCGAGTGTACAACATTGGAAATCATGAGCCTGTAGAACTGTCGGTATTGATTGAGACATTAGAGCGGCATCTTGGGAAGAGTGCGATCAAGAATTACATCGAGATGCAAAGTGGTGATGTTTTGGAAACATACGCGGACACTGCCGCTTTACAGCGTGATTTCGGTTTCAAACCGTACACATCACTTGACACGGGAATTGCCAATTTCGTTGCTTGGTACAAAAAATACCGGTCATAACAAAGATACGCAGGACGTTTTTGGGTCGTCTGGGCGGTTTGTGGTTTAGGGGCTGGATTTTGGGTAAAAACGACAAAATTTCGTATCCGTTCACGGATATTTTTACAAAACATCATTGAAATGCCTTATTTTGGGGGTAGAGAATGAAATCTTCGCCCCAACGGGGCGCAACAAAATAGCCCGGGGTGAAGCGCAGCGAAACCCCGGGTTGGTGTCACACA
>JBOFQB010000083.1:0-10056 GCA_051660685.1 Thermoguttaceae bacterium | reverse complement strand
AATGTTTCGTCGGACCATTTCAATTTTTTTTCAACTCGTTCCATAAAAATCATCCTTGACTAGTGCGTTGGAATTCCCTACACGTACCAAACGTAGTGAGTCCATTGTACCACTTTTTAGGTTATGGAACAAGTCTAATAAATATAGCCAATAGTGGAATAAGGGACAGAAAACTGTTAGCAGAGGACCGACTTGGCAATCTGGTCCGTTGCCCCTCTGGACCGGATAGTTTTATCGACTACACTAGGATCAAGGCGTATCGTCGCGCTTTCTCGTCGCATTTTTTCGAGCGGATTAACGACTCATGAAACAGCAGAGCAATTTGGCGGTCTCCCGACAATTATTGGAGGAAATTCTCGGTTATCTCAACTTTTCGTCGGGTTCGCGGAATCTCCCGTTTCTGACCGCCCTTAATGCCCTCTTTGAAGAAATTCAAAAAATCAATCCGCTTGACCCTCATCGGACGGTTCTTGAACAACTTCGGCAGGAACTGGAGAACCTCTCGCAAACCTCAGAGACCTTTCGTCAGCCCGATCAGGCCCGAGATGCCCTCCAACTGGTTCAGGATCAGCTTCTTCCCGCCTATCGCGCCTTTCATCGTGATTTGCTCTCCTACCAAAGTGATTTGACCCTCTTCAATTCCTTGTTTCTAGGACGTGTTTTCGAAATTGTCCTCTCCCAAGTCACTCCTTGGGAACAACCGGAAATTCTCGCTCCCCGGATTATAGGAGAACTGAACGATTTGTTGGGATACCGACCGATTCCTGTTCTCGAAGGAGAAGAAAAACATCAGCCCAATCCGCATGAATGGGTTGCGCCGATTCCGCTTTACATCAAAGGAGTTGGGGCTGCAACTGGTCGATACAAGGCAATGGTGCAACATGCAATGAACATCCTCAAAGGAACGGAGGAAGACATTTTGCGAGATGCCTGTTTTGACCCGGATCGGATCGAGGAACTCGTTCTTGACCCTAGAGCTTACGACTTCGATCATCCGGTTAATCGACGACCCAATTATCATTTTGGGACTTGGGATTTGAACACGATTGACCAACACGGATATTACACCCGTTTTGTAGTGCATCAAGTGACGATTGACGGGATACTCCAACGATATGAAACGGCCTATACAGGGGAATCGGACGTTTCCAATGTATCACCTGAAGAAATCATTTACGAAACCGGGGCGGTTCTTGCCGGGACCATGTTAATGGGGTCAGGAGTATGCGGAGAAGGTCCCCAAACGTATGATTCATCCGTTTCGCTTGCATCCCTTATGCCGGTCATTGCGGCGTATCGAGACCGATTTTATGAAAATCTGATTGGTCGGGTTGATGAAGGGATGCAGCATCGCTTGGATCAGGAACGGAAACGGCTTCACCAACCGTTTGGGGGGGCGCGACAGGATTTGAACAAGCGACTTGCGAAACGTCGAGCGGACCAATTGCAGCGATTGCATTTGGCGAGGACGTTTGCGAGAATGGGGCATTTTGAAGCGGCAAAACGGCAGACGACGATCATTTCGGTTGCGTCAGCCCGAATACTGTGCAACATTGACTGTTTGATAACGCAAGCCCATTTCCTCGCAGATCGCGGTCAAATCGGAGAAGCATCCGCCCTCATCCCCGAAATGGAAGAGTTGCTACATCGCGGTATTGCTTGTGGAGCATTGGTTGATCCCTGGACCATTATGGGATTTGGTGCTCAATACACCCTTTTTGCGGCTCCAGATAACAGTGTACACGATCATCGGATTGACGATTTGATTCATTTGCTGGACGACATCTTTGATTTATACAGTCGTTTGCAAAAAGAAGCAGCTGCATCTGGAAATGGAGAGTTACAAGCCGATTTGTCGGATCGAATGAGTGATTTGGCAGGATGGTGGGACCAATTTGGGAGTACCGAGGTCTCCAGTGTCGAGGGATTTTCCGGTCTTGCGGCTTGGGAATCGGCTGCAAAGGTTGCAACCGCGCTTGCTGCTTGGCATAAAGCGGGAACAGCAGCCGGAGATGTTGCCTTTTGGAGTCGTCATGTCCAACGATTTAACTCTCCTAAAGCGTTCGTCCTGCTCGGAGAAGCCCTGCTCGATCAACGTGACCCCGTTGCGTCGATGTCCCTGATGATGCATTGGTTAAGTCAGTCCGAAACGATCCCCCTTTCTGAAGGGGATTACTCGTTTCATTCGATTGCAATTCGTTGGATGGAGTCACTTTGGCGGGAACCGCGCGAAGAGGAGTCCGTCGCGGAGAAAGGTCGAAAACCCAAAACCTTTCTTCCAATGGAACCGGCGAAACGTTGGGAGTTGACGCGAAAATTTTTCGATTATTTAGAAGCGAACGCGGATGTATACTGGTCGGTTCCCGAGTTGGACCTTGACCCGACGATGTTTGGTGATTCCGGGGAGGGGGGAGTGTCCCGCAAACGTCGGAAAAAGAAAAAAGGAAAGGGGAAAGGTAAAAGGGGTAAAGACGGAAAACCGGGGTCGGAACAATCTGGGGCGGACGATTATTTTGGGGGCGGAACAGCTCTTGAAGATGCGTATTATGATGAGGGATTTGATTCGGAATACGAGGGGGATTTCGAAGGTGAATATGGGGAAGAAGAGGATTATCTTGATCGTCGGGGCATTGACCCGACTTACAGTGCGGCGTATGAGAATGTCACATTCCAAGATACCGCCGAAGATGGGAATACGGAAGACACGTTGGAAGGGGGACATTCCTTTACGCAAGATAAGGATGATTTGGAGTTGGCGGATGAAACGGAACGGATTAGCGAGCGACTTGCGTTTTTGGTGACGATGTTCAAACTTTGGAAGTTTGCGTCGGGAAAATCGCCCTTACTTTCCGAATCCGAACGGTTTGGTTATTCCCCGGGTCCCGAATATGATGAGTATAGCATTGAAGTCCGCAATCTGTTGGAATCTTGGTTGTCCCAAGCAACGGTGATTTGGCGGGGATTGCAGGATTTGTTGCGACGCGCGTCGGAATATGTCGTTCCCCCCCCGCGAGGAACCCAAGAGTCCCTTATGGAATACGATCATCATCGAGGAACAAAAGAGATTCTTCTCGACCGAATTGTCTGGTCAACCGTTGAAGCAGCAGATACGATTTTGTTCATTCAGTCTGTTTTGGGACATGACACCTTGATGCTGACCGAGCGGGAAAGTCACAAAGAAAAAGACAAGGATACTTGGAAAGAAGCGGTTGTGACAGTTCTTTCGTCGGTTTTTCGCGGAGATGC
Source organism: Thermoguttaceae bacterium (assembly GCA_051660685.1). Classification (GTDB taxonomy): domain Bacteria; phylum Planctomycetota; class Planctomycetia; order Pirellulales; family Thermoguttaceae; genus JAVBSX01. The sequence goes on along the minus strand of JBOFQB010000083.1, from coordinate 6,810 downwards.
AGAAGGGGTTCGACAACATTGGGGACAGATGTTGCGGGTCTTTTCCCGGGAGACGCTGTTGTACATCCCGACTTCGCGGGGCGGAGATGCGGCTGCAATCGTTGAATGTCGTTGTTTACAGCAGGTTATTTTGCGGCTGCTTGAGTATGCGCCCCGTTTGGGATTGCTGATTGAGACGTTTCAATTGTTGGAAACGATTCAAACAATGGAGCAAACCCGTTCCTTGAAACCGGGTGCAATCACGGAATTCGACCGTTTGGTTGAAACGGCAACCCGGGCAATTACGAGATGTATTGCCGAATCGTCCAAACATTGGCGAATTGGCAAAGAGGACGTTTTGAAGTCCAACGATCATGCGTTGGTCGATTATCTCGAACGGATCATCGAATTGCTTCTTAACAGTTGGTTGTCACATAGTCGTCAAATACGGATTTCCCCGGTTGAATCAATGACGGACCGTTCGATCTGGAATGACATTAAGGCATTTATCCAGAAATACGGGCATGACATTTTCACGCTTCAATTTATGGGATTTGGCAATCTCCGGGCCGTTTTACATCAAGGGGTTGCGAATTATCTTCATTCGTTGATAAAAATGTCGGAAGACGAGGAGGAACTGGAGATTGGGGGGACGTTGATTGCTGATTTGCGAAATAACCGCTATTCTTGGGATGATGCTGTTTTTTCTCTTGAGGTTATTTTTGAGTCGGTTGCCGAGAATTATTCCGAATACATCGATTACAACAGTACAACGACACATTCGGACAAGGGTGATCGGTTGTACATGCTGCTTGACATGTTGCGGGTTTTGACGGGATATGAGCGGATTTCATGGAATTTGAAGCCGGTTTATTGGGTGCATGACACGATGATTCGTTCTCGTTGTACACATGCGGCTGATCTTTGGGAGCGGGCGGTTGCGCGACGGAGTTACAATGCGGCGGAAGAGCATTTGCGACATTATGCGCGGTTGAACGAAAAATATGGGATGTGGTTGCCGAGTGTTCACGAACGGTTGCAGGAACGGTTTGTCCGCCCCCTTCAAATTGACCGTATGTGTGGTCTCGTCGGAGCATCGGTTCGAGAAGCGAGGGAAGACGGACCCAAAACGACCTTTATTGAACTGGAAAAGCAGATAGAAATGTTTGCGAGAGAACCAATGGGGGTCGGCTTTGAAATGCCGGAATGGTTGTCGGCTCTTCAGGAAGAAGTCATGTCAACCCGAATTGATTCCAAAGAAGATGATGCGGGGGAAGAATCGTTTAACCCAACCCCGAATGTTTTGCAAGTCCGATTGACCCGACGTGAACTGGACCGTCAGATTGACTCTTGGAGTGAACGGGCCAAATTTGTTTAACCCAACCATTGAGCGCAGTTCGATGATTGGTGTTGTGACGACAGAAGAATTGTCATTTCTTCAATGCCGGATTTGGACAATCTTCTCTTAGGACTTTTGGTGCAACAATGAAAACCAGCATGTATGTCGCTATTAGCATTGATGGATTCATCGCCAAGAAAGATGGCAGCATTGATTGGCTCAACGACAGTGATACCGAGGAGAATGCACAAAATCAAGAGGCAAAAAGCGATTGCGGCTATAATGTGTTTTTGGATTCGGTTGACGTTTTGGTTTTCGGCGGAAAGACATATCGGCAATTACTCACATTTGGCGATTGGCCTTATCCGCACAAAAAATGCGTGATCGTTTCACGCAAAGAAACGCAGACAAATTTGCCGAATGTTTCGTTCACAAACGACTCGCCGGAAATGATTGTCCAGCGTTTGGAAAACGAAGGATTTCAGCACCTTTGGGTGATGGGAGGTGGTGAAATTCACACAATGTTTCTCAACGCCAACGTGATCGACGAAATGCGAATCTTCGTAATCCCCAAAATTCTGGGCGAAGGTATCCCGCTCTTTGCTCCGCCGCTCAACAATCTTTATAAAGAGGATCGTTGGGAATTATTCAATCACCAACATTGGCATTCCGACATTGTTGAGTTACATTATCGGCATCTCCCCAAACAACCGCTGAATCATGAGACTTTGGTCGTTAAGCCCGAAATACTTTGACACCAAAGGTCTGCTCGCTGTTTGGCGGGAAGGTTTGTTAGCGAAACACGTCCTCGAAGGAAAAACGCAAGGATACCGTCATCATCCGCAATTGCAGCGATTTCAACAACAATCGAATCCCGTCAGCGCGATTTCACAATATCTTGCCGCGATTCTTGAAGAATCAGAACGGCGCGGTTTCCATTTTGATGCGTCAAAAATCGTTCAACCGAGACGGTCAATCACTATTTCCGTGACGCGAGGTCAAATCGCATTTGAGCAAGAACATCTGCTTCGCAAGTTGAATGTGCGTGATGTTGAAGCAGCAGAGCGGTTTGGAAACGTCAAGCGGGTTGCCTTACACCCCATGTTTGTCGCGGTTTCCGGCGATGTGGAAAGTTGGGAGAAACGATGAAGGGTGTGTCCGACAACGGAATGTCGGACCTCATTCGGAATTGGCCGATTCTTTGCGGACGACTCTTTTTATTCCGTTATTATTCCGTCGAGAAGAACAAAAACATCAACGTCTATAACGATAACACATACTCAATGAGGTCCTCGAGTTCCTCCTCGCTCAAGTTGTCCAATCGTCCGTCCGTGTTAACATGTTTCCCTTTAAGAATCAGCTCCTTGATCGTGATGTACCGACCGTCATGCAAATAAGGCGAAGTCCGCCAAACCTCAACCAATGTCGGCGTGTCATAATCTCCTTGCGTGTCACGATAAGATCGGGTCCCAACATCGTGCATCTGTAAATCCGTGAAATAGGGGGCAGGATGACAATTGCTGCAACCCGTCCGCGAACTGTTGAAAAGCGATTTGCCCCGTTTTGCCGATTCACTCAGTTTTCCCTGAACCAAGTGCGGACTCGGGACCGGTTGGAGCGATTTCAAATAAGCGTCAATCGCTTCTGCTTCACGTTCAGGTCGTTTCGCAAACAAAATGGACTTGATTCCACTTCGGACAGCGATTTCGGCGTTTGCGCGAACACCAGAAATCATTGCAGGAGGTGTTTCGTGTGAAAGAAGCATACTCTTGGTATTCTTCGGATTGCCAATTCCATCATTCAGCAAATCCCAATTGACGCAATCACTTCTTCCGTCAGGATGACAGGTTGCACAGCTCAACCAATGTTCATAACAGAGCGTTGCATCGTTGAACAATTGGTTGCCCCAACGAATGTCCGTCAGAACCGGAACCGGTCCCAAACGGGCGACTTTGCGGTCAAAATGGACCCCCGTAATCAAATCAAGCGGCGTCAAATCCTCAAAAATCAGAGGAAGAAAAGGTGTTTCGGCAAAAACAAGAGGTTCGTCAACCCGAGTTGGTTGCTCGCTGATTTTCGGATCATTGAGAAACCCTTGTGAATGTTCAATCGGCTCGGTTACAACCAAATCAATCCGTCCAATGGAATCCTCATAATAACTGGTAAAGAACATTTGATGTTGTTCGTTCATCACAATCCGGCGTATCCCTTTCAGTCCGGTTGGAATCCTCATTCGAGTTGGTAAAGCACTTTCTCCAACCCGCAAATAAGGGGTCGTCAACGATCCCAAACCCGGTCGGTTCGAAATCGGTCGGGAATCAAGTATCTGTCGCAATTTCGGGAGAGAAAGAAGCGATATTTCACAACTCCCGGCATGTGTGACTGCAATGAATTTAGAGTCCGGCGAACAACAAATACCCCAGGGATTGCCGTTTCCGCGACCAAAATCATCCAGATAAAAGGTGTCCGCATACTGTTTCGTCTCCAAATCAATGACCGCAATCATGTTCTCAATCATCCAACCCCCGTCCACATGAGTTGGGACGTTTTCAAAATTGGCGAGCATACAGGTTAAAAAGGCATAACGACCGTCGGGGATAATGGTGACATCTCGCGCGCCCATTGTTCCATTACGCAATCGCAGTTCCGTCATCAATTCCGTTTGAGGTTCATACAACCGAACGGTCAGAGTTATGCCCGATTCCATTGCCTTATCTTCAGGTAAATGCGGGACAATAATGACCGTTTTTCCGTTTGGAGCAACCGCAATTGCAATCGGTTCACGCCCAAAATGAATCCGGTTCAACTCTTTTTGTTCCGTTAAGGAGAGGACGGAAAAATCCCCGCTCAACCGATTAGCGACGTAAGCAATTTCCGGTTCCCCGGATTGTTCCGCAACATCGGGGGAAAAAACGTCAAGAGCGATTGGGGTGTGACCAACGGGAATGGAGTAGAGAATTTCCATTTTTTCTGCGTCGATGAGCAGGAACTGACCGTTGACATCACCCCCGACAAGGGCGATTCGTTGACCGTCTTTGAGCAGTTTCATGCGAGCCGGACGAACGGGAAGGGGAAGAATTTCAGCCGGACAGGTTCCGTCGATTCGCACTTTTCGCAACTGCCCGGCATCTTCTTCAGCAACAAAGAGAAATTGTCCGTCTTGGGAAAGAACAACATCGACGGGACCGACATATTGGCCCGAATCAACCGGGTATTCAATCGTCTCCTCCTCCTCAAATGCGAAAAGGGGCGAGATCGTCCAAATGCAGGAAAGACATGTGAGAACAAAAAAGCAGGAACGCAAAACGTGTTTCATGGAAACTAAAAAAAGGAGAATAAGGAGGATAGACTTGTTGACAACTGATTGGCGTATTCAAAAAAATTTATCTATTCTGCCAAAAATATGTCCGACGTTGAGCCGCGATACAACGTATCGCGCGTTCTGAACAAAGCACAAGGGGTCAAACCGCTTTACCGTTGAGGAATTGGTGAAAGGTAAATGTTGCGAAAGTCAATAAGCGTCCCTGCATCATGTCCTTGAAGTTGAATCGTTCCCTTCTCCAATCGTAAACCTTTTCGCGGATTCGGTTGGGGAACCTGTTCGGTCGGACGACGATCAAAATAACACATAACGGGACGACCGTTTATCCAAGTTTGGAAGTAATTGTCAACCGCTAAAAGAACAAGGGAATTCCATTCATTGTCTTTTGAACCGACCGTTCGGGCATCTTTGAGTCGAAAGAGACCGCCTGTATCACAACCTTTGTACTTTTCCCGGTCTTTTTCCGTCGGGTTTTCAAGAATCTGACATTCATAACCGTTCATTTTTTCTTCGGGGATACAGCGGAAAAACACCCCCGAATTCGTTCCTTCCCGTCCCGTTTTGTATTCCAATTCCAAAACAAAATTGTCATACGAGTTTCTGGATTCCAACATACCAGGACCGCCTGATAAACGTAAGACCCTCTCTTCAACGGATGTTTGGACCTCGCTTGGTATTTCCGATTTCCAAGAGTCCAGATTTTCACCCCCAAAGAGAGTAACCGAACGAAGTGGAATCCAAGAAATGTTGCGGAATCGGGCTTGTCCTTTGGTCACTAAAAAACCAATGTAACCCCTTCCTAATCGTTGTGTGTCGATGTAATCAATGTCAAAACGTCCGTCAAAGGAAATTTTTATCAGTCGATCATTCGCAACAACGCGGATTTTGTACCATTTGTTTTTCTCAAAATAGCTGAGAGGAACACCGAGATCACCATCTATTGAGGGAGCATTCAGACGACCGAGCAAAGTCCCGGGAAATCGGGTTTCCGAAGAAGAACTCAGAACGAGTGTATAGCAGGAGTTCGTCAGACTTTTGGGTTCTGGAGAGGTCCGAAACAACAACATAGCGTCTGTATCCATTTCCGCTTGAAATTCAAACTCCAGAACAATGTCCGCAAACTGACCTGTTGTGTACAACAAACCGGGATGTTCAGGATCGCTCACAATTGCCCCTTCGTCAATCGTAAAGCGTCCCCCTCCATAATGTCCCTTGTCTTGGGTTCTCCAACCCAAAAAAGTTTCTCCATCAAACAGCAAATTCATCCCTTCTGGAACGGGAATCCGGTTGGAATGGTCTGACGATTGCTGTTCGGATTCGACTTGCTCTTCAGAAGGGATTCCGACATCCACATTCTGCCCCTCTCGTTGCAATCGGGCCTGATCGAGCATCTGATTCGCCTGTTGCTTTCCTGCTCGGTCAATCGCCAATGTCTCAAGTCGATCCCTGTATCCCTGTCGTATTTGGTCCGTTTCATTCAATGTCGGTCGAGAATACTCCGGTTTCGGCGCAAACGGATTGTCTTGCGGGTTCACAAGAGGATTCACAAGCGGTTCAAGGGGGAGTTGGGCAGAGAGGGGAACAGCGCAGATGCAACAGAGACAGACGGAACAGAGAGAGAAAACGGGGAGACAGGATAAAAACGATGTTTTCATGTGAAGAACGTGAATAATGGTGTGAAGTCAGAACCGTGAAGTGAAGTCAAATATAAGACGTTTTCTACTATAACACAACCTCTACGAGGTTGGGGAGAAACATTTTTTTGGGGGAGCATTTATACCTATTCTCAGAGCAAATAATGCGAGCTGACCCAGTTGGAACCCTGTCTGGTGTTCAATGTATTCAACTCCGACGGAGTTGAGGAGTTGTGTACGATTCGTTTATACCATTATTGAACCTTGTAAAGGGAGTTCGGGACTTTCTTGAAACCTTTCACCTCAGGGTCAGTGCATTGTTTTAGGCAACATAGGCAAATTGCATGTATTGCGAATGTAGGGTGCTAATGCTTTGCATTATCCTATTGGCATTTCCCGAATGTCGTAGACATTCCGTTATGGTAGTAACAAGTTGCACCTAAGTCCCAACTCCGTCAGGAGTTGCGTTATGGTCATTCCGACGTTTTTTTACCATAACGGAACCCCGACGGGGTTCAGGTTTTGTTTTTGTCCCT
>JBOFQB010000082.1:0-20108 GCA_051660685.1 Thermoguttaceae bacterium | reverse complement strand
TCACGCTTTCCCACATCTCCTGTGTTACCTCCGTCTCCAACAGCCAGAAACCCTTGCTCAGTGTTACCTGATGCTGTGTTTCATCGGCATTGTGGTCTTTTTCGCCGCTCGGGCTTCCCATCGTAAACGTTCCCGCAGGACACCAACGAAAAGCGTATTCCACACCCTTGATCGTCAAAACCTTACGCTCCCCCGCCGTTTTTCCCTGCCAGTCCGTCTCCTGTTCCGCCGCCTTGACCAAGAGCGTTGGCATTGCCAGAACAACGATGATTGCCCAAAGCAATTGTACTATGCCCCAACGTAAATTCGTCATCATCTGATCTCCTGAAGAATAAGGTTTGAATCGACCTGAGCGGGTATTTTAGCCGAAAGGTCGGTGCAATTGCAACCCCGGTCCAAAATTTTGACGACTTGACAAGATTGACCCCGAAAATCGTCTTGCCAAACCAGATTTGACGGGGTAAAATATGCAAATGAGTGAGAGTGAATCCGATCACAAACCGACCAGCGAAAAGTTGGGCAACATTTACGACACGTTCGTCAAAAGCGTTTTTGACCGGACAGTCGTTTTTGCCGACTTTTTACGGAATTATGCCGACCCAAAATTCGTTGCTCAGATCGACCTCGACCGGATTGAACCGGCTCCGACACACTATTTTGGCAAGGAGGGGGACGAACGAATCGTTGACCTCGTGTTCCGTTGCCCGCTCAAAAATCGCCGAAAAAGTCGTCAGAAACTGTTAGCGGTCATTATTTTCGAGCATCAATCAACCAGTTTGCGAGAAATCCCGCAGAAGTTGTGCCGGTATATTAGTGCGATTTGGGATAGTGAAAAGAAGAGGGGCGAACCGCTCTCGGCTCCCTATTTTATCATTTTGCGAACCGGGAAAAAGCCGCATAAGGGACCGAAACCGCGAATGTCGGATTTGTTGCCGAAAGACGAAATGGGCGAACAGATCGGGTCGAAGTTGGAAATTCATTACGATGTTGTGGATTTGCCGGAGTTGGACTCGACAAAACTGATTGGGTTGCCGCAATTGCGGTTGGTTATGGGGATTTTGAAGAAAATGACGGAACGGTTGAGTCTGTCGTTTGGCGAAGCGTTAATGCCGCTTCGAGAATTTGCGAATGAGCAGGAACAGATTGATTGGCTGCGCGACACGTTGCCGTTTGTGTCAAAGGTTTTTGCGGCTCACAATCAGCGGTTGGAGCAAGAAGAGTTGAATTGCGAGGTTAAAAAAGTTTTTGGAGAAAGGACGGATGAAATGATGCTGACTGTATTTGAACAGGCGGAACTGAGGGGGGAAACAAGAGGGGAAGCAAGAGGTAAAGCTCGAGAACGGGCGGAACGGGTTGCCGAGGTGCTTGATTTGCGGTTTGAAAAAGTGCCCTATCAGTTGACGGAACAAATTTTGATGATGACCGACCTTGATCGACTGGAAAAACTGTTCCGGCTTGCATGTAAATGTACCTCGCTTGCCGATTTTGAGGCGGAGTTGGGGTAAGGGCGGGCAAGATGCCCGCATCCCCGGGGAATAAACGCCAAAGCGCGGAACGGTGTTCCTCGGATCAACGAGAACATCCGACGAAAATTTCTCCCCGATCCCCGTTTTTCTCACATTCTTGGAATAAAACCGAGATCGAGGGCGAAGACCCAGAACATTAGGGCGAGAATCAGGAAAAGGCCAAGATAACTGAGAGCAACTTGTACGGCTTCATTGGGCGGTCGTCGGAATATCCCCTCATACGCCAAAAACACCAGATGTCCCCCGTCCAAAACCGGAATCGGCAAAATGTTCAAAACAGCAAGGTTTGCTCCAATCAAGCAGAGAAATAGCAAAAACTGGCCCATTCCTTCTGAAGAGGAACCATAAGCGACTTTAACAATCGTAATCGGTCCCCCCATTGCGCGTGCTGAGACGTTTCGGCCAATGTTTTTCAGGAAACGGTACACCATAAGCGTCGCGTCAACCGTCTTGTAAAAACCGAGTTCCATTGCTTGTCCTAACGAATCAGCCCGAACCAGATACGAAGACGGTTTGAAGTTCAGTCCCCGTTCCATTTCAAACCAATCCGTCGAATCAACCAATTCCAAATCGTAAACAATCGGTTTTCCTTCAACCAACGTGTGCAGCCGAGCTTTGGTCCCGCTTGGAATCATTGCAAACAGATTTTCATAAATAAACGGCAGATCAATTCGATCAGCAAGCGAAGTGATTCGGAAACCGACTGTCGAAACGACGTTTTCTTTCAGTAATTGGATGAAAGAGGTTTCGGCAAGACCGGACGGAGCATAATTGGGAAATTCAATCGATTCAACAACAGCACCTGGGGTGATTTGTAAACCGGCTGCTTTTCCTTCAGGATCGACGGATCGAATGACGTTTTTGATTTGATAAGCGATTCCAAGCGGATTACAGGCGACTGCATCATTGGGGCTGAGTGTCAGGAGTCGTTCAGGGTTCGCACTTAAAGGTAATGTGTGCGAGATGGTCGAACCATTCTTCTTTTTCAGTTCGAGAACGACCGAATCTGTCCCGGACAATTTCCGTTTGAGCAACTGTTGCGGGAGTTTCATCGGGTCAAAATCGGTTGCTCCGTCAACGGAAAGGAGAGTATCTCCGACCTCGATTCCCGCCTGTTCGGCTGCTGAACCCAATTTTATTGCTGTTATTTCCCCCATTTCAAACTGGATTCCCAGTTCTTTCATCGGAATCGTCGGGAGAGACAGCGAAACCGCTTGTCCTTGCTCCTCTTGTGATTTGAACTGACAAAGAAGCGGTTGGTCAAAATGGGTGTACTGAATTTTCACAAAATCGGCAAAATCTCCAACCGGTTGTCCGTTGACCTCACTTAAAACAGCTCCCCCGGACAAATCGACGACTTGAGTGAGCGTCCCTGCTTCACCATCCCGTTTCAACGCTTGAGTCAGAAGACTCGAAAAGGGGGATTGGGGAACCAAATCCAACGTGCAGAGATTCGTAATACCAATCGTCGGGACAAATGCCGTTTTGCTCTTGCGTGCAATAATCTGCTTCTCAATCGGCTCTTCAACGTTCGGTCGTTGAATCTGCAATTTGACCCCTTCTTCTGTCCCCGCCCCGTCAATGATCGCGTCCATCAATTGTTGAAACCGAACCACTTTTGTGCCGTTTGCGCCGACAATTTGGTCCCCAATCTGCAAATTGGCCGACCAAGCGGGAGAACCGGGCGAAATTCCTCCGACCGAGCAGGGCGTTTCGTGCAAACCGATCATGTAAGCCGTACTTGCACAAATCCAAGCAAAGACGATGTTCATAAAAACACCTGCACTAATAATCATCATCCGTTGCGGAATTGACTTGGAAAGATAACTGTCTTTCGCATACAGCATCTTCTCCATTTGAGCCAATTCATTAGAAGATGGAACCGGGTTTTTATCATTTGCATCAACGCTCTGATTTGCTCCTGATTGCCTCTTCTTGCCCGATTGTTCCTGTTTTGCGAGTTCAATCGCAACCCCTTTGTTGATCCCCTTGTTGTGTTGACTCGGTTCTTGCAAACCGGGTTGTTCGGCAACCGCAATTTTCGCTTTTTCAATTTCTTTGGCGATTTGCCCGGGATTGTCTTCCTGTCCATACATCTTCACATAACCGCCTATAAAAGGCAGTATTCCAAGCCCATATTCCGTGTCGCCCCATTTGAACTTGAAAAAAGACAAGCCGAAAATGTCAATCCCTAAATAAAACTTGTCACAACGAACACCACATGCCCGCGCTGCAAGAAAATGCCCCAATTCATGCACCATAATGAGAGCGTTAACCCCAAGAATGACCAGAAAAACATTCCAAGCAACCTGCAACCAATCTGTTCCGCCCGCTCCCCAAAGAACCGTTCCCAACGATCCCAACGATGTTCCAAAGAGGAGCGGATTGATGTTGAAAATTCCTAACCCAATATCCATTTTTCTGTCTCCTTGCGAGCCCAATCATCCAGTTCAAACAACCGGTCCAAATTGGGTCGCTCCTCAAAATGATGATGTTCCAGAACGGAACGACAAATCGTAGTAATGTCACAAAAGGAAATGCGATTTTCGAGAAAAGCGTCAACAGCCGCTTCATTGGCCGCATTCAAAACTGCCCCTGCTGTCCCCCCCATTTGCGCAACTTCCAAACCGAGATCAATCGCTGCAAACCGTTCCCGATCAACCGGCATAAAATCAAGACTCCAGTGTTGCAGGAGATCAACTTTTCGGGCAGGAGATTCCAACCGATCAGGATAGGTCAACGCCAATTGAATTGGCAACTGCATATCCGGGGGACTGAGTTGGGCGAGAACAGAACCGTCGACGAACTCGACCATAGAATGGACGACGGATTGGGGGTGAATGACGGCGTTCAGTTTTTCGGCAGGAACGTTGAACAACCAACGTGCTTCAATGATTTCAAGAGCCTTGTTCATCAATGTTGCCGAATCAATCGTTATTTTACGCCCCATCTTCCAAGTTGGATGTGCAAGAGCATCTGCAACAGTTGCTTTTGCAATCTCTTCAAGCGACCAAGTTCTAAATGGTCCTCCACTTGCAGTCAGAATAATCTGTGCAACATCATCACCCAATTCAGTCGGTCGGACACTTTCATTCAAACGACGTGAACGCAAACACTGCAATATAGCACTATGTTCACTGTCAATTGGTATAATCCCCCCCCCCGATTTCTGAATAAGGTCCTGAACCAAAGGTCCCCCCATTACCAGACTTTCTTTATTGGCAAGAGCGACGATTTTGCCCGATTCAAGAGCATTCCAGGTACTTCGGAAACCGACACTTCCGACAATTGCCGAAAGAACAATATCAATGTCAGGTCGTTGGACGTACTCACAAAGGGCATCTTGACCAAACAGGACCTCAATTCCCGGGGGGAGTTCTTTAAGCGGCGTTCGGTCTGCCCATTCATCTGTCATAATGACACATTCCGGCAATTGAATCGTCGGATTCGGACGATCTGAACCAAGAGAGGGGCCGGACAAACAAGCAAGCTCGGTTCCTTCATCGGCCGTTTTCAGCTGATCCGCTATTTGACGAACCTGCATCTTGTGAATCTGCTCAACCAGAATATCAGCCCGACGATGTACGGACATCATTGCGATCTGTAAACGTCCTTCTGAAGCAGCAACCACTTCCAACGCACTTCGTCCAATACTTCCGCTGCACCCCAAAACAGCAATCCGTCTTGGAAACGTCGGTATCCTCCTCGTTTTCGGCAGTAAAGGTGTCTCGATCATAAAAAATTCAGGTTCTCGACTTAAAACGATGAACCCGGGACAGAAGTGGTTGACCGGGACATCAGGGAAATGCACAGAAACTGCACATCATCATTATAGAGGTTCACATCCCCGGAACAATACCCCTCAAAAAGAACACTTGATGAGTCAAAGAGAGCTGAGAAGGAACAGGGCGGAATGTAGCAGGTCCAGTTATTCCGCATAACCGTATTTTTGGATGTAATTGCTCCAACGGGTCGAAATTTCCCCCGCAAGAGCCGGGTCAATCTCAAATTTGTTCTTCTTGTATTCGCGTTGAGAGTCCGCATGTTCCTGAATCTTCGACGCGACTAAATCAAATCCGTCCAATTGCAGCTTTTCGTAAATCCCCCGAATTGTTCCAACCGGATCACTCGTCAGACTCTTAAAGGAAATCTCGGCAAATTGTTCGGGTCTTAAAAGAGGAACATCCCGATCAAAAGCCTCATACATCTCCAGAAAACTTGAAAAAACATATTCCGTCAAATCTTTCCCCGTTGGAACCTGAAGTCCCTCATCCTGCGCAAGTCGCAACCAAAGATTATACGTCGAGGGAAAAACCTTGTACGGATTACGATGTATGTGTATAAATTTGGCGTCAGGGTATTTTTCTAACAAGGTCCTGATTCGAGCTGTATGTGTCGGCGATTTCAAAACAATCTGCTTGGGATTCAAAACAGCAAGAGAACGAATAAAGAAATCGAGGTATTCCAACCATTCCTGACGCTTTTGCGGGTCGAGATTTCTCAGCGTCAGGTAATCCTGAAAATCAGGTGATTCATTCGCAAAGAGCAAATGTTGATAAGGTGAAGGACAACCGAGCGCACAAAGGGCAAATTCGTCTTCTTGCGGACGATCAAACCCAAACTCCATGTTGTCAATAGGACGTTTTTTCGGCATCATCCATGAAACAGCCGGTTTAAGAAATTGTCGGGACACCAGAAAATGAGCGGGGGTGAAACAGGCATAAGTGTCCGCAAAAGAAAACTGCGAATCCAGTATCATGTACTCATGCAGCAAAGTCGTTCCGCTTCTCCAATGTCCAACAATAAAAATTGGCGGGGCAGAAAGTTGCAATTCGGCAATTTTCCGACCATAAAGAGCTTTTTCGAGCAAAGCCCAAGAAGAGTTAAACGGACCAAGCATTGAGACGAGAAACGCCATACTCAATCGTCGGGGAGAAACCCGGTATTTTCCCCGGGCGAGAATCTTCAACCAAGCTCCCAACGTCATTCCGTCCCACATCCGGGGATACCAGAACCGATCTTTATACCCCCCTAATTCGACTTTCTTGATTGACATATGTTGGTTAGGAGGTTGGTTGGGATTGGAACATTTGGCTCGAACATTTACAGTCTCTTCTTGACCTGACTGCTCGCAACCGATTGAATCGCAATGTTCATTTGATGTAAAACCTGTTCGGGTCGCTTTTTGGCAGTCAATCGCTGCAACAACACCCCGTCAGAAGACATAAACTGAATCGTTGGTGTTGCATCAACATCAAATTGCTCACACAATGGACGTTGTTGACTTTCGTCGATCTGAATACAGACAAATTGTTCGGACAATTTGAGGACATCACGATTCCGAAATGTTTCGTCGAGCATCTGCCGACTGTAAACACATTGAGGGGTGTAAAAGAACAGCAAAATCGGCTTGTTCTTTTCCCGGGCACTTTTTCGACCCGATTCATAATCGGTAAAAAAAGGAACCCCTTCTTTCAACGGAACAGACTTCACCCCGGTCGGTTGGGACGAAACGGTCGAACCAACCGGGGGTGTACCAGGTTTGACTGCATTATTACAACCGGCGATCAAGCTCATTGTAAGGATGAGAATGAACACCAAAAACGACATTGGATTATACATATATTCAGCTGGAATGGAATCCCAGCCTAAAAATAGGTTAAATAGGCAAAATGGAATGAATGATTCTTTTCCTATTTTGCGTCATTGTCAAACTTTGCCGGACATCGGCGAAATTCCATTGTGAATATCGCCCCAAAACCGGCAAAACTTAAAGGAATCTGAAGAGGACCCCTTACTCCTTGTGAGAGTACCTCCTCCAAAAAAGGAGGTGGAGTCTACGAAAAAAAGCAAAACGGGGGAACAGCGATTTCAGACGTTTTTTTTGACAAAAAATTCGTCTGGACAGAAAGAGGTGAATTTTCTATTCTCCGTCCATGCAAGATCGAATCCTTCAATTTCTCAAGGGCGGTAAATTGCAGGAACTCCTGCTCCCGCTTGGCGTTGCAGCCAGTATCATCGTGATTCTGGTCCCGCTCAAACCTTGGATGATGGACGTCTTGCTCTCCTCGAACATCACAGTCGGGGTCGTCATTCTTTTGACAACCGTCTTTGTCACAAAACCGCTTGATTTCAGCATTTTTCCAACCATTTTGTTGGCGACGACGCTTTTTCGGTTGGTTTTGAACATTGCAACGACACGTTTGATTTTGACCGGAGCTGGAACTCGCGGAATGGAAGCGGCAGGAGGTGTCGTCAAAAGTTTCAGCGAGTTCGTTTCAGGAGATAAAATCGTCGTCGGCCTTATCATCTTCATCATTATCGTCGTTATCCAGTTCGTCGTTATCACCAAAGGTGCAACCCGGGTCAGTGAAGTTGCAGCCCGATTTACACTCGATGCAATGCCGGGACGACAAATGGCGATTGATGCTGATTTGAACGCTGGAATCATTGACGAGAGAGAAGCGAAACGACGACGTGAGGAGATAACAGAAGCAGCGGACTTTTTTGGCGCAATGGACGGTGCTAGTAAATTTGTGCGCGGTGATGCAATCGCCGGAATTATCATCACACTGATTAACATTTTGGGGGGTCTTTTTATTGGCATGATTGAAGATGGAATGCCGCTTATGAATGCGTTGGACCTCTTCACACGTTTGACAATCGGCGACGGTCTGGTCAGTCAAGTTCCCGCCTTTTTGATCTCCCTCGCAACAGGTTTGCTCGTCACACGAAGCAGTCAAAGTACCAACTTGCCCCAATTGTTCTTCAGTCAATTGGCAACCCGACCGATTGTTCTCGTTCTTGCAAGCGGTTTTCTCGTCATTTTGACGTTCACCAATCTCCCGACTGCTCCGTTGCTCGGTCTTGCCGTTTGCGGAATCGGTTTGGCCTACATCTTGAATAAAAAGTCGAAACAGGCCCGGGTTGAAGCAGCAGTCGAGGAACAGGTCAAAGCGGAGAAGGAAAAGAAGCCGGAAGACCGGATTGAGGACTTTTTAGTGATTGACCCTATGGAGCTTGAAATCGGGGTTGGTTTGATTACTCTTGCCGATCCGGGGCGAGGAGGGGATTTGCTGGACCGAATACATCGAATCCGGCAAAATGTTGCAGCCGATATTGGGATTATTTTACCCCGGGTTCGGATTCGAGACAGTTTCCAACTCGATCAGTTGCAATACCGGATCAAAATCGCCGGAATGCCGGTTGCTCTTGGAATGGTGTATCCCGACATGTTCCTTGCAATGGACAGTGGAGAAGCGGTTGGAGAGGTTCATGGAATTCAGACGACGGACCCTGCATTTGGGACACCTGCTCTTTGGATTGATGCAGCAACACAGGATCAGGCGGAACTTTACGGTTATACCGTTGTTGAATCCGGGGCGGTCATTGCGACGCATTTGACGGAGACGGTTCGCAAACATGCCGACGAATTATTGACTCGGGATGCGACGCAGCATCTTTTGGACGAATTGAAGCAGACATCTCCGGCGGTTGTGGACGAATTGATACCGAATGTGATGAAACTGGCTCAAGTGCAGCAGATACTGCAAATGTTACTCAAGGAACAGGTTCCGATTCGTCAACTTGGGACGATCCTAGAGACGTTGGGTGATTATGCAAATCGGACACGGGACCCGATTTTGCTGACGGAATATGTCCGGGCGAGATTGGCCCGAACAATTTGCACACGATACCGTGATGTGGACGACACACTTCATGTCGTCATGTTTGACCCCTCACTTGAGGATCAGATTCGGGGCGGTTTTGAGCATACGGAACAGGGGATGTTTATTCGGTTCTCACCTCAAGCGATTGACCATTTGTGTTCAAGGATTTCGCAGGAAATTGACAAGTTAACCCGGGTCAATCATCCCCCCGTTGTTCTGGTCAATCCGCAAATTCGAGCTGCGTTAAAGCAGATGACAGCTGCTTCGATTCCGCAACTGGTTGTTCTCAGTTACAACGAAATAACCCGCGACACAAAGATTGACTCGGTCGGAATCGTCTCACTGTAAAAAGAAAGTTTCACGCTGCATCCCGATTGGTTGTTGCCGTTTCCAAAGAATGATTTCTGGATTGCGTCCATTCCTCAAGAACAGCGAGAACGGCTTTGTCCAGCTCCTCTAATCGGCCGAGTAACTCCGTATGCCGTTCATCGATTTCGAGAATCTTTTGTAATGAATCGTTCATCTGAAAACAACCGTTTGCTTTTGTGTCGACACGCTCTCCCCAACCCCCAATGAACGGGATCGGCGTTTTCCCTGTTCGGAGTTACTTTCTCCGTTGGTGTTGGAAGAATCGAGAGAATCAGAATGACTGAACTGACCGACACGACGTAAAGATTGATAAGAATCTTAAAAATTGGCAGGAAAAGAAGAAAGCGAATAGATTGCCTATTTTGTCTATTCAGAGCATTTCAATAATTGGTATACACATTGCGTGTAATTGAGAGAAGGTAGAAGGTAGAAGGTAGAAGGTAGAAGGTAGAAGGTAGAAGAAAAAACAGGGGCAAACAAAAAGGAACATCATTCAAAAAAAGGAAACCGGTTGATCTGCGTGACTCCGTTGTCTTCCTGTATCCTCCTTCTTTCCTCCTACCTCCTATCTTCTACCTTCTCAAAGCGCGATACGTTGTATCGCGGCTCAACAGGTCGCTACAAAACTACAGAATCTGTTCAAGGGCGCGAATGATTCCCCCGCCTGCTTCAGACTCTTCACAAATAACGCGGGTTGCCCCGAGTTTTTGGATTGGGGGGACATTGGCGATATAACGGCAACGAACGAGGAGTGTGAGGGATTCGTCGAGTTCGCGGACCGTTTCCGTCACTTCGATTGCAATTCGATCATCGGGGACAGAAACAACGACGAGTTGACATTGACCTCTCATCAACAATTCAAGGACATTCGGGTCTGTTGCGTCCCCGGAAATCGTCATAAACCCCAATTGAGCGTAATGGTGCAGATTAACAGGGTTCATGTCGAGCAGACAAACTTCAAATCCCGAGAGTTCAAGGAAGGAGACGATTCGGGACCCGATTGGTCCAATTCCAATAACAGCAGCGCGACGTGTTTCCTGATCGGAATCGACCCAACGTAATTTATGGTCCGATGCTGTCTCTTCAACACCATGTGTTTGCGTCCAACGAAGAGCAACGCGGAGAAACAAGGGGGTCAGGATAATGCTGGTCAACGCAATGAATAACATACGTTGATATGTTTCTTGGTCAAATAATTGATAGGAAAGACCTTGAGAAAGCAGGATGAAGGAGAGTTCCCCGAGTTGCGAAAGACCAAGCCCCATTGCAAAAGACGTAATCCAATTGAGACGTAAAACGCGAAATGCAAGAGCAGCAGCGGTTGTTTTAACCGTCAAAATGCCCAAGAGACTGAATAAGGTTGGAAGAGGTGATTGAAAGAGGATATGGTAATCGAAAAGGGCTCCAAGACTGACGAAAAAAATGGCGGAAAACGATTCGCGGAAAGGAACCGTGATTGCGGTAATTTGGTGAGTCAAACGGTTTTCACTGAGAATGACTCCTGCTGCTAATGCTCCAATTGCGGCGGAAAGTTCAAGCATGACACCGACTGCACTGACACCGACGATCAGGGCGAGAGTCAAGAGAACCGTCAGTTCGACACTGCGCAGTTTCATCATCAAGGGGAGACCCCAACGAAGAAAGGCAGCTCGAATGAGCATAACGAAGGAGATAAAAACGACCGATTTCCCGCAAAGCAGCAAAATGTTAAGCGATGTTGCGTAAACATCGGCGGAAACGGACGCGAGCAGGGGAATGAGGAGAAGAAGGGGAACAACCGCAATGTCCTGAAACAGGAGAATTGCGATTGCCCGAAGTCCATAAGCCGTTTCTGTCCGACCACAATCTTCAAGGGATTTGAAAACTAAAACGGTCGAGCTGATTGCGGCGACGGAACCGAGGAAGAAGCCGATTTTCAGACTCCAACCGAGCAGTCCAAAAAAAACGCAAATGATGAGCGGGACGGTAATCATTTGGATCGTCCCGCCGATCAGGAACAATTTCCATATTCTCTTCAGTTCAGACGGAGAAAAGTTGATTCCAATCGAGAAAAGCAACAGAATTGCCCCGAAATGCGCCAGATTCTCGATAATCCGGTCCTGAATAATCCCGCTCTGTTCCGCCTGAATTTCCAGAGTGTCCGGGGAAATGACCACTTCGATCTTATTCGGCTCAGTTGTTGTATCGCTTGCAACATCATTCAGCTGAACAACAATATTGACCCCTTCTCCGTTATCTTTTGCTGCTTTTGAATCATCCGTGTTAGAGCCGTCTTCATCAGCAACAATCAGACCTTGCTCTGTCCCCAATCCTGTCGTTGTAACAGACTCATTCCCCGTCAACGTCAAATCAGCAACCGTCCCTTGCTCACTTTGACCCGATTGCACCTCTTGTTCTGGAGTCGCACTCTTTCGGACCCTATCTGATTGACCGGAATCTGCGCTTTTGGAATGAACCGAATCAGAATTGGCGGAATCAGAACCGGCAGAACCAGAACTGGCGGAATCAACATAGACAGATTTGGGAGTTGGCCCCGCAGTATGGGAAGAGCCGAGTAAGCCGAGAAAATTCTGGCCGATCAGAACTCCGGCGATTAAGTAGCCGATTACCATAGGCATTTGCAACCGTTTACAGATTGCACCTGCAATGAAACCTGCGACAAGAATAATCAACAATTTGATCGTCAACTGGGAGATCAACGTGGATTCATTCAGTATAGGGTCCATTCAACGTCACAATCGCAAGGGAAAACACGGGCACAAAAAACCAAAAAAAAGTCCAACAAGGGACTTTCAACAAACCGGGAACGGGCATTCTACACCAAGAGGTCATTTTATCAAGGTCTTCTTGAAGTGTTAGACTGCTATACTGCAAACGGTTAGAAAGGGTTTGTTTTCCGATTGGAACGCGGGCATCCTGCCCGCACATTTTTTTCTTGATGCAGGCAAGATGCCTGCGTTCCGACAAAATGTCCATTTTGTACCAGTTTGGGGTATAACAAGTTTGGTTTTGTGATTTGAACCGAGCCGGGTCGGACGGATTTGTTGACCATAAAACATACGAAAGACACGAAAAAAGGTATTTTGTGAGGTTTTCGTGATTTTCGGAGTTCAAAAATGAAAATGACTCCTTTTCGCAAAACTTGTTGGCGGACTGCTTGAAGTGTCCTGCAAAAAACTGCACTTGACCTGAACCGGTTAAATTCCTATGCTACTCCCGTCGAAATACTCCCTGTTATGATTGAACAACATGACCGCTTGCTGCAAAACCGACCGACTCCGCAAAAACTTCAGGCGTTTTTTTTCACTCCTGATCCTTTCCCTTACTCTGTTACATTCGATTGTGGGAGTATTTGGCAAGGATGACAGTTTGACCTCTTCGATGATCTATGAAGATGATGAACGGGTCAATGATTTTTATGAGGAGTATTGTCACAACTCCTCGCCGACACCTCCCCTTTCTTATTCGCCCCCATTTTTTCAACCGATTTCCGTCGCGCCAACCAATTCGTCCGGTCATTTGGATCAACAGTATTTGGCACAACAAAGAAATAATTGGCAACTATTACCGAACGGGCTGATTTACCCTTCTTATTTGGCGGGACCGAAAGAACCGCGAATTAGCACATCCTTTACGCAAGATGACGGAAAAAATTGGTTGTGGGACTTTACTTTAGGAGGTCGGGCCGGATTGATTCGTTATGGTTCCCGGGAATCCATTCTTCCAACCGGGTTTCAGGTTGACCTTGAAGGAGCCGTTTCAGGACGTATGGACCTAATGCACGAACGTGATATGGTTGCTGACGACTTCCGATTTGGTTTTCCAATCACTTTTGGAACCTCATTTTGGCAGTTCAAATTCGGTTATTACCATGTTAGCTCGCACTTGGGAGATGAATACATGATTAACAATCATGTCCCTTTTTCTGACCGGATCAACTATTACCGTGAATCTCTGGTTGGAGGAATCGCATTTCGACCCCATTCTGACATTCGGCTTTACGCCGAAATCGGTTATGCGCTTGAATATGATGTCACAACAGAACCACTTGAGTTTCAATTCGGGTTTGAATACAGTCCTGTATCCCGACGTCATGCCGAACAGTTGTCCAACACGTTGATTCGGACGACAGGTTGGCAAGGGGCCCCCTTTTTTGCAGTCAACGCCTATTTGCGACAAGAGAATGATTTCGGCGGAAATCTCAGTCTTCAGACAGGTTGGCAATTTCGCGGGGAATCCAATCACCTTTTTCGGATCGGTCTGTACTACTTTACAGGTAAGAGCGAGCAGTATCAGTTTCTCAAAAAAACGGAAAACCGAATCGGTTTCGGTCTTTGGTATGACTTTTGAAGATTTCGTGTGATTCCCGGCGATCTTGCCTGTTTGTCCCTATTCTTGGTCCTGATACGAGGACCGTTCTTGTCCGGGATGAGTCATCTCCAAAACTTCTCGGGCCAATTGTCGGTAATCTTCGGAACCGTTTGAGGTCGGATCGTATTGGAAAATCGGTTTGCCAAAACTCGGCGCTTCTGCTAATCGAATGTTACGTCGTATTTTCGTCTGAAACATTTTTGCCCGGGACCAGGGTGTCTGCCGATCACTCTTTTGCTGAAAAAAAGCACCCACATCTTGGGCAACTTCGGCTGCAAGTCGCGTTTGCCCCTCAAACATGCAGAGAATGACCCCGCTTAACTCCAATCGGTTGTTGAGCCGTTTTGCAACCAATTCGATTGTTCGGAGTAATTTGCTCAAACCATGTAAAGCGAGAAAATGAGGTTGGAGCGGAATAAAAACCTCTTCAACCGCCGTTAACGCATTGATTGTTAAAATGCCAAGTGAAGGAGGACAATCAATAATGATGTAATCCAACTCCTGCGAATCAACATTCAATTTGTCGCGTAAAATCACTTCACGTCCGACAACTCCGGCCAATTCGAGTTCAGCAGACGCAAGGTCAAGGTGAGAGGGAACCAACCAGAGATTTTCGGCGACCTCTTTTTTGACTTCACTGAGTTCGACATCATCAATGAGGACATCGTAAATGGATTTGAACTCAACTTGCGGTTCGATTCCGAAATGGAGCGTTGCATGAGCTTGTGGATCAAGGTCAATCAGGCAGACACGAGCTCCTGATTCGGCAAGTGCCGCGCTGAGATTGACCGAAGTGGTTGTTTTGCCGACACCACCTTTTTGATTCATAACGGCAATAGATCGCATAGAGAGTGTATGGGATGAGGGAGTTTAGGTGATTTGGTAGGACCGAACGGATTGTAACCGATGTTGGGGTTGGACGCAATGACCAAAGTCAGAGGAGTTCATTTGTAAAGAGTCCTGTTCGAGACCCTTGCCGTTTTTGCACTCTTGAGTAAAATTCAGTATAAGTGGATGAAAGTCTCCCGAACGCGGCGCAACTTTCTCCGTATTACACGGACACCTCTTGGTACTGAGAGTCCACATAGATGTGCTGAGAGTCCTTTATTTGTCTATTTATCCATAATTAAGGGAAAACCAAATGCCTTACGAGCGATTTACCGACCGGGCAAGGAAGGTGATGCAATTGGCCAATCAAGAAGCGCAACGCTTCAATCACGAATATATTGGGACGGAACACATTCTTCTGGGCCTGATTAAGGAAGGGAGTGGTGTTGCGGCGAATGTTTTGAAAAATCTCGACATTGACCTGAGAAAAATTCGTCTTGAAGTCGAGAAATTGGTTCGGAGCGGGCCTGATTTGGTCACAATGGGGCGATTGCCGCAAACACCCCGGGCGAAAAAGGTGATCGAGTTTTCTATGGAAGAAGCGCGGAGTCTCAATCATAATTATGTTGGGACGGAACATCTTCTTCTGGGGCTTCTTCGAGAGCAGGAAGGGGTTGCAGCACAGGTATTGATGAATCTGGGCTTAAAACTGGAAGAGGTTCGACGTGAGGTTCTGAACCTGCTTGGACATGACGGAGAGGTTGAGAGTCTGGAACTGGTTGGGGTTACACATGGAGGACATGAGGGGGAATCGCAACGACAGGGGCGGACGAAAACGCCGGCTCTTGACAGTTTCGGTCGTGATTTGACGGAACTGGCGCGACAAAAGAAGCTCGACCCGGTTATTGGTCGGGAAGATGAAATCGAGCGGACAATGCAGATTTTGAGTCGTCGGACGAAAAACAATCCGGTGTTGCTCGGAGAAGCGGGGGTCGGCAAAACGGCAATTGTTGAGGGTTTTGCTCAACGGGTTGTCGACGGAGATGTCCCAGAATCGCTCCTTGATCGACGAATCGTTGTCGTTGACTTGGCAATGATGGTTGCAGGAACCAAGTATCGAGGTCAGTTTGAAGAACGTATTAAAGCGTTAATGACGGAAGTGCGCCGATTCCGCAACATCATCCTCTTTATCGACGAATTGCATACTTTAGTTGGCGCAGGAGGGGCAGAAGGGGCAATGGATGCGGCCAATGTTCTGAAACCGTCCCTGTCCCGGGGAGAACTTCAGTGTATTGGAGCAACAACTCTGGATGAATACAGAAAATATGTTGAAAAGGACAGTGCTCTTGAACGGCGTTTTCAACCGGTTATTGTTGAACCGCCCAGTCCTGCTGAGACGATTGAAATTCTCAAGGGATTACGGGACCGTTATGAAAAGCATCATCATGTGCAAATCAAGGATGAAGCGATTTCTGCGGCAGTCGAACTGTCCAACCGTTATATCACAGGACGTTGTTTGCCGGATAAAGCGATTGACGTGATTGATGAAGCGGGCGCAAGAGTTCATTTGAAAACGATGACGCGCCCAGTTGATTTGCAGGAGATCGAGGATCAGTTGGCGGAATTGGACAAGGTTAAGGAGGTTGCGGTTGCGGGTCAGAACTTTGAGGTTGCAGCAACACTTCGAGATAAGACGGACAAACTGCGAAAGAAAAAGTCGGACATTCAGAAGAATTGGCGGGAAAGGGCCAAACATAGTGGAGCGGTTGTAGACGAACATGTCATTAGTGAAGTCGTCTCGAAAATGACCGGTATTCCGCTCACACGAATGACGGTTGAGGACACGAAACGTCTGATGAAGATGGAGGAAGAACTGCATGGTCGCGTCATTAGCCAAAATGAAGCAATCGTCGCAATCTCAAAAGCAGTCCGTCGATCCCGAAGTGGTCTGAAAGACCCCAAACGACCAACCGGATCGTTTATTTTTGCGGGACCGACCGGGGTTGGTAAAACGCTCCTTGCAAAAGCATTAGCGGAATTCATGTTCGGTGATGAAGATGCCCTAGTCCAGATTGACATGAGCGAATACATGGAAAAGCACAACCTCAGTCGTCTCGTCGGAGCACCTCCTGGATTCGTCGGATATGAAGAAGGAGGACAGTTGACCGAAAAAATTCGCCGACGTCCCTATTCTGTTGTTCTTTTGGATGAAATCGAAAAAGCACATCCTGACATTTTCAACATGCTTCTTCAGGTTATGGAAGAAGGTCGGTTGACGGACAGTTTTGGTCGGAATGTTGACTTTCGCAACACGATTGTGATAATGACAACAAATGCGGGCGCAGAAGCGATTAAAAATGAGTCGGCGTTTGGTTTTCAGAAACAGTCGGCGGACGCTTCGTATGATGGTATGAAAGATCGTGTCAAGGAGCAGATCGAGAAATTTTTCCGTCCTGAGTTTCTGAACCGTTGTGACGACATTATTGTTTTCCGGCATTTAACAGATGCAGATATGGGATTGGTTGTTGAACTGGAACTCAAAAAAGTCCGTCAACGACTTGAAGAGAAGCGGTTACACATGTTATTGACCGACGAAGCGAAAAAATGGTTGGTCAAACGGGGGAGCAATCTGGATTATGGGGCGCGACCTTTACGCCGGGCGATTGAATCCTGCATTGAAGACCCGCTCTCCGAAGAATTGCTCAAAGGAGAGTTCGAGGGAAAAGAGGTCGTCAACATCGAAATGAAAGATGTTGGGGGGAAGAAACAATTGGTTTTTCATGGTATAATGGTCTCCGAACTCCCCGAAGAAGTTGCACAAACCTTGCAGCCTTTTGCGGCGAAAAATGACTCTTCGTCCGAACAAAAGGAAGAGAGCGAACAGAGTGAAGAGAATGAGGGGGACAGTACGGCGTCGGACTCGGATTTGGAAAAAGAGGTCTCCCCCGTTTAGCCGCGATACAACGTATCGCGCGTTTTTCCGCGAGTTCCTCATTACGCGCTAAGCGGAATACTAACCTTTATCAACATGGGATAAGACGATGAAGAAAAAACTGGCAACGTTGATTGCGGACAAAACAGCAAAAGTTGGCGTCATTGGTCTGGGTTATGTCGGTCTCCCCCTCATCAGAGCGTTTATTCAAGCTGGTTTTAAGACAATCGGTTATGATGTCGATCAGAAAAAAGTAGACGCTTTGAATCAAGGGCAGAGTTACATTGCCCATATTCCCTCTGATTGGATTAAAACATGTGTTGGGAACGGGACGTTTGAGCCGACAACCGATCCAACACGGCTGAAGGAAGCGGACGCGATCCTGATTGCCGTTCCGACCCCTTTAAGTGACAGTCGGGACCCCGACCTCTTCTTCGTCGAATCAACGTGTGAGACGATTGCCCAACAACTTCGTCCCGGTCAATTGGTTGTCCTCGAAAGTACCACTTATCCCGGAACAACCCGAGATGTTGTTCTCCCGATTCTTGAAAAAAGTGGACTGGTTGTTGGAAAAGACTATTTCCTTGCGTTTAGTCCTGAACGGGAAGACCCGGGCAATCCTGATTTTTCTGCCGAACGGATTCCCAAAGTTGTTGGCGGTTTTGACCAAGAAAGTGGAAAACTGGCATCTGCCCTTTACGCTCACGCAATCGTTAAAGTTGTTCAGGTTTCTTCCTGCGAAGTCGCAGAAGCAGCCAAAATCCTTGAAAACACTTACCGTTGTGTCAACATTGCAATGGTGAACGAGCTGAAAGTGGTGTTTGAACGACTTGGCATAGACGTTTGGGAGGTGATTGAAGCGGCGAAAACGAAGCCGTTTGGTTTTCATCCCTTTTATCCCGGTCCCGGTTTGGGCGGACATTGTATTCCGATTGACCCGTTCTATTTGAGTTGGTGTGCGCGAAAAGCGGGTTTAACGACCCGATTTATTGAATTGGCGGGGGAAATCAACACGTCGATGCCGCTTTATGTTGTCCGAAAGATCGCAGATGCACTGAACGATCATTGCAAATCGCTCAAAGGGAGCAAAATCTGTGTTCTGGGAGCAGCATACAAGAAGGACGTGGATGATCCGCGAGAGAGTCCTTCTTTTGAGTTAATGGACCGATTGCGGAAAAAGGGGGCGATTGTCACTTACAACGATCCGCATATTCCGGTTTTGCCGAAGATGCGACATTGGGATCATCCTGACATGGAGAGTCAGGAATTGACGGAATCTTTTCTTGCGGGACAAGATTGTGTTCTGATTGCGACGGATCATTCGGCGTATGATTACGCAAAAATAGTTGAGCACGCGAAATTGGTGATTGACACTCGTAATGCAACTGCGCAGGTGCAAAAGAACCGCGAAAAAATCGTCAAAGCGTAAAACCGTCCGTTGAACCGCGATACAACAGATCAAAACTTTTTTCTAAGGAGCCGAACAATGAATTACCAGGATTCATCCCGTTCATCACGCGAAGATTATCTCGCCTATTCAGACCCGTTCGCTGCGTATGCCCAAGCTGGCGCGCGAAGTGCGTTCATTATGAAAACGTACCTCGACCTTGCAGCCGCAATCCTCGGTTTCGCCGCAATCGAATGTCTCCTCTTTAACATTCCCGGCAAAGAAGAACTGCTCAAAATGATGATCGGCAGTCGCTTCTCTTGGTTAGTCGTCATTGGTCTCTTCGTCTTTATCAGCTATATCGCCAATTCCTGGGCACTTAACGCCGTTAAACCGTCCGTTCAATACGCCGGTCTCGCCCTCTATGTCCTCGCTGAAGCCGTTATCTTCTTTCCCCTCATGTATATCGCCTATCTGCAAGACCCTAACTTGATCGTTTCGGCGGGAATTGCAACAGGAGGGATTACCGCGATGTTGACCGCCGTTGTCTTTTTTACCCGAAAAGACTTTTCCTTTTTGGGTCCTTTTCTCGGCTTTTTCGGCCTTGCCGCAATCGGGTTGATCGTTGTTGCCATTATTTTTCAATTCTCGCTCGGACCGATTTTCACTTACGCCATGATTGCGTTCGCAGGTGCTTATATTCTGTACAACACCTCGAGTATTATGCATCAATACCGGACGACGCAACATGCGGCTGCTGCGCTCGCCCTTTTTGCGTCCGTTGCCCTTCTCTTCTACTACATCCTCATGCTGTTCCTCTCCCGAAGAGAATAGTTTTGATGATCCGTCACTGATTTATATTCGGGAGGATGAGCCGATTCCAAGCGACGAACAATGGAGAAGGGAGACTTTTTTGATGAGTATGACAGTACAGAGCGCGGACATTCTAGCTCCGTTTGAGATTTGGGAGGTTTTGTTGGATGATTCGACGATTAAGTTTCACCAACCGCTTATTTTGCGACCAA
>JBOFQB010000081.1:0-12543 GCA_051660685.1 Thermoguttaceae bacterium | reverse complement strand
AATGTTTCGTCGGACCATTTCAATTTTTTTTCAACTCGTTCCATAAAAATCATCCTTGACTAGTGCGTTGGAATTCCCTACACGTACCAAACGTAGTGAGTCCATTGTACCACTTTTTAGGTTATGGAACAAGTCTAGTCCCTGTTTTTTTGGTCAATTGACTTTTTTGAGGTGTCCGACAAACCAGAAAAAATCTCAAAAGGGGAGACAATTACGGTTCAACGGTCAACTCTTTCCAGACAACCTCTGTTCGCCCGGTCGTATCACACGTTGCAACCCGTAATCGGTATTGACCTGGTTGAGTGATACTGAATCGGGTTTCAACAATCGCAATTCCTGCTGAATCTGTTTCTTGCTCAACAATTCCACTCAACTGTCGATAATCCTCTTCATTGGGACCGTACAACTCCCACAACACCATAACATTGGGGTACAATCCCCGACGATCAGTTCCGGGCGTGTAATAAATGGGAGCGTCTCCTTCTCGAATGACGGCGCGAGCAGTCCAACTGCGACCCAACTTCCCCTGTTGTCCCGCTTGTCCAGATTCGTTTGACTGTCCCGATTGGGATCGACCCGGATTCAACGTCACCTCAAGAGTCGGTCCTTGTCCGCTTGTTCGTTCAGGAACACGAGGTCCGCTTAACAGTTCGGTTTTTCCCTTTGTAATCACCTCAATCTGTCCATCTTCACGAACCCGGACGATTTCACGGTATCCCGACAAATCCAGTCCCTCAATGTCCCAAAGAAGGTCAAACGGCGTTCCCAATTTCAAATACCGTTCAACTTCCGTGAAGAAATGACTCATGACTGTTCGGTACTTGACACCTAACGAATTCTTCCGTTCCAGATTCAACTCCCCAAGTCCCCACAAATTTCCCCGCCCTGTATGAGTGTGTCCCAAATCATAACCCGGGGGAAGAAGAATCACCACTTCCCCAACCTGTTTCAGTCGTTCCAGATTCCTTTCAGGTCGTTCTTTGATATGCGACTGAAGATGTCGAGTCAACGCCAAATACTCACTGTAAGGGACACAAGCACTCTGATAATTGTCCCAATAAAAGAAATGGGTTGCCCCTAAATCATAAGCCGAAGTCAACAACCAAGGAGCGTCAGCCCGATCAACCGCTCCATAAATGCTCAATCCCCAATCTTTCCCCGTCATTCGGGCTGCACCTCGCATAAACCCAAACAGAATAGGTGCAAAATGGGCCGGATTGTTGGGGGAAAGTTGACAACCATACGACATGTTAAACTCAGGAATTGTCCGACGAGTCCCAATTCGTCCGGGCGGTTCAAAAACAAAAGTGCGCGGTCCCAAATCCGATTCGTACATGAGTTCCCAAACCGAACCTGCAACAAGCGTCTCCCAAGTGTAAAGGTTCCTTTGCGGAATTTTCATTGTTCCCAGATCAATGTCTTTGCGTGCTTGTAAACCTTTCATCAAGACGGTTGGAGGTCCGTCAAACACCGATTTGTTGAAATGCCGTTTATATTCGTCCAGAATCAATTGGACGGTCAAGTCTCGACGAAATTCGGGTTCCTTCTCTAATCGGGGACGAATATCATAATCCCGGGTCGAAACACCCGGTTCATCAAAGAAAATAACCGGTCCAATATAGGGCGTTCGATAAAGAATTTCGGGAAACGGCAATGTTGCAACATTCATTCCCCAATAATAAATCGGTTCGTCCTTGATCCAATCTCGTTGTTCTTCATCAACCCGCAAACAATTCAGCCCCTTTTCGATCATTTCGGCATAATTTTCCCGGGTCAACCGAACCATTTCGTAATCGGAACCGTCGTATCTCCGAGTATCGTCTTTGGTCCGGGAATTGCTCGGCACTCCAACCAAAACATCCGGTTGCAATCGCAACAGTTTGATTTCCCCCGGTTCCAGAGAGACTTTCCCGTTGAGTAACTTCTGCTGTTGCAAATCGTAAACATGTCCCAACCAATCAATCTGGTTCGGAAAATGAATCTGTTGTTGATCGTCGGTCACAAAAAAGGCAGAACCTTTTTCCCCTTTTTTTGCAACATTGCCCGACGAAGAGTCCTTCTTTGCAAACGAATCTTCTTCAGCAACAACAGGTTGGGGCCAAATGTATTCCCAACCTCCCATTGTTGGAAACAACGGTTTTCCGGTTAAAACATGGACGTATTCTCGCGGAACATCGCCCTCTTCCTGAAAAATATAGCGAAAGAGTGTCTGATCGGCTGCTTTAAGGGTTTTCGGAAAAAACTCCGTCCCAAACACCCAAACCGTCAAACTCTGTCCGTTGACCTTTTCTCCTTGCAAGGAACACCATCTCCCGGTTTGACCATTTACGGTTTCGGTGTCCCCCAACTCAATCGTCAACTGTTTGAGGAGATGATCCGGCGAATCGGCTTGGTTTTTCAGGACATAAACGGCCTGTGTTGCGGAATGGACCGTTCCAAATGAGATCAATGAGAGTACAGACAAAATCAATGGAAAAAGTACACGCATGTTATTGTTCTTTTTTGAAGGAGTTGTGAGCAATTGAGAGTGTGTGATTGTAGGTGTAAAACAAATAGGAATAAAACGAATAGGGGTATAATCATATTGTGACTGCGAGACATTTACTATTGCAGCTTGTCTACTGTCTATGTTCCACCTGATTTCATTGTGTCTAACTATAAATACAAGGTTAAGAAGCAAAATGCAAGAGTCACAACCGCAAAAGTCACAATCCGACCAAAACAGTTGCATGATAATCTGTTGACATGACCTGTTTGGTGAAAACAAATGGAGACGAAAGAAATCAAGTGGAATGATGATTTTTATGAACAGGCTGTTGAATTCTTTTTTCACACGTTCTATACTGCAATTGTCGTGTTCGCCGATTCCATCTGCTCAACCGCTTATTTGCTGAAATTCATGATGAAACGTTCGCCGAAATTGAATTTGCCCGTTTTGCTGATTTTCACGTCAGCACTCTGTTTTTTCTCTTTTTTCTGCTCCTGTTTTGCAGCCAATCAGTTTGAAATCGACGCTTGGGCTTATGATCGGGGAAATTGTTCGGTCTTCACAGAACAATACCGAAATGGGGGACCGCCGATTATTGCAAATGGAGGTTCTTCCCCGAATCAAGTCGAATATGACATTCCTTTTCCCCTTTCTGGAAGATTTGAACTGAGTCTTTTGGTTTCAATGGGGGAAGTCCGCTCGTTAACCGTTTATCTGGACGGAACAAAAGTAGGAACGGTCTGTCAAGGTCCGGCAAATGGGAGTTGGGACTCCATTGATGCTGTTTGGGATCAACCGCTTGTGATTGAAATACCAACGGTTGGGCTTCACACACTGAAACTGGTTGCTGAATCAGGACCGTTTCCCCATGTTGCACGCCTGAAATGTCAAGCGAGTGAAGAATTTCCTGAGAATTGGACGCTTGAACGTCCTCACGCCCGGAAATTGGTTGACCCTTATCGTGATTTTCAGGACGTTTCAGCAGTCAATCCCGACGCTGTTCGTCGCGCAATCAATGATTTGCTGACGACTTATCATGAAAAGTATCCAAACGGAAAAGCCTATTTAGATCGATTGGAAAATCTGCTTGAAGAAGCAAAGACTGTTTCCAAAGAGGTTGAAGAGAAGAAATTGGACGATGAAACGGGCAAAATTCGGTTGAGCGGGATTGAACAGCAATTGGTTGCTCTTCGTAGAGAAGCGTTGTTGACGAATAATCCGGCAATTGATTTCAATGAGTTGCTGTTTATTCGCCGGAATAACAAAAGCTCTCTTGGAATGCCAATGAATTGGGAGAGCAATTCCAGTTTGCCCAAAAGAGGTTACGACGATGAAATCCTGTCCCTTTCTCTAAAGTCGGAATCGGGCGAAATGCGTTCGGTTTACAAGCCGAAACGTGATTACATGATTAGCGATGTCGATTTGGACTTTGACGGAGAGAAAATCATGTTCTCTTCAATCGGCAATAATGGACGTTGGCATATTTTTGAACTGGACCTGAATTCAAAAAAAGCAAAGCAGATGACAGATGGAGATAAGGATGTTGATTTTTATGACTCCTGTTATCTCCCGGACGGTCGGATTATCCTGACAAGTACCGCGCCTATGGTTGGCGTTCCTTGCGTCTTTGGAGCATCTCATGTTGCCAATCTTTTTCTGCTCGACCCGCAAGAGAAAACATTGCGTCAGCTCTGTTTCGATCAGGAACATAATTGGTGTCCGACCCTTATGCCAAATGGTCGTGTTCTTTATACTCGTTGGGAGTATACGGACACTCCTCATTCTAACACACGATTGTTGTTTCATTGCAATCCTGACGGAACGGAACAGTTTGAGTTTTATGGGAGCAACAGTTATTGGCCGACTTCGATCTTTCAAGCGCGACCGATTCCCGGGCAATCGGCCCGGGTTGTCGGGGTTGTCGGGGGACACCATGATAATCCAAGAATGGGGGAACTGGTCATTTTGGATGCATCTCGCGGTCGATATGAGACAGATGGAGCGGTTCAACGGATTCCGGGATATGGAGAACCGGTTGAGCGAATTGTTGCAGACGGTTTAACGCGCAATAGTTGGCCGAAATTCCTGCATCCTTATCCAATCAATGATAAGTATTTTGTCGTTTCTGCCAAACCGACCCCTTCTTCACAATTTGGTTTGTATTTGGTCGATGTTTTTGACAACATGATTCTGATTAAGGAATTGGCGGAGAATTCGCTTCTTGAGCCGATTCCGCTCAAAGTGACACAACGACCGCAGATGATCCCGGACAAGGTTGATCTGGACCGTGCTGACGCGACGATTTACATTCCTGACATTTACGTTGGTCGCGGTTTGCAAGGGATTCCGCGAGGAGAGGTGAAGGAATTGCGGATTTACATCTATCATTTTGGATATCAGGATATGGGGGGATTGCTTGGTTCAATCGGGCAAGATGGACCCTGGGATGTTCGGAGTGTGTTGGGAACCGTCCCGGTTGAGGAAGATGGTTCGGCTTTGTTTACAATTCCGGCCAATTTGCCGATTGCGGTTCAACCGCTTGACAAAAATGGACAAGCAATGCAGTTGATGAGGAGTTGGATGACCGCAATGCCGGGCGAACTTCTCCAATGTAGCGGTTGTCATGAAACCCAGAATACGGCTCCCCCGATTGTTTCACAGACGATTGCACTTGGTAAAGCCCCTTCCTCGATCAAGCCGTATTATCCGGGAGATGTTCTCATTAACGATAAAACCCGGGATGTTGCAGTTCGCGGGTTCTCATTCGTCAACGAAGTGCAACCCGTTCTCGACAAATACTGCGTTTCCTGTCATGATGGTTCTGCCGAAGAAAAGGTGAAAACCGCTGTTGTTCAGGATCGACCCGTTGGAACCGCTCTTGACGGTCAACCGTTTGCGATCAGTTTGCGCGGAGATCAGATGCTCAAAGGTTGGACATCCGATATTAGCGGGAATGTTGGTTTCATCCCCGGAGTTGGCGGAAAATTTACGGTTGCTTATGACAATCTCCAACGATTTGTCCGACGATCAGGAATTGAGAGCGATTACGAAATGTTTTTGCCCTATGAATATGCGGCAAACACAACGGAATTGGTTCAACTGTTGAAGAAGGGACATTATGGGGTTGAACTGGATGCTGATTCTTGGAAACGGTTGATTGCTTGGATTGACATGAACGCTCCATTTCATGGAAGTTGGTCGGAAATTATGGGGAAAGATCGCGTTGAACATATTGCGAAACGACGTGTTGACCTGTTAAAACTTTATGGAGGTGCGGTCGTTGATTTTGAAAGCGGCGAACTCCCGCAAATGAACATAGCGGAACCGTCTGGTCCCAAACTTGCACGCAGTCCTGATTCCAGTCTTGATCCCAAGCGTCTGGAATCTCGAATGAGCAAATCACCCAATTGGCCCCGCTCTTTGGAAGAGATACAAAAAGATCAACTCGATTCGGTTGGGGGGGATTCCGCTCGATTAGTCAAAACCATTTCACTTGGGAAGGACCAATTGGGGCATGATCGACTGCTTGAACTGACCCGAATTCCGACCGGGGAATTTGTCAACCAGAATGGAACAGTTTGCACAATCGAGAAACCGTTTTGGTTGGGCAAATTCGAGATAACGAACGAACAATTCCGGGCGTTTGATCCGAAACATGACAGCCGACATGAGTCGAGAATGGGATACCAGTTTGGACGTCGGGGATATGACATGAACGGGGACAAATTGCCGGTTGTCCGGGTCAACTGGGAAGAAGCAAAAGCGTTTTGTAACTGGTTGAGCAAGGAGACTGGTTTAAGGGTTGATCTTCCAAGTGAAGAACAATGGGAGTTTGCGTCGAGAGCGGGAACAACGAGTCCGTTTTGGTTTGGAGATTTCCAGACCGATTTTTCGCCGTTTGCCAATATGGGGGATCGACGTTTGAAGGAGTTTGTCGCGTGTACGGCTCACGAAAATTACACGAACGTCAACATTATCGAGAATCCGAATCCGTTTGATGATCGTTTTCCGAAAGACGAACGGTTTGATGACGGGAATTTTTTGGCGATTATGCCGGGCCAATATCAGCCGAATCCGTTCGGTCTTTTTGACATGAACGGCAACGTCGGGGAATGGACTCGCAGTGTTGATTCCGGCGAAAAAGTGGTCCGGGGCGGTTCTTGGTATGACCGACCTTATCGTTGTACCAACGATTACCGCTTGACATATCCCGCTTACCAACCTGTCTTCAACGTCGGTTTCCGAATCGTCGTTGAGGAATAGGAGAGTTAGGGAATAGGGGATAGGATATGGGGGGATAGGGAATTGGGCGTTTAGCCGCAATACAACGTATCGCGCGTTCTCCAAACCGCAGTTAATAAATGTTGTTGTGAATACAAATTATTTTTTTGATGAAAGGATAAAACCAATATGAAACGGGCGATTTTGTTTTCGTTGTTTTCTGCCGTTTTGATGATGCTCCTTGTTGCGTCCGTTTCGGCCCAACATGTTGCAACGACACCTTCTGACAAACCGGATGAATGGTGGACGAAGCGACATGCGGGGAATGTTGAACAGATGAGCAAGGGGAACATTGATTTGCTGATGATTGGCGATTCAATCACACATGGTTGGGAAAATGCGGGGAAAAAGTATTGGGACATGTATTATGCACAACGTAAACCGATCAATCTGGGTTTTAGCGGAGATCGGACGGAAAATGTTCTTTGGCGTTTGGACAATCTCCCGCTTGATAAAATCAGTCCTAAAGCAGCGATGTTAATGATTGGGACGAACAATGTCGGACATGGAAGTTCCAATCCGCAACAAGCAGCAGAAGGAATTCTAGAGATCGTCAAGCGTCTCGAAAAAGCGTTTCCTGAGATGAAGGTTCTCGTTTTGAACGTCTTTCCCCGCGATCCGCTCCCCAATGGTGATATGCGGAAAAAAGTTGACGAAATCAATGCCCTCTTGCCCGAGTTGCTGAAAGATCAGAAAAATGTCCGGCTCCTGAACTTGAACGACAAGTTTCTTGAGTCGAACAGTGTTTTGTCCCCCAGTATCATGCCGGATTACCTGCATCCCAATGAAAAAGGATACGGTATTTGGGCAAGATCGGTCGAACCGGTTCTCGAAGAACTTTTAGGGGAAAAGAACATTGCAACGCAACCGGCACATCGAATGTCCGAACAATGGTGGAAGGACCGGCAAGCGGGCAATCAGGAGCAGGTTGAAAAGGGGGATGTTGGTCTTTTGATGATTGGTGATTCGATCACACATGGTTGGGACGGACAGGTTGACCTTTGGAAGAAGACATTTGGCGAATATGTTCCGATTAACATGGGATTTGGCGGGGATCAGACGCAACATGTACTTTGGCGATTGAACAATCTTCCTCTTGAGAAGATTTCTCCAAGAGGGGCGATGATTATGATTGGGACGAACAACACGGGGGACCCGCGAATGACGCCTTATCAGGTTGCAGAAGGGGTCAAAGCGATTGTTGATAAACTTCAGGAAAAGTTTCCGAACATCAAAATTGTTATTCTGGACGTTTTTCCCCGATCTGAAAAACCGAATGACCCTCTTCGACTTCGGGTTGACGAAATCAATGCGGCCTTACCAATGGTTCTTGCCGGTTTGAAAAACGTGACGCTTGTGAACATTAACGAACAGTTTTTGACCCCGGAAGGAATCTTGACACGAGAAGTCATGCCGGATTACCTGCATCCCAATGATTTTGGATACCATATCTGGTCCAATGCAGTCGGTCCTGCCCTCTCAACAATGTTCCAGTAAGCGTCTGCGCGGAAATAACCTATCTAAATTACGGATTCACAATTGATGAAAGATTTGTATTCTTTCGTGTTTTTGGTGTATTTCGTGGTCTAAAAGAACCACAAAAAACACGAACCTCACGAAAGGAACAAATGAAAATGTATCCGTTATTTTTGCGCAGATACTAAATGCAGGTCGAAGGTAGGGAATAGGAACAGGGGGATAGGGTTTAGGGTAATGATTTCCTTTATTGATACACATGCTCATCTTGATTTGGAACATTTTGGCGGGAATCTCACCGATCTGCTTGAGCGTTGCGAGCGAGGTCAATTTCCGGTTGACCTCTCGCAACATCTTTTTCCGGGTGTTGGATCAACGTTAAAAATAGGTCTTAGCAACATTATTCTTCCGGCAACTTCGCTTGCATCGAGTCGGAATTGTGTTGCGCTTGCCGAACAATTTCCCTTGCTTTATGCAGGAATTGGCATACATCCTAATTATGTCAACGAAGCGGGGTCGGATGATTTTCAGGAACTTGCCCGACTTGCCCGATCTTCCCGGGTTGTTGCAATCGGGGAAACCGGTTTGGACAAGTATTGGGATACAGTCCCGCTTGAACAGCAGATTGGGGCGTTTGAACAACACATTGAATTAGCGCAAGAACACAACTTGCCGATTCTGGTTCATTCGCGTGAAGCCGATCAGGAATTGGTTCCGATTTTGAGCCGGGCAAGCCGATCATCCCGGGGTCTGCGCGGAGTCATTCACGCATTTAGTGCCGATTGGTCTGTTGCCAAAGAACATCTCGACAACGGTTTTTACCTCAGTTTTGCTGGTTCCTTGACCTACACCAACAAAAAGTTTGCCCCGCTTCAAGACGTTGCGAAGTCTGCCCCTCTTGACCGTCTTCTTCTTGAAACGGATTCGCCTTATTTGCAACCTCACCCTTTCCGTTCCAAATTGGAGAACAACGAACCGTTGATGCTTGTTTTAACGGCACAACGTCTTGCGGAACTGCGGGGAATGACGTTGGAAGAAATTGCCCGGCAAACGTCGCAAAACGCCCGGACTCTTTTCGGTCTGAATTCCTGACACTCGGTCTCTACTATTTCGCCCGGCCCAAATGTTCATGTTGTCATTTCCTCAATCCCGTTCGGGATTGCGTTATGGTAGTAACGAATTGCCCCTAAACTTCCAACTCCGTCAGGAGTTGCGTTATGGTCACTCCACATTTATGATGTATATACCATAACGGAACCCCGACGGGGTTCTGATTTATCTTACAAGCGTTTTCTACCATAACACAACCTCTACGAGGTTGAAGAAAGGAAATGACACGTTTGCGTTTGTGTGCAATCAGCGTGATTTTTTCGACGGGACGGAACACTACTCTTGACAGAATTGAACATCTTTTGAATCCCGTTACACTGACAGTCGCGCGGTTCAATACCAATCGTTAAACTGTTTCGGGTCGCAACAGGGGGAAGAGAATGACTTCCCGAATCGACGCCGTATCCGTCAGAATCATCACCAAGCGGTCAATCCCGATTCCCAGACCTCCTGCAGGGGGCATTCCATGTCGTAACGCCCGGACAAAATCATGGTCCATCTTTGACATGCTGTCTTCCTCCTTCTGCCCCGCCAATTGTTGACGAAACAGTTGGTCCTGCAAATCAGGGTCATTCAGCTCCGTATACGCATTTGCCAATTCCATTCCGTGAACGAACAGTTCAAACCGTTCAGCAATTTCAGGTTCCCCCACTTTTCGTTTGGTTAAGGGGCAGATACTTGCGGGATAATCGTAGACAAAAACGGGTCCAATCAGGGCATCTTCGACTTTGACCTCGAAAATTTTGTTCCTCACGACATCCAAATGGACCCCTTGCGTTTCAATTCCAAGTGATTGGGCCAATTGGAGGACCCCCGCTTCGTCTTTGGGGTCAACTCCGGCATGTTCCGCAAACAGTTCGGCATACGTCCTTCTCGAAAACGGGGGAGTAAAGTCAATGTCCAACCCGTTCCAACGGATTTTCAGGTCCTTGCCAATTGACCGGATTGCTCCGGTTATGATTTTTTCCGTCAGGTCCATCATCGAACGATAATCACCATACGCCTGATACAGTTCGAGCATCGTGAACTCAGGATTATGGGTCTGGTCAATCCCTTCATTCCGAAAGACCCGACCCATTTCATAAACCCGTTCAATTCCCCCGACCAACAGTCGTTTTAAGTGCAATTCAAGGGCAATTCGCAAGTACAAATCAATGTTCAGCGCATTATGATGTGTGGTAAAAGGTCGCGCAGCTGCTCCTCCTGCAATTGCGTGCAAGGTCGGTCCCTCAACCTCGACAAAATGTTCTTGAGCAAGTGTCCCGCGAATTGCATGAACGATTTTCGTCCGATTGAGCATTCGTTCCAACACCCCCTCTGTATGAACCAAATCGACATATCGCATACGACTACGCAGTTCAGGATCAGTCAGACCATGAAATTTGGCGGGAGGAGTCTCGATTGATTTGCTCAGGAAGTGGAGATTTTCGGCGAAAATAGACAATTCGCCCGTTTTTGTGCGACGCAATTCCCCGTCAACTCCGATAATATCGCCCAGATCGAAACATTGAGCCAATTCCCAGTTTTGCTCGCCGACCTGACTTGCCCCGATCAGGACCTGCATTTTGCCGGTCCAATCCCAAATATCGAGAAAAATCAATTTTCCTTTTTTGCGTTGTAAAATAATTCGTCCGGCTGCACGCACTTTGGGACCATGTTGAACCGGTTCAGGTTGACGCCAATTTGCTGTTCCTTTCCCGTCCGTTCCTTCTCCTTCTTTTGCCGATTCTTGTTTTTCGACTTGTTGGGGTTCTGTCGATTCTTGGGGCTGCTCAACCACAATTTCGATTTCTTTCGCCCGAATGTCCGCCGTACTGAGATGTCCGTCAAACCGTTGACCCCAGGGATCGAGTCCTAACGCTTCAATTTTTCGCATTTTTTCACGTCGGGACGCTTCAAGAACGATTCCGGTTCCAACCGGATTTTGGGTTGTCTCTTCTTTTGACATAATGTTTGACAGTAAGTGGTATGAGCAGCGGTTGGTCGGGGTGAATGACAGACTGCTAACAAGTTTGGTTTTGCGATTTGAACCGAGCCGGGTTGGACGGATTTGTTTTTACCACGAAACACACAAAAGACACGAAAAACCATATTTTGTGAGATTTTCGTGGTTCAAAAATGAAAATTGCTTCTTTTCGCGGAACTCGTTAGTGGACTGGGGTGAATGAGGAGAGGATGAACGGAACGGCAAAGGTTGGAGAACATCGACCCTTGTTGCCAGAATATACCAAAAGTTGGCATCTTTGCAACGTATAACGTCTAAAAAGATCAATCTGCGAACAAGTTTGCAGAAGAAGAGCAAGACGAAAAAACAGAAAGGCAAGAGGTACGAGACACGTTTTTTCGATGTAAGAAAGACAAAGCGGTATTTTTAACCGTTTTCGAACCCTTTTTCGCGCGAGGAATAAATACTGATTCACGGAGGAATCGTGTAGAGAAAACAGGGGTTAGTTTTCCGAAACTCCCCGACAAGGACTCGAACCAGCAAGTGGAAAGTGCTGAAATATACGGAGTATACACACAACCTGACCAACACGAGGGTCCAAATTTAAGACCAAATAAAAGTTCTTTGGTCTCTCAAGAAAAGTTTCAGGAATCTTTAGGGCCAACGGACGATTTGGCCCGACTTCTCAACTGTTGGGCCACGTTGACTGCTGATGATCGAAAAAAAATCCTTTCATTCGCAGAACTGGCTTCTCAGAAAAACCCAATGGTTGGTCGTTTTTAATGGGACAACCATTTGGAGGGGAGTCGGGTTCTTCACCAAAAGGCAATACACCAGACCGGACCAACGATTCGTTGGAAAGACCGAAAACGGGACACTCCTCAATGGGGCTGGTCGAAACGTATCATGCAAGCCCAGGGTTTTGTATGAAGTGAGGCCCCGTTAGCAAATGAGGGCTTGACCAGTTCGGTCTAAAACGGCAAATATCATTTTTCAATTCTATCCCGTTGACATGTAGACAGGTTGACAGGTTGACACCTGCTGAATCCTCGGCTCTCGGTTCCATGAAATGGACATCAAAGCTGTTTTCAAATTTCCAATGTACTACCGTACTAACGTGCGAACGTACTAACCTGTCCGGCACTCTACGCCCGAAAGCGGGGCAATCACGATTGACCTTTCGATGGACCTGATCGGAATATTTTTGACAATAGGGAGCACAGATAAAATTGGCTGACCATTT